>NZ_RFFG01000034.1 GCF_003696215.1 Actinomadura harenae | reverse complement strand
CGACGCCGCCGCGGCGGGCGAGGGCGGACGCGGGCTCGTCAACCGGGTGATCCGCGTGCTGTCGGCCGCGGACGAAGGCGACGGCGGGCCGCCGGCCTGCGCCGCCGCCGGTCCCGCGTCCGACGGCGGCGTCGCCCTCCTGGTCGGCGGGGGCGCCGAGGCCCGCGTGCTCGCCGCCGACGGCCGGGAGACCCGGATCGACGGCACCGCCTCCTACGCCTGGACGGAACGGACCGTCCCCGGCCCGGTCGCGCGGCTGGACCTC
Source organism: Actinomadura harenae (assembly GCF_003696215.1). GTDB lineage: Bacteria > Actinomycetota > Actinomycetes > Streptosporangiales > Streptosporangiaceae > Spirillospora > Spirillospora harenae. The sequence continues at coordinate 83,050 of NZ_RFFG01000034.1, read as the reverse complement.
GTCCTGCCCGGCGCCGGAGAGGTCGAGCCGCGGCTCCGGCTGTCGTCGGGCGTCGTCCACGGCGGCGGCCTGCGGCAGATCACGCAGACCGGACGCCGCGTGGCCGGGGCGTCGCCGAACCCCGCTCCCGCCGCCGCCCGTCCGAACCGTCCCGAGTCGTCGTCGGAGCCGCCGCGCACGCGCATCGAACACAGGGCCTCCCCGTCGTCCGCCGAGTCGGCCTCGGAGCCACCGCGCACGCGCATGGAGCACAAGGTCTCCGCGTCGCCCTCGGCGTCGCCTTCTCCGTCGCCGTCGCCCGGAATCCCGGTCGCGGGCGCCGGCGCCCGTCCCCGCGCGAGCTCACCGTCGGTGCCGGTCGCGGGTGCGGGCGCGGGCGGAAGCCCGGAACCTCGCGCGGGGTCGGGAGCAGGGCCGGGGTCGGGGTCTCCGGGTGGGCGGTCGCGGCCCGAGACGCCGCACATCCTGGGCGTGAACTGCAAGAACCACCACTTCAACGACCCCCGGGCGCGCTACTGCGCGGTCTGCGGGATCTCGATGATGCAGGCGACCCTCGCGCCCTTCAAGGGGCCGCGGCCGCCGCTGGGCGTGCTGCTCGTCGACGACGGGCAGACCGTCCCGCTGACGGCCGACCTGCTCATCGGACGGGAGCCCCGGCACGCGCCGGAGGTCGCCGCGAAGCGCGCCGTCCCGATGCGGCTGAACGACGACGACGGCTCGATCTCCCGGCGTCACACGCTGATCCGGCTGGACGGCTGGAAGGTGCTCCTGGTCGACCTGGGCTCGGTCAACGGCACCGCGGTCAAGCCTCCGGGGGCGCCCGACTTCGAGCGGATCGCGCCCGACACCCCGGTGCCGCTGGCCCCGGGAACGGTCGCGCGTATCGGTGTTTCGCGAACATTCCGGTTTGAATCGAACCGGGAACCCTGACCCCGCGTCTGATCACTCCGCACCCCGCCAGGCCAACCCCCTTCAGTCCGGAAGGACGACCACACGACCATGCGATCTCGGTCCCCGAGCGGCATCGCCTACGCTCACCCGCTCTTGTTCTGGGGCGGCTTCGTCGCCTGCGTCGCGGGTGTGCTGCTGCACCTCCCGATGTACCTGCATGCCAAGGACATGCACTACCACCTCAACGGCATGCCGATGGACACCCCGATGATGATCGGGATGGTCCTGATCGTGCTCGGGCTGGTGGCCGTCGGCTTCGGCCTCTTCCCGCGCGGGTTCCTCAAGACCGCCCCGCCCGCGGAGCTGCGCGTCCGCGCCGAGGGCGACTCCAAGCTGCGTCCGGCGCACATCGCGCTGATCGCCATCCTGACCGTCGCCGTCACCATCGACGCCATGAAGCCGATCTCCCTCGGGTTCACCGCGCCCGGCGTGGCGAAGGAGTACGGGCTGAAGTCGGCCCTCAACCCGCACGGCCACCTGCCCGTGGCGCTGCTGCCGTTCTTCGGGCTCACCGGCACCGCGGTGGGCTCGTTCGTGTGGGGCTGGCTGGGTGACCGTGTCGGACGGCGCGCGTCCATCCTGTTCGCCGGGGTCCTGTTCGTGACGACCGCGACGTGCGGCGCCATGCCGTCCTTCGGCTGGAACCTCGCCATGTGCTTCCTGATGGGCGCGGGCGCCGGGGGCATGCTGCCGATCACGTTCTCGCTGCTCGCGGAGACGATCCCCGGACGGCACCGCGGCTGGCTGATGGTCCTCATCGGCGGCACGCTCGCGCTCGCCTACGTCGTCACCAGCTGGATGTCGGCCTCGCTCGTCCCGACCTACTCCTGGCGCATCCTGTGGCTGCTGGGCATGCCGACCGGGGTGGTGCTGATCCTGCTGAACCACTGGATCCCCGAGTCGCCCCGGTTCCTGCTCTCGCGCGGACGCGAGGAGGAGGCCCGCGTCGTCATGGCCCGCTACGGCGCGTCCCTGGTCGAGGTCACCGACGCGGAGCCGGAGCCCGAGCCCGAGGACGGAGCCGACGGGCACGGCGGGTTCGGGCGGCTGTTCCGCCCGCCGTTCACCGGCCTCACGACCGCGGTCATCGTCCTCGGTCTCGGCATCGGCCTGGTCACCTACGGCTTCCAGCTGTGGATCCCGTCGAACCTGCAGAAGCTCGGGCTCCCCCAGGCCACCGCGGACCGCGCGCTGCGCGACTCGGCGCTGCTCGGCCTGCCGCTGGTGTTCCTCGCCGCCGCCCTCTACGGGCTGTGGAGCGCGAAGAAGACGATCATCCTGTTCACCGCCCTGGTCGCCGCCGCGCTCGCGGTGCTGACCTTCGCCGGGGACGACCTGGCCAAGCACCGCGACTGGCTCTACGTGCTGCTCGCGGGGCCGATCGTCGGGACGAGCGTCATCGCGTCCGTGCTGGCCGCCTACAGCTCCGAGATCTACCCGACGCGGATCCGCTCGCGCGGCTCGGGCCTGTCGGCCGGCGTCGGCAAGATCGGCGGCGTCGTGGTGACGATCATGCTGGTCTCGGGCATCGCCGCGCCGTCCATCGGCCTGACCGCGCTGCTCGGCGTCGTCCCGCTCGCCCTCGCCGTCATCGCCGTCATCGTGTTCGGCGTCGAGACCCGCAAGCCCGCGCCGAAGCCGATCCCCGCCGTCGCCACGGCCGAGACGTAGAGGCCGGACGCCCGGAAGCACGGCGGGCGGCGACGCGGGTGCCGGTTCTCCACCGGCACCTACGTCGCCGCCCTTGTGCGTTGCGCACGCGAGAGTCGCGTCCTGCGGCATGACCGCTCTTTGACCTCGGCTGGTTTTGCCGTCGGTGACCTGCGGCGATGTCCAGGTCATGGATGATCTGCCGTTCGACGACCTGACCGACTTCGAGAACGCCGACCAGGGTTGGCAGGCGTCCCTGGTCCCCGGGGTGATCTACGCCGACGACGACCCCAAGCGGAAAGTATGGGACAACGACCAGTTCTCCTTCCTGGAGGGCGACTGCCCCGACACCGCGGACCCCTCGCTCTGGCGGCAGGGGCAGCTGTGCTCCCGGCAGGGCCTGTACGAGGTGACGGACGGCGTCTACCAGATCCGCGGCTTCGACCTCTCGAACATGACGCTCATCGAGGGCGACAAGGGCGTCATCGTGGTCGACCCGCTGATGTCGGTGGAGCCCGCGGCGGCGGGCCTGGCGTTCTACCGCGAGCACCGTGGCGACCGTCCGGTCACCGGGCTCATCTACACCCACTCGCACGTGGACCACTTCGCCGGAGCCGAGGGCGTCCTCCGGGCGGGCAACCCGGACAAGGTGCCGATCCTCGCGCCCGAGGGGTTCATGGAGCACGCGGTCTCGGAGAACGTCTACGCCGGGCCCGCGATGGCGCGCCGCGCCATCTACCACAGCGGCCTGCACCTGCCCCGCGACGCGAAGGGCCTGGTCAGCACCGGTCTGGGCCAGACCGGCTCGAGCGGCCGCGTCTCCCTCATCCCGCCGAACCTGGACATCACCCACACCGGGCAGAAGGAGACGATCGACGGTGTCGCGTTCGTCTTCCAGCTGACGCCGAACACCGAGGCACCGGCGGAGATGCACTTCTTCCTGCCGGATCGCGAGGCGCTGTGCGTGGCCGAGAACGCCACCCACACCCTGCACAACATCCTGACGCTGCGCGGAGCGGTCGTCCGCGACGCCCGGATGTGGTCCCGCTACCTGAACGAGGCCATCGACCTGTTCGCCGCCGACAGCAAAGTGGCCTTCGCCTCCCACCACTGGCCGACCTGGGGGACGGAGAACATCCTCGCCTTCCTGACCCTGCAACGGGATCTGTACGGCTACCTTCACGACCAGACGCTGCGGCTGATGAACCGGGGCCACACCGGGATCGAGATCGCCGAGATGATGCGGCTGCCGCCCGCTCTGGAGAACGCCTTCCACGCCCGCGGCTACTACGGGTCGGTGTCGCACGACGTCAAGGCCATCTACCAGCGCTATCTCGGCTGGTTCGACGGGAACCCGGCCCACCTGTGGGAGCACCCGCCGGTGGAGGCGGCGCGGCGGTACGTGAAGTGCATGGGCGGCATGTCCAGGGTCCTGGAGCTGGCCGCGCACTATGCCGACAAGGACGATCTGCGTTTCGCCGCGACGCTCCTCAACCACGCCGTCTTCGCCGACCCCGCCCATACCAAGGCCAAACACCACCTCGCGGAGGTCTACCAGCGCCTGGGCCAGGGCGCCGAATGCGGCACCTGGCGCAACTTCTACCTCACCGGCGCCCTCGAACTGCGCAAGGGCGTCAAGACGAGCCTGACCTTCGCCGGGGGCATGACCGACGCGATGACGACCGAGCAGCTCTTCGACGGCCTCGCGATCCTGGTCGACGGCCCGAAGGCGTGGAGCGAGGGGTTCACACTCGACTGGGACTTCTCCGACAGCGGGGACAAGTACCGGATGTCCTTGTCCAACGGCGTCCTCGTCCACGCCCCGCGGACGGAGCGCACGCGCGGCACTCCCGACCTGACGCTCACCCTCACCCGGCCGGACCTGCTGGCCCTGCTCGCCGGCAAGGGCTCCGAGCACATCACGATGGACGGCGACCCGACCGTCCTGACCCGCCTGGCCTCCGTCCTGGACCAGCCCGAGCCCGACTTCCCCATCGTCACGCCCTGACGCGCCGGAGGGACGGCCCGACCGGCCGTCCCTCCGGGGCGCGGGTCAGCCCTTGAGGGCGGCGAGGGCGGCGTCGAGGTCGCCCGTGCGGGGACGGTTGTGCGGGAGCTTGGAGAGCATGGCGGCCATGGCGCACGTGTTGGACACGGCCGAGTAAACCAGGCCCGCCGCGACGCCGCCGGACAGGACGAGGGCGGGCTTCCAGAACGCGCCCGCGACCACTCCGGCCAGCACGAGGGAACCGGCCGTGAACCGGACCTGGCGGTCCATCGCCCAGACCTCGCGTCCGCCGGCGGGCTTGTGCACGTCGCGTCCGCCCTGGGCCCACGCCTGGGTGCCGCCGCTGAGGGTCGCCACCTCGATGCCGAGCGCGGAGATCCGCTCGCACGCCTGGCCCGAGCGGGCGCCGGACGCGCACACCACGAGGAGCGGGCCGCGCGCGGCGGCGGCCTTCAGGGCGTCCATGGCCTGGTCGAGGCTGTCCAGCGGGACGTTGTGGGCGCCCGGCAGGTGGCCGGAGGCGAACTCGCCCGGCGTGCGGACGTCGACGACGGTGAACTCGGCGAGGCGGGTATGGGCCTGCTCGGGGGTGACGGCGGTGATGGCCATGGTGGGGGTCTCTTTCGGCTCGGTTTGTCGACCCCACCGTAGGATACGGGACGGGGTATTTCGACATGGGGGGTCGTCACTCGGGGGTCCCCCGAGGACGGTCGGTCAGGTGAGCGCGTCGAGGAGCATCAGGCCCGCGACGGCGAGGAGCATGATCGCGAAGGCGCGCTGGAGCAGCCGTCCGGAGATCCGGGACGCGACGCGCCTCCCGTCCCGGGCGGCGAGGATCGAGGCGGCGGCGAACGGGACGACCGTGGCCCAGTCGAGCGAGGACGTGACGCTCCCCCGCATGGCCAGGGACGCCACCGCGTTCACCGCGATGACCAGCAGGCTCGTCCCGATGGCCGCCCGCATGGGGAACGCCAGCCGGGTGACCAGCGCGGGCACGGCGAGGAACCCGCCGCCGACGCCGAGCAGCCCGGTCAGCGCGCCGAGCCCGGCCCCGGTCGCGGCCGCCTTCCCCGGATGGGCCTCGCCCGTGACCTCCTCGCCGGGCGTGGGCTCCTCCGCGGGCACGGACTCCTCCGCGGGCGGGGAGGGGGTCGCGCGGGTGGAGCGCAGCATGCGGACGGCCGCGAACCCGGCGAGCAGCGCGAACGCGGCGGTGAGGACGGACTGGGGCAGGCGCGCCGCCGCGAGCCCGGCCACCGCGGCGGGCACGATCCCGGCGACCGCGAACAGCGTCCCCGCCTTCCACCGCACGTCGCCCGCGCGGGCGTGCGCGACGAGGGCCGCGACGGAGGTGACGGCGACGATGACGAGGCTGGCGGTCGTGGCCTCCGAGGGGGTGAACCCCAGCAGGTAGACCAGCGCGGGCACGGTGAGCATGCTGCCCCCCGCGCCGAGCGCGCCGAGCACCAGCCCCGCCGCGGCGCCGCAGCCCAGGGCCAGGATCAGTGTGATCATGCCACCGTGCCGGGGCGGCCTCCCGGGCCCGTGACGGGGAGTCCCTCACGCGCCCAGACCTGCATGCCGCCGGTCACGTCGACGGCGTCGACGCCGCGTCCGGCGAGGATGCCGGTGGCCTGCCGGGACCGACCGCCGGAGCGGCAGATGACCATGACGGTCCGGTTCCGCGCGGCAGCAGGCAGCTGGGCACCTGCGGCGATGTTGCCGAGCGGCAGGTGCACCGCGCCGGGCGCGTGCCCCGCCTTCCACTCGGCCGCCTCGCGGACGTCGAGGAGGACGGCCTCGCCGTCCGTGGCGCGCCGGTGCGCCTCGCGGGCGGAGATCCGCGCGCCTCCCGACGCGCCGAAGAGCTTGTTGAAGATCACTGAGTGTCCTCCTTCGTTGTCAGTGGCCGATTGAATGGCCGATCGAATGGCCGGCTCAAGGGCCGGTGACGGTGATCCCGGCGTCCACGGCCGAGTCGAACCCGTCGTCGACGGCGACGACGTCGCGGCCCGAGGCGTCCAGCAGGGACGCCGCGATCGCGGCGCGCAGGCCGCCCGCGCAGTGCACCCACACCTGGCCGGGCGGGACCTCGCGCATGCGTCCGCGCAGCTGGTGGATCGGGATGTGGACCGAGCCGTCGACGAACCCGAGCTCCCGCTCGGAGTCGCGCCGGACGTCCAGGACGACCGGCCGCGGCCCGCCGTCGCGGAGCGTCGCGGCGAGGTCGGCGAAGGTCGCGCGCGGGAAGGACCGGGGCTTGTCGCCGCCGGTGAGCCAGTCGCCGGGCCCGCCGGTCGCGGCGGCGGCCGGACGGTCGATGCCGACCCGGGCCAGCTCGCGCTGGGCGTCCGCGATCTGCTCGGCGTTCTCGCCCAGCAGGGTGACGGGACGGCCCCACGGGATCAGCCAGGCCAGGTAGGTGGCGAGCTTGCCCTCGCCCTCGAAGTTGTACGACCCGGCGACGTGGCCCTCGGCGAAGGCGACGCGGCCGCGCAGGTCGACGACCCACTCGCCCGCCGCCAGCCGCGTGGCGATCTCGGCGGCGTCGGCGCGGCGGACGGGCGTGAGGTCCACGGGGGCCGGGCCCGCCGCGTTCACCGGGCCCATGTGGGCGTAGTAGGCGGGGACGTCGTCCAGGCCGGCGAGCAGTTCGGCGACGAAGGCGTCGACGTCCTTGGTCAGCGCGGTGTTCCGCGTCCGCTCCAGGCCGATCGTCGTCGTGTCGCCCTCGGCCTGCGAGGACGAGCAGAAGCTGCCGAACCCGTGCGTCGGGAGCACGGCGACCTCGTCGGCGAGCTCGTCGGCCAGCCGCCGGACGGACGCGTGCTGCGCGCGGGCGAGCGGCTCGGTCAGGCGGGGCTCGACCAGGTCGGGGCGTCCCACGGAGCCGATGAGCAGCGAGCCGCCGGTGAACGCCGCGACCGCCCGCCCGTCCTCCTCCAGGACGTAGGAGGTGTGGTGCGGGGTGTGGCCGGGCGTGGCGATCGCGCGCAGCACCAGGCCCTCGTCCAGGGGCATCGTGTCGCCGTCGGCGACCGGGAGGCGGTCGTAGGCGACGTCCGCGGCGGCGGGCACGAGGTATCCGGCGCCGGTGACGCGGGCCAGCTCCAGGCCGCCGGTGACGTAGTCGTTGTGGACGTGGGTCTCGGCGACGTAGGCGATCCGCACGCCGCGCCGGGCCGCCGCCTCGACGACCTGGTCCAGGTCGCGCGGCGGGTCCACGACCACCGCGGCCCGGGGCCCGCCCGCCAGGTAGCTGCGGTTGCCCAGGCCCTCGAGTTCCAGGGTCTCGACGAAGAACATGATCCCGCCTCCTTGCGGACGTTATTACCCCCGGGGGTATCCGAGGCACCATCCGCAGGCTAGCACAAATACCCCCAGGGGTACCAAGAACGATCTTCACCCGCCCCGGCCGGCGCCACTTGACGGCCCGGGGTGATCTTGTCGACAATGAACGCCGGTGCCGTGTGGCGTCCGTGAGAGTGCCCCTGCGAGGACGAGGGCCAGGCGACGGGCGAGTACACGAGCACCCGGAGACCCCGAAAGGGACGATGCAGGTGGCCTTCTACCGCATGGATCTCGCCTAAGCGCATCGCGCCGACGCCGTTCACGACGTCCCATTAGGCATTTACCCGGTTCTGAGCACTCGCGCACCTTTTGTCCGAGTGCTTCGCCTCACCCGCCGGGCGCCTCGTCCGGACGCTGTGATCCGAGCGCGCGCCGCTCCACCGCGCCCGTCCGCCACCCGCGCGCGACCTCGGCCTCACCGGCTCCGTTCCGTGTCGTCTGCCGGACGGGCGCGCCTTCCCTCATTCGTCTCGCCATGCGAGAAAGCAGCAAGGAGAGTCTTGACCCCACCGATCGCGGATTTCCAGAAGCAGGTCATCGACGAGTTCCGCACACGCCACGGACGCGTGGGCGGCATGTTCGAGGGCGCCCGCCTGCTCCTGCTCACCACGACGGGCGCGCGCACCGGCCGTCCGCACACCACCCCCGTCGGCTTCCTCACCGACCCGGACCGGCTGCTGGTGATCGCGTCGGCCGCCGGAGCCGCCCGGAACCCCGCGTGGTTCCACAACCTGGTCGCCGACGCGCGCGTCACCGTCGAGACCGGCCCGTTCACGCTGGAGGCCGACGCGGTCGTCCTCGAAGGCGCCGAACGGGACGAGGTCTGGGCGCGGGCCGTCGCGTCCGACCCGGGCTGGGCCGAGTACCAGCGCGGGACGGCACGGGTCATCCCGGTCGTCGCGCTCCGTCCCGTCCGGCTGACCAGCGTGAACCTGCCCGACGACGACCTCGCCGAGGCCCTGGACGACCGGGGGCTCGCCCCGGTCTGGAACATCCTGCAGCAGAAGGAGAGCACCCTGAAGACCGACCACATCACCGGTCCCGACACCTACGACACCGTGGCCGCCGCCCTGTCCGGCGTCTTCGCGGGCCCGCCTCCGCTGCCGTCCGACGCGGTCACCGGCGAGCCGATCGCGGTGCCCGCGCCGGGCCGGTGGGTGGACGCGTCGGGCCGCACCGCGCAGGAGGCGGGCGTCATCGTGTACGTGCACGGCGGCGGCTTCAAGAACCGCATGCCCGAGTTCGAACTGCTGATCGCCTACCACCTGTCGAAGACGACCGGCCGTCCGGCGTTCAGCCTGGACTACTCGCTCGTGCCCGAGCACGTCTACCCGGTCGCGCACGACGAGCTGGTCGCCGCCTACCGGGGACTGCTGGCCGCGGGCGTCCCGGCTGAGCGGACGGTCCTCTTCGGCGAGTCCTCGGGCGGGACGCTCATCCTGGAGGCGCTGCCCAGCCTGCGCGCGGAGGGCGTCCCCCTGCCGGGCGCGGTGGTGCCGGTCTCCCCGATCACCGACTTCACCGCGACGAGCCCGTCCATCGACGCCCCCGGGGGCCGGGACGGCCTCACCCGGGAGATCCTCGAGCAGGTCATCGCGAGGTACCTGGACGGACTGCCGAACGACCAGGCGCCCCAGTCGCCCATCCACGGCGACCTGACCGGCCTGCCGCGCATGCTCATGGCGGTCGGCGGCAGCGAGGGCCTGTTGGACGACTCCCTCCGTTACGCGGAGGCGGCGGCCGAGGCGGGCGTCGACGTCACCCTCGACGTCTACGAGGACATGGCGCACGCCTTCCACCTGGTCGTCGCGGCGGAACCGCGTCCCCCGGTGGGCGCCACCTTCCTGGACCGCCTGTCCGCCTGGCTCTGACCAGGACGCCGCCGGCCGGCCCTCTCGCGGGGGCCGGCCGGCGGCGGCGCGTCGCTAGCGTCCCATCGAGGACAGGCCCCACAGCTCGGCGATGCGCCCGTCCCGGACGCGGAAGATCTCCATCATCGTGGGCGCCTGCCCGGGGACGCCCCGCAGGCTCGTCCGGACGGCGGCGGTGTCGCCTTCGACCACCATGTCCTCGACCGTGACGCGCAGCTCGGGGAAGGTCTCGTGCATCTGCTTCCAGCGCAGGGCGATGCTCCCCGGCCCGGTCGTGCCGAGCGGGTGACTGTAGAAGTCCGCCGTGAAGATGTCGTGGGCGGCCTCGTGGTCGTGCGCGTTGAACGCCGTGTACATCGCCTCGGCGGCCGCGCGGACTTCGTCGGTCATCGTCGTTCCTCCTGCTGGGTGATGTTCGTCCGGATGTGCCGCAGGGCGCGCAGCACCGACTCCCGCTCGTCCGCGGAGACGCCGTCGAGCAGGCGCTCCTGGTACGCCTGGTGCGAGCGCTCCAGGTCGGCGGCGGCGCGCTCCCCGTCCGGGGTCAGCGCGGCCAGGGTGTAGCGGTTGTCGGACGGGTCGAGGCGGCGCCGGGCCAGCCCCTCGCCCTCCAGCTCCTTGACCAGCCGGGTGATGCTCGCGCCGTCGACGCCCAGCGCCTGACGCAGGTCGCTGTGGCTCGTCTCCCCCTGCCGCCGCAGCCGGACGAGCACCTGCACGCGGTGCGCGCTCATCCCCACATACCGGGCGAACGCCTGCCTCAACTCGGCACAGGTGCCGCCGACCTCGCGAAAGAACCGATCCTCGGACGTCTCGTCATGCACGATCTCTTTATAGCCTCAACTCTTGATGTGCTCAAGTATTGGCGCGCCACCGCCATCGTGTCCAGGGTCACCGTCTGAGAGTTGCCTGTGATCGGCGGGGGCGGGGGCGGGGGTTGGGGGGCGTTGGTCTGGTTGGGGGTGGGGCGGCTCTCAGGGAACTCACAGGGACGCACCGGAACCGGTCAGGCTCGGTTGCCACTCTCGGGCTGCCGGGCGCGGTCGACGGGACCGCCGTGCGGCGTTCCCCGAAGCCGTGATCTGACTGGAGCCCTGCCTGTGGCGACTCTGTTGTACGCGTTGGGACGGTTCTCGTTCCGGCGGCGCTGGTTCGTGGCGGTGGTCTGGACGGGTCTGCTGGTCGTGGCCGGTGTGCTGGCCGCCCGGGCCCCCGCGGCGCCGCCGACCGACTTCTCGATGCCGGGGACGGAGGCGCAGCGCGCGTTCGACCTGCTCGACACGAGCTTTCCGCAGCTCAAGGCCGACGGCGCGACCGCGCGCGTGGTGTTCAAGGCCGAGAAGGGGAAGGTGACCGACGCGCAGGCCCGGCAGGACGTCGGGAACGCCGTCCAGGCGCTCGGCCGTGACCCGCAGGTCGCCCGTGTCACCGACCCGTTCAAGACGGGGTCGGTGAGCCGGGACGGCTCGACCGCGTTCGCGCAGGTCTCCTACAAGGTGCCGGCGTCGGAGCTGGACGACGCGTCCCACAAGGCGCTGCTCGGCTCGGTGGAGCACGCCCGGTCGGACCGGCTGGCCGTGGAGGCGGGCGGGAACGCCGTGTCGTCGCACGCGGCCGGGCATTCGTCGGAGGCCATCGGGATCCTGGTCGCGGCGGTCGTCCTGGTCGTCACGTTCGGGTCGCTGGTGGCGGCCGGGCTGCCCCTGCTGACGGCGCTGCTCGGCGTCGCGGCGGGGTCGAGCGCGATCACGGCGCTGTCCGCGCTGCTGGGGTGGGGTTCCACGGCCGCGGCCCTGGCGACGATGCTGGGGCTGGCGGTCGGCATCGACTACGCGCTGTTCGTGGTGTCGCGGTACCGGGCCGAGCTGGCCGAAGGCCGGGACCGGGAAGAGGCGGCGTCGATCGCGGTCGCGACGGCGGGGTCGGCGGTGGTGTTCGCCGGGCTGACCGTGGTGATCGCGCTGGCCGGGCTGAGCGTGGTCGGGATCCCGGTGCTGACCCAGATGGGCCTGGCCGCCGCCGGGACGGTCGTCATCGCCGTGCTGATCGCGGTCACGCTGGTGCCCGCGCTGCTGGGGATCGCGGGACGGCGGGTCGGCCCGGCGCGTCCGCGGCGCCGGAAGGACGGCGGAGCACCGCGTCCGGCGATGGGCGTGCGGTGGGCGCGGTTCGTGACGCGCCGTCCGGTCGCGGTGCTGGTGTTCGGCGTCGCGGCGCTCGGGGTGGTCGCGATCCCGGCCGCGTCGATGGAGCTGGGGCTGCCCGGGGACGAGAGCAAGCCGGCGTCGACGACGCAGCGGCGCGCCTACGACCTGGTCGCGGACGGTTTCGGGCCCGGGTCCAACGGCCCGCTGACGCTGGTCGTCCAGGCGAAGGACGGCGGCAACGCGAACGCGGCGGCCCAGGGCGTCGCCGACCGCGTCCATGGCGTGCGCGGCGTCGCCTCGGTCGGGCGGCCCGTGCTGAACCCGTCCGGCGACACGGCCGTGCTGAACGTCGTGCCGACGACCGGGCCCGGCACCGCCGAGACCACCGGCCTGGTGCACGCGCTGCGGTCCCCGGACGTGTCGGGGGAAGCCCGCGTCCTGGTCTCCGGGACGACGGCGATGAACGTGGACGTGTCGCAGAAGCTGAACGACGCGCTGCTCCCCTACCTCGCGCTGGTCGTCGGCCTGGCGTTCCTGCTGCTCATCGCCGTGTTCCGCTCGGTGCTGGTGCCGCTGAAGGCGGCCCTGGGGTTCCTGCTGTCGATCGGCGCGGGGCTCGGCGCGGTGATCGCCGTCTTCCAGTGGGGCTGGCTCGCCTCCCTGCTCGGGATCGGCGAACCCGGGCCGGTGATGTCGATGACGCCGATCTTCATGGTGGGCGTGGTGTTCGGCCTGGCCATGGACTACGAGGTGTTCCTGGTGACCCGGATGCGCGAGGCCCACGTGCGCGGACGGTCCCCGCTGGACGCGTGCGTCAGCGGCCTGGAGCACGGCGCCCGGGTCGTCACCGCCGCCGCGCTGATCATGATCGCGGTGTTCGCCGCGTTCCTCGGCTCGGACGACCAGATGATCAAGACGATCGGGTTCGGTCTGGCCGCGGCCGTGCTGTTCGACGCGTTCGTCGTCCGGATGACGCTCGTGCCCGCCGTCCTGGCGCTGCTCGGCGGGCGGGCGTGGTGGCTGCCGCGGTGGCTGGACCGGATCGTCCCGAACCTGGACGTCGAGGGCGAGCGGCTGCCCGTCCACGCGGCGGCGCCGGGACCCGAGGCCGCCCTCCGGCCGACGCGCATCCCCTGACCTGCCCGCTTGCCGTTCAGGACCGCAGGGCATGATCTCTACTCGACAGGCCGGACCCACCATCGAGGCGGCGACACACCCATGCGCGAGGACCACCTGCTGGTCGTGGACGACGAGCCGACCGTCCGCGAGCTGCTGCGCACCGCCCTGCGCTACGCGGGCTTCGACGTGGACGCCGCCGCGACCGGCCGGGAGGCCCTGGACCTGGCCGCGGCGCGTCCGCCGGACCTGGTGCTGCTCGACGTCATGCTCCCGGACATGGACGGGTTCGAGGTCGTCCGGGAGCTGCGCGCCGGTGCCCTCAGCGCGGCCGGCGGGCCGCTGCCCGTCCTGTTCGTCACCGCGCGCGAGGACCGCCGCGACCGCATCCACGGCCTGGAGATCGGCGGCGACGACTACATCACCAAGCCGTTCGACCTGGAGGAGCTCATCGCGCGGATCCGCGCGGTCCTGCGGCGGACGCGCGGCGAGCCGCCGCCCCGGCTCGTCGTCGGCGACCTGGAACTCGAACCCGACGGCCACCGCGTCGCCCGCGCGGGACGCGCCGTCCGGCTCTCCCCGACCGAGTTCCGGCTGCTGCACCTGCTGATGGTGAACGCCGAGCGGACGCTGTCGAAGAGCCAGATCCTGCTCAGCGTGTGGGACTACGACTTCGGCGGCGACCCCAGCATCGTCGACACCTACATCAGCTACCTGCGCCGCAAAGTCGACACCGAGGAGCCGAAGCTCATCCACACCGTCCGCGGCGTCGGCTACGTCATGCGGGGGCCGCGACCGTGACCGGACGGGCCGGACGGGCCGGACGAGCGGGACGGCTGCCGTGGAGCATGTCGCTGCGCACGCGCCTCCTCTGCCTGTCCATCGCGCTCGTCGCCGTCGGCCTGCTCGCGGCCGGAGCGGTCGTCACCTTCGGGCTCCGCGGCTACCTCCAGGGACGCCTGGACGACCGGCTCCTGTTCACCGGCGAGATCGCCGCCCGTGTGCCGCTGCCGCCGACCAGCAACAACCGGGCGAGCATCCGGCCGCTGAGCGTCCTCGGCGACACGACCGCCACCATCGTGAACGACCGGGGCGACGTCATCAGGGTCTACGACGCCGGGACCCCGCTGCCGGGCGGCGGCCCGAGACTCCCCCGCCTGGACCGGGCGGCCGTCACCGCCAAGGGCAAGAAGCCGTTCACGGTCCCCGCGCTCAACGGCGACCACGACTGGCGCGTCATCACGCTGCCGCGCAGCGGCGAGAACCTGCTCGGCCCGCCGGAGCCGGGCGGCACCTCGGGGAGCGTCGCGATCGCCACGTCCCTGGACGAGATCCAGCGGACCGTCGCCCGGACCGGGTTCTACTCCCTCACCGCGGGCCTGGCACTGCTCGCCGTCCTCACCGCCGCGGGCTGGTTCGCCGTCCGCTCCGGGCTGCGGCCGCTGACCCGCATCGAGGAGACCGCCACCGCGATCGCCGCCGGGGACTACTCGCACCGCGTGCCCGAGCTCGCCGGGCCGCGCACCGAGGTCGGCCGCCTCACCACCGCCCTGAACCGGATGCTCGACGAGATCGACGCCGCCTTCCGCGCCCGCGACGAGGCCGAGGCCCGCACCCGCCGCTTCTTCGCCGACGCCGGTCACGAACTCCGCACGCCCCTCGTCGGCATCCGCGGCTACACCGACCTGTACCGCCTCGGCGCGCTCCCCACCCGCGCGGACGTCGACCGCACCATGGACCGGATCGCCGGGGAGTCCGCGCGCCTCACCCGCCTGGTCGAGGACATGTTCCTGCTCGCCCGCGTGGACGAGGCCGCCCACGGCTCCGCCTTCGCCCTCGACCTGGCCCCCATGGACCTGCGCACCCTCGCCGCGGACGCCCTCCACGACGTCCGCGCGCTGGACGCCGCCCGCCCGGTCACCCTCACCGGCCCGGGCGGGGGGCGTCCGTCCAGTGCCCCCGCCCTCGCGGACGAGGCCCGCCTGCGCCAGGTCGTCACCAACCTCGTCGGCAACGCGGTCGCCCACACGCCGCCGGGCACTCCCGTCCGGATCGGTGTGGGGACCATCGGCGACCACGCCGTCATCGAGGTCGCCGACCAGGGTCCCGGCCTCACCCCCGAGGAACGCCGCCACGTCTTCGACCGCTTCTACCGGACCGACGCCTCCCGCGACCGCACCACGGGCGGCTCCGGCCTCGGCCTCCCCATCGCGCAGGCCCTGGTCACCGCCCACAACGGCCGCCTCGACCTGGACACCACCCCCGGCGAGGGCGCCACCTTCCGCGTCGTCCTCCCGTTGCTGAAGGACTCCACCCACCCGGACGCGTAGCGAGGATCACGGCTCCAGCAGCACGCGGCCGAGGTTGCGCCGCTCGGCGACGAGAGCGACGGCCCGATCGACGTCCTCGAACGGGAACGCGGTGTGCGCGGGACGCAGGTCACCGGGGGCGAGGAGCCGCCACAGCTCGGCCCGCATCCCGTCGATCAGCTCGGGCTGCTCACGGCCGATCAGGCCGATCGAGAAGCCGGTGACGGTCTTCAGCCCGCCGAGCAGGCTCCCGGCGTCGACGACGCCGCCGCCCGCGCTGAAGGCGACCAGCCGTCCGCGCGGACGGAGCGCGTCCACCCCTCGCTGGACGAGGTCACCGCCGACCCCGTCGAGCACGACGTCCACCGGCTCGCCCCAGTCCTGGTCGTAGGCGACCACCTCGGTCGCGCCGCAGTCGCGCAGGAAGGCGGCCTTGTCCGGCGAACCGGCCGCCGCGACGACCCGGGCCGCGCCCATCGCCTTGGCGAGCTGGACGGCCAGGTGCCCGACCCCGCTGGCCGCGCCGGTCACGAGCACGGACTCCCCTGCGGCGAACGCCCCCGCGCGCAGCGCGCTCATCGCGATAAGGCCGCCCCGGACCAGGCACAACGCGTCGGCGGTGTCCACGTCCTCGGGCACCGCCGACATCAGCTGCGGCACCGCCACCACCGTGTCAGCGAAGGCGTCGCGCATCACGACCCCGCCAACCCTGTCCCCCACCTGAAAGCCGCTGGTCCCGGGCCCCAGGCCCGTCACCCTGCCGACGACCTCCGCACCGGTCGCAGGCGTCCCCGACCGCATCGAACGGACCAGTCCCAGCCCGACCCCCACGGCCTCGACACGAACGAGCAGCTCACCAGGACCGGCCTGCGGAACGCCCGCCTCCTCCAGGACAGGCGTCGCATCGGCTTCAAAACGGATCTTGCGCATGGCTGCTCCCCAGTCCGTGCCCTGACCAACGCTCCCAAACCTAGACCCGACACATAATTAGGTCAAACCTAAATATCAGGGAGACGCCCGAAGCCAGGGCATAATGCCGCCCATGCCCGCCGATCCCGACGCCATCGACTGGTCGTCGCTGGTCCACGCCGACGGATCGGCGGAGGACGTCCCGGCCCTGCTGTCGGCTCTGCGGTCCTCGGACGCGGACGAGCGGAACGAGGCCATCAGCGACTTCTATCTGAAGCTCTTCCCTTTCGGCAGGGTGTTCGACTCCACGGCGGCGAGCCTTCCGTTCCTCCTGGAACACGCCGAAGACGTCACCGCCCCCGGACGGGACTGGGTCGTCCCGATCCTGGTCGAGATCGGTGAGGAGTCCGCCGAGGGATGCGCTGGCGCCCACGGCCCGGACGCCGCCGAGGTCGAGGCTCTCGTCATCCTTCGCGAGCACGCAGGCGTCTTCGTGGAGTTGACCTCCGCTCCCGACTCCCGCCTGCGACAGGCCGCGTTCCGAGGGGTGGCGCTGTTCCTCGACGACCCCGCCCAGGCGGCGGCGGTCCTGCGCTCCCGCCTCCCGGACGCGGACGCGTCCATCGAGCGACGGCTGCTCGTGGAGGCGATGGCGTCACTGGCCCTGCGCACACCGGCCGTGTCCGAGCAGGCCAGGGCATGGCTCGACCAAGTGGCCTCGGACGACGACGCCGATCTGGAGACGCGGCTCGCGGCCGCGGTCCAGCGGGTCCGCTGCACCCCTGCCCAGATCGGCGAGGACGCCGTCCCCGCGGCGATCGACCTCCTGCGCCGGATGAAGCCGTACGACGCCCGGCTCCTGCACACCATCCACGACACGCTGGACGGACGGACGCCCCAGCGCACGGCCCTGATCACCGAGTACCTCAGCGACCCCCACCCCCGAGCCCGGCGCGACGCGCTGCGCATGAGCAAGGAGCTCATGTGCTCGTGGCGCGGCGACCACACCGGGCTCATCTCCCGCGTCGCCGACCGGCTCGATGACCGCCACCTGGCGGTATCCGCCGATGCCGCAGCGGTCCTCCACAGCTGCCACGCCCTCATCGGCCCGGTGCGCGAGACGCTGGCCGCGTATGTCGCCGCGCAGCGCACGTCCCACGGGCCGGGCGTCTGGGCCGCGCCGCAGTGGCACCTACGTTGGGCCCATCAGGAAGCGGTCTGCGCCTTGGCCCGGAGGGGCGACCTGCGCGCACTTCCCAGCCTGCTGGTGGCTCTGGACAGCGGCGTGGACGACTGGCGCGCGGTCGAGGTCGCCGGCTGCCTGCCCGAAGGCGGCGACCAGCTCGTCCCCCGCCTGATCCCCCTGCTCGACCAGGTCACGGCGGCCGCTCGGCCGCACGACCGGACGAGCTTCTACGCGATGCTGTCCGCACTGGCGGTGTTCGGGGACGAGGCGGCCCTGCCGGCGCTCATCCGGGCGCTCGACACGGCCATGGACGGCGCCGCACACGCCGTCCTCAGGGCCCTGGGATCCTTCGGCCCCGCGGCCTCCGGCGTCCTCGACAGGATTCGGCCGCTGACGACGGAGAGCGACATCCACGTCCGGCGCGCCGCGATCGCCGCCCTCTGGTCGATCGGTCGCGACCTCGACGAGGCGCTACCGCTGCTCCAGGGCCTGCTCGACGAACCCTTCGATTTCGCCGTCGCCGAGGCCGCCGACATCCTCGGGCAGATCGGGCCACCGGCCGCGGTCGCCGTGCCCCGCCTGCGGGAGTTGCTGACCCACTCGTGGCTCGGCGCCCGCTTCGCGTCCGCCCTCTGGGAGATCGGGGGGCCGCCGGAGACCCGCGCCGTGCTGGACACGCTGCTGCACGGCTGGGTGAACGACCCGGAAACGACCGACAAGGTCGTCACCTGCCTCGATCGCATGGGCACCGCCGCGGAATCCGTCCTACCGCGTCTCCGCGACGAGTTGCGGCGCACGCGCCGCTGCGAGAACTGGTCCGTCGATAACGACGAACGCCTCCAGCGGCAGTACCGCGCCATCATCGAGCGGCTCTCCTGAACGAGGGGGCGCCCTGCCTTCTCCGGCAGGACGCCCCACATGAGGTCGTGCGCGCTATGTCACTTCGCGTCGGCCCGGCTGCCGCCCAGGTGCCGGGTGAAGAAGCGGGCCGCGGCGTCCCCCGCGGCCTGCGGGACGCCGGTGTGCCCGCCCATGTTGGCGTTCAGCGTCTTCTCCTTGGAGCCGAAGGCGTCGAACAGGTCCAGGGCGGCCTGGCGGTCGTTGCCCTCGTCGTCCCACTGGAGCAGGACGTGCAGCGGAATGGTGACCTGGCGCGCCTCCTCGAAGATGACGCGAGGGATGAAGGACCCGGCGAACAGGCCGGCGGCCGCGATGCGCGGCTCGACCACCGCCAGCCGGACGCCGATGGAGATCACGCCCCCCGAGTATCCGACGGGGCCGCCGATCTCGGCCTGCGTGAAGAGGGCGTCCAGGGTGGCCTGCCATTCCGGGACCGCCTGGTCGACCAGCGGGAGGATGAGCCGGTCGATGAGCTCCCCGCCGACGGGCTCGCCCGCCGCGAGGACGCGACGCACGTCGGCGCGGGCCTGCTCGACCTCGGCCGAGCGGGGCCGGTCGCCGCTCCCGGGGAGCTCGATGGCGGCCGCGGCGAAGCCGTCCGCCGCGACGTTCCGGGCCCGGCCCAGCAGCCGGGGGTACATCTTGTTCAGTCCGCCGGGGTGACCGAGCAGGATCAGCGGGACCGGTGCGGAGGCGGAGGCGGACGCGGGCGTCCAGAGGATGCCGGGAATGTCGCCGAGAGTGAATCCGCGTTCGAGGACGCCGTCGTTGAGGCGCTGCTCAGAGGTGAAACGCATGGTCGTGCCTTTCGGGAGTGCTCAAGAACGGCGCTCCCGGACGACCTATCGCCCGACCGTGACCCCGGAGGGGAGCACCCATGTCATCAGTGTGTTCACGGGTACCACCTCCTCGGTCTTTCGCACGGCCTCGGTCAAGGTAGCAGCGGCCTTCATGATTCGCCAAAGGGTTATACGGAGGCCCCTACGGCGCGGACCGGGAGCGGTCGACGGCCCGGGTGAGCTCGGCGACGTGCCCGGCGAGCGCCGTGATCAGCTCGGGCGGGCTGCGGACGGTGAAGGCCCAGGGCAGTCCGGTGAGGAGGCGCGCCATGGCGGGCAGGTCCTCCGCGCCGCTGACCAGGAGCACACCGCCCTCGGGGCAGGCGTGCAGGCTGCCGAAGGTGGCGGGCAGACGGTCGGCGGCGGTCCGCAGGTCGGTGTCGAGCCAGACCTCGGTGCGGTGCGTCCAGGCGTCGAACGTCAGCGTGCGCAGGACGTGGGCGACCGGGTCGAAGCCCTCGGGCGGGGTGAACCGGCCGGGCAGTTCGGCGGCGTCGCCGATCCTGTCCAGGCGGTACATGCGGACGGCGTCGCGGAGATGGTCGTGTCCGACCAGGTACCAGTGGCGCGTGTGGACGACGAGCCCGTACGGGTCCACCTCGCGCGCGCCGCGCGTGTGCTCGATCCGGACGGTGTGCCGCGCGTGGACGGCCGCGGCGAGCGTCAGCGCCAGGTGGGGTTCGGGGGTCAGCGGGCCCGCCGTCGCCGAGGTGGCCTCGATCAGCGCGGTGACGCGGCGACGCAGCGGCACGGGCAGGACGCGGTTGAGCTTAACCAGCGCCCGGTCGGCCGGGCCGGGCTCCCCGACCTGGTCGTTCTCCTTGCCGGTGGCCAGCGCGACCGCGACGGCGACCGCCTCGTCGTCGGCGAGCATCAGGGGCGGCAGGCGCACGCCGCGGGCCAGCCGGTACCCGCCGTAGCGTCCGCGGACGGACTCGACGGGGATGTCCATGTCGCGCAGGGCGGTGACGTAGCGGCGGACGGCGCGGGCGTCGACGTCCAGGTGCCGGGCCAGTTCGTCGGCGGGCACCAGGCCGCGATCCTGGAGGACCTCCAGCAGCGTCAGGACGCGGGTCGCGGGACGGGACATGATCACATTTTAATGAGGGCAGAAAGCGTCCACAATCCTGCCTAGCGTCGCACCGGTAAGAGATCGACCGAAAGGAGTCGACCCGGTGTCGACCATCGTTCTTGTCGGCGGCTCGTTCCTCGGCGCCTGGGCCTGGGAGCGCGTCACGCCGCCGCTGACCTCGTACGGCCACGAGCTGCACCCGCTGACGCTCACCGGTTTCGGCGACCGCGCGCATCTCGGCTCGCCGGACACGACGCTCACCACGCACGCCCGGGACATCACGGCCGCGATCGAGTACGCCGGGCTGCGCGAGGTGACGCTCGTGGCGCACTCGTACGGCGGAGCCCCGGCCACGATCGCCGCAGCCGCGATCCCCGACCGCATCGCCCGGATCGTCTACCTCGCCGCCGTCCTGCCCGAGCCGGGGAAGAGCCTGTTCGACGGCACGCCCGCACCCGTCGTCGAAGCGATCATGGAGACCGTCCGGGACGGCCGGATCCCGGTCATGAGCGACGAGGTCCTCGACGCCAACTTCGGCGAGCACGGGCTCACCCCCGAGGACCGGGCCTGGCTGCGGGCGCGCGGCGTCGGCCAGCCGATCGGCACCTACCAGGACCCGGCCCCCGCCGACCTCAGCGCCGCGCAGCGCCTGCCCCGCACCCACATCGCCTGCGCGGGCGACCCGCCACGACCGCCGGACGGCCTGGACATGGTCACGCTGGACTCCGGACACTGGCCGATGATCACCGCGCCGGTGGCACTGGCCCGCGCGCTGGACGAGGCGGCCCGGTCATGACGCGCCCGTACCGGGTGGACATCCCGCAGGAGAGCCTGGACGACCTGGCCGCCCGCCTGGCCGCGACCCGCTTCACCCGCCCGCTGCCCGGCGACGGGCTGGGCGTGCCCGCCGACCGCGTCCGGCGCCTGGTCGAGTACTGGCGTGACGGCTACGACTGGCGCCTCTGGGAGCGGAGGATCAACGCCCACCCGCAGTTCCTGACCGAGATCGACGGCCTTGACGTGCACTTCCTGCACGTCCGTTCGCCCCGGCCGGACGCCCTGCCGCTCATCCTCACCCACGGCTGGCCCATGTCGGTCGCGGAGTTCCTTCCGCTGATCGACCGGCTGAGCGACGCCTTCCACCTCGTCGTCCCCTCGGTGCCCGGCTTCGGGTTCTCCGGCGTCCCGCGCGAACCGGGCTGGAACCGCCACCGCATCGCCGCAGCGTGGGCGGAGTTGATGCGTCGCCTCGGCTACGAGCGGTACGGCGTCCACGGCAACGACGTCGGCTCGCTCATCTCCATCGAACTCGGACGCCTGGACCCGGACCACATCGCCGGAGTGCACGTCACGCAGATCTTCTCCCTGCCGTCCGGCGACCCGGCGGAACGCGCCCGACTGGGACCGGACGACCTGGAGAGGCTGAACGTCCTGGAGCGCTTCATGGCCACCCGGGGCGCCTACCTCGGCCTCCAGTCCACCCAGCCACTGACCCTCGCGCACGCGCTCTCCGATTCCCCGGCGGGCCAGCTGGCATGGAATCTCCAGTTGTTCGGCGACACGGTGAGCGACGACTACATCCTCACCAACGCGTCCATCTACTGGCTGACCGACACCGGCGGCAGCTCGGCCATGACCGGCTACTACGGCAACAAGCCACCTGCCGAACCGTCGTCGTTCCCCTTGGGCCTGGCCGGTTTCGGCGACGACTTCTTCCCGTCCATCCGTCCGTTCGCCGAACGCGACCACGCGGCCATCACGCACTGGAACACCTACGACAAGGGCGGACACCACGCCGCCCAGGAGCAACCCCAAGTCCTCGCCGACGACCTCCGAGCGTTCTTCACCGCCCACCATTGACGGAGCCGGGCCTGACCGCCCTGACGGTCAGGCCCGGCAGAGACCGGCGGGGCGACACGACGCCCCCGCCGTCTTCTGTTCTAAGCGGGCAAGCGCAGGCCCTCGGCCGCTCGCGCGAGCGCTTCGGGATCGGCGTCGCCCAGCGCCTGGACGAAGCCGTCGCACGAGCTGGCCGAGATGAGCATGGGCCCCTCGGCACGCCAGATGCCCCGTCCGCACAGGTGGATGTCCCACGCGGGGAACATCCGGCGGAGGACGACCAGGATGACGGCGCGCGCTGGAACGGTCCCACTCGTCCCGATCACGGCACCACCACGTCCAGCGCCGCCCAGACGACCTTGCCGCCGCCCTCGCGGAGCGCCCACCCCCAGCACGCGGCCATCCCCGCGACGAGGGCGAGACCGCGCCCGGTGAACTCGTCCAGCGTCAGCGGCCTGACCTCGGGACGCGCGTCACTGTCGTCCTCGACCTCGACGACCGGCCGCCCGTCCTCCCCGACATACACCCGCAGGAGAACACTCGCGGTCTGTGTGTGTTTGAGGGCATTCGTGATCAGTTCCGTCACGATGGTCTTCGCGACATAAACGGCATCCAGATCATCTATGCCGATCGCATTCAGCACTTCACTCAGGAAGTCCCGGGCGCCCCTGACCTCCTCCAACCCCTCCCGACCGATCACCAACTCAGGCGTCGGACAATCCGGCGTAATCTGCACAGACAAGCCGCTCGCCCTCCCTCCGTGACGTTTTTCCTCTGCCACTTCGGTGATATCCCTTGACTTTCTGCACGGGCAATCGACTAGCGTGATCCGTCGCAAGGCCGAAAGCCATGAGAGATCATCGTCGACCAAGTCAAAAGGATCTTCGCTCATGCCCCCTCGACGCCAACGGCCCACGACAGAGCCCGCCCTCAAAGCGTTCGGCAGCCAGATGAAGCGCTACCGGACCAAGGCCGGCGTGGTGCAGGAGTCCATAGCCGCGAGAACCCACACCAGCGTCTCGTTCGTCTCACTGGTCGAGACCGGCAAGCGCCCGTGCAAACGGGAGTTCACCACGGTCGTCGACGAGCTGACCGGAGCAAACGGGGCACTCCTGGAGCTGTGGGAGGACCTCTACCGAGACGGAAGCCCGGTGCCGTCATGGTTCCTGAACTGGTCCGCGATCGAAGGCGAGGCCGAATCGCTGATCACATGGCAGCACACGATCCTTCCTGGACTGCTCCAGACCGAGGCGTACGCTCGCCAACTCCTCACGACCGAAGAGGCCGTCAAGAACCGCCTCGACCGGCAGACGATTCTCACTCGGTCCGACCCGCCCGCCGTCTCACTGACCGCTCTGCTGTCTCCCACGGTTCTCAGCAATCCCGTGGGAACGCGTGAGACCATGCAGGAGCAGCTTGCACACCTGTGCTCCATGGCAGAACTCCCGAACATCACGATCCAGATCGTGATACCTACTGGCCGCCCGGTGGCAGTGGGAGGGGCTTTCGTCGTCGCTACCCACCCGGACCTGAGCGCGGTAGCATATCTGGACACTGCGGTCAGAGGAATTACGACCGATGCCCGCGACGACCTCAGTGCCTTGTCGGAGGTGCTTAGGCACCTCCAATCCAGGGCGCTCCCAGAGAACATGTCCATCGACATGATTCGAAAGGCACACGAGGAACTATGAAGCAGGACACTCCCACGTGGAGAAAGAGCACTCACAGCGCCGACAATGGCGGGGACTGCATCGAACTCGCCGACCTCGCACCAGGCGTCGGCGTCCGCGACAGCAAGGATCCCGAGGGCCCCCACCTCACCATGACCCGCAGGAACCTCGCGGCCCTCACCCAGATCGTCAAGAACATCTGAACCACGAACAGGAACGCCCAGATCTGCCCAACGGCAGAGCTGGGCGTTCTTCTTTGCGAAGCGTCTGGCTGAACCCATGCACGGGTATCGACAAGTAGCGCTCACATCCGACATGACCAGGAAGGCGGACAGAATCATGGGGCAGGGCGATCCGCACTGGAGGAAGAGCAGCTACAGCGGCGAGAACGGCGGGAACTGCATCGAACTCGCCACCCTCACGGCACACGGTGACCACGTCAGCAAGGGACAGGAATCTCCTCGCTGGAGGAAGAGCAGCCACAGCACCGACAACGGCGGAGCTTGCGTCGAACTGGCCGGCCTCAGGCCTGTCGTGGGTGTTCGCGACAGCAAGGACCCTGATGGGCCTCACCTCACCATGAGCCAAGGCGACCTCGCCGCTCTCAGCCACGTCATCAGGAACACCCGCCCCCGGCCGTAGGTTCGGCCGCTCTCATCAGCACCTCTGTGGCTCAACGCCGAGGGCGCTCGGTCGTTGGGCGTAGGTCTTGTGCCTGAGGCGTGCTTCTCGTGCGCTTCGCTAGCGTCGGTCTTATGGAGACCACAGGAACCGTTCGTCGCGAGACGGCGGAGCGCAGGCGCGACACTCTGGACCGGCTCGTGGCCGAGCGGGACGTGTGGGTGTCGACGGCTCACCCTGACCACGGGCCGCACCAGGTGCCGCTGTGGTTCCTGTGGGACGGGCTGGCGGTGTGGATGTGCACCGACGCCACGTCCGCGACCGTGCGGAACGTCCGCCAGGAACCGCGCGTGCGCCTGGCACTGCCGGACAGCTTCGACGTGGTGCTCCTTCAGGGAGAGGCGGAGTGCTTCCCGGACCGCGAGGTGCCCGGGGACGCGGCGGAGGCGTTCGCCGGCAAGTTCGGGTGGGATCCGCGTAAGGAGGAGGGGCCCTTCGTGTACGTACGCGTGGTCCCGAAGTCCGTGCACGCCTGGCGTGGTGTGCCGGAACTACGCGGGCGGATCATCATGCGCGACGGGACTTGGCTGGAGTAGCGGCCGTACTTTCAGGCCGCCTGTGCCTCGACCTTGGCGGTGTCGAACTCAACACGAACGCTCCCCACGCGCTACATCCCGATGCGCTCGCTGGGCGGGGCGGCGTCAGTAGGTGAACTTCGCGATGGCGGCCGGGGTGACGGGGGTGAAGAAGTTGACGAGGTTGCCGTCGGGGTCGCGGAACAGGAGGGACCGGTTGCCCCAGGGCATCGTGGTCGGCTCGGTCACGAAGTCGGGGACGGCGTCGGCCAGGTTCCGGTAGGCGGCGTCCACGTCGTCGACGAGGAACTCGATGATCACGGTGCGGTTGTCGGCGGGACGGGCGGAACCGGTCGCGAACAGCGCCACGGTGCGGGTGGCGCCGATCGCGAGGGTCCCGTGGGCCGTCCGCAGTTCGGCGAAGTCCTCGGTGGCCCAGTCCGCCCGCACTCCGGTGGCCCGCTCGTAGAAGGCGACGAGACGCGCGACGTCGTCGGTGATGATCCGGATCGAGACGAAGTCCATGGTGTTCTCCTCAGGTCGTTGAGTCGGTGCACCCCGGACGTTAGGGCAAATAGTGGACAGAATCGGTCCGGTATCGAAGCTAGGCTCGACACCATGGCCCGACCCACCAGCCGCGTGCTGACCCTCCTGGAGCTCCTGCAGTCGGGCGGCATCAGGACGGTGGCCGAACTCGCCGACCGGCTCGGCGTCGACGGACGCACCGTGCGGCGCTACGTGGACCATCTGGTCGAGCTGGACATCCCCGTCGAGGCGGTCCGCGGCCGCTACGGCGGATACCGGCTCGCCCCCGGATACCGCCTGCCTCCGCTCATGCTCAACGACGACGAGGCGCTCGCCGTGCTGCTCGGACTCGTCGCCGGACGCAGGGCGGGGGTGCCTGCGGCGACCGGCACGGCGGGCGAGACGGCCGCGGCCAAGATCCGCCGGGTCCTGCCCGAGCGCTTGGCCCGCCGGCTCGACGCCGTCCTGGAATCCCTCGCCTTCACCGCTCCGTCCGGCGAGCCGTCCACCCCGGAGACCGGGGTGCTGCTCGCCGTCGCGGACGCGGTACGCCACCGCCGTCCGATCTCGATCAGGTACACCGCCCGGGACGGCCGGCGCAGCGAACGCACCCTGCACCCGTACGGGATCGTCAGCCATGCGGGCCGCTGGTACGTCACGGGCGCCGAACCCGGGATCGGCCAGGACCGGACC
Organism: Actinomadura harenae; assembly: GCF_003696215.1. Lineage (GTDB taxonomy): Bacteria > Actinomycetota > Actinomycetes > Streptosporangiales > Streptosporangiaceae > Spirillospora > Spirillospora harenae. The sequence continues at coordinate 56,818 of NZ_RFFG01000034.1, read as the reverse complement.
TTCCGCCTCGACCGCATCGCGGACGCGAGGCCCCTGCCGGGCTCGTTCGAGCCGCCCGCCGGGCCCGATCCGGCGGAGCGCCTCCTGACAGGGCTCGCCAAGGCCGAGTACCGGCACGAGGTGACCCTGCGGATCCACGGGACGGTCGAACAGATCCGCTCCAGGCTTCCCGCCAGTGTCGCGACCGTGGAGGAGGACCCCGCGTCCACGGAGAACACGGATCCTCAGGCCGAGCGGTGGCTCCACGTCGAACTGCGAGTGGAACGGCTCGACTGGCTGCCCTCCGTGCTCGCCTCGCTCGACCTGCCGTTCGTCATCGAGCGGCCGGACGAGCTCCGGGATCTCGTCCTCGCCCTCGCCGACCGGCTCACCGCCTCGGCCCGCCGAGCCTGACGCCACTCTCGATCATGGCGACAGCCGTCCGAACCTAGGGCCTGTTTCAGAAGTCGATCAGTGCCTTGGTTCTGGGTCGCGCTGGTTTGTCGTACCCGCCTGGCATGATCGCTTGCTGCCGGGGACAACCGGCCCGACCCGACGGGAGTTACAGACAATGAGCAGTGATGTCCGGACGCGTGCTGCCCGACCGGAGGATCTCAGCCGGTTTATCGTGGAGCGGCTCAACGCGGGCGACGTCGAAGGGTTGGTGGCGCTGTATGAGCCGGGCGCGGTACTGGCGTTGCCGAACGGCCAGGTCGCCACAGGCCGTGCGGAGATCCGCCAGGCGTATGAGCACCTGGTCGCTGACAAGCCCACCTTCGCCCCTGGACAGCAGCAGCCCACACTGCAGAACGGCGACCTGGCGCTCACGTCGGTGCGCTTGGCCGACGGCGGTGTCACCGTCGAGGTGGCTCGCCGCCAGCCCGACGGCACGTGGTTGTGGGCGATCGACCAGCCCAGCCTTCTGGGGTAGGTCACAGCCACTCGTTGATGGCGGCGATAGTCACGGTGGCCTCGTATCGGACGGCAAGCTTGTCGTACCTGGTCGCGACGGCCCGGTGGCGTTTGAGCCGGTTGATGCCGCATTCCACGGCGTGACGCTCACGGTAGTCGATCTTGCAGAACGTGGGTGGCCGACCACCTCGGCTGCCCCGGTTCTTGCGGTGGCGGATCTGATCAGCCTTCTCCGGGATCGTGCAGGTGATGCCACGCCTGCGCAGATAGGTGCGGTTAGCGCGGGAGCCGTACGCCTTATCGGCGCGGACCTTATCGGGGCGCTTGCGAGGGCGTCCAGGTCCGAGCCGGGGCACGCCGATCCGCTCCAACACGGGCTGGAACTGGGGAGAATCCCCACGTTGACCGGCGGTGATGATCAGCGATCACAGCTTCTGGCCCTGCTCGACGGCCAGATGCAGCTTGGTGGTCAGCCCTCCCCGAGAGCGGCCCAGCCCGTGGTCGGCGGGCTCGACATCGACGCCGCCGGGCGGCTCTACCTGCAGATCCCCCTTTTTCGCGCACCGGCGGCGTGCTGGTGCGCGCGGGTGATCGTGGAGTCCACGCTCACGTCCCAGGTGATCAGACCCTTGGCGTCTGCTCTGGCCTGCAGTTCCTTCAAGATCCGCGCCCAGGTGCCGTTCCGCTGCCAACGCCGGAACAGCCCGTATACCGTTTCCCACTCGCCATACCGGACGGGCACGTCCCGCCACGGCGCGCCTGTGCGCGTCCGCCACCGGATCCCATCGATGAGCTGCCGTTTCGTCCACTTCGGCGGCCTGCCCGGCTTCTTACCGACTGGCAGCAACGGCTCCAGGACCGCCCACTGCGCGGCGGTCAAATCACCACGACCCACCTAAAGATCATTTCAGAAGTGGATCACTCGCGTGATCCACTTCTGAAACAGGCCCTAGGTCGTCGTGGTGAATCGGTGCCTGTAGGTGCTCGGGGGCATGTCGAGGCGGGCCACGAACACGCGGCGCATCGTCTCCGGGTTCTGGAAGCCGACGCGCCGGGCGGTGGCGGCGACGGACTCGCCCCTCAGGAGAAGCGTCTTCGCGGTCTCCACGCGGACGTGCTCCACGAACTTGACCGGGGACATGCCGATCTCGGCCTGGAAGAGGCGAGCGAGATGGCGTGGGCTCACGCCCGCGATCGCGGCGAGGTCGTCCATCCCGTTGGGGGCCTCCGGATTCGCCGAGACCGCTTCCACCACACGTTTCACGCCGGCCTGGGTGCCTTGCGGCACGTCCAGCATCGTCGAGTACTGCGACTGTCCGCCGGGACGCCGCATGTAGACGACGAGTTGCCGGGCGACCTCCCGGGCCAGGTCGGGGCCTTGGTCGGCTTCGACGAGCGAGAGCGCCAGGTCGATCCCCGACGACACTCCGGCCGAGGTGTGGAACGCGCCGTCATGCACGAACAGCGCGTCCGGGACCACCTCGGCCGTGGGGCAGATCCGAGCGAGCAGCGCGGCGTGCGCCCAGTGCGTCGTGACGCGCCTGCCGTCCAGAGCACCGGCGGAGGCGAGCAGGAACGCTCCGGTGCACACCGAGGCGACCCGGCCAGCGACGCCCACCAGGTGCGATGTCGCTGTGCGCACCTCGACGTCCACGGGGGTGGTCGGCAGGGCGTCGCCTCCGGGGACGATCACCGTGTCGGCGTGCGCGACCTCCCCGGCGGCGCCGCCGACCTCCATCCTCGTTCCGATGGACGTGCCGACCGGGGCGCCGGTCGGAGAGGCGTAGCCGAGTTCGTAGCCCGCGCCCAGCCGCGCGGCCTCCGCGAACACCTCGGCGGGCCCGGCGACGTCGAGGTGCTTGACGCCCGCGAACACGAGGAACACCACGCGATGAACGCCCATGCCCTGATGATGTCCGAATTTGTGGGGTCGTTGTCAATCCGGACACTGTCCGCCGTGCCCCCTCCGGCGAGACTCTGGAACGGACTCATCCGGAGGGCAGGAGGCGACCATGGACGAGACCATCGCCGGGATCACGATCCCCGACACCGCGCTCGTGCGCGACATCACCGAGTACATCCGCGAGCGGGAGACCGACCTGCTCTACGACCACTCACGCCGCGTCTTCCTCTTCGGGGCGCTCATGGGACGGCGCCGCGGGCTCGGCGTCGACCTCGAACTGCTGTACGCGGGGGCGATGTTCCACGACCTCGGCCTCACCGACGCCTTCCACGACTCGGTGCTGCGCTTCGAGGTGGACGGCGCGAACGCCGCCCGCGACTTCCTCACCTCCCGCGGCGTCGAGCCCGGCCGCGCGTCCGCGGTGTGGACCGGCATCGCCCTCCACACCACCCCCGGCGTGCCCGAGTTCATGGCGCCTGAGGTCGCCCTCGTGACGGCGGGCGTCGAGACCGACGTCCTCGGCGTCCGGTACGGCGAACTCACCGACGCCGAGCGTGAGGCCGTCACCGCCGCGCACCCGCGTCCCGACTTCAAGAACCGGATCCTCGCGGCGTTCACCGAGGGCAACGTCCGCCGTCCGGAGACCACGTTCGGCAACGTGAACGCGGACGTCCTCGCGCACTTCATGCCCGGCTACCAGCGCGAGGACTTCGTCCGGACCATCCTGGACAACCCCTGGCCCGAGTGATCAGCCGGCCGCCTGGGCCTGGACCTTCGCGGTGTCGAACTCGACGTACTCGATGACGGCGCCGCCCGGGTGGTGGATCGTCAGGTTGCGTCCGGTGGGGACCTCGTTGGGGCCGTCGACGGTCTCGCCGCCCTCGCGCTCGACGATCGCGAAAACGTCGTCGAGGTCGTCCACGACCGTCGTGGCCTGGACGGCGCGATACGGTGCCAGCGCTTCCGGGGTGCCCGCGACCAGCAGGTATCCCCCGATGCTCGCCAGCTCGAGGTCCTTGTAGGAGAAGCGGAGGCCCGGCTTGGCGGCGGTGAGCGCCTCGAAGGTGGGCAGTGCGGCGTCCAGGTCGCTGACGTACACGCGGGCGAAGGTGGTGACGACGGCCATCGGCGGGCTCCTGATCATTTCAACAATCCCGAAACAACGAAATGATCGTATACTGGGAAGATCGGGACGCGCCAACCCCGACAGGCGACAGGAGAGCAGGATGCGTTCGCTGGCCCAGCCCAAGACGGCGGACCTGGACCTGGTCACGGTGCTGCACGCGCTCGCCGACCCCGTCCGCCTGGAACTGGTCCGCTGGATGACCACCGACGGCGAGGTGTCCTGCAGCCCGGACCACCTGGACGTCCCGCGCTCCACGCTCTCCAACCACTGGCGCGTCCTGCGCGAGGCGGGCCTCACCTGGACCCGCGCCGAGGGCAAGGCCCGCTACATGACGCTCCGCCGCGACGACCTGGACGCCCGCTTCCCCGGCGTCCTCCAGACCATCCTCGCCTCCGCCACCCCACCGGCACCGAGCACCACCGAATAGACGGCGGTCGGCCGGAGGACGCCTGCGGACATGGCGCGGCTATAGGGTGACAATAGGTTACGATCTAGCCACTTTGGGTCATTGATTGGGACATGTGGAGCATGTCTCCCAATCTGGAGCTGAACCAGGTCGTGGACCGGCTGAACGCCGCCGGCGCCGACATCCTGAACCTGGCGTTCGGGGAGTCCCGGCTGCCACTCATGGAGTCGCTCGCCGAGCTGCTGTCGGCCGCGGCCTACCAGACCACCTACGGACCGGTCGCCGGAACGCAGGCCGTCCGCGACGCGGCCGCCGGATACTTCGGACGCCGCCGCCTGCCCACCGACCCCGAACGGGTCATCGTCGCACCCGGCAGCAAACCGCTCCTCATGGCCGTCCAGCACGCCGTCCCCGGCGACTGCATCCTGCCGCAGCCCTGCTGGAACAGCTACGCGCCGCAGGTGCGGTTCTCCGGCAAGACTCCGATCAGGGTTCCCATCGCCCGCGGGCACGGGGGCGTTCCTGATCCGGACGTTCTACGGGACGCCATCCGGAGCGCGCGTGCCCGCGGTCTGGATCCGCGCCTGATGGTTCTCACATTGCCCGACACTCCGACCGGCACCGTGGCTCCGCCGGAAGCGGTGCGAGCGGTATGCGCGATCGCCGAGGAGGAAGACCTCATCGTCGTCTCCGACGAGATCTACCGCGACATCATCCACGACCCCGGAACCGAGCTGCTCAGCCCCGCCGAGATCGTCCCGCACCGGACGGTCGTCACCACCGGCCTCTCCAAGAGCCTCGCGCTCGGCGGCTGGCGCATCGGCATGGCACGGTTCCCGGCCGGACGGCGCGGCGAGCGGATCCGGGCCGGTGTGCTCGGCGTGGCGAGCGAGCTGTGGTCGACGCTGGCACGTCCGATGCAGGAGGTGGCGGGGTACGTGTTCGGCGGGCCGCCCGATGTCAGGCAGCGGCTGGAGGCGAGCGCCCGGCTGCACGGCGCCGTCGCCCGCGCGATGCACTCCGTCATGGTCGGCGCGGGAGCGCTGTGCCGTCCGCCCACCGGAGCGTTCTACGTCTATCCCGACTTCGAGCCGATGCGGACGCCGCTCGCCGCGCTGGGCGTCACCGACTCACGGTCGCTCCAGAGGTTCCTCTTCGACGAGTACGACATCGCGGTCATGGCGGGCCACCAACTCGGTGACGAGGTCGATGCCCTGCGCTTCAAGGCGTCGACGAGCATGCTCTACGGCCAGACCCCCGATGAGCAGCTGTCGTCACTGAACAGCGCCGACCCGGTGAACCTGCCGCACATTCGCAGGTCCCTGACCCGCGTCGAGGCGGCGGTGGCCGACCTCCGCTCGCGCTGCCTTGCGGGGAGGGCCGTCTGAGCGGTGGCGGTCAGGGCAGGGTGACGCCGACGAGCTTGGTGAGGAAGCGGTCGACCTGGGCCTCGAAGGGGAGCCAGGGGTAGTCGGGCTGGTTGACGCGCATCGAGATCGCGCCGTGGACGGCGGTTCTCAGGTCCAGGGAGACCGCCGACGCGTCGTCCCGCGGGGCCAGGCCGGCGTCCATGCAGCGTTGGACGGCGGCGGTGGCGCGGTCGGCCAGCTCCTGTTTGAACGCCATGGATTCGCGCTGGTTGAGCGTGCTCTCGTGCATCACCTTGTAGAGGCCGGGATGGTCCTGGACCCATCGGCCGAGCAGGAGGACGCGCGCGCGGAGCTTGCCGACGGGGTCGGCCTGCGCTTCCTCGGCCTCGTTGACGGACCGCGTGAGGTCGTGGTGGGCGCGTTCGAGGGTCGCGAGGACAAGCGCGTCACGGTCGGCGAAGTGGATGTAGACCGAGGTCGCCGCGATGCCGAGCTCGCGGGCCACCGCGCGCAGGGACAGCGCCTGGTCGTCGCCCAGCTCGTCCAGCAGGCGCAGGGTGGCCGCGACGATGTCCTCTTTCAGCCGCGCGCCCTGGCCGCGCCGATTGCGTCCCCGGGGCGCGGAGGTCGTTTCCATGATGCGCCATTGTACGGGCGCGCCCGTTGCCTTACAGTCGTAGCGCTACAAGCGTTAACCCAGGAAGGGGCGACCCATGGACCTCCACACCCGGGACTCCGTCTTCGCCGAGATGCGCGACGCCACCGCGCGCATGCTCTGGGACGGCCTCCCCGAACTGTCCGCGCGGGAGAAGGCCCTGCTCTGCCTCGTCGCGGACGTGTGCCAGCAGACCCTCGGCGCGCCGTTCGAGGAGCACGTGCGGCGCGCGTACGGCAACGGCGTCTCCCCCGACGACCTGCGGGAACTGCTGCGCTTCATCGCGTATGACAGCGGGTATCCGGCGGCCGTGGCGGCGCTCGAGCGGCTCGTCGCGATCGAGCGCGAGCTGGGCGTGAACCCGACGGGCGCGGGGCACGTGGTCAACGCCGACGGGACGGGGAGTCCGCTCCCCGAGGCGATGCTCCGGTCCGTCGCCGAGCTGGACGAGGGGTTCGCCGGCTACATGGCGCTCCAGTCGCGGATGCGGGGTGGCATGCAGCGGATCAGCGTGCGCGAGCGCGCGTTCGCCACGATGACCGTGGACGTGCTGTTCCAGACCCTTGAGGAGAGCTTCCGCGCTCACGTGACCCGCGCGCGTGGAGCCGGGGCGAGCGGCGAGGACCTGCGGGCCGTCGTGCGGTTCTCCGCGTTGTTCGGCATGACCAAGGCGTGGCGGGCCATGCACGTCCTGGACGCGCTGCTCGCCGAGGTCGAGGCCGTCCCCGCCTGACCTCGGGTCGTCCGGTCGCGGAGCCCGAACCTCCTGGTCCGGGCTCCGCGACTTGGTCGTGCAGGAGACCGCGCGGTCCTCGGTAGAGGGACGCCGCGACGGCTGTGGAGCGTGGTCAGCCGATGGGCTGGCACACCGCGTAGGCGGTGGCCGTGATTGCACCGGGGCCGCCGGAGATGCTGGAGAGCTCGGCCGTCCACGTCCTCGCGCCATTGTCCGGGTAGGAGCCCAGCAGCAGGGGCACCCGGAAAACGGTCCCCGGCGAGACGTCCTCCTTGACGCCGCCGCCGGTCAGCGTGGTGCCGATCGGGCACGTCGCCGTCGCCACGGTGATGATGCCGTCGAGCACATTCTCCGGTGCGCCGTCCACGATGATGCTCGGAAGGACCACCCCGTTCGGACCCGCCGGCCCTTCGGGACCTGCCGGGCCCTCAGGCCCCTCGGGACCCGCCGGACCCTCAGGCCCCGCCGGGCCTTCCGGACCCGCAGGGCCGTCGGGCCCCTCCGGACCCGCCGGACCCGCCGGGCCGGTGAGGCCGGTGGGGCCCTCCGGGCCTTCAGGACCCGCGGGGCCCGCCGGACCCGCAGGCCCCTCGGGACCCGCCGGACCTTCCTCCCCCGCAGGGCCCGCCGGACCCTCCGGACCGGCCGGTCCCGTGTCGCCGATCGGGCCCTCCGGGCCCGCGGGCCCCATGATCCCGGCCGGGCCTTCCGGCCCCTCGGGTCCGGCGGGTCCGGCAGGGCCCTCCGGACCTTCGGGACCCATCGGGCCCGCCGGACCGATCAGGCCGGCCGGCCCCTCCGGACCTTCAGGACCCGCAGGGCCTGTCTGGCCGTTCAGCCCGGCAGGGCCCTGCGGCCCCTCGGGACCAGCGGGACCCATTGGCCCCTCCGGCCCCTCCGGCCCCGCCGGGCCTATGGGCCCCTCCGGGCCGATCGGCCCCGCCGGGCCGATCATGCCGGGCGGCCCCTCCGGACCCGCCGGTCCGGCAGGACCCGCCGGGCCTTCCGGCCCCTTCTCACCCGTCCGGCCTCGCGGCCCCCGACGGCCTCTCGGGCCGTGGTGGCCGATGAAGCCCCGGCATATCGTGTGCCTGCCGTAGTGATCACAGCCGTCGTCTCCCCCGCCCGCCGCCGCGGCGTGGGCGACGGCTCCGTCGAAGGCGAGCGCGACGACCGCCGCGGCGGTCATCGTGGTGATCAGGCGCCGCGCGCCTGGGGCAATGCTCATGGTTCTCCTCACGGTCGATGATGGTGAAGGTCGTGCGATGCGATGCGGCCGGGCGCGGCGTCATGTGCCGGGCTTGCGCCCCCAGACGTAGACGGCCTGCCCGGTCCGGGTCATCCGCCAGAGCCGCCGGGCGGCCTCGTAGTCGAGGTTCACGCAGCCGTGTGAACCGGGTCCGGTGGCGACCGAGCCGTAGACGCCGTGGATCGCCTGCCCGCCGGTGAAGAACTGGCTGAACGGCATGGGCGAGTTGAAGGCGGTCGACCAGTGGAATTTGTGCCGCCACCAGACGCGGAACCATCCGGTCCGCGTGGGACGGCTCCAGCGTCCGGTACGCGCGGGCACCGGCCCGAACAGCGTCCTGTGTCCTCGTTGCATCCAGAGTCGCTGCCGGGTCAGGTCGACGCAGATGACCTTGCCCCGCCATGCCGGGCAGCGGCCGCGCGCGCGTGCGCGTGCTGCGGCGACCCCGACGTGGTCCCGGGCCACGGGCGAGGCGCCCGCGTGCCGGATCCCCCCGTCGGCCGCGTACGACGGAGGGCCCGGGACGACGACCGCCACGGCCGTCGCCAGGCCACACCAACGCAGACGGCCGAAGCGACCCTCCAAGGTCATGATCACAAGCTAGATCGCGGAGTTTCACGGCCCGGCAGCGGAACGGGCAAAAGAGCTGCCGGACTTCACCAAGAGCGCCCTGTCAGGCTTGCCTCGGCACCGCCGGGCCGTCCGCGTTCCGCTCGCTCTCGTCCACGATGTCGTAGATCGCCGGATCCGCGACCAATTCCGCCGAGAGCGCGTCGTCCACCTCGGCTCTTATGCACTGCCCCGGCTCGGCGTCGCGAACCCTCGCCCGATCGGAGTCCGCCGTCAGGCCGCCAGGGCTCGGGCCACCGGGCGGGACGCGGCGTGCCGGATCGGGACGGCCGTCAGCAACGCCACGACGGCGAGCGCGACCGGAACGTCCAGGTGGACGCCGTCGGCGGCGCGGACGGGCACCGCGCCCGTCCCGTCGTGCCTCCGCAGGCCACGGGCTCGCAGACCCGGCTCCCTCACATGCACTCCTCGTCCGGTGGTGCCCGCGGGGCGTCCGACCGGCCCCGAGCTCCCGAGGGCCCTAGAGCCGGGAGGGTCGTCAACCGTCGTGGATCACACTCCGGAGGGTCCCGGGCGGGCCTGAGAGGTCGCGCACACCTGATCGTTTCGAGGTGTCGCGCAGGGTTACCGGTGGGTAGGACCCGGGTCGTCAACACTCGTGGTTTCGGGGGGAATCGCATGTACTACAGCAGTGGGAACTACGAGGCGTTCGCACGGCCGCGGAAGCCGAAGGGCGTGGAGGACAAGACCGCCTGGTTCGTCGGGTCGGGGCTCGCGTCCCTCGCCGGAGCGGCCTTCCTCATCCGGGACGGCCAGATGGACGGAAGCCGGATCACCGTCCTCGAGCGGCTGCGGATTCCGGGTGGCGCACTCGACGGGATCAAGGAGCCGGAGAAGGGATTCGTCGTCCGGGGCGGACGCGAGATGGAGGACCACTTCGAGTGCCTCTGGGACCTGTTCCGTTCCATCCCGTCCATCGAGGTGGAGGGCGCGAGCGTCCTCGACGAGTTCTACTGGCTCAACAAGGACGACCCGAACTACTCCCTCCAGCGCGTCACCGAGAAGCGCGGCCAGGACGCGCGCACGGACGGCCTTTTCGCGCTCAACGAGAAGGCGCAGAAGGACCTCGTGAAGGTGTTCCTCGCGGCGCGCGAGGAGATGGAGGGGAAGCGCATCAACGAGGTCTTCGGTGAGGACTTCCTGAAGAGCAACTTCTGGCTCTACTGGCGCACCATGTTCGCCTTCGAGGAATGGCACGGCGCCCTCGAGATGAAGTTGTACCTGCACCGTTTCGTCCACCACATCGGAGGGCTCCCCGACTTCTCCGCCCTGAAGTTCACCAAGTACAACCAGTACGAGTCGCTGGTGCTGCCGCTGTACCGGTGGCTGCTCGACCAGGGCGTGAACTTCCACTTCGACACCGAGGTCGTGGACGTCGACTTCGTCCTCACGCCCGAGCGCAAGCAGGCGTCCGGGCTGAAGTGGATCCGGGACGGCGTGGAGGGCGGGACCGAGCTCGGCCCGGACGACCTGCTGTTCATGACGATCGGCTCGCTGACCGAGAACTCCGACAACGGCGACCACCGGACGCCCGCGAAGCTGAACGAGGGACCGGCCCCCGCCTGGGACCTGTGGCGGCGCATCGCGTCCAAGGACCCGGCGTTCGGCCGCCCGGACGTGTTCGGCTCGCACATCCCCGAGACCCAGTGGGAGTCGGCGACCGTCACCACGCTGGACGACCGCATCCCCCGGCACATCCAGCGCATCTGCAAGCGCGACCCGTTCAGCGGACGCGTCGTCACCGGCGGCATCGTCACCGTCCGCGACTCGGCCTGGCTGCTGAGCTGGACGGTCAACCGGCAGCCGCACTTCAAGCAGCAGCCGAAGGACCAGGTCGTCGCGTGGCTGTACTCGCTGTTCGTGGACGTCCCCGGCGACTACGTCAAGAAGCCGATGCGGGAGTGCACCGGCGAGGAGATCGTCCAGGAGTGGCTGTACCACCTCGGCGTCCCGGAGGAGGAGATCCCCGAGCTGGCCGCGACGGGCGCCAAGGCCGTGCCGGTGATGATGCCGTACGTGACGTCGTTCTTCATGCCGCGCCGGGCGGGCGACCGTCCGGACGTCGTGCCGGAGGGCGCGGTGAACTTCGCGTTCATCGGCCAGTTCGCCGAGAGCAGCCGCGACTGCATCTTCACGACCGAGTACTCGGTCCGGACGCCGATGGAGGCGGTCTACACGCTGCTCGGCGTCGAGCGCGGCGTCCCGGAGGTGTTCAACTCGACCTACGACGTCCGGAAGCTGCTGGCCGCGACGAACCGGCTCCGGGACGGCGAGGAGCTGCGGCTGCCGATGCCGGAGATCCTGCGCAAGCGCCTGCTGGGCAAGCTGAACGAGACCGAGATCGGCGAGTTGCTCACGGAGTACCGCCTGTTCGGGTGATTCGCAGGTGATGCCCCTTGCGCACCTCCGGGTTCATACGTGAAGCTCTCTCGCATTCACGCGGACACCGGAGGTGCGTGGTGCGGGTGCGGCTCGACGTCGTGGTGGGCTCCGTCGTCCTGGTGGACGTCGTCAGGGTGTTCCTGCCGTCCCTGATCACCGTGGTCGGCGACGCGGGCAGCACGCCGGCCGAACTCATCGGGCTGTACGCGCTGGTGTGGTTCGCGGCGGCGTTCGCGGCCGCGCCGTTCGCCCGGCGGATCGGGCCGGGCGCGGCGGTCGTCCTGCTCGCGGCGCGCGCCGCGCTCCAGTTCACCGACGGCGGGACCGCGCAGGTCGCGGTGGCGAGCGCCGGTCTGCTCGCCGGACTGTGCTGGCTGGTCGCGACGGCCGGGACGGCACGGGACGCGCGCCCGGTCGCGACCGGCTTCGTCGCGGGGCTCGCCGCCTCGGGCGTCCTCCACGCGGCGCTCGGCGGCGTCGACCTGGTCTGGCGGGACGGACTGTGGCCGTGGGCCCTGCTCGTCCTGGAGCTGGGGCTGTTCGCGCTCGCCCTGTTCCGTCACCGCACGCCCGGCGACGAGGAGGCCTTCCACGGGCGTCGGCTGTGGTGGACGCTCGGCCCCGCGCTCCTGCTGTGGGGCCTCTACACGGGCAGTTCGTCGCATGCGCAGGCCAGCGCGGACGGCGCGACCTGGGCCGCCGTGGCGGTCGCGACGGGCGCCGTCCTGTCGGTCGCGGTGGCCGCGCGCCCCGCGTTCTGGACGCGCCGTCCGGCGGTTCCCGGGGTGCTGCTCGTCCTGTCGGCGCTCGGGTTCGCGTTCGGGCGGGCGACGGTGGACGGCGTCCACGGCGTCTCCCCCACCTGGACACTGATCGCACAGGTCGGCGGGCAGTTCGCGCTGGCCGGATGCCTGGGCTGGGCGGCCGCCGAGCCCAGCCCCTCGCCCACCGGCGAGGACGCCACGACCGCGACCCGCCGCGGGCTGGCCACCGCGACCGGCCTCCTCGTCTTCGTGGTCCTGTTCTTCGCGTACTACTCGGCCTACGACCTCGGCATGCCGAACCGGTGGGTTCCGGTGGCGGCGGCGGTCATCGTCGCGGCGGTCTCGTTCGGCCGCGCGAGCCGTCCGGACGAGGGACGGCAGTGGCCGGTGCTCGCCGTCGCCGCCGCGTCCGCGCTCCTGGTCACGCTGACCACGAGCTGGCCCGGGACGCCCTCCTGGACTCCGATGCCCGGCGACGGGCTCCGCGTCGCCGCCTACAACCTGCGCATGGGCTTCGGAATGAACGGCACGATGACCGCCGCACGGCAGGCGGACGCCCTGCGGTCGCTGCGTCCGCACGTGGTGCTGCTGAGCGAGGTCGACCGCGGCTGGTTCCTGAACGGCGGCCGCGACCAGCTGAGGCTGATGTCCGGCCGGCTCGGGCTGAAGCCGCACTGGGCGCCCGCCGGGGACGAGGTGTGGGGCGACGCGCTGCTCACGAACCTGCCGGTCGTGTCCGTCCGGAACCACGTCCTGGTGAAGGGCGGGCCGACCGGGGCCGAGGCCCTCGAGGTCGGCCTGCGGTGGCACGGAACCGTCGTCACGGTCATCGCCACCCACACCCAGCCCCCGGACGGCTGGACCGACCTCGGGCAGGCGGAGCAGCTCGCGCGGATCGCGCGGGACGCCGCCGCGAAGGGCGGCCCGGTCGTCCTGGGCGGCGACCTCAACATGCAGCCGAGCGACCGGGCCTTCCAGGTCCTGCTCGGAGCGGGACTGAAGGACGCGTTCGCGGCGGCCCGCCCGTTCCTCACCTACCCGGCACGGCCCAGGCCGACCGACCAGCTCGACCACATCCTGACGACGCCGGGCCTGACCCCGCAGGACCCCGCCCGGCCGGCCGTCCCGTACTCCGACCACCTCCCCGTCGCGGTCACCCTGCGCTCGTAGCGGTTTGCCGACTCTTACCGTGGGCCAGGGAGATGATCTCGGCTACGGCCGATCACTGAGGGTAGCGCTATAGGTGCGAAACACGACATTCGAGTTTCCGGAGGGCACCGTGAGCAAGAAGAACAAGCAGACCCGCCAGGAGGAACGGCTCCACGAGACCAAGCCGCGCAACGGCCAACAGAACCATGCCCAGCAGGTCAAACAGGCCCGTCTCCAGGCGTACGACGCCAAACTCGCCGAACGCTTCGAGACCTTCGACCGCAACAACGACGGCACGATCTCCCGGCAGGACCTCGAGTTCATGGCCGACGGCATCCTGCGGGCCCTCGCGCAGAACCCGGGATCGAAGAAGGGCCGGGCCCTGCGCGAGGGCGCCCGCCAGTACTACGAGGGCCTGGCGCGCAGCGCCGGCACCAGTCCGGACGGCCCCATCGACCGGGCCGAGTTCCTCGCCGCCGCCGAGAGCTCCCTCCACTCGGGCATGCGCGGCTTCGACGACTCGCTGCGTCCGTGGGCGGAGGCGGTCATCGCCGTCGCCGACCTCGACGACGACGGCAGGGTCTCGGTCGACGACTGGACGCAGGTCCTGACCGCCATGGGCGCGGACCAGCGGCACGCGATGGCGTCCGCCCGCGGACTCGACACCGACCGCGACGGGCACATCAGCACCCAGGAACTGCTGGCCGAGGCCCGCAGGTTCTACGTCTCGGACGAGCCGGTGGACGTGTTCTCGGCTTGATCACCGACCCTTGGGAGCCTCCCCGGCCGCTGACGGGCGGGGAGGCGCCCGACACCGCCCGGGAACCGGCGGGGGCAGGGTCCGGGCCGCTCGAAGTGATCACCTGCTGGGTGCGGGACCACCTGTGCCGTCCGCACCCCGACCTGGGACGCCCCGGGGCGGTGTGCCCGTACACGCGGCAGGCCCTGGAGGGCGGGCGGCTGCTCGGCGCGGTCTGGGCGGCGCGTCCGGACGGGCCGGAACAGGTGGCGCTGGTGATGCGCCGGTACCTCTCCTGGTTCGTCGCCCACCAGGACGGCGCGGGCGATCCGCACCGGGCGCTGCTCGTGGCGTTCCCCGAAGTGGACGAGCGCGACTGGGAGTCGGTCATCGAGGGCGCCCAGCGGAGGCTGAAACCGTCGTTCGTCCGGCACGGGCTGATGATCGGCGAGTTCCATCCCGGTCCGCCCGCCGCCCCGGGCATCCGCAATCCCGGGTTCCGGCCGCTGCACGGGCCGCTGCCGATCCTGGCCGTCCGGCCGATGGTCCGCTCGGACCTGCCCTTCCTCGACCAGGCCCCCTGGTCCCTCGACGCCTGGACGGCCCGCTTCGGCTGAGCCGGTCAGCGCTTGAGCCGGTCAGCGCTCCGTGAAGGCCCGCGCGAACGCCTCGGCCTGGTCGGTCGCGTGATGGACGGCGTTGGCGAACGGCATCCGCACGCCGGACGAAACGCCTAGCAGCCAGATCCGCTCGGCGCGCCCGTTCATGCGCAGGCGGAGGTCGGCGTCCAGTTCCGGAGGCGTGCTGGTTCCGGATGAATCGTGTGCGAACGAGAGGGCTCCGTGTCGCATGCCCAGGGGTCTGCTCGTGAAGCCGGTCGCGCAGACGACGGCGTCGAAGGGCTCGGACTCGCCGTCCGGCCACCGCACCCGCCAGGGGGACGGGCCGTCCAGCCGTCGCGGACCCCCTGCGCGCACCCGCACCTGCCCGGTCTCCAATAGTTCGAGCAGGTGTTCGGCGTTGCCGAGGGGAAACGAGCCCAGGTAACGCATGAGCGGCTCGCACGCGCGCAGGACCCGGCGGCGCGCGTCGCCGTCCCGGCGCACCAGGATCGGGTTGGCGAGGTCGACGAGTTCGACCAGGACGTCCTGCCAGCCGACGAGGCCCCGGCGCGCGAGCCCGATCTCGGCGCGCAGCCGCCCGACCGTGTCAGCGGGCGCATCCGCGCAGGTCAGCGGGGTTTCGAGGGTGCGTGTGACGAGGTCCAGGATCCGCCGGGTGAGGCGCGGGTCGGCGGAGTCCAGCGCGTGGACGTCGGCCGGGTCGATCCGCACGGCTCCCCGGACGGTCCGCGTGCGCACGGCGGGCAGCGCCCCGGACGGCGACGCCATCGTCACCCGGTGGCCGTGGCGGGTGAGGAGGAGCGCGGCGTCGATGGCGGACAGTTTCGTCCCCAGCACGAGGACCCGGCCGGACGGCGGCACCGACTCCAGCATGCGTTCTTCGGGGAACGGGCTGGTCACGATGCCCGGACGGTCGCGGAGCCCGTCCGGGACCGACGGCGGCCCCCAGCCCAGGCACACCAGGACTTCGGACGCGTCCAGGTGCGAACCGTCGTCCAGGAGGACGCGGTAGCCGTCGCCGACGGGCCGGACGGACGCCGCGCGCCGTGGCACCCGGCGATGCGCCAGTCCGGGACGTCCCGCCGCCGTCTCGTAGACCTCGCGCAGATACCGGGCGAACTCCCGGCGCGGTGCGAACACCTCGCGTTCGACGGGCGCGCCGCATGCCCGCAGCGCCCGGTGGAAGTCGGCGGGCAGTCCCGGCCGCAGGGACATCAGGGCGGCCGAGGTGTTGCAGAGCAGCGCGGCGTCGCCGACGCCGAAGGCCGTGCCCGCTCCGGCGGGCAGCGGGTCCACGATGTCGACCGGCGCGTCCACGCCCGCGCGCGCCAGGGTGGCGAAGGCGGCCGTCCCGGCGACTCCCCCACCGATGATCACCACACGTCGGCGCATCACGTCCGTCCCCCGAAGCGGCGCTAGAGATCACCCACAGTGGTTCTATCACCGCGCCCCTGCGCGGCCGGCGGAGGGCCGGACGATGTCTCCGCTGTTCAGCCCAGCTTTTGGATACCCCATGGGGTATCAGGTACGGTGACGGGGTCAGATACCCCATGGGGTATGTCCGGACCCTGGAGGGGAGCCGCATGAGCGTCGTGGAAGAGCTGGAGAGGCTGAGGCGGGAGGCGGACCGTCCACCGGGACGGGCCGGGCTACTCGGCCGGCTCGGCGGATGGGCCGCCGGGCACGCGCGGCTCGTCCTGCTGGTGTGGCTGGTCCTGGTCGGCGTACTCGGGGCGTTCGCGCCCAAGGTCAACTCGGCGCTGTCCGGCGCGGGCTGGCAGGCGGACGGATCGGCCTCGGTCCAGGTCCGCGAGCTGGCCGAGAAGCACTTCGGCGGCAACGCCTCCAGCGCCCTCCAGGTCGTCGTCAAGGCCGACCGGCCGGTCACCGACCCGGCCGTGTCCGGGGTCGTCGACCGCGCCGTCGCCACCCTGGACGCCGACGCGCGGGTCGGGCAGATCGTCCGGCCCCAGCCCGGCGCCACGGTGAGCCAGGACGGCCGGACCGCGGTGATCCTCGCGGGCGCGGCGGCCGACCCGAACGAGATGGTCCGCGCCGCCGACGACCTGAAGGACCCGCTCGCCAAGCTCTCGGCGGACGGCGTCCAGGTGCGCGCCACCGGCGCCTCGGTGCTGTGGAGCGACTTCAACAAGGCCAACCACGACGCGATGATGAAGTCCGAGATGCTGTCGTGGCCGGTGACCATGGCCATCCTCGTGCTGGCGTTCGGCTCGCTCGTCGCCGCCGGGCTGCCGCTGCTGCTCACCCTCGCCGGACTCGCCGCGTCGGCGGGCTCGCTCGTGCTGCTGACCGAGCTGACCCCGATCTCCATCTGGGCGATGAACTTCGCGATGATGTTCGCGCTCGCGCTCGGCATCGACTACGCGCTGTTCCTGGTGATGCGGTTCCGGGACGCGCTCCAGCGGTCCGGTCCCGTCCGCGCGGTGGTCGAGACGATGGACACCGCGGGCAAGGCCGTCCTGCTGTCCGGGGCGACCGTCCTGGTCAGCCTGTCGGCCGTGATGCTCGTGCCGTCCCCGGCCTTCCGGTCGATGGCGGGCGGGATCATGCTGGCCGTCGTGTTCGTCCTGGCCGCGACGCTGACGCTGCTGCCCGCCGTCCTCGGGATGCTCGGCAAGAGGATCGACCTCGGCACGCCTCCGTGGGCGCGCCGCAGGGACAAGGCGAAGGCCAACCGGTTCGAGGCGTGGGGACGGCTGCTGTGGCGGCGTCCGGCGCTGTTCGGCGTGGCCGCGACCGTGCTGCTGGTCGCGCTGGCGATCCCGGTCCTCGGACTGCGGACGGCGATGCCGTCGATCACCGTCGTCCCGGAGGACGCGTCGGCCCGCATGGGCTACGCGGCCGTCCAGGAGTCGTTCGGCAAGGGCGCGCCCGGCGCGCTCCAGATCATCACGCCGCGGGCCCAGGCCGACGCCGCCTCGTCGGTGCTGCGGAACGACCCCGGCATCGGGGCCGTCATGCCCGCCGCCCCGTCCGCGGACGGCTCCGGGCTGGCGCTCGTCCAGGCCGTCCCGAAGGTCGACCCGTCCGACCCCGCGCTGTCGGCGACCGTGGACCGGCTCCGCGCCGACCTGCCGGACGGCGCGCTCGTCGGCGGCGCGTCCGTCGAGAACCTCGACCTGAAGAGCCTGCTGGACGCCAAGACCCCGCTGGTCCTCGGCACCGTCGTCGGCCTCGGGTTCGTCCTGCTGCTGTTCGCGCTGCGCGCCCCGCTGATCGCCGCGCTCGGCGCCCTGACCAGCCTGCTGTCCACCGCCGCCGCGTTCGGCGCGGCCCGGCTGGTGTTCCAGGACGGCCACGGGTCCGGCCTGCTCGGCTTCACCCCGCAGGGCTTCCTGGACGGCTGGGCCCCGGTGTTCTTCTTCGCCATGATCTTCGCGATCGCGATGGACTACACCGTGTTCCTGCTGGCCACGGCCAAGGAGGAGTGGGAGCGGACCGGCGATCCGCGGCAGGCGGTGGTCGGCGCGCTCGCCCGCTCCGGCCGGGTGATCTTCGCGGCGGCCGGGGTGATGGTCGCGGTGTTCTTCACCTTCGCGCTGTCCGGGCCGCTGCCGCCGAAGGAGATGGGCGTCATCCTGGGCGTGGCCGTCCTGCTCGACGCGCTGCTCGTCCGGCTGGTGCTGCTCCCGGTGCTGCTGCGCGTGACCGGGCGGGCCGCCTGGTGGTGCCCGCGGTGGCTGGACCGGCTGCTGCCGAACGTCCGGTTCTCGCATGACTGAGCGCGGGAGCCGGAGCGGGACGGAGACGCCCGCCACGAAACCGGTCCGTGCATATACCCCCGTGGGTACCATGGACCCACCGCTCAGCTCGACAGGGAGGTCAGCGATGAAGGTCGACGAGAACGCGCAGGGCGCGGTCCTCAACCGGCTCCGCCGTGCTCAGGGCCAGCTCGCCGGAGTGATCGCCATGATCGAGGCGGGCCGTGACTGCAAGGACGTCGTCACGCAGCTCGCCGCCGTGTCCCGGGCCCTGGACCGGGCCGGGTTCAAGATCGTGGCCAGCGGGATGCGCCAGTGCATGGCCGCCGCCGAGGAGGACGCCCCGCCGATGAGCGAGGAGGAGCTGGAGAAGCTCTTCCTCACCCTCGCCTGACCCGGCGCGGAACCTCTCCGCGGAGCCCCTCCGCAGAGCCCTTTCCGCAAGGCCGTTCACCCGGTCCCCGTCACGGGGGCCGGGTGAACGCGTTCCTCCGGCACGCCGACATCCGCTTGTAGCGGGACGGTGACACAACGTGGTCGTAGGGTGTCTGCCGAGGAACCGACCCCAGGAAGGGGCCGGGTGCAGAACGGGAGCTACTTCTATGCGCAAGACCCTCACCACCGGCGCGGCCACCGCGATCCTGGGACTCATGCTGAGCGCCGTCCCGGCCCACGCCGAGACCGCCACGAGCCACTCCGGCCTCGCGCCGAACTTCCCCATGTGCGGCTTCGCCCCCCTCCCCGTCCCGCTTCCCATCCCGGTGCCGATGGGGCCGCCCTGTCCGCCCATGGGGCCGATGGGTCCCATGGGGCCGATGGGGTGACCCGCTCGCGCGCCTGAGGCGCGCGAGCACCCGGAACGACGCCGGCCTGGCCGACACGCTTCTGCGTGTCGGCCGGGCCGTTTTGGCGAAGGGCCTTGCGTACGTGACGCCGGGAACGCCGTCAGTCGGTGAGGCGGCGGAGGAAGTCGCGGATCAGCGCGGCGCTCTGCCGGGTGCGGGTGACGAACGGGAAGTGGCCGGTGTCGAGCAGCTGGATGTGCGCGTCCTTCAGGTCGCGGGCGAAGGCGAGCGCGCCGTCCGGGCCGAAGATCTCGTCACCGCGTCCCCACACCGCCAGCAACGGCGGCTGCTGGGTGCGCAGGTACTCCTGCCAGGCCGGGTAGAGCGGCGGGTTGCTGCCGTAGTCCAGGAACAGCGCGAGCTGGATCTCCTGGTTGCCCGGACGGTCCAGGAGCGCCTGGTCGTGCAGCTCGTAGGCCGGGTCGACGAGCGACACCTCCGGAAGGCCGTGCGTGTACTGCCAGTGCGTGGCCTCGCGGGTGAGCAGGCCGCGCAGCGCGTCGCCGTTCTCCTTCGACGGGTCGGCCCAGTACGCGCGGATCGGCTTCCAGAACGGGGTCAGGCCCTCGTCGTAGGCGTTGCCGTTCTGCGTGACGATCCCGGTGACGCGCTCGGGGTGGCGGGTCGCCAGCCGGAAGCCGACCGGCGCGCCGTAGTCGTGCACGTGGATCGCGTATCGGGTCAGGCCCAGCTCGTCGAGCAGCTTGTCCACCACGTCCGCCAGGTGGTCGAACGTGTACTCCCACTCGTCGGCCGAGGGGGCGGAGCTGAGCCCGAAGCCGGGGTAGTCCGGCGCGATCAGGTGGAACTCGTCCGCCAGCTCGGCCATCAGCCCCTGGTACACGACCGAGGACGTCGGGAACCCGTGCAGCAGGACCAGCGTGGGCGCGGACGGGTCGCCCGCCTCCCGGTAGAACACGTCGAGCCCGTCGATCCGGACCGTCCGGTGGCGTACAGCAGCCATGATCTTCTCCAACCATCTAAAGGCGTTTAGCCGGTTTCCGATGCCCTGAACGTACCCCGGGTCCACTCAACCAGTCAACCCACTTTTGCCGGTTGATACACTCGGGGCATGCCACGACCGCTCACCGGAGAACCCCTCGCCCTCGACCTGGTCGACACGATCTGGATCGACCAGGACCGGCGCTTCGACGAGTTCGACGAGCCGGACGGCCTCGCGGGCTGGCTCGCCGAGCACGCCCTCCCCGTCCCGCCCGGAGGCCCCGAGGCCGCCCGCGCCCACCTCCTGACCGCGCGCGACGCCGTCCGCGCCGCCCTCGAAGGGGACGAACGGCCGCTCAACGCCGTCCTCGCGCACGGTTCGCGGCGTCCACTGCTGCGCGACGGCGAGCCCGCCTCCGAGGTCGTCACCGGCGACCCCGAATGGACGCCCGCCTGGATCGCGGCCGCCGACCTCGTCCGCCTCCTCGGGGAACGCCGCGAGCGCGTCCGCAAGTGCGCGAACCCCGACTGCGTGCTGTGGTTCTACGACCTCACCAAGAACGGCTCGCGCCGCTGGTGCTCCATGGCCGTCTGCGGCAACCGCACCAAGACCGCCCGCTTCCAGCAGGCCCACCGCCACGCCTGAGCGGCGGCCACAGATAGTCAACTAGTTGATTAGGTGCGTGTGCTAGCCTGCGGCCAGGTAGTCAACTCGTTGAATAGGGGTGAGGCATGCATCCGTTCCGGAAGGCCGCCGAGGAGCGCGACCTGGAGGCCATGGAGGCGCTGCTCGCCGACGACGTGGTGTTCACCAGCCCAGTCGTGTTCAAGCCCTACTCCGGCAAGCCGATCACGATGGCGATCCTGCGCGGCGTGCTGCGCGTGTTCGAGGACTTCCGGTACGTCCGGGAGATCTCCGAGCCGGGCGGGCGCGACCACGCGCTGATGTTCCGCACGACCGTCGGCGGACGCGAGGTGCACGGCTGCGACTTCATCCACGTCCGCGAGGACGGCCTGATCGACGAGCTCACCGTCATGGTGCGCCCGCTGTCCGGCGCGAACGCGCTGGCCGAGGCCATGGGCGCGCAGTTCGAGCGGATCGAACGCGAGGCCCTCGGCGGCTGAGGCCGCGTCGCCCGAAGCGCCCGCCTCACGCGGATGATCGGCGTGCGCGGACCGGGAGGGTCGCCCAGCCGTTGAAGGTGGTCGACGTCCGGCGGCGCGGCTCGGGGGCGGCGGGCGCGAGATCCGGGAAGCGGCCGAACAGGCGGGTCAGCGTCTCGGCCGCCTCGAGCCGGGCCAGGGCCGCGCCGAGGCAGTAGTGGTGGCCGCCGCCGAACGCCAGGTGCGGAAGCGGCTCGCGGGAGAGGTCCAGCCGTCCGGGGTCGGCGAAGCGGCGCGGGTCGCGGTTGGCCGCGTCGATCCGGACGACGACCCGTGACCCCGCCGGGACGCGCACGCCGCCCAGCTCGTGGTCGGTGAGCGCGACGCGTCCGGCGAGGCGGACGGGCGGCTCGGCGCGCAGCAGCTCCTCGACGGCGCGCGCCGGATCGGCGTGCAGGCGCTCGATCTGCGCACGGTCGCGCAGCAGCGCGGACGCGCCGTTGCCGATGAGGTTCGCGGTCGTCTCGTGCCCGGCGGCGAGCAGCAGGACGCAGGTGGCGAGCAGTTCCTCCAGGCTCAGCCCGTCCGTCGCGGCCAGCGCGCCGACGAAGTCGCCGCCGGGGGCGCGGCGCCGCTCCACCAGCAGCGGCAGCAGGAACATCATCACCTCCTGGGACGCCTCCGCGCCGCGCTCGACGTCCTCGGCGGTGGGGACGGCCTCCAGCATCCGGACGAGCCCGGGCGTGTGCTCGCGGAACACCCTCGCGCCCTCCGCGCCGACGTCGAGGAGCTCGGCGATGACGGCCAGCGGGACCAGGTAGGCGGCCTCGGCCATCAGGTCGGCCTCGTCGGCGTCCGCGAACAGGCCGGAGAGGACGGTGTCGACGATGGCGGCCACGCGCGGCCGGAGCCGTCCGACCGCGCGCGGGGTGAACGCGGGGCTGAGCAGGCGGCGCAGGCGGGTGTGGTCGGGCGGGTCCAGGAACAGCAGCACGCCGGGCGGGACGGCGAGGCTCCGGCCGGCGATCCTGCGCGGATCGCTGCTCCAGCCCGGTTCGCGCAGCACCCGCGCCGCCTCGTCGTAGCCGGAGACGACGAACGCGCCGAGCGTCTCGTCCCGGACGACCCACGCGCCGGGCGGTGTGTCCGAGCCCGTGTCAGACCAGGCTGCGGCCCTCATGGCGCTCCTTCCAGAACCTCTGGTCGAGTTCCCCGTACGGTGTCGCGGGCGGGCCGCCGCGGTCCCACTCGTTGCAGATGTCCAGCCAGGGGCCGGTCGCGTTCAGCTCGCCGAGGACGGCGTTCATCCCCAGTTCGATGCGGGTGAGGAGCATGAAGTCGGGCGGCAGGCTCAGCCGCCGGACGAGCGGCCCGTACTCGCCCGTCGGCGAGTACGCGCGGGCGACCATCCGCGCCGTCCGCTCGGGGGTGAAGGTGAACGGCTGCGGCTCGACCAGCGAGTTCAGGGTCGTCCGGAACCAGCCGATCACCTCGGCCGGGTCGAACGCCTCCCCGCCGGACGGCAGGAACCCGGTGTCGCGCATGACGGTGGCGAACGCCTCGGCGTCGTCGTCCACCGCGGCGGACACCATCGCGCCGATCTGCACGGCCTGCCGTGGCGTGAACCGCTTGACGCAGCCGAAGTCGAGGAACGTGACCGTGCCGTCCTCGTGGAACAGGTAGTTGCCGGGGTGCGGGTCGGCGTTGAACAGCCCGACGCGGCGCAGCGAGCCGATCGTGAAACGGTAGAGCGCCTCGGCCCACCGGTCGCGCAGGCCGGACTCGGCGGTGAGGGCCTTCCGCCAGCGCATCCCGTCCGAGAGTTCCATCGTCAGGACGCGGCCGGCGCACAGCTCCGGGACGATCTCGGGCACGCGGATGAACGGATGCCCCCGGTAGAGGTCGGCGAACTCGGCCTGGCTCGCGGCCTCGGCGCGGTAGTCGAGCTCCGCGCCGATCCGCTCGGCCGCCTCGCGGGCGAGCCCGCGCAGGTCCATCCGGGTCAGGGCGGGGGCGATCGAGCGGGCCAGGGTGAAGAAGCCGACGAGCAGCTCGGTGTTCGCCAGGTCGGCGCGGATGGCCTCCGCGACGCCCGGATACTGCACCTTCACCGCGACCCGGCGGCCGTCCGCGAGCGTCGCCGCGTGCACCTGCCCGATGGACGCGGCGGCGAGCGGCTCGCGGTCGAACTCGGCGAACAGCTCCTCGGGCGGCGCGCCGAGCTCGGCCGCGACCATCGCGGCGGCGTCCTCGTAGGGCATCGGGGGCGCGTCGTCCTGGAGCCGGGCGAGGGCGGCGCGGTAGATCGGCGCGTACTCGCCGTCCACGGCGGGCGTGAAGCTGACGAACGACAGCAGCTGCCCGGCCTTCATCAGCACGCCCTTGGACCGGCCGAGCCGCCGCGCGTACCGGTCGGCGGCGCGTTCGTGGAACCCGGCGTCGCGGCGTCCGCGCAGGGAGGCGACGACCGCCTCCCCCGCCGTCCGGCTCGCGGCGCCCAGGAGCGGAGCGGCGCGGGCGACCCGCCCGTGCCGGACGACAGGAGACCTTCCCTGCTCGGTCATCGATGAGCCCCCGTAAGTGGACACTGTCTTCGCCTCAGTGTTTACTTAGGCCATGACGCCGTCAACCCCGACCCGGGACCGGATCCTCGACGCGGCCATGCGCCTGTTCGGCGAGCAGGGCTACCGCGGCACGAGCGTCGCGCAGATCGAGCGGGCCGCCGGGCTGACCCCGGGCGCGGGCGGCCTCTACCACCACTTCCGCACCAAGGAGGCGCTGCTGCGGGCGGGCATCGAGCGCAACCTGAACCGGCTGGACGCCCTGCGCGACATCCGCCGGGTGCTCGGCGGCCTCGGCGACCTGCGCGCCGAGCTGACCCTGAGCGCGCGCTACGTGCTGGCCGAGCTGGACGGCGAGGAGGAGCTGCTGCGCATCATGCTGACCGAGGCGCGCAGCCGTCCGGAGATCGTCGAGGACGCGGTGCGGCAGCTGGTGAACACCACGTTCACCGAGTTCACCGCCTGGCTGCGGGAGAGCGCCGGCGTCCCGGAGGAGCGCGCCGCCGCCGTCGCCTCGGTCGGGCTCGGCGCGCTGTTCTCGTCCCGCGTGATGAGCGGGCTGCTGAAGGTGTCCCCGGTCGGCGTCGACGACGAGACGTTCGTCGCGACCTGGGTCGAGATGATGCACCGCATGCTGACGCCGGAAGAGAGCTGACGCCCGGCCGGGACATGGCCCGGCCGGGCGGGATCGGATGTCAGGCGCGGTGTTCGGGCGTCAGGCGCGGTGTTCGGGCGTCAGGCGTAGTGGCGGTAGACGGCCTGGGCGACGAGCGCCGGCTTCTCGCCCCGGTCGGTCTCCATCGTGAAGTCGAGCGTCATCTCGACGCCGTCGCCCTTGACCTCGGTCACGTCGGCGACGACACCGCGCAGCCGGAGCCGCGCGCCGACCGGGACGGGCGCCGGGAACCGCACCTTGTTCAGCCCGTAGTTGACGCTCATCTTCACGCCGTCGATGGTCAGAAGCTCGCTGAACAGCGGGATGAGCAGGGCGAGGGTGAGGTAGCCGTGCGCGATCGTGCCGCCGAACGGGCCGTCCGCCGCCCGCGCCGGGTCCGTGTGGATCCACTGGTGGTCGTCCGTGGCGTCGGCGAAGGTGTCCACCCGCCCCTGGGTGATCCCGGTCCAGCCGGTGTGCCCGAGGTCGGTCCCGCGCAGCGCGAGAAGCCCGGCGAGGCCGTGCGCGACGTGGGGGGCGGTGCGGGGAGCGGCCTCGGGGGCGGCGTCGGGGGCGGGGTTCACGGCAGGTCCTTTCCGAAGCGGGCGGCCAGCGCCCTCTTGATGATCTTTCCGGTGGGGTTGCGGGGCAGGTCTCCGGTCAGGACGACCGACGCCGGGACCTTGTAGCCCGCGAGGTGTTCGCGCAGGTGCGCGAGGATCCCGGCCTCGTCCGGGGACGTGCCGGGGCGCGGGACGACGACGGCCCGGCCGACCTGGCCCCAGCGCTCGTCCGGGACGCCGATGACGGCGCACTCGGCGACGTCCGGATGCCGGGCGAGGACGGCCTCGACCTCGGCGGGGTAGATGTTCTCCCCGCCCGAGATGATCACGTCCTTGATCCGGTCGACGAGGGTGACGTGGCCGTCCTCGTCCTCGGTCGCGACGTCACCGGAGTGGAACCAGCCGCCGTCCAGCACGCGCGCGGTGTCGTCGGGGCGGCCCCAGTAGCCGCGCATGACCGTGGGGCCGGAGACGAGGATCTCGCCCTTCTCCCCCGGCGGGACGTCCCGTCCCGCCGGGTCCACGATCCGGACGTCGGCGAAGAAGTGCGGCACCCCCGCCGTCCCGGCCTTTCGGGACGCGTCGGACTTGTCCAGGAACAGGACGCCGGGTGACGCCTCGGTCATGCCGTAGCCCTGGCTGAACGCGAGGCCGCGCTCCCGGTACACCCGGATGGTGCCGAGCGGCACGGGCGCGCCCCCGCAGGTGAGCTGCCGCAGGCTGGACAGGTCGGCGGACGGCCAGGACGGGTGCGCGGCCATCGCGTCGAACATGACGGGCACGCCGAACATGTACGTGACGCGGTGCGCCCCGATCGCCGCGAGCGCCCGCCCCGGGTCGAACGCGGACATCAGCACGACCGTCCCGCCCTTGAGCAGGGTCGGCAGGCAGGTCATGTTCAGCCCGGCAGCGTGGAACAGCGGCGCGGCGACGAGGGTCGTCTCGTCCCCGGCGAGGTCGACGTCCACCAGGACGTTGACGCTGTTCCAGGTGAGGTTGCCGTGGGTGAGGACGGCGCCCTTGGCCCGTCCGGTGGTCCCCGACGTGTACATGATCAGGCACGGGTCGTCCAGGCCGACCGGGGTGTCGGACGGCTCGGCGGACGCGGCGGCCAGCAGTTCCTCGTAGCCGAGGGCGCCTCCGCCGTCCGGCCCGGCGAGTGCGATCCGCGTCCGGACGGACCCGGCGGCCCCGGCGGCGGCGTCCGCCTGCTCGGGGGCGTGGACGAGCACGTCGGCGCCCGCGTCGGTGAGCGCGTGCTCCAGCTCGGGGACCGCCAGGCGCGTGTTCAGCGGGATGAACACCGCGCCGAGCGCGCCCGCCGCGAACAGCGTCTCCAGGAAGGCCGGGTGGTTCGGCCCGAGGTAGGCGACCCGGTCGCCCTGCCGCACGCCGAGGCCGCGCAGCGCGTTCGCCAGGCGGCACACCCGTTCGTGCAGCTCATCGTAGGTGCGCCGGGTCTCCCCGTGGACGATCGCGATCCGGTCCGGGGTCTTGCGGGCACGGCGGGCCGTCCACGATCCGATGCCCTGGTCACGCATGGCGCTCCACCTCCTCGTCGGCGGCGAGCCCCAGCAGGCGCGCCGCGTTCGTCTTGAGGATCTTCCGCCGAACGCCCGGTTTGATGTCGAGCCCCTCGAAGTCGCGCAGCCACCGGTCCGCCGTGATCACCGGGTGGTCGGACCCGAACAGCACCTTGTCCTGCAACAACGAGTTCGCGTACCGGACGAGCTGCGGCGGGAAGTACTTCGGCGACCAGCCCGACAGGTCGATGTGCACGTGCTCCTTGTGGAGCGCCACCGCGAGCGCCTCGTCCTGCCAGGGGAAGGACGGGTGGGCCAGGACGATCCGCAGCCCGGGGAAGTCGGCCGCCACATCGTCCACGAGCATGGGGTCGGACGGCGCGAGCCGGATGCCCCCGCCTCCGGGCAGTCCCGCGCCGATGCCCGTCTGCCCGGTGTGGAACAGGGCGGGCACGCCCAGTTCCTCGATGGCCTCGTACAGCGGGTAGGCCATCCGGTCGTTCGGGGCGAAGTCCTGAAGGCTCGGGTGGAACTTGAAGCCGCGCACGCCGTGCTCCTCGACCAGCCTGCGCGCGGCGCGGACGGCGGCCCTCCCCCGCCAGGGATCGACGCTGGCGAACGGGATGAGCGTTCCCGGATGCCGCGCGCAGCCCTCCGCGACCTCCTCGTTGGGGATCGGCGGATGCCCGGTCGCCTGCTCGGCGTCCACCGTGAACACCACGGCCATCATCTTCCGCTCGCGGTAGTAGGCGGCCGTCTCGTCGATGGTCGGGAGCCGGTGCCCGTGAGCGCCGAAGTACTTCTCGGACGCCTCCATCAGGTACGGCGGCAGTGACTGATGCCCGGACGAGGAGATCTCCGCGTGCGTGTGGACGTCGATCGCGACGATCTCGTCGAGGTCCACACCGCCGGCCCTCACCTCGGCGGGGTTCACTCGCCCGGTTCCTTCGGCGGGGTTCACGCGTTCGGGTCCTGCGGCGCGGGGATGCCGACGGTCTGCGCGGCGGCGCCGATGCCGGTCGCCCAGGCGGCGGCGATGTCGTCCGCCGTCCACCCGCCGGTCCGGTAGCCGACGGCGACCTCCCGCGGGTGCGACCAGAGGGAGAGCCGGTCGCCGCCGATGCCGATGGCCTGGCCGGTCACCCTCGCGGACGCCTCCGAGGCGAGGAACACCGGCAGGCCCGCGACGTCCTCGGGCGACCCGAACCCCTCGGCGGCGCGCAGCCATGCCGGGAACGGCTCGCCCCGCTCCTCCCATGCCTCGACGTGCGGCGCGAACGCGGGGATGGTCCTGGTCATCGCCGTCGCGGCGACGGGGACGACCGCGTTCACGGTGATCCCGGCCTTGGCCAGCTCCATCGCCCAGGTGCGGACCATGCCGACGATCGCGGCCTTCGCCGCCGAGTAGTTGGTCTGCCCGAAGTTCCCGCGCTGCCCGGCGGGCGACCCGACGACGATGATCCGCCCGCCCCGGCCCTGCTCGCGCATCCGCCGGACGGCGGCCCGGACGCAGGTGAACGTGCCGCGCAGGTGGACGTCGAGCACCGCGTCGAACTCCTCGTCGGACATCTTCCAGAGCACCCGGTCGCGCAGGATCCCGGCGTTGGCGACCAGGGCGTCGAGCCCGCCGAACTCGGTGACCGCGCGGTCCGCGAGCCGCTCGGCGACCTCGGCGGGGCCGACCGCTCCGGGCTCGGCGACCGCGCGCCCGCCCGCCGCGACGATCTCCCCGGCCACCCGCCCGGCCGCCTCGGCCTCGACGTCGTTGACGACGACGGCGGCGCCGGCCTCGCCGAGCGCGAGCGCGTACGCGCGGCCGAGCCCGCTTCCCGCCCCGGTGACGACGACCGCTCTGCCGTTCAGATCCACAACGTCCTCCCCTCGCGGCGAGGGCGCCCGCCCCCGCCGTGTCTCCACCCGCGCGCCCCGGACGAGGCGCGACGGGAGCCCAGGGAAGCCGCTCCGGGAATCTACGTCAATAGTGTTGACGTAAGTCGGCCCCGGTCAGGTCGCGGCCGGGGCGATCGGGCCGAGCCAGGTGCCGCCGGAGACGTCGACGGTCTGGCCCGTGACGTAGCGGGCGTCCGGTCCGGCGAGGAAGCCGACCACGTCCGCGACGTCCTCGGGCTCGCCGAGGCGGCCGAGCGCCGTGATCGCCTCCAGCGCGGCGGCGGCCTCCGGGATGGAGACGTACCCGGCGGTCATGTCGGTGCGGATCGCGCCGGGCGCGACCGTGTTCACCGTGATGCCGCGCCGTCCGAGCTCGTTGGCGAGGCTCGGGGCGAGCGCCTCCAGGGCGGCCTTGGTGACGGTGTAGCCGATCTGGACGGCCACGCCCATCCGGCTCGCGACCGAGCCCATGTTGATGATCCGGCCGTCGTCGTTCAGCAGCGGCAGCGCCCGCTGCGTCACGAAGAACGGCGCGGCGACGTTCACCTTCAGGAGCCGGTCGAGTTCGGCGGGGGTGAGCACGGCGATCGGGCTGGCCGAGGCGATCCCGGCGTTGTTGACGAGGATGTCCAGGCCTCGTCCGTCCAGTTCGGCGGTGAGGGCCTCGAACAGGCGGTCCACCGCGTCGTCCTCGCCGAACCGGGCCTGGATCGCGACGGCCCGGCCGCCCGCCCGCTCGATGTCGGCGACGGTCCGCTGCGCCGCGTCCTCGTCACCGCCGTAGTGGACGGCCACGAACGCGCCCTCGGACGCCAGCCGCAGCGCCACCGCCCGGCCGATCCCGCGCGAGCCGCCGGTCACCAGTGCCGTCTTGCCGTCGAGCTTGCCCATCGTCGTCTCCTCCTCGGTGTCCGGACCTCGGTCGCGGTCCGGCTATGAGGAGACAGTGCCCGGCGGCGCTCACCGCCTCCTCACCGCGCGCTCACCGGTCAGCCCGCCCGGTACACCGCCTCACCGCCGACGTAGGTGGCCAGGACGCGGGCCTCGGCGATCTCCTCGCGCGGGCCGGTGAGGATGTCGCGGTCCAGGACCACCAGGTCGGCGAGGCCGCCGGGACGCAGGCTGCCCGCCTCGTCCAGGCCGTTGACGTGCGCGGATCCCGCCGTGTACGCGGCGAGCGCGGTCACCGGGTCGAGCCGCTGCTCGGGCAGGAACACGCGCTCGTCGGCGGTCCCCGGCTCCTTGCGATTGACCGCGACGTGGATGCCCGCGAGCGGGTTCGGGCTGCTCACGGGCCAGTCGCTCCCGGCGGCGAGGGTCGCGCCCGCGCGCAGCAGGTCGCCGAACGGGTACTGCCACGCGGCGCGCTCGGGACCGAGGAACGGGATGGTCAGCTCGTCCATCTGCGGCTCGTGCGCGGCCCACAGCGGCTGCATGTTGGCGATCGCGCCGAGCCGGGCGAACCGCGGCACGTCGTCGGGGTGGACGACCTGGAGGTGCGCCAGGTGGTGCCGGGTGCCGCGGTGGCCGTTGGCGGTCCGCGCGGCCTCCACGGCGTCCAGGGCCTCCCGGACGGCACGGTCCCCCAGCGCGTGGAAGTGCACCTGGAAGCCCAGCGCGTCGAGCTCGGTGACGTGGCCGCGCAGCGCCTCGGGGTCGACGAAGCTGAGCCCGGAGTTCTGCGTCGCGCAACCGCAGGCGTCCAGGTACGGGCCGGTCATCGCGGCGGTGAAGTTCTCCGCGACGCCGTCCTGCATGATCTTCACGGTGTCCGCGCGGAACCGGCCGTGGCGCAGCCGCGACCGCGCCTCGACCAGCTCGGGGATCTGCTCGGCGCCGCGCTCGCGCTCCCACCACAGCGCGCCGTTGACCCGCGCGGTGAGGCTGCCGTCGCGCGCCGCCGTCAGGTACGCCTCGTCGTTCCCGGCGAAGCCGCCGAACGAGCCGACCGCCGCGTCCTGCCAGCCGGTGATGCCGAGCGAGTGCAGCAGCTCCTGCGCGCGCAGGAGCCCGGCCAGGCTCTCGGCGGGGGTCCGCGCGGGGACGAGCCGTCCGACCAGTTCCGTCGCGCCCTCTTGGAGGACGCCGCTGGGCGTGCCGTCGGCCTCCCGCTCGATCCGCCCGTCGGACGGGTCGGGCGTCTCGGCGGTCAGCCCCGCCAGCTCCAGCGCGCGCGTGTTGCACCAGGCGCCGTGGTGGTCGCGGTTCAGCAGGTAGACGGGACGGTCGGGGACGACCGCGTCGAGCAGCCGCCGGTCCGGAAGGCCGCCCTCGAAGCTCTCCATCGACCAGCCGCCGCCGGTGATCCACGCGCGGTCCGGGTGCGCCGCCGCGAACGCGCGCACCGCCTCGAGGTAGTCGGCGACCTCGACCGTCCCGGTCAGGTCGCATTCGCCGAGTTCCACGCCGCCGCCGACGGCGTGGACGTGCGCGTCCACGAAGCCGGGCACCAGCAGCCGCCCGGCCAGGTCGACGACCTCGGTGCGCGGGCCGACCAGATCGCGCACCTCGTCGTGCCCGACCGCGGCGATGCGCTCGCCCCGGACGGCCAGGGCGGTCGCCCGCGTGCGCGCCGCGTCCACCGTGTGGACGGGCCCGCCGAGGAAGACCAGATCGGCATGGGTCATGGATGTCGCTCCCGTCGATGACGTCGATGTTCCGCCCGGCCGCACCAGCTGGAGCACCGGACGGCAGACCAGGCAACCCGCACCCCTCCACAACGTCAATAACGTTGACGTAATATCCCGGCCATGAGCGAACGCGTCACCCCCGAGGACCGCCGCCGCCGCAGGCGGCCGACCAAGCAGGGCACCGTGCTGTCCGAGGAACTCATCGTGGAGACCGCGCTGCGGCTGATCGCCCGGCACGGCGCGGCGGCGCTGACCGTCCGGCGGCTCGGCGCGGCGCTCGGGGCCGACCCGAGCGCGCTGTACCGGTACTTCCGCGACACCGACGACCTCCTGCTGGCCGTCGCGGACGAGCTGATCGGCCGCACCCAGGCGGGCTGGGCGCCGACCGGCGAATGGCGCGCCGACCTGCGGGAGATCGGGCTGCGGATCCACGCGTCCTACCAGGCGCATCCGCAGCTGGCGATGCTCGCGGCGCACCGCACGACCGGGCGCGGCAACGAGATGCGCGCGGTGGAGGCGATCCTCGGCGTGCTGCGCTCGGCCGGGTTCCCCGACGCCGAGGCCGTCACGCTGTACCACGCGTTCATCGACCAGGCGCTCGGCCTGGCCGCCCTGGAGGCGGCGGCGATCGCGCTGCCGCCCGCCGCCCGGGACGCCGACCTGACGGTGTGGCGGGGACGGTACGCCGAACTCAGCCCGGAGACGCATCCCCACATCGCCGCCACCCGGCAGCTGCTCGCCGCCGACATGCGGCACAGCGTCTACCCGTTCGCGCTGGAGCTGCTGCTGGACGCCATGGAGGCCCGGCTTCCCGCGACGCCCGCCCCCGCTTATGACAACGCTATTGACCGATAACCGGGCGGACGGCTGTGATGGCCGTCATGCAGCAGCTCAGCGCGTCCGGCGCGGAGCCCCCGCGGCCAGCGACGACGCGCGGACCTCCAGCCGGGCCCCGAACAGCCGGCCGTCCGGGCCGGGACGCCCCTCGATCGCGTCCACCAGAAGCTCGACACCGGCGCGCGCGCTCTCGACGGGCAGGTACCCGAGCGTGCTCATCCCCGGATCGGTGTAGGCGGCGGCCGGATCCTCGGTCGCGCACACCACCAGCAGGTCGTCCGGCACCGATCGGCCGAGCCTGCGGAGGGCGTCGAGCAGCAGCGGCGGGCTGATCTCGGGCAGCACGAGCAGCGCGTCCGGCGGCCCGCCAGGCGCACCGGACGCACCGGACCCACCCGAACCGGAAGCGGACAGGACGACCTCGACGGCGGCGAGCACATGCGCCGGACCCGGCGCGTCCGAGGCGACGGTGACCGGGACCCGGCCGTTCCCGGCGCACCACCGGGCGTACGCCTCCCCGGACCGGTCGAAGAAGCAGGACGTCGACCGGGCCGTGACCAGGGCGATCCGTTCCACGCCCTGCGCGCGCAGGTGGTCCAGGGCCTCGATCGTCGCGCTCTCGTAGTCGAAGTCGAGCCAGCGGGCGGGCCGCGCGCCCTCCGCTCCCCCGCCCTCGGCGAGGGCGCGGCGGTCGCTGACGACCGGGACGCCCGCCGACAGGAAGTCGGCGACCAGCGGGTCGCCCTCGACCGGGTCGATCACGAACACGCCGTCCAGCGGCATGTCCAGCCAGCAGTCGTCCGGCGCGGCGGTCGGCAGCAGCACCACGCCGTAGCCGTGCTCCAGCGCCGCCCGCGTGGCCGCGGTCGTCAGCTGGGAGAAGTACGCGAGCTCCGCGTACACCCACGGGGACCGCACGTACTCGCGGGCGGCCAGGCCGAGCAGCCGGGTCCGCCCGGCGCGGAGCCGCCGGGCGGTGGCGTTGGGCCGGTAGCCGAGGCCGCGCGCGACCTCGCGGACGTGCTCGCGGGTGGCGTCCGGCAGCCGGCCGGTGCCGTTCAGCGCGTCGGAGACCGTCGTCTTGGACACTCCGGCGACGCGCGCGACGTCCACCAGGCGGACCCGGGGCGGGGGTGTGGTCATGCCCGGATCCTAACCCGCCCCGCACCCTTTCCCTCCGCCGCTTCACCCCCGCTTCACCTGTGCGGAATCGTTCCTTCAGAGGCTTGTGCAGGAACGTTCCTTCACCAATACTCACCAGCACTCTCCGGCCGGTCCCCGCGGCCGGTCCGTCGTAAGGGGTCGTCCGATGCGCACCTCCCGTTCCCTGGCCGCGCTGGCGCTCGTCGCGCTCGCGGCCGCCGCCTGCGGCGGCAGTCCGAGGCCCGCCGGCTCCGGCGCCTTCCAGATCTCCAAGGACACCCCGCCCGCCAAGGGCCCGGTCGACTCGGTCACCTGGTCGCTGTACGGCGAGCCGCAGTCGCTCGACTACGCCTTCGCGTTCGACTACCCGCCCAACACCGTCCTCGCCAACGTCTGCGAGCAGCTGCAGCGCATCACGCCCGATCTGAAGGTGGAGCCGGGCCTGGCGAGCGCGTCGTCCGCCCCCGACGCCAAGCGCTGGGTGTACACGATCCGCCCGGGCGTCCGCTTCCACGACGGGACGCCGCTGACCGCCGACGACGTGGTCGCGAGCCTCCGGCGGCACATGGACCCGAAGGTCGGCTCGTACTGGATCTCGTCGTACACCAACGTCGCGTCCGTGGAGAAGACCGGGCCGATGCAGGTCACCGTCCACCTGAAGAAGCCGGACCAGCTGTTCAACGAGGAGATGGGCACCTCCGCCGGGACGGTCGAGAGCGCCGCGACGCTGTCCAGGGCCGGACGCGGCTACGGCACCCCCGACGGCGGCGTGAACTGCACCGGCCCCTACGCGCTGGACAAGTGGCAGAAGGGCCAGTCGATCACCCTCAAGCGGTTCGACGGCTACTGGGACGCGTCGCTGAAGCCCAAGGCCGCGACCATCAAGAACGTCTTCATCCAGGACCCGTCCACCCGCGTGAACTCCATGCTGTCCGGCGAGGTCGACGGCGGCTACATGATCCCCACGTCCGGGTTCGCGAAGCTGCGCAACACGCCCAACGGCAAGCTCTACTTCGGCCCCAACACCACGGCCGTCTCCCTCATCCCCACCAACCTCAAGGGGGCGCTCGGCGACGTGCGGGTGCGCAAGGCGCTGTCCATGGCACTCGACCGGACGGGCATCATCAAGGCTGCGGCCGGAGGCGTCGCGACCCCGGCCAAGGCGCCCGGCGCGAGCGGCGCCTGGGGCATCGCGCCGGAGGCGGCCAAGGGCTACTACGCCCAGCTCCCCGACCTCGTCCGCGACGTCGACGGCGCCAAGCAACTCGTCAAGCAGGCGGGCGCGGACGGCAAGAAGCTCGTGATGACGACCAGCACGCTGTCGCCCGAGATCGGCGTCATCGCCAACGCCGTCCAGGCCGCCGGACGGTCCATCGGGCTGAACGTCGAACTGCGGTCCGTCGCGCCCGACGCCTACACCGCGCTGTTCTCCGACCCCAAGTCCCGGTCGGGCGTGGACCTGATCATGACGACCTGGTACGACTCCACGCCCGACCCGCTGGAGTTCTACGGCATCCTCCAGACCGGCAACTTCTCCAACTACGGCGGCTACTCCAACCCCGCCTACGACAAGCTGGTCGACCAGGCCAACTCCGAGCCCGACCCGGCCGCCCGCGCCGCGACCGTCGCCAGGCTCCAGCGGATCTCCATGGACGACATGGTCTGGATCCCGCTCTACGAGGTCCCCTACAGCCTGTTCCTCAACCGCAAGGTGACGGGCGCGCCGACCGGTATCACCCAGCTCATGTACCCCTGGGCCGCGATGCTCGGATCGGCGGGCTGACGTGGCGCTCTTCCTGGTCAAGAGGCTCGCCGGGATGGTCGCGACGCTGGTCGCGACCTCGCTGGCGGTCTTCGGCTCCCTCTACCTCGCGCCCGGCGACCCGGCGACGTTCCTGATGAAGGGACGTCCCGTCACCCCGGAGACGCTCGCCGCGATCCGCGCGCAGTACCACCTGGACGACTCCTTCGCCGTCCAGTACGCCAAGTGGATCGGCAACGTCCTGACCGGCGACTTCGGACGGTCGGTGCAGTTCCGGCAGGACGTCGGCGGGCTCGTCGCGTCCCGGCTGCCGACCACGCTCTGGCTCGTCGCCTACGCGGCGCTGCTGATCCTCGTCGTCGGCCTCGCGGTCGGCGCGCTCGCCGCGCTGCGGCGCGGGGCGGCCGACCGGATCGTCCTCATCGGGACGGGCATGGCGAACGCGACGCCCGCGTTCGTCGCCGCGATCGGGCTGATCTCGCTGTTCTCGGTGAAGCTGCACTGGTTCCCCGCGTTCGGGAACGGCAGCGGGTTCGGCGGGCGGATCAGCCACCTCACGCTTCCGGCGATCGCGCTCGCGCTGACGTTCGCGGGCCTGCTGGCCCGCGTCACGCGCTCGGCGATGCTGGAGGAACTGGCCCGCGAGCACGTCGAGGTCGCCCGCTCGCGCGGCGTGCCCGGCGCCGCCGTCGTCCGCCGGCACGTGCTGCGCAACAGCCTCGGCCCGATCAGCACCGTCACCGGGACGATCGTCGCCGGGCTGCTGGTCAGCACCTCGATCGTCGAGACC
Organism: Actinomadura harenae; assembly: GCF_003696215.1. Taxonomy (GTDB): domain Bacteria; phylum Actinomycetota; class Actinomycetes; order Streptosporangiales; family Streptosporangiaceae; genus Spirillospora; species Spirillospora harenae. The sequence goes on along the minus strand of NZ_RFFG01000034.1, from coordinate 21,228 downwards.
GCGTTCGGGCTGTCGGGCGTCGGGCAGCTGCTGGTGTCGTCGGTGACCGTCAAGGACTTCCCCGTGGTGCAGGCCGTGTCACTGCTGGTCGTGTTCGCCTTCGTGGCCGCGAACCTGCTGGTCGACCTGCTCCAGCCCCTCATCGACCCGCGAGTGAAGGGAGCCGCCCGGTGACCGCCGTCCACCTCGAGAGGCGCGCCCTGCTGCGCCGCCTGCACGGCGGCGACGTGATGCAGACGGCAGCGCTGATCGTCCTGGCCCTGATCGTCCTGGTGGCGGTGTTCGCTCCCTGGATCGCGCCGCACGACCCCAACGGCCTGGACCTGTCGGCCGCGCTCGGCGGCGCGTCCGGCGACCACCCCCTCGGCACCGACGAGTCCGGACGGGACGTGCTGTCCCGGCTCATCTACGGAGCCCGCACCGGGCTGCTGGGCCCGCTGGTCGTCGTCGTGGTCTCGACCGCGCTCGGCGCCGCCGTCGGCGTCGCCGCCGCGTGGTGCGGCGGCTGGGTCGACGCGCTGCTGTCCCGCGCGATGGACCTGGTGTTCGCGCTGCCCGGACTGCTGCTCGCGATCGTGCTGGTCGCCGTGTTCGGGCCGGGCCTGACCGCGCCGACCGTCGCGATGAGCATCGCCTACGTCCCCTACGTCGGACGGCTCGTGCGGAACGTGGCCGTCCAGGAGGCGACGCGTCCCTACGTCCAGTCCTACCGGGTGCAGGGCTGGTCCGGCTGGACGATCTGCCTGCGCCACCTCGTGCCGAACATCGCGCCGCTCGTGCTGGCGCAGTCGGCGATGAACTTCGGGTACGCGCTGATGGACCTCGCCGCGCTCAGCTTCCTCGGGTTCGGCGTGCAGCCGCCCGGCGCCGACTGGGGCGCGATGATCAACAACGGCGCGAACGCGCTGCTCCAGGGCGCGGCCATGCCCGCGCTCGCGCCCGGCGCGGCCATCGTGGTCGCGGTCGTGGCGTTCGGCGTCGTCGGCGAGGGCGTCGCCGACCGGGTCGCGAAGCGGGAGGCGTGATGACCGGGACCGCACGGGAGACCCTGCTGGAGATCGACGACCTCACCGTCCGGCTCGCCTCGGGCGCCGCCCGGCCCGTCCTGGACGGGGTGGCGCTGCGCGTCGCGCGGGGCGAGTCCGTCGGGCTGGTCGGCGAGTCCGGCTCCGGCAAGTCGGTGACCAGCCGGGCCGCGCTCGGGCTGCTGCCCGCCGGGGCCACCGCCACCGGGACCGTCCGGGTGGCCGGGGACGACGTCCTGACGATGTCCGCCGCGCGGCTGCGCGAGCTGCGCCGCCGCGAGGTCGCGATGGTGTTCCAGGACCCGCGCGCCTCGATCAACCCCGTCCGCCGGATCGGGGACTTCGTCACCGAGGGCCTGCGCGCCGGCGGCACGCCCGCGCGCGCCGCGCGGGCGACGGCCGAGGAGCTGCTGGAGGCCGTCGGGATCACCGACCCGCGCCGGGCGCTGCGCCGCTTCCCGCACGAGTTCTCCGGCGGCATGCTGCAACGCGTCATGATCGCCGGGGCGCTCGCGGGCGGGCCGCGGCTGCTGCTCGCCGACGAGCCGACCACCGCCCTGGACGTCACCACGCAGGCGGAGGTCATCGCGATCCTCACCCGGCTCCAGGCCGAGCGCGGAACGGGCCTGCTGTTCGTCACGCACGACCTGGACCTCGCCGCCGCCGTCTGCGACCGGATCTACGTCATGTACGCGGGCCGGATCGTGGAGGAGCAGACCGCCGAGGGCCTGTTCGCGCGTCCCCGGCACCCGTACACGGCGGGACTGCTGGCCGCGACGCCCCGGATGGGGTCCGGCGAGCCGCCGCGCGGCGTTCCGGGACGTCCGGTGTCGCTCGCCGAGAACCCCGAGGGCTGCGCGTTCGCCGCCCGCTGCCGCCTCGCCGCCCCGGAGTGCGCCGCCGAACGGCCCGCGCTCCGCCTCGTGGACGGCGTGTCCGTCGCCTGCCATCGCGCCGAGGAGCCGATCCATGACTGAACAGCCGGTTCTGGCGGTCGAGGGGCTGCGCAAGACGTTCGGCGACCACGCGGCCGTCGACGACGTCTCGTTCACCGTCCCGCCGGGCGGCGGCCTGGCGATCGTCGGCGAGTCCGGGTCCGGGAAGACCACGACCGCGCGGATGCTCGTCGGACTGGAACGGCCGTCCGCCGGACGCGTCGTCGTGGACGGCGCCGACCGCACCGCCCCGCCGCGCGGCCGGACGGCCCGCCTCGCGCGCGCCCGCGCGATCCAGATGGTGTTCCAGGACCCGTACCTGTCGCTCGACCCGCGCGTGACCGTCGCCGACGCCGTCGAGGAGCCGCTGCGCCTGCACTTCGACCTGGACTCCGCGACCCGGCGCGCGCGCCGCGACGAGCTGCTCGACCGCGTCGGACTCGGCGAGCGGGAGGCGGCCGCGCTCCCCCGGCGGCTGTCGGGCGGTCAGCGGCAGCGCGTCGCGCTCGCCCGCGCGCTCGCCGTCGAACCGAAGGTGCTGGTCCTGGACGAGGCGACGTCCGCGCTGGACGTGTCGATCCAGGCCCAGATCGTCGAACTGCTGCGCGACCTGCGCGCCTCGCTCGGCGTCGCGTTCGTGTTCGTCAGCCACGACCTGTCGCTCGTCCGGCACGTCGCCGACGACCTGCTCGTCCTGCGCCGGGGACGGACCGTGGAGACGGGGCGGGCCGCCGCCGTCCTCGACGGGCCCCGGCACCCCTACACCCGGCTCCTGCTCGACTCGGTGCCCCACCCGGGCTGGGACCCGGCGCGGATCGCCGCCGACCGCAGAGCACTGGACTGACATCGGCAAAGGCGAAGGCCGGGGCGGCGAGCGGTTGAACCGCCGAGCCACCCCGGCCTTTGCGACGTTCGGCGGGACGCGTCCGTCAGGACGGCGTGGGTTCGACCGCCGCCCGCCGGTCACGCTCACGGTCGAAACGTTCCAGAATCCGCTCGGAGCCGCTCGCCCAGTTGACCTTGAGCGCGGCGACCGCGCTCTCGACGTCCCCGCCGAGCAGGCACTCGGCGATCCGCTCGTGCTCGGCGGCCGAGCGCTCCAGCACGTCCTGGTCGCCGACCACGACCCGCTCGTAGCGGTGCATGGTCAGCTTCAGCGAAGCGATCATGTCCATCAGCCGCTCGTTCGGGCAGCCCGACGTCAGCGTCTCGTGCCAGGCGTCGTCGTGGCGTTCCAGGTCGGCGTAGGCGGCGCGCGGGTCCGGGAACCCCCGCGCCTCGGCCAGCAGCCGGGGCGCGATGGACACCAGGAACGCCGGGTCGCTCAGCCGCAGCGCGAGGGACTCCATCTCCCGCACGATCGTGCTGAGGTCCAGGAACTCCTTGCGGCTCATCGGCGCGAACCGGAAGCCCTTGCCGCGCTCGCTGCGTATCACGCCCTCGCGCTCCAGCGCGATCAGCGCCTCGCGCAGCGGGGTGCGGCTGACGCCGAGGTCGGCGGCCATCCGGTTCTCGTTGATCGGCTCGTCCGAGGCGAACTCGCCCCGCCCGAGCCGCTCCAGCAGCTCGTCCTTGATCTGCTCACGCAGCGGACGGCGCTCGATCGCCATGCTCTCCCTCTTCCCCAGTGCCCGGATCCGACCGTCGCGGGCCGGGAGTGCGGCCGGCGACCGCCCGCCGCGCACCCGGCCGCGGGTCAGGCGGTGCCCGCGCCGTCCACGGCGAGGACGGCGCCCGACACGAACGCCGCCGCGTCGCTGGCGAGGAACGCCACGGTGCTCGCGATGTCGCGGGGGGTGCCGATGCGGCCGAGCGGCCGGTCGGCGGCGTCGGCGTAGAACGCCTCGACCGGCTCGCCGAGCTGCGCCGCCTCGTCGGCGAGCATCCCGGTGGCCGTGTCGCCCGGGCAGACGCAGTTGACGCGGATCTTCTGCGGCCCGTGGTCGATCGCCATCGCGCGGGTCATGTTGACGACCGCTCCCTTCGACGCACAGTACGATACGGCCTGCGCGCCTCCCTGGATGCCCCAACCGGACCCGGTGTTGACGATGCTTCCGCCGCCCGCCTCGGTCATCAGCGGAACCGCGTACCGGCTCATCAGCATGATCGACTTGATGTTGACCGCCATCACCAGGTCCCAGTCGTCCTCGGTGATCTCGCACACGGTCGAGCGCCGGATGATCCCGGCGTTGTTGAACAGGATGTCGAGGCCGCCGAACGCCTCCTTGGCGAGGCCGATCGTCCGCTCGCAGTCGGCGGCCTTCGACACGTCGCAGTGGGAGAAGAGGGCGTTCGGGATGGCCTTGGCGGCCTCCTCCCCGGCCTCGGCGTTCAGGTCGGCGAGCACGACGGACGCGCCCAGCTCGGCGAGCAGCTCGGCGGTGGCGCGGCCGATTCCGGACGCGGCGCCGGTCACGACGGCGCGCTTACCGGTCAGGTCGATCATCTTCAGGCTCCTTGAACGGGATAGCGGGCGGTCCGGCCACGGCCGGTGATGACGGTGCGGTAGCCGGCCAGGACGCCGTCCAGGCCGGGGTCCCCGGTGTCGAGCAGCAGCGGGCGGCCGCCGAGCGCGGCGAGCTTGGCCTCGGTCGCGACGGCCAGCAGCCGGTCCGGCCCGACGGCGCGCAGCACCTCGGGCGCGATCTGCTGGTTGCCGCGGCCGAGCAGGAAGCCCTGCCCGCCGATCGGGGTGACGGCGATCCACGTGCCGCCGGTCCAGTCGTCGTCGGTGACGAGCCGGAGGAGTTCGGCGGCGTTGACGTCGGCGGCGAAGAACCGTCCGTCGCGCAGCACGTTGACGCCCATGACCGGGACGTCGACGCCGAGCGCCGCGGCGACGGCGCGGGTCGTCCCGCCGGGGCCGAGGACGAGCTGCCCGGCGCCGACGCGCCCGGCCAGCTCGGCGGCGATCCCGCCGACCGCGTACGGGTCGGCGGCCGAGCTGCCCACCTTGCGCTGCTGCACGCGGACGGGCACGTCGGGGACGAGCAGGTGGCCGTACAGCCGGGCCGAGACCCGGCCGGACCGGACGGCCTCCTCGTCGAGGTCCATGACCTCGGCCTCGGTGAACGCCCGCGTCGTGGCGACGCGGGCGGCGACCTCGCCGGCGGCGCGCGGCCCGACGCCGAACACCGCCGAGTGCATCTTCACGCCGGTCGGGACGCCGAGGACGGGCACGGACGCGCCGACGGCGTCCAGCACGTCCCGGGCCGTCCCGTCGCCGCCGGCGAACAGCAGCAGGTCGACGTGCCGGGCGAGGGCCCGGGCGGCGGCGACCGTGTCGGCCGCCGTCGTCCCCGAAGCGTCCGCACGGTCCGGGCCGTCCGACGCGTCCGGGGTGTACCGGACGTCGGGTTCGAGCCCGGCGGCGCGGACCGCGTCCTCGCCCATGGGCCCGGCGGCGGTCAGCACGACCGCCGCGCCGACCCGGGCCTTCAGCTCCTCCAGCGCGGCGGCCGCGCGTTCGGACGCGCGCGGGACCGCGCCCAGTTCACGGGCGCGGGCCTGCACGTCAGGGCCGTCGCTGCCCTTGAGGCCGACCCGGCCGCCGAGTCCGGCGACCGGGTTGACCACCAGTCCGTATCTCACTGGCCGAGGATCTTCCGGCGGTACGCGCGCCAGGTGACGGCCCAGGTCTTCGGGTCGTCGAGCGTCTCGTGCCGGATCTGGTGGATCGTCGAGTTGTGCGGGGCGGACCGGACGGTCTCCGGGTCCTCGTACGCCTCGCGCGCGACCTCGGCGAGGATCGCGGCGTACTCGTCCAGGTCCTGGCGGGAGTAGGACTCGGTCGGCTCCAGCGTCATCGGCTCGGGCACCACGTACGGGTGGTGGCTCGTCCAGTAGTGCGTGCCGAAGTCGGCGGCGCGGACGCCGATCTCCTCGCTGTGCACGCCGGTGTCCTTGTGCAGTTCCTCCCAGGAGTACCGCACCTGCTCGATGCGCCGCTTGCCCTCGGCGTACGGCGCGGACACGCCGCGGATCTCCAGGATCTTCTTCATCAGGTAGTTGTTGTTCAGCACGGCGATCTCCGCGACCTCACGGAGGCCCTCCGCGCCGAGCGACATCACCCAGGCGTACGCGCGCACGAGGTTCGGCACGACGCCGTAGAACGGGCGGATCTTCCCGACGGACTCGGGACGGTCGTCGTCCAGGTAGTAGCGCGTGCCGTCGAACTCCACGGTCGGACGCGGCAGGAACGGCACGAGCTTGTCGCTCACGCCGGACGCGCCCGCGGCCGGGCCACCGCACGCGTGCGGGGTGGAGAACGTCTTGTGCAGGTTGAAGTGGCACATGTCGAACCCGGCCGCGCGGGCGCGGGTGATGCCGAGGATGCCGTTGGCGTTCGCCTGGTCGTAGGCGCACAGGCCGCCGGCCTCGTGCACGATGTCGACGAACTCGGCGATCCGGGAGTTGAAGATCCCGGTGTCCTCCGGGTTGGTGATCATCAGGGCGGCGGTGCGCGGCCCGACGGCCGCCTTCAGCGCCTCGATGTCGGGGTAGCCGTCCGCGTCCGGGTACAGGGTGATGACCTTGAACCCGGCGGTCTTGGCGCAGGCCGCGTTGGACGGGTGGGAGAAGATCGTCGTGATGACCTCGTCGCGCTGCTCCAGCTCGCCGCGCGAGGCGAAGTAGGCGCGGATCATCGCGATGTTGGTGTAGATCGCGGCCGAGCCCGCGCCCGGCTGCAGCGAGACCCGGTCCATGCCGGAGATCTCCGCGAGCATCTTCTCCAGGTGGTACATGACCTCCAGGACGCCCTGGACGGTCGAGTCGTCCTGGAGCGGGTGCAGCTCGGAGACCCGGTGGTCGCGGACGAACCGGTCGTTGACCTTCGGGCTGTACTTCATCGTGCAGGTGCCCTGGCCGACGTCGATGTTGAGGTCGACGCCGAGGTTCTCCTGGGAGAGCCGCAGGTAGTGCCGCAGGACGTGCAGCTGCGACATCTCCGGCAGGCCCGGGGCCTGCTTGCGGCGCAGTGCCTCGGGCAGCGAGTCGTCCAGGGGGACCTCGGGCGCCGGGACGGCGACGCCGCGCGTGCCGGGCGTGCCGAGCTCGAACAGCAGCGGCTCGTCCCAGCGGGCCTGGTGGAAGCGGCGCAGCGGCGGCTTCGGGGCGATCCGCGCGTCCTCGATCGAGACGGGTCCGGTGTTCGCGGGGGCGCTCACTTGGCGATCTCCTCAAGCAGGGCCGCGAGGCGGTCGATGTCGTCCTTGGTGTGCACCTCGGTGACGCAGTACAGGGCGTCGCGGTCGGACAGCGCGTGCCCGCCGAAGACGTCCCGCTCGCGCAGCGCCTCGTTGATCTCGGCGACGGTGCGGGAACCGGTGAACCGGACGGCGAAGTCCGCGAAGTGCGGCGCGTCGGCGTTCGGGACCTCGACGCCCGGGATCGCGGCGAGCCGGGTCATGGCGTAACGCGTGTTCGCCATGATGGTCTCGCCGATCTCGCGCATGCCCTGCGGGCCCATCAGCGCGAGGTAGACGCCCGCGGCGATGCCGTTGAGCGCGGCGGCCGTGCCGACCCACTCCTTGCCCTCTTCGCGGATGGCGAAGGACGTGCGCTCGTAGGCGACGTCACCGAAGCCGTACTCGCCCTCGACCGCGGTCGGCACGACGCCGAACAGCCGGGAGGGGAACTCGGCGACCAGGTGCTCCTCGTCGTGGGTCGCGATGAACCCGGCGTTGCCGCCGCCGAAGCTCATGTGCACGCCGAGCGGCTGGACGTCGCCGCAGACGATGTCGGCGCCGTAGGACGCGGGCGGCGCGACGACGCCGAGCGAGATCGGGTTGCAGTTCACCACGTACAGCGCGCCCGCGGCGTGCGCGAGCTCGCCGAGCTCGGGCAGCGCCGGGTCGACGACGCCCAGGAAGGACGGGGCCTCGGCGTAGACCGCCGCGACGTCCCCCTCGGCGATCGCGGCGCGGACGGCCGCGACGTCGGCGCGTCCGTCCACCACCGGGACGACGACCACGTCGTGGTCGGGACGCACGTAGTCGTCGATCTTGGACAGCTTGTCGGCGGAGACGGCCGAGGCGACGACGATCCGGCGCGCGCCGGTGACGCGCCCGGCCATCCGCAGCGCGGTGCCCGAGGCCTGGAAGCCGTCGTAGGTCGGGACGTTCACGACGTCCATCTCGAGCAGCTCGCCCATGAGCGACTGGTACTCCCAGAGTGCCTGGAAGCGTCCGTGGTCCTCGTAGGGCTCGCCCGCGTAGGCGGTGAGGAACTCGGAACGGTCCACGACCTCGTCCACCACCGTGGGGACGTGGTGCTGGTAGACGCCGCCACCGAGGAAGCTCAGCGCGTCCCGGGTGCTGGTGTTACGGCCCAGCAGGCCGTTCATGTGCCGGACGAGCGCCGCCTCCGAGCGCATCGGCGCGGGCAGATCCAGCGGAGCCTGCAAGCGCAGGTCCGCCGGAACGTCAGCGTAGAAGTCCTCCACCGATTCGGCCCCGACGGCGTCGAGCATCGCCCGCTTCACATCGGGTGCCGAGTTGGGGATGTACGGGTGGGCAAACGAGCCGGTCATGCTCCCCCTCTTGACGAAACATCATCATTCGGTGTGCTGTATACAGCATTCAGCATGACGGTGTCAGGAGGCAAGGGTGCATAGCAAAGGGATGAACCGGACAAGAAGGTCGGTTCTGTTCGCGGGTGCGGTGGCCGCCGCGGTCGCGCTGAGCGGCTGCGCGGCGGGCGGCGGATCGGGCGGCAAGAAGGCCGCGCCGAGCCTGGCCGCCGGGTCGAACGCCGACATCAAGGGCGACGTCACGATCTGGTCCTGGGACGTCGCCGCGACCGCGCTCAAGCGGCTCGCGCCCGAGTTCGAGAAGCAGCACCCCGGGACGAAGATCAACATTGTCGACATCGGCTACGACAACGCCTACGACAAGATCACCGTCGGTCTGAAGGCGGGCAAGGGCCTGCCCGACATCACCACCGTCGAGGGCCCGCGGTTCCAGAGCTTCCTCGGCTCGTTCCCGGGCGGGTTCTACGACCTGAGCACGCTCGCGGACAAGTACAAGGACCAGTACAACCCGGCCGCGTGGAAGACCGCGACCGACGAGAAGGGCCGCATCCTGGCCCTGCCGTGGGACTCGGGACCCTGCGGCGTGTACTACCGCCGCGACCTGTTCCAGAAGGCCGGTGTCGACCCGAACTCGATCAACACCTGGGACGACTACGTCAAGGCCGGCGAGCAGGTCAAGGCCAAGACCGGGACGAAGTTCATCACCCTCGACCCGGCCGAGGACAACACGTTCCTGATGATGCTCCAGCAGCAGGGCCAGGGCTACTTCAAGGACGGCAAGGTCGCGGTGAACTCGCCGCAGGCCGTCAAGGCGATGACCGTCCTGAAGCAGCTGTCCGACAAGGGCCTGGTCGACTGGGCGCGCGGCTGGGACGCCACGGTCACCTCGTCCAAGACCGGCAAGTCCGCCACCACGCCGCAGGCGGCCTGGTGGAGCGGCACGCTCACCAGCGAGATGAAGGAGATGAGCGGCAAGTGGGGCGTGTTCCCGCTTCCCGCGTTCGAGCAGGGCGGGGTGCGCACGTCCAACAACGGCGGCTCGCTGCTGACCGTCACCTCGCAGACCAAGAACCCCAAGACCGCGTGGGCGTTCACCGAGTTCATGCTCGCCAACAGCGCCAACCAGGTGTCGATGCTCAAGAACGAGGGCCTGTTCCCGGCGTTCCTGCCCGCCCTGAAGGACCCGCTGGTCCAGCAGGCCGACCCGTACTTCGGCGGCCAGGCGGCCAACAAGGTCTTCGCCGACCTGTCGCCGTCCATCCCGGCGATCGACTACACCAAGGACGGCGCGAAGGCGACCCAGCTGGTGTGGTCGGCCAACGCGGGCGTGATGCTGCGCGGTAAGGACCCGAAGGCGACGCTGGACTCCACGGCCAAGCAGATCGCGTCCGCCACCGGCCGTGAGACCGCCGGCTAGCGCATGGCAGTCGTGCAGACCGAATCCGCGAAGCGAGAGAGCGTCCCCGCGGGGGACGCTCCCCGGCCGCGGCGGCGACGGATCAGCCTGACCCACTGGTGGTTCACGGGTCCGGCGACCGTCCTGTTCGTGGCGTTCTTCGCCTATCCGCTCCTCGCGAGCATCTACCAGAGTTTCACCGCCGACCAGGACGGCGTGACCGTCTGGGTCGGGCTCCGCCAGTACCGGCGCCTCGTCCAGGACCCGGTGCTGCTGCAGTCTCTGGTCAACACCGCGATGCTGCTGGTGATCCAGGTCCCGGTCATGATCGGCCTGGCGCTGGTGCTGGCCGGGGTGCTCAACGCGTCCTGGCTGCGGTTCCGCGGCGGCTGGCGGATGGTGTACTTCCTGCCCGCCGTCACCACCCTGGTCGCCTACTCCGTGGTCTTCCGGGTGCTGCTCAAGACCGACGGCGGCATGGTCAACCAGATGCTGGACGGCATCGGGATCGGCGGCGTGGACTGGCTGAACGACGCCACCTGGGCGCGGATCTCGCTGATCCTGTCGATCACCTGGCGGTGGACCGGTTACAACGCGGTGATCCTGCTGGCCGGGCTCCAGGCGATCGGCCGCGAGCAGTACGAGGCCGCGTCGATCGACGGGGCGGGCGCGGTCACCACGTTCGTGCGGGTGATCGTGCCGCAGCTCAAGCCGGTGATCCTGTTCTGTTCGATCACCTCCACGATCGGAACGCTCCAGCTGTTCGACGAGAACTACGTTCTGACGCGCGGCGGACCGGACAACGCGACGATGACGCCCGTCCTGTACCTCTACAAGGTCGGGTTCGACCAGATGGACTTCGGCTACGCGGCGGCGATCGCCTGGGTGGTCGTGCTGCTCATCGGCCTGGTGTCGCTGGTCCAGTTCCGCCTGTTGGGGAAGGGGGCGCGGTGAACCCGCGGATTCTTGGCCGGGCGGGGGCCTATCTGGTCCTGCTGGCCGGCGCGGTCATCAGCCTCGTGCCGTTCTACTGGATGGCGGTGGCGGCCACGCACCACACCGCCGACCTGTTCGGCTCGCCGCCGCCGTTCATGCCCGGCGGGGCGCTGATGGACAACCTGTCCCGGTTGCAGAACGAGCACCGGTTCGGGCGGGTCGTCGTCAACAGCCTCGGCGTCGCGCTCGTCTACACCGTGCTCAGCTCGCTGATCTCGGCGATGTGCGGCTACGGCCTCGCCAAGTACAGCTTCCGAGGCAGGGGCATCCTGCTCGGCGTGGTGCTGGCGACGATGATGATCCCGATGCAGGTGCTGCTGGTCCCGCTGTTCCAGATGATGGCGAACCTCGGCTGGACCGACACCTACCAGGCGGTCATCCTGCCGTTCCTGGCCAACGCGTTCGGCATCTTCCTCATGCGGCAGGCGTTCCTCGCCTTCCCGGACGAGCTGATCGAGTCGGCCCGCATCGACGGCGCGAGCGACATGCGGATCTTCTACCAGGTCGTCCTGCCGGGCGTGCGCCCGCAGCTCGGCGCCCTGATCATCTTCACCTTCATGAGCCAGTGGAACAGCTTCATCTGGCCGCTGCTCATGCTGAACACCGAGGAGAAGTTCACCGTGCCCATCGCGCTCAACCAGATGATCGGGCTGTCCCATGTGGACTACTCCGGCCTGATGCTGGGCTCGTTCGTGGCGACCCTCCCGATCATGATCGTGTTCTTCGTCTTCCAGCGGCAGTTCGTCGCCGGCCTGCTCGGCGGGGCGGTGAAGGGATGACCGGCGGTTCGGGAACCGACAGCGGGAAGAGCACCCTGACGCGGGTCGGCGGGATGCTGTACGGCGGGGACTACAACCCCGAGCAGTGGCCCGAGGAGGTGTGGGCCGAGGACGCCGCCCTCATGAAGGAGGCCGGGGTCACCATGATCACGGTCGGCGTCTTCTCCTGGGCCAAGCTCCAGCCCGGCCCGGACACGTGGGACTTCGGGTGGCTGGACCGGCTGCTCGACCTCCTGCACGGGCAGGGCATCGCGGTCGACCTGGCCACGGCGACGGCGTCGCCGCCCGCGTGGCTCGTGCGGGCGCGTCCGGAGGTCCTGCCGGTGCGGTCGGACGGCGTCCGGCTGGAGTTCGGGTCGCGGCAGCACTACTGCCCGTCCTCGCCGGTGTACCGGGAGGCGGCGGTCACGCTCGCGCGGAAGATCGCCGAGCGGTACCGGGACCACCCGGCGCTCGCGCTGTGGCACATCCACAACGAGTACGGCGACCACGTCACCGAGTGCTTCTGCGCGGAGTCGGCGGCCGACTTCCGGCGCTGGCTGCGCGGGCGGTACACGGACCTGGACGCGCTGAACGCGGCCTGGGGCACGGCGTTCTGGTCGCAGCGGTACGGGTCGTGGGACGAGATCGAGCCGCCGCGCGACGCGCCCGGCCCGGTCAACCCGACGCAGACGCTCGACTGGCGCCGGTTCTGCTCGGACGCCCTGCTCGCCTGCTACCAGGGCGAGAAGGACATGCTGGACGAGGTGTCCCCCGGCGTCCCGGTGACCACGAACTTCATGTCGATGTTCAAGGCGCTGGACTACTGGAAGTGGGCGTCGCGGGAGGACTTCGTCTCCGACGACGCCTACCCGGACCCGCACGACCCCGAGGCGCACATCACGGCCGCGATGAACTACGACCTGATGCGCTCGCTCAAGGGCGGTCGGCCGTGGTTGCTGATGGAGCAGGCTCCGTCGGCGGTGAGCTGGCGTCCGGTGAACGTGCCGAAGCGTCCGGGCCTGCACCGGCTGTGGTCGCTGCAGACGGTCGCGCGCGGCGCGGACGGCGTCATGTACTTCCAGTGGCGGGCCTCGCGCGCGGGCGCGGAGAAGTTCCACAGCGCGCTGCTCCCCCACGGCGGGACGACGTCGCGCGGCTGGGCCGAGACCGTCCGGTTCGGGGCGGAGCTGGCGAAGCTCGGCCCTGTCGCGGGCAGCCGCACCGAGGCCGACGTCGCGATCGTCCTGTCCTGGGACTCGTGGTGGGCGCTGGAGCAGGAGGACCACCCGTCCACGCGGCTGGAGCTGCGGGCGCTGGTCGCGTCCTGGTACCGGGAGCTGTGGAAGCGGAACATCGCGGTCGACTTCGTCCCTCCGGAGGCCGACTTCGGGCGGTACAAGGCCGTCCTCGCGCCGAACCTGTACATGCTGCGGTCGGAGACGGCCGAGCGGCTCACCCGGTTCGTCGCGGACGGCGGCCACCTGGCCGTCGGGTTCTTCTCCGGGATCGTGGACGAGCACGACCACATCCACCTCGGGGGCTACCCGGCCCCGCTGCGCGAGGCGCTCGGGGTCGTGGTGGACGAGTTCTGGCCGGTCCCCGACGACGCGTCCGTGCGGGTCGAGGGCCTGGGCTCGGCGACGACGTGGAGCGAGTGGCTGGACGTCACGACCGCCGAGCCCGTCGCGTCCTACGCCGAGGGCCCGCTGGCCGGACGGCCGGCGATCACCCGCAACGTCCACGGTGAGGGGATCGGCTGGTACCTGAGCTGCCACCTGCCGTCCGCGCTGGGCCGGATCCTGGACGAGGCGGGCGTGGGCCCGGTCCACGCGACGCCCGAGGGCGTCGAGGCGACCCGGCGCGGCGACCACCTGTTCCTGCTGAACCATACGGACACCGTGTCGCGTGTGAGCGGTTTGTCCGGTATTGATCTGTTGTCCGGCGCGACCGTCCGGGGCGAGCTCGAACTCCCCCCGCTCGGCGCGGCGGTTCTCACCCCCGCATCAGAAACAAGGTGATCATGCGCAAGCCCCTGAGCGCCGCCATCGGAGTCGTCGCTCTGCTCCCCCTCGCGGCGGTCCCCGCGCACGCGGCGCCCGCCCACCCGGCCGGGCCCTCCGGCTACGCCAACGTGCTCGACATGCGCGGCACCCCCACGGCGTCCGAGCCGCCGGAGTTCAACGACATCTCCGTGTTCTCCGACCGCGGCGCCTGGCACGCCTACGCCCTGCCCAAGGACCCGGCGACCTACGGCGGCTTCACCGGCCCGCTGTACATCGCGCAGGAGTACCCCTGGTGGCTGAGCAAGGCGTTCAGCCGCGTCCAGCTCAGCGAGAACGGCCGGAAGATCGACCTGTCCGGCGCCAAGCCGGCGCTGTCGGCGCTGCCCGGCCTGCTCCGCCAGGTCTACGACCTGGACGGCCTGCGGCTCACCCTCGAACTGCGCTTCGGCAGCGCCCACACCGCGCTCGTCCGCGCGTTCGTCGAGAACACCGGCCGGACGGCCCGGACGATCCAGGTCGGCTGGACGGGCGAGCTGCTGCGCCCGGACGCCGAGCCGATGAAGAGCGCCCCCTCCCTCAAGGCCACCGGCAAGGGCGTCCAGGTCGACTTCGCCAAGGTCCGCAAGACCTGGAGCTACCTGACCAACGGCACCGAGCGGTTCGAGATCACCCACGCCGAGCCGGTCCGGACGACCGTCACCGGTGACTCCTACACCACCGACCTGGCGCGTCCGCTGACCGTCAAGCCGAAGGCGACCAGCGCCCTGACCTGGGCCGAGACCTACACCTTCGACGAGGCCGAGCGGCGGGCGGAGACCCCGGCCGTCGCGGGCCTGCTGCGTTCGCCCGAGCGCGCCGAGGCCCAGGGCGACGCCCGCTGGAAGGGCTACGTCTCCAAGGCGACCCGCGGCGTCCCCGCCGAGCGGCGGCGCCTGGCGGTCAAGTCCGTCGAGACGCTCGTGTCGAACTGGCGCGGCCCGGCGGGCGCGATCCGCCACAACGGGATCACGCCGTCGATCACCTACAAGTGGTTCAGCGGCCTGTGGTCCTGGGACACCTGGAAGCAGGCGGTCGGCACGGCCAAGTTCGACCCGGCGCTCGCCCGGGACCAGATCCGCTCGATGTTCGACTACCAGATCACCGCCCAGTCCAAGGACCGGCCGCAGGACGCGGGCATGATCCCGGACGCGATCTTCTACAACACCCCGGCCGAGGGCGGCGGCAACTGGAACGAGCGCAACAGCAAGCCGCCGCTCGCCGCCTGGTCGGTCTGGCAGGTCTACCTCAAGGACCGGGACGCCTCGTTCCTCCGCGAGATGTACCCGAAGCTCGTCGCCTACCACGACTGGTGGTACCGGACGCGCGACCACGACCACAACGGGCTCGCCGAGTACGGCGCGACGGTCGACCCGGCCAACGCGACCGCGGACGACCAGCTCGAGGCCGCCGCGTGGGAGAGCGGCATGGACAACGCGCCGCGCTTCGACGCGGAGCTCGGCGTGAAGATGCTGGCCAACACCGACGCGTCCGGCAAGGTCGTCGGCTACTCCATCAACCAGGAGTCGGTCGACCTCAACGCCTACCTGGCCGCCGAGAAGCACTACCTCGCGCTGATCGCCGGAAAGCTGGGCAAGCACGCCGAGGCCGCGAAGTTCGAGAAGGACTCCGCCAAGGTCGCCGGTCTCGTGCGCGCGCGGATGTACGACGGCAAGTCGGGCTTCTTCTACGACACGGCCATGACCGCCGACGGTGGGAAGACCCTCACCGAGCGCGGACGCGGCATCGAGGGCGCGATCCCGCTGTGGGCCGGTGTCGCCTCGAAGCAGCAGGCCGCGGCCGTCCGGTTCAAGATGGTCGACCCGAACGAGTTCGCGACCAAGGTCCCGTTCCCGACGGTGTCGAAGAGCTCGCCGTACTTCCAGTCGACCAAGTACTGGCGCGGGCCGGTCTGGATCGACCAGGCGTACTTCGCGCTCACCGGCCTGCGCGGCTACGGCTACCAGGCCGACGCCCGCACCCTCGCCGACCGGCTGCGCGCCAACGCGTCCGGCATGCTCGGCGACGGCCCGCTGCACGAGAACTACGACCCGCTGACCGGCGCGCAGCTGAACTCGCCGAACTTCAGCTGGTCCGCGGGCCTGCTCCTCGCCCTGGACGACTGAGCCGTCCGAGTCGACAGGGTCGACTGAGTCGACCGGTTCCCGCCGTCCTGGCCGCCGCTCCCCGGAGCTAGCCGGTCAGGACGGCACGGGTGCCCGCGGCGATCTCCAGATCCTCGCGGGCCCCGACGACGGCGACGCCGACCTCGCCCCCCGCCGGGCTGAGGACGGCGTCGCCGTGCGCGTCCTCGTTCGCCGACGGGTCGATCCGGACGCCGAGGAACGCCAGGTCCGACGCCAGCCGGGCGCGGGCCTCCGCGTCGTGCTCCCCGACACCCCCGGTGAACACCAGCGCGTCCATCCCGCCGAGCGAGGCGGCCATCGCGGCGGCGCACTTCCGCAGGCCGTGGTGGTAGACGTCGAGCGCCGCCTCCGCCGTCTCGTCACCGGCCGCGGCGCGCGTCCGCAGCTCCCGCATGTCGCCCGTCCCGGCCAGCGCCCGCAGCCCGGAACGGTGTTCGAGCGCGTCGTCGATCTCCTCCGCCGGGACGCCGTGCCGGAGCAGCCACATCGGGATGCCCGGGTCCACGCTGCCCGCGCGGGTGGCCATCACCAGCCCTTCGAGCGGTGTGAAGCCCATGGTCGTGTCGACCGACCGCCCGTCGAGGACGGCCGCCAGCGACGCGCCCGCGCCGAGATGGCAGACGACCATGCGCCGCCGCGGTCCCAGGAGCCCGCCCGCGCGGCGCGACGCGTACGCGAACGACAGCCCGTGGAAGCCGTAGCGGCGGATCGCGAACCGCTCCCGCCACTCCTCTGGCACCGCGTAGGTCGCGGCGGCGTCCGGCATGCCGACGTGGAACGCGGTGTCGAAGCAGGCCACGGCCGGGACGTCCGGCAGCGCGCGCCGCATCTCCCCCAGCGCGTACAGCGACAGCGGCTGGTGCAGCGGCGCGAGGTCGATCAGGGTGTGCAGGCTCTTGGTCACCTCGTCGTCCACCAGGACCGGGTGGGTGTAGGCCCGTCCCCCATGGACGAACCGGATGCCCACGGCGTCCGGGCGGGGCATGCGGTCGACGAGGGCGAGCACCCGCTCGGCCTCCCGCTCCACGCCCCCGGTCGCCAGCTCGGCATGGACGAGCACCTCGTCGTCGGCGTCCAGCAGCGCCAGCTTCACGCTGCTGGACCCGGGGTTCACGGTGAGCACGCGCATCGGCGTCCCCCTCCCTCAGTCCGGAATTCAGTACGGCCAGACCCAGTCGCGGACCTCGGGGGCGTCCTCCCCGTGCTCGCGCGTGTAGGCGCGCAGCCGAAGCCGCGTGTCCGCCATCCGCTGCCGGATGTGCCCGACGCGCCCGCCGAGGCCGGGGACGCGGTCGATGACGTCCATGACCAGGTGGTAGCGGTCCAGGTCGTTCAGCATGACCATGTCGAACGGCGTGGTCGTGGTCCCCTCCTCCTTGTACCCGCGCACGTGCAGGTTGTCGTGCCCGGGACGGCGGTAGGCGAGCCGGTGGACCAGGTACGGATAGCCGTGGAACGCGAAGATCACCGGTTTGTCGGGGGTGAACAGGGACGCGTACTCGGCGTCCGGCATGCCGTGCGGGTGCTCCCCGGGCGGCAGCAGCCGCATGAGGTCCACGACGTTGACGACCCGGACGCGCAGGTCGGGCAGCAGCCGCCGGAGCAGGTCGGCGGCGGCGAGCGTCTCCAGGGTGGGGACGTCGCCCGCGCAGGCGAGCACGACGTCCGGGTCGGCGCCGCCGTCGGTGCTCGCCCACTCCCAGATGCCGATCCCGCGCACGCAGTGCCGGACGGCCTCGTCCATCGGCAGCCACACCGGAGCGGGCTGCTTGCCCGCGACGACCACGTTCACGTAGTCGCGGGAGCGCAGGCAGTGGTCGGCGACCGACAGCAGGGTGTTGGCGTCCGGCGGGAGGTAGACCCGGACGACCTCGGGCTTCTTGTTCATCACCACGTCGATGAACCCGGGGTCCTGGTGGGTGAAGCCGTTGTGGTCCTGCCGCCAGACGTGCGAGGACAGCAGGTAGTTCAGCGACGCGACCGGCGCCCGCCAGGGCAGGCCCCGGCTCACCTTCAGCCACTTCGCGTGCTGGTTGAACATGGCGTCCACGATGTGCGTGAACGCCTCGTAGGTGTTGAAGAGGCCGTGGCGTCCCGTCAGCAGGTAGCCCTCCAGCCAGCCCTGGCACAGGTGCTCGCTCAGCACCTCCATGACGCGGCCGGACGCGGCCTGGTGCTCGTCGGTGCCGAGCCGCTCGCCCGCGAAGACCCGGTCGGTGACCTCGAAGACCGCGCCGAGCCGGTTGGAGAGCGTCTCGTCCGGGCCCATGATCCGGAAGTTCTCCGGATTGGCGGACACCACGTCCCGCAGGTAGCCGCCGAGGACGCGGGTGGCCTCGGCGGTCGTCGTGCCGTACTTGTCCACCCGGACGGCGTGCGCGCGGAAGCCGGGCAGGTCGAGCGGGCGCAGCAGCCGTCCGCCGTTGGCGTGCGGGTTGGCGCTCATCCGGCGGTCCCCGGCGGGGGCGAGGCCGCGGAGCGCCGCGGCCGGGCGCCCGTCCTGGTCGAAGAGCTCCTCGGGACGGTACGACCGCAGCCACGCCTCCAGCTGCGCGAGGTGCTCCGGGTCCTCCCGGACGCGGGCGAGCGGCACCTGGTGCGCCCGCCAGGTGCCCTCGACGGGCAGGCCGTCCACCTCCTTCGGGCCGGTCCAGCCCTTCGGCGTCCGCAGGATGATCATCGGCCAGCGCGGGCGCCCGGTCGCGCCCTCCTCGCGGGCGGCGTGCTGGATCCGCGCGATCTCGTCCAGGGCGCCGTCGAGCGCGGCGGCCATCTCCCGGTGCACCCGCGCCGGGTCGTCCCCGGACACGATGACCGGCGCGTAGCCGCAGCCCTCGAACAGCGCGCGCAGCTCGTCCTCGGGGATCCGGGCGAGCACCGCCGGGTTCGCGATCTTGTAGCCGTTCAGCGCCAGGATGGGCAGCACCGCGCCGTCGTGCACCGGGTCCACGAACTTGGTCGAGTGCCAGCTGGTGGCGAGCGGCCCGGTCTCGGCCTCGCCGTCCCCGACGATGCACGCCACGACCAGGCCGGGGTTGTCGAACGCGGCGCCGTAGGCGTGCGCGAGCGAGTAGCCGAGTTCGCCGCCCTCGTGGATCGAGCCGGGAGTCTCCGGCGCGACGTGGCTCGGGACACCGCCGGGGAAGGAGAACTGCCGGAACAGCCGTCCCATGCCCGCCGCGTCCTGCGGGACCTCCGGGTAGACCTCGCTGTAGGTGCCCTCGAGCCAGGCGTTCGCGACGGCGGACGGCCCGCCGTGCCCCGGCCCCATGACGTAGATCATGTCGAGGTCGCGGTCCCGGATGACCCGGTTGAGGTGGACGTAGCAGAGGTTCAGGCCGGGCGAGGTGCCCCAGTGCCCCAGCAGGCGGGGCTTGATGTGCCCGGGACGCAGCGGCTCGCGCAGCAGCGGGTTCGCCATCAGGTAGATCTGACCGGCCGACAGGTAGTTCGCCGCGCGCCAGTAGGCGTCGATCAGGCCCAGTTCGGTCTCGGTCGCACTCACGGTTCCTCCCGATGATCGCCGCTCCCTTAACGGCGTTCCTTCCCGGCGAAGGCTCGGGAAGTCACCCGTCACGGGACCATTTGCGGCCTCGCCCCGGAGAGGGACACGCAGATCGCCCCATCTACCCCGATTCATCATCGATGGACCGACCCGACGCGGCCTGCCCGGCGGGACTCGACCACGCGAGTCCCGCCGAGCCGTTTCTCCTAGCCCATCCGGGCGATCCGGCCCTTCTCACCGGACGCCCAGCAACCCCCGTGCGCGCACGAGACGGTGTCGAAGCTGCCCGTGTCGAAACGCTTCCAGGTGCGCCCGTTGTCGCGGGACACGTCGCTGCCGGTCGGGCCGACCGCGAGCAGCAGCGGACCGACGTACGTCACGCCCGAGCGGTACTCGGCGGGCGGACGCGGCGCGAGCCGCCAGGACCGTCCGGCGTCGCCCGTGGTCGCGGCGGCCTTCGGGGACGCCTCGCCCGGACGGTAGTCGCCGCCGACCGCGACGCCGTGCCGGGCGTCCCGGAACGCCAGC
Source organism: Actinomadura harenae (assembly GCF_003696215.1). Classification (GTDB taxonomy): domain Bacteria; phylum Actinomycetota; class Actinomycetes; order Streptosporangiales; family Streptosporangiaceae; genus Spirillospora; species Spirillospora harenae. The sequence goes on along the minus strand of NZ_RFFG01000034.1, from coordinate 1,364 downwards.
CCGAACACGCCCGCCGCCGCGCCGCTCGGCAGCGGCGCGTTCGTGACCGTCCAGGTGCGTCCGCGGTCGCGGCTGTGGAACACGCGCGAGCTCGCGCCGCCGCCGGTCGCGATCCACGCGTCCCGGGCGCCGTGCGAGACCAGGCACTGGCCGCTGGCGGCGAACGCGGCCTCGCCCGGCAGCGCGGCGGGCATCCCGGCGTTCGGCAGCACCTTCCAGCTGCGGCCGCCGTCGGCCGTCGACAGGATCCGGAACTTCCCGTCCACCGGGTCGCTGACGGCCAGCCCGTTCTTCCGGTCGAAGAACGTCATGCAGTCGTAGAACGCGTTCGGGTCGCCGTTCGTGAACCCGGTCGTCCAGGTGCGGCCGCCGTTGGACGTCCGGTACACGCGGGACGCGTCGCCTTCGCCGATCGCCAGCACGACGGCGTTGTCGGCGTCGAACGCCTCCACGTCGCGGAACTCCAGGCCCGCGGCGTCCGCCGGGGCGACCTTCGCCCACGTCCGGCCGCCGTTCACGGTGCGCAGGACGGTCCCGCCGCTGCCCGCCGCCCAGGCGGTGTTCCGGTCCACGGCCGCCAGGCCCCGGAACCGGGACTGGACGCCGGTGTCGGTGAGCTTCCAGCCGAGCGAGGAGCCCGGCTTGTGGGGCGCGGCGTCGGCCGTGCCGCCGAGTCCGGCGGCGAGGGTGGCCGCGGCCAGGCCCGCCACCGGGAGAGATCGAAGGATCATGCGCGTCAGAGTCATGCGCGGAAGTTAGCGAAACGGGATCTTCACGTCCAGACCCGACACGGCAGGGGATCCCTCCGACCTGGCCGGGGTCCGCGCCGGGCCGGAGGGCTCGGCCGTGTGGACGGTGCTCCCGGCCGCTACTAAGGTGTGCGCTGGACGACACCGAGCGGACGGGGGTGGGCGTGGACGCCACAACGCCACGTCACCGCAGGCTGCTCATGCTCCTGGCGGGCCTCTTCGGGCTTGTCACGACCATCGCGTCCGCCCTTCCCGGCGGCCCCGCCGCGGCGGCGGAGAGCTCCGCCAGCGCGTCCGGCCTTCCCGGACAGGACTGCGCGAGCCACTGCGCCCAGCGCACGGCCCAGGACCACGCCACCGGCACCCCGGTCGGGAACGCGCAGGCCGGGGCCGCACAGGACCGGGCGGCTCGGCAACGGGCGGCCCAGCGCAGCGAGGCCCTGCAGGCGGGCGCGGCCCTCTTCCAGCGGTACTACGCGGCCATCATCGACCGGTACGAGACGCGACCGTCCCATGACGGCGCGCGACCGGTCCTCTCCACGGTGCCCGCGGCGGCGCCCGGTCCGGCCGGGGCGCCCGCCCCGCGCGCCGGACGGCCCGTCCCGCCCGCCCCCG
>NZ_RFFG01000033.1:75843-86390 GCF_003696215.1 Actinomadura harenae | reverse complement strand
CCTACCGGCGGCCCCGCAACGGCAGTGAACTCCTCGCCTGGCAGGTCGAGTTGAACACCGTCCACAAACGCGTCCGGGCACGTGTCGAACACGCCTTCGCCCACATGAAGTGGTGGAACATCCTGCGGAACTGCCGCCGCAAACGCGACGGCGTGTACCACGCCACCCGCGGTATCGCCCTCATGCGCAACCTGGCCATGACCGACTGAACCAACAACCGGCACGACACCCCACCAACAGGCCCGCCGCAACATCCCCGACCTGCATGCCCTGATCATTACGGGACAACCTTTACACCACCGAACACGCCACTCGTTCTCGGAGCTCGCTCGGAGAATCAACCCGATCGTACGCGGCTGGATGCAATACTACGGGGCATTCTATCGCTCTGCACTGTATCCTCTCCTATCGCGCATCAACTCCTACCTGGTGCGATGGATCCGCAAGAAGCACAAACGACTGAGGGGAATGAAGAAGGCCATGAAGTGCTGGCACGGGGTGACCAGCGGGTAGCCCCGAATGTTCGTGCACTGGAAATGGGTCTCCTCAGTCCCCGGCACCTGGTAGCCAGAATGACAAGAGCGGAATGACGGGAGACTGTCACGTTCCGTTCTGTGGGAGCCCGGGGGTGAAATTCCCCCGGGCGACCCGACCGAGTGCTGGTATAACCCATTCAGACGGCATTCCAGTATCGGAATGCTGAGCCCGGTCGCTTACGAGGAGCAGTACCACACCGCCCAGCGTGTGACCTGACCCATCTCACCGCACGTGTCCGTGCTACGGGGGGAACCTCACCGACCCGCTTTTCGGGGGCTGGGGCACCAACCCTGATCTTGACCTCACCTCGTTCACGTGAGAAGCGGGGCAGGCGGTGATCACCGGCCCCCTCATCGCCACCGACTCCGTCCGCTGAGTGCAGCGAAGGTGAGAAGCCGGAGGGGCTGTCAGCCGCCGAGGCGCGGCCCGCCGCCAGCGCGGTCGGAGCGTCCGGCGTGGGCACCGGTCACCGACCCCGCGTGCCCTGCCGGGCATCGGCGACGGCCCGGCGCGGCTTCCCGGCCAAGGGTCGTCCGCCAGGGCGCCACCGCCCCACGGGTATCGGTCGCGGGCCGCCGGCCAACGGGCACTCCCGCGCGAAACTGTCTGTCACGGGTACGCGCTTTGCGTGGGAGCACCCTCCGGACAGGTTCGCTCGTCTGTAGCGGTCCCCGCCGGAGCCGTCCTGATCAGCGGGTCGTCTCACCAGTTTGCGGATCGTGGATCACCAAGCAGTGCTCTCGCGCCAGCGTCACCATGTTCTGCAGGGCGCTCCCTTCAGCGCTGAAGGCGAGGGACAACGACACGAAGTAGGGGGCGAGGTCTTCGCGCCCCCACGGCTGTCGCCAGCCAAGGTCGGGTGCCCATGGGGCGATCCGGTCGGCGAGGTCTGGCCAGCGGCCCAGCAGCTCCGAGCGGAAGCGCTCGACCTCCGGGCTCGGGGTCACCCCCTCAACATCCTCGTCAGCGAGTTGATCGCAGATCTCATCGGGTTCGCCGGTCGCGGACTTCCAGAAGTACAGCTCATAGGACACGGGTGTATCGTCTTTCCTCAGTTCAAGGGTTCTGAAGATGTTGCGCGGCTCAATTCTAGAGGGCATCCAATCCTCTCACTGAGGTGAGCCGCGCTCATTTCAGTCCAGGCATATATGCTTGGACTGATGGAGGTGAGATTGAAGCTTCCATCGCAAATATTCCAGGTGTCGAGATCGTGGAATCTTGATCAATAACGAGGATCTTGCACGTCTTTGATGGGCGCATCGGGGCGGATGTCAGTGAGGATCAGGCGGATTTATGGAAAACTGTAGTCTGCTATGGGGTGACGATGGGAGGCGTGAGATCGATTGTGTTCTGTGGCCGACTGTGCGGGGTGGTGATCCCTGCTCCTCCTCGGGCATCTTTGATCTCCTGGGGTCTGGGTGATGGGCTATGTGAGCCCCTATGTGTACCAGCTCATCGAGTCGTCGTGGGGCATCATGGTATCGATCACTGCTGCGGCAAGGGTTGGAGATGGTGAAGCGGGTGAACCTGTATTGGCAGATGGTTCGCTTCGCTTGGCTTTCTCTGGAGCCGCAGAGAAGCTCTCGGATGACCTAAAAGGGGAAATTGCATCAGGGTTGGCGCGTGTTGCCCCAAGGGTCGCTCGGGTGACTGACTCGCTCCCAGTTCTGATAGAAGTTAGCGACATCTCGTACATGGAATCTGACTTCCAAATTGAAGGTCTGTCTGTCGCGATGCTTCGCTGGGCCGAGAATGAATTTGGACTGGACGAGCAGAAGATCTTAGCTTCGTTCGATCGGGGCTCGAACCGGTATAACTTCGATTTCGGAACGGTTGCGTAAGTCGCTCGCAGGCGCCATGGTTCGGCAGGGCCGCCGGACTGGAGGCGTGAGGCGGGTCCCGACCAGGGCTGGCATCTGGGCGCATCGGGCCGGGCGCCCGTTCACGTGAATCTGCTTGTCGCAGTGTCTCGTCGTTCTCGCTAACGAGCACTCCGGGCGGAGGGGTGGGCGCACGTGGATCCGGGGCCGGTCGATCCATCCACGATCCGGCCGGACGGCTACTGGCTGTAGGAAACTGGTGGAGGCGTGGCGTTGAAGGTCTTGCGTGAAGATTCGACTGGGGAAATGGAGCTTTCTGGGACTCGCTCCGAGCTGCTGGCTTTGGCTCGGGAGTTTCGGAGGGGGCGAGGGGAAGTCCGAATTCCGAAGGTCTCAGATCCAGCCCCGTACGGCAGGTCGTTGTCGCGGATCGATTTTCGGCAAGCGAGTGGGAAAGTCGGAATCTCTTCTTCGGGGGACGGCGAAGTCATGGAGGTTCAAGGCGGGCTGGATTCTCTTGCTCTACTTGCCGATAACATCGAGGGTTTCGCCTTGGAGGCAGACCAAGGCGACCACCTCCATGTGGATCACTTTCCGGAGCATGACTATCTGGCCGAGGGGTCAGATCCGCTTGTGGTCTGTATCGACGGCGATGCGCCCAAGTCGTCTTGAGGCGACTTTGGCGCAACTAATTCGGCAGCGAAATCGCCAAATTTCTGTGGCTATGAAGCTGCCCCACCGGATCCATTCGGTGGGGAAGCTTCGGTGTCTGACGGCAACGTCCGCGGACGGGTATTTCGCGAAGCAGCGGATCGTCGCCATCGTCGGGTTCGGCGGAGACTCTCGAGGGCTGCACAGCGCGTGGCCGAGGAGCTTTGTGGCGTCGCGCTGGAGTCGGACGTGGGTGTAGACGGTGGCGGTGACGCCAATGTGAGCGTGGCCGAGGAGTTCCTCGATGGCGACGAGGCCTACGCCCTGTTCCAGGAGAAGCGTCGCAGTCGAGTGTTGAAGGTCGTGGAAAGGGATCTGGCGGAGTCCCGCTCGGAGGTTCCCTCCCGTCGTTGGCCGTCGGCTGGAGCTCTGGGCTGGTCGTGATCGTTTCCGGATAGGGTGGGGCCATGCTTTGACGCCTGCCCGGTACTCGGGCTCCTCCGCGATTTCCTTCGTCCATCGCATCTGATTTGAACTGACGAAGGAGAGTATTCCGTGACCAGGTCGATCTCTATCGAGGTTCCGGATGCGTTCGCCGCGTCTTATGGCGCGCACGGCGCCGAGGCGCGGGCGTGGATCGCCGAGCTGCCCAGGCTGGGTGGTGAGTTTTTGGACCGCTGGGGGCTGCGGCCTGACGGGCCGCCCGCACATGGCATGGCGTCACTCGTCTTGCCTGTGGTTCGGTCCGACGGAACTCCCGCCGTCTTGAAGCTTCAGCAACTGCGGGAGGAGACCGTCGGCACCGTGGCCGGCCTGCGAGCGTGGAACGGCAACGGGATCGTGCGGCTGCTCGACTATGACGAGAACAGCGCCACGCAGTTGTTGGAGCGGCTGGACACGGCCCGGCCCCTGTCCTCGATCGCCGACGAGACCAGGGCCCTTCAGATCCTGGCCGAACTGATGGCACGGCTGACTGCGGTGCCTGCCCCGACGGGTCTGCGGCGGCTGTCCGACCTTGCCGCCGCCATGCTCGACCAGGTCCCGCAGGCGGTGCCGGTACTGCGCGACCCTGCTGAACAGCGACTGGTGCGCACCTGTGCGTCCGCTGTGGCCGAGCTGATGGGTGAACCTGGCGACCGCCTTCTGCACTGGGATCTGCACTATGACAACGTTCTTGCCGGAGAGCGGGAACCCTGGCTTGCGATCGATCCCGAACCGCTGGCCGGCGACCCGGGATTCGAGTTGCTGCCCGCATTGGACAATCGGTGGGACGAGGTGGAGGCGACCGGTGATGTGACTCGCGCGGTGCTCCGGCGCTTCGACCTGCTGACCGAGGTCCTCGGCCTGGATCGGGAACGGGCGACCGGTTGGACCCTCGGCCGCGTGCTGCAGAACGCTCTGTGGGACACCGAAGACGGCAAGACGACACTGGAACCCGTCCAGGTCGCCATCACCACGGCTCTGCTGAGCCGGTCATAGGAGCTTGCGTGTCGAGGGCGGGGCCGCCTGCCTGCCCCCGGGCTGCGGCGTCCGCAGATCAGCCGACGGCATGCCACGCCCAGGCGGTGGAGTCCCTGTCGGGCTGGAAGAGTTCGCGCCGCGGGTGACACGGTCGGCGGTGTTGAGCCGGTCGCATGCCTCCCTGAGTTTCGGGAGGCTGCGCCGCCCTCCGTCCATAGGAATCTGTCTCTCGGACTTGGCGTCGGAGATTTCGATAGCAATGGAATGATCATCGGGTGCGTGGGATTGATGAGCTGATCAATGTGGATGACCCGGCTTGGCCTGAGCTGCAGGAGTTGGTCGCGGCCGGTGCTGTTCCGGTGAAGGTGCTGCCCGTTGACCGAGGTGAGAGCCGCCGGTGCCTGGTGCAGATGCAGGTCACGGCGCGGTCGGTGCTCGGCGCCGTGGTGCTGAACAGTGGCGGCCTGGTCCTGGATGATGGATGGCTGCGTGTGTTCGGCGGCGGGTCGGGTGAAGGCGGCGGCAGTCTGCCGAGCCTTGGCCAGGTCAATGAGTTTCCTGCCGACTTCGATCCCGCCTGGCATCCGGCGAGGGGTCTGGTCGTCGGCCATGACGTGCTGGGTGGGGTGTTCGTGCTGAACGGGCATGACCCGGAAGCGGCGGGTCGGCCCGGTGCTCCAGGCCAGATGACCTACTTCGCCCCCGACACGTTGGGGTGGGAGGCGTTGGAGGTGGGTCACTCGGCATGGATCTCCTGGATGCTGTCCGGCGGGCTGGAGAAGTTCTATGAAGGGCTGCGCTGGCCAGGCTGGCGCGAGGAAGCGGCCTCGTTGTCCTTCTCGCAGGGCATCTCGGTGATTCCGTTCCTGTGGTCGCAGGAGGCTCGAACGGATCTCGCGGCCACCAGTCGCCGGGCCGTGCCGATGCGTGAAGTCCTCGGCGTCGCCGCTGACTCCGCGCGGCAGATCGGCTCGGGCGATCCGGGATTCCTCGGCGCGGTATAGGTCAAGAGGCTGACCCTTCGACTTCGGTGGGAGAGCAAGTCTTCCTCTCCGGGGTTGGATGAGCCTGAGGTTTGTCGTGAGGGCTACTTCGGTGTCGGCGTCTGGGCGTTGAGGATGCGGTCTACGTCGTGGAGGTGGTGGTGGGCGTCGTGGGCGTTGTTTCGGGCGACGTCGGTGGCCTTTTGAGGGCCTCGGGTGGCGTGTTGTAGCACGATGTCGGTCGCCATCGCTTCCTCCACGGCTTCGGTCCATGCCCGTGAGGACCAGGTCAGAGACCAGAGGGCGGCGGCCAGTGCGATGTCTTCGTAGCGGCGTGCCGCCGCCAGGAGGTCCGGGTCGTAGCTGGGGATCTCCGTGACGCCGTTCGCGCAGGCGCCTTTCAGGCGTTCTGCCCAGGTTCGCAGGTTGTCGGCCACGTGGCTGACGTAGGCCGAGGGTGTCCAGTCGAGTTCAGCGTGGCGTTCACGGCCTGTTGCGTTTTGGAGTCGTTCCTCGAACTGGGCGGGGACGGTGCGTACCAGCGTCACCGCCTGGTCGGGTGTCAGGCCCCAATCGAAACCGCAGGCGCGGCAGGGGTCTCCGTACAGGTTCGCGCCCCATTTCTCCATGGGCATTGACGTCTCCTTCGGTTAGTAGGACTGGAGTTCCAGGAGGTTGCCGTCCGGGTCGCGGAGGTGGGACGAGCGGAGGTTCGGGCCCCACTCGGGACGGTCCGCCGGCGGGGCGGCGACCGTGGCGCCGAAGCTTTCGAGGGCCTTGGTGGCGGCGTCCACGTTGTCGACCTTGAAGACGAGCATGGAGCGGTCCTGGCCGGACGTCGCGGGCTGGGCGGTGGTTCCGGTCACGGTGGCGATGGCGGCGCGGCTGAACAGGGACAGGACGGCTTCGCCGTTCAGGTCCCAGTTCGCGTACGAGGCCGCGGGGAGGACCTTCACCGGCTCGATGCCGAGCAGCTCGCGGAGTGCGGCGGTGTAGAAGCGGGCGCAGGCGTCGAAGTCGTCCACGAGCAGCCGGGGGTAGAGGGTGTCCATGGCTCTCCCTATTCGTTGGTGGTTACCAATGATTGGTGTGCGCCTACTATACGGGTATGGATCGAGCAGCGCGCCGTACCCCGCCCCGGATGCTGGGCGTCACCACCTACGCCCTGGCCCGTGCCGGGCGCCTCGGGCGTGCACGGATGGCCGCCATGATGGGCGGGCGGGGCCTTGGGCTTTGGCATTTCGCTGTGTTGTCCGCGCTGGACGACTCGGCCGCCCCGCCGTCGCAGCGCGATCTTGGTGCGCGGCTCGGTATCGATCCCAGTGATCTGGTCGACGTTGTGGGTGCGCTGGAGGAGCGCGGATTGCTCGGGCGTGAGCGCGATCCGTCCGACCGGCGCCGTTACGTTGTTGCTCTGACCTCTGAGGGGCGGGTGGAGTTGGACGCCGTGGCCGAGCAGGCCGTTGAGCTGGACGCTGAGCTTCTCGCGCCGCTCGATGAAGACGAGCGGGTCGCCTTCGCGGGCATGCTTCGGCGCGTGCTCGACCACCAGGAGGGGCTTGCCTGAGCATGGGAAAGGCCCGGTTCCGGTGGAGTGCTCACCGGAACCGGGCCCTCGGCGTTCGTCAGTCGAACATGTCGGGCTGTTCGCGGACGATCTGGTCGTGCAGGGGCTGGTAGTTGATCCAGGCGACCAGGTCGTTGCCGATCTGCTGGTGGGTCAGCTCGGCGTTCTCCTTGCTGATGTGGACGACCTGGCCGGCGGCCTTCGCGAGGAGCTGCACCTGGCACGACCGCTCCATGGTGATGAACCACCAGGCGGCGGCGTCGACCGAGTTGCCGACGGTCAGCAGGCCGTGGTTGCGGAGGATGACGGCCTTGTATGAGCCGAGGGCGGCGGCGATGCGCTTGCCCTCCTCGGTGTCGGTGACGACGCCGGTGTAGTCGTCGAACAAGCCGTGGTCCTCGTAGAACGCGCAGACGTCCTGCGTGATCGGCTCGAGCTTCTGGCCGAGGGCCGAGATCGCGCGGCCGTGGGTCGAGTGGCTGTGCGCTGCGGCGACCACGTCCGGGCGGGCCTGGTGCACCTGGGAGTGGATCGCGAACGCCGCCTCGTTCACCGGGTAGCGGCCCTGCACGACCTGGCCCTGGTGGTTCACCAGGATGAGGTCGCTGACCTTGACGTGCTTGAAGGACATCCCGAACGGGTTGACCCAGAAGTGGTCGGTCAGCTCGGGGTCGCGGGCCGTGATGTGCCCGGCGACGCCCTCCTCGAAGCCGAACTTGCCGAAGATCCGCAGCGCCGCGGTCAGCCGCTCCTTGCGGTGCCGCCGCTCCTCCTCGACGGTCGCGAAGGTCTCCGGCAGGCGGAAGATCAGGTCCTTCGCCGGGAGCATCTTGTCCAGGAACTCTTCTTCGGCGGCCATGGGCGTCTCCTCGGGGTCGGTATGCCTCCACGAAAGCGCACCCCGGCCCGGTTCGCCTAGCCCGGCCGGGCCCAACGCGCGCGGGGGAGGTTGTCCGCCGCGGACAATCCGTCACCGACAATGGGTTCGTGGACGACTCCGACCGCTACCTGCGGCTGCTCCTAGACGGCGTGGCCGACCCCGGTCTGCTGGATGCCACGGTGCGCGCTGCCCGTGCCCGATCCGCGCAGGTCGGTGAGCTGCCCGAGGCGGAGGTCCGGCGGCACGTCCGGGCGCTGATCGAGGGCGTGCTGACCAGCCTCGCCGAGGGCGGCGGGGCCGACCCCGCCGCGCTCGACGCCGCAGGGCGGCTCGGTTCCGACCGGGCCCGGCAGGGCGTCCCGGTCGCCGCGCTCCTGGACGGCTTCCAGGCCGGGCGCGAGTACCTCGTCCGCCGGCTCACCACCGAGGGACGCCGTCAGGGTGTGCCTGATGGCGTCCTGCTGGACGGCCTGACCGCGATCGACGGTGTGACGACCGCGCTGGTCCACCGTATGGTCCACGCGCACCGGACCGCCGAGTTGGAGATGGCGCAGACGACCCGTGAGGGCCATGCCCAGCTGCTGCGTCGGCTGCTGCACGGCGAGCCCGTTCCGCGTCCGGCGCCGCTCGATCCCGCGACGGCGTACCACTGTGTGGTGTCGGAGGTGAGTGATCCGTCGGTGGCGTCGCGGTTGGAGGGTGCGCTGGCGGAGGCGGGGCCCGGTCTGTCCGCGCTGGTGGACGGCCGGATGGTCGCCCTCGTCGTCCGCCTCCCCGACCTGCCCGCCGACGCGCCGCTGATGGTCGCCGCGCCTCCGCGCCGTCCGGGTGAACTCGCGTCCTTGTACGCGCTGGCCCGCCGCGCCCTCGCTGCCGGGACGCACGCTGGGCTCACCGGGCTGTGGCACCTTGGGGACCTTGCCTTGCTGACCGCCACCGACGGCGAACCCGACCTCGGCCGCCTGCTTGCCGACTCCCTGCTCACCGCACTTTCCCCGGGCGACCCGTTCCACCGAGAGCTTGCCGAGACCGCCCTCGCCTACCTTGACCACGGCGCCCGCATCGAGCCGGCCGCCGCCGCCCTGCATGTGCATGGCAACACGGTCAAGTACCGGCTGCGGCGGCTGCGTGAGCTCACCGGCCGTCCGCTGACCGCGGCGTCCGTCCCCGAGACCGCGCACTGGTGGTGGGCGCTGCGGACCTGGCTGGACGCCGCGTCCCGCTGACCGGCGCACCGGCTCGATGCGCGCCGCGCTGGCCACGGATGATGAGATGGGACGACGCGTCCGGCATTCCGGTCGGTGGCGCGACGGCGACTCGGGGGAGAGTGACGAGGTGAAGGCACCGCGGCTCGGCACGGTGATGTGGCCCATCCAGTCCTGGAGGGAGACGGGCGGGCTGTTCCGGCGGGCGGAGGAGCTCGGCTTCGACACCGCCTGGATCTACGACCACACCGCCTGGCGCGGCCACACCCCCTGGTACGACGGGTACACCACGCTCGCCGCTGCGGCGGCCGTGACCTCGCGGATCCGGCTCGGCACGCTCGTGACCTCGCCGAACTTTCGCCACCCGGTCCCGACCGCGCACGCGATCAAGACCATCGACGACATCAGCGGCGGCCGCTACACGGCGGGGATCGGCGCGGGTGGCACGTCCCGGACGTCCGACGGCGGCCTGCTCGGCGGCCCGGACTGGACGCCCCGCGAACGCGCCGACCGCTTCGCCGAGTGGGTCGACCTGCTCGACCGGTCGCTGCGCGGCCCCGAGACCACCCACGAGGGCGGGTACTACAGCGCCCAGGAGTTCCGGGTCGGGCCCGGCTGCGTCCAGCGGCCGCGCGTCCCGTTCTACATCGCGGGTGGCGGCCCGCGCGGCATGCGCGTCGCGGCCCGCCACGGCGAGGGCTGGATCACCACAGCGAACGGCCCGCAATCGGACGACCCGTATGAACTGGTGCGAATCCACCTCGGTATGCTCGCCGAAGCCTGCGCGGCCGAGGGACGCGACCCGTCCACCCAGCGCCGCGTCCTGCTCACCGGCTTCACCGGAGAGCCGTGGCTGGAGTCGCCGGAGGCCTACACCGACCTCGCCGGACGCTACGCCGAGTTGGGCATCACCGACATCGCCCTGCACTGGCCCCGCCCCGACTCCGACTGGGACGCCGACATGAAGGTCTTCGAGGCCATCGCGGCCGACCACGCCCTCTGACCCGTCCTTGGGTGGGCCCGCCCCCGCGGGCCGTTCCGTTCGCGTTCTCTCCCCGAAGGTTGCTCGACATGCCCTATGTCCTCCTCGCCCTGGCCATCGTGTCGGAAGTCATCGCGACGCTGTCGCTGCGCGCGTCCGAGGGCATGTCCAAATTCGGCCCCGGCGTCATCGTCGTGGTCGGGTACATCGTGTCGTTCGCGCTGATGGCCAAGGCCCTGACCTCGCTGAACGTCGGCCCGGTCTACGCGATCTGGTCGGCGCTCGGCACCATCGGCGCGTTCGCCGGGGGAGTACTGCTGTTCAACGAGCCGATCCGTCCGCTCACCGTGGTCGGCGCGGTCATCATCGTCCTCGGCGTCATCGTCATGAACCTCGGCGGCGGGGTGAGCCCGGGCGGGCCCCCCCCCCCGGATAACACACACTGATTAGGCATGCGCCAC
>NZ_RFFG01000033.1:0-75833 GCF_003696215.1 Actinomadura harenae | reverse complement strand
CTTATTCCCCGGGGGGGGGGTGCCCCGCCGGGCCCCCCCCCGCCGCCGTATTCACACTCTCTGATTCGGCATGCGCATCGCCGGATGTCGCCTGCGAGCCCTCGGCTTCGGAGTGCCGAAGCCGAGGGCTCGTCCTCACTTCCTGGTGGGGGGCGGGCTCTCGTTGGTGTAGCCGCACTCGAGCACCAGCCTGTACTCGGTGGCACCGCCGTTGCTGCTGATCTCCAGCGGAACCCCGGTCCCCGGGGCGATCACGAGCCGGTTGGTGCCCGGGGCGACGCCCTCCGAACCGCGGCTGACCCGGGCGAGCGCCTGGCCGCGGCGTCCCCTCTGGTCGGTGACCTCGCCCAGCGACCGGACGTCCGGGAGGTCCGCGAGGACGCGGTAGGCGGCCGCGCGCAGCGCCGGGCGGACCGGGCCGATCGGCGAGGCGATGAGGTAGTCGGCCGCCGCCCAGAGCTGGGCGGAGTCGCCCTCCACGGGTCCGTCGAGGCCGCCCGAGCGGGTCCAGGCCAGCAGCTGGCGGCGCAGGGTGGCGGTGTCGTCCGACAGTTTCGCGAGGTCCAGCCCGACGGGAGGCTGGCCGTGCATCCCCGGGCCGCCGATCATGGGGCTGCTGGACAGGAGTACGGGGCGCATGTTGATCCGCAGGCACTTCTGCCTGATCGGGATCTCCTCGAAGGTGCCGTCGGGGCGCTGCTTTCCGCCCCGGGTCCCGACGATCTTGTTCTCGTCGCAGACCTGCTTGACCTGCGCCGGGCTGCCCGCGGCGCGCCACGCGGCGGCGTCCGCGGGCGACACCGGCCGGGCGCCCTCGTCTCGGCGGAGGATCCGGCCGGGTTCGCCGGGCGCCATGGCGTACCACTCCTCGTCCACGGTCCTGGTCACGACGCGGTACGGGTGGGCTTTCGAGCCCACGGTCAACTGCTGCCCCTCCTCGGTCACGAACCGGTAGTAGCGGCCGTTGGCGGGCGCGGCCATGGTCTTCGTGGCGGCGGCCAGGAGGATGCGCCGCGCCTGCCCGCCGGACGAGGACGACGCGGGCGCCGAGCCGTGACCGGCCAGCATCACCGCTGCGACGCCCGCCGCCGCCACGGGCAGCAGCCCCGCGCCGAGCACCCAGCGCGTCCGCGGTCCGGACGTCCACCGGCTCAGGGGGCGCCGGGTCGCGGGGGGCTCGCCGCCCGCGGCCAGTCGCAGGAGCCGGGCGCGGCCGGACGCCGCGACCTCCGCGTCGGCCTTCGGCTCGGCGAAGATCTGCTCGATCGCCTTCATCTCGTCCATCAGGCCTCCTCGTTCTGTGCGGTTCGGTCGCCGAGCGCGCGGCGAAGTCGCGCCTTGGCGCGGTTGAGACGGGATCCCACGGTTCCGGCCGGGATCCCCAGGGCCTGGGCGATGTCCTCGTAGCCGAGCCCGCCCAGGGCGGAGAGGAACACCACGTCCCGTTCGCCCGGTGCCAGGCCGCGCAGGGCCCGCACCAGGTCGGGACGCAGCATCTCGGCGGCGACCCGAGCGGTCGACCGCTCCTCGTGGCCGTCCACGGAGACCTCCGCGCCGACCCTGCCCAGCGCCTTCAGCCTCCGCTGCTCGGAACGCCGGTGCTGGGACACCAGGTTGGTGGCGATCCCGTACAGCCAGGGCCGGGCGGCGGTGCCGCGCGCCGGGTCGAAGTCGGCCCGGCGGCGGAAGGCGATGAGGAACGTCTCGGCGGCGAGGTCGTCGGCGGTCTCCCGGCCCAGCCTCGCCGCGAGGTAGCGGTGGATGTCGTCGAAGTACCGGTCGTACAGCAGTGCGAACCCTTCGGGTTCTCGCATGGACGACGCGACGAGCTCGGCGTCGCTCGTCACCTCGTCGGTCTCCGGAGGAGCTGTCATCGGCGTCCTTTCAGGTCGCGGTCACCCTGTTGTTGGCCGACGACCCGATCTTCTTCGCGCCGATCGTGAAGCGTCTCCGGAAGGGCGCTGCTGGTGCATCTGGCCGCGGACCGCGATGCGGGCGAGGTAGGCCCAGGACATGGCGGCGATGTCTCGGACGCGGGAGTGCGGCGCGGCGGTTCCCACGGCGTCCGGGAGGGGGACGCGGGCGCCGTCGGCCGCGTCCCGGCCTCCGACGCTGCCCGCGACGGTGCACTTCAGGTAGGCCGCGGGGGCGAAGAGGTACCAGCGTGCCGGTGTGGCCCGCCGCCCGGAACCGGCGGGCCTCCCCGGGGGGCGGCCCCGGTTTGACCTTGACACTGTGACAACCTCTTCAATGGTGATCGTGAGGGGGGTGGTCCGGATGACCATGGCGGAAGAGGACACGAACGTGACGCGGGCGCTCCGGGCGCTGGAGAACAGCGACTCGTCGGTGCGGCTGCGCGCGGCGATGGCGATCGGCATGGCCCCGGACCCGGAGTTCGTCGACGGGCTCATCGAGCGGAGCGCGGTCGAGCCCGAGTTCTTCGTCCGCGACATGCTGACGTGGGCGCTCACCTGCCACCCCTCGGACCTGACGTTCCCCCGGCTCCTCGCCGAACTCGGCTCGGAGCGCGCGCAGGCGCGGAGCCAGTCGCTGCACACCCTGTCCAAGATCGGCGACCGGCGGGCCTATCCCGCGATCACCCGGGACCTGCTGACCGACGCCGACGACGAGGTGGCGCGGGCGGCCTGGCGGACGGCGGCCGGCCTCGTCCCCGAGGGCGGGGAGACCGACCTGGCCGAGGTGCTGATCACCCAGCTGGGACGCGGCGGAAAGGACGTCCGGCTGAGCCTCAGCCGCGCGCTGATCGAGCTCGGTGAGGTCATCGTGCCGCTCCTGCGCGCCGCGCGGACCCACCGCGACCAGGACGTCCGGCAGCACGCGATCGTGACGGAGAAGCTGCTGCGCGACCCCAAGGCCGGATACGACGCCGCCGTCGAGGAGGCGAAGCGCATCGTGGCCCTCGGCCCCGAGAGTTAGAAGGGGAGCAGGGCGGTGTTGATCGGTGACGTGGCCCGGCGCTCCGGCGTCAGCGCCCGGATGCTCCGGCACTACGAGTCGCTCGGACTGCTGCGGCCCACCGGACGCACCGAAGGCGGCTACCGGGAGTACTCCCGCGACGACATCCGGCGGATCTTCCACATCGAGAGCCTGCGATCCCTGGGGCTGTCGCTGCGGGAGGTCGGCGCGGCGCTGGACGATCCCGGCTTCACGCCGTCCGTCCTCATCGAGGACCTCATCCGCCGGACGCGCGAACGCATCGCGCGGGAGACGCAGCTGCTCACCCGGCTGCGCCGGATCGACGCCTCGGACCCCTCCGACTGGGAGGACGTCCTCCAGACCGTTGTGCTGCTCCAGGCGCTGTGCTCGGAGAACGCCGGGAAGCGCCAGCGGGCCGCGCTGTCCTCGGCCGAGGACGCACCCGTGCCGGTGGAGGCCCTGGTCGAAGCGGCCCTGAGCGAGACGGACCCGAACGTCGCCGGAGCGCTGCGCTGGGCGCTGGCGCGGACCTCCGGCGGCGAGGGGCTGGCGCCGCTGGGGGAGGGGCTCGGCTCGCCGGAGGCGGAGGTGCGCAGGCGCGCCGTCCGGGCCATCGCCGAGATCCCCGACGACGCGGCGACCACGCTGCTGCACGAGGCCCTCACCAGCACCGACGCCACCGTCCGCAGGAGCGCGGCCCTGGCGCTCGGCGCGCGGGGGGAGGCCGACGCGATCCCGGCGCTGGTCGACGTGGTCGTCGGGGAGTCCAACGACGTCGATGCGGCCGACGTGCTGGCCGCGCTGGCGGACGATCCCGCGCTGGCGGACCAGATCGCCGGAAGGCTCGTGGCCCGCCTCACCGACACCGCCACCGACGGGACCGCGCGTCGGCGGCTGACGGAGGCGCTCGCGGACATCCCGGGCGACACGGCATCAACCGCCCTCGTGGAACTGACCCACGACGAGGACCAGGCCGTCGCCCTCACCGCGGCCTACATCCTCACCAGGCGCCAGGACGGATCAGACCCCGCCTCACGCTGAGGCCGTGGCCTCACTGGTACATCTGGCCGCAGACGGCGATGCGGGCCAGGTCGGCCCACGACATGGCCGTGACGTCCCGGACGTACGAGCGCGGCATGGCGGTTCCCACGGCGTCCGGAAGCGGCACGCGGGCGCCGTCGGCGGCGTCCCAGCCCCCGACACTGCCCGCGACGGCGCACTCCAGGTACGTCGCCGGATCGAAGTTGTACCAGCGCGCCGGGGTCGCGCGGCGGCCCGACCCGGCCGGACGCGGCGCGTCCACGCCGAACCGCGCCCGCGGCCCCGGCGGGGCCTCCGCGAAGTCCTCCAGGTCGGCGAGCTGGGACAGCAGCACCCGCTCCCAGTCGCCGTGATCGGACGGCTCGTCCCCGGAAAGGGCGAGGTCCCGGGTACGCCACGTGGGATCGAACGGCGGAGGCGGCGACAGCGCGGCGGCCGTGAACATCGCGGCCACGTCGTCCGGCTCGACGCCCCCACGGTCCCGCAGCGGCCCGCTCACCTTCCACAACGCCCGCAGGAACGCCGACAGCGACCACGACGCCGACCGCGCCTCCTGCCCGAGCTGCAGGAAGTGCAGGTACAGCTCACGGTTGGTGCGCAGCTCCCGCTCCGGCGGACCCGCGACCCAGTAGTGCTGCTTGTGCGGGACGCCGCTCTCCAGCACCAGGGCCCGGGCGAGCGCCGAGATCCGCGAGTCGAAGCCCGCCACCCGGAACTCGTTCCCCAGATCGTCCTGGCGCATCACGTCCCACGTGCTCATCCGGGCCCTCCACTCGTGCTGTCCCGCTCCCGCACAAAGTGTCCCATCCCGGGTCCATGCCGCCAGTAGCGGCCACGTCACTTTCCGGACTCGGTTCCCGCCCTTGCCCAAGCCAGGGCGGGCGGGAACCGGGCGCGGGCGCGGTCAGGAACGGGCGCGGTGGATGACCTGGAGATCGGTGAAGCCGTACAGGCCCCAGGGGCCGTTCTCGACACCGACGCCGCTCCACTTGAACCCGCCGAACGGCTGGTGCGGCGCGAGCGCGAGGTGGGTGTTGACCCAGGACGTGCCGCACTCGAGGCGCCCGGCGACCTCGGCGGCGCGGTCGGCGTCACCGCCCCAGACCGAACCGGACAGGCCGAAGTGCGTGCCGTTCGCGCGGGCCACGGCCTCGTCCAGGTCCCGGTAGGCGACGACGGGCAGCGCGGGGCCGAACTGCTCCTCGTCCACGATGCGCGTGCCGTCCTTGGCGTCCGAGAGGATCGTCGGCTCGAAGAAGTACCCCGGACGGTCCATCGGACGCCCACCCGCCGCGGCCTTCGCGCCGCCCGCGATCGCGTCCGCGACCAGCTCCGACACCCGCTCGAACTGCGGCCTGTTGTTGATCGGCCCGAACTTCACGCCCTCGGACGTCCCGTCGCCGACCTTCGCCTCGCGCGCCCGCGCGGCGAGCGCCTCCACGACGTCGTCGTAGATCGCCTCCGGCGCGTACACGCGCTTGACGGCCGAGCACACCTGCCCGTTGTTCAGGAACGCCGCGCCGAAGAGCTTGTCGGCGACGGCGGCCGGGTCCACGTCGTCCAGCAGGATCGCGGGGTCGTTGCCGCCCAGCTCCAGCGTGACGCGCTTCAGGTCGGGCGCCGCGGACGCCGCGACCCGCTTCCCCGTCGCGACCGACCCGGTGAAGCTGATCTTGCGCGGGACCGGGTGCGCCGTCATCCACGCGCCGAGCTCGTCGCCGCCGCTCACCACGTTCAGCACCCCCGGCGGCAGGACGTCCCGCAGCGCCTCACCGACCAGCAGGCTGGACAGCGGCGTGTACGGGGACGGCTTGAGCACCACGGTGTTGCCCGCGAGCAACGCGGGCCCGAGCTTCCAGGCCGCCAGCAGCAGCGGGAAGTTCCACGGCGTGATCGCCGCGACGACGCCCAGCGGACGCCGTACCACCTCGACGAACGCGGACGCGTCGTCCTGGATGACCTCGCGCGGCACCTCCAGGTCGGCGAAGTACTTCAGCCAGACCCCGGCGCCGACCGCCTCCATCGTCGCCTCGCCGAGCGGCTTGCCCTGCTCGAGCGTGATGACCCGGCCGATCTCCTCGGACCGGGCGAACAGGACGTCCGCCGCCGCTCGCAGCGCCTCCCGCCGCGCCTTCTCATCGGCCCGCCACCCGGCCCGGGCCGCCTCCGCCGCGTCCATCGCCGCGTCGAGCTGCTCCCTCGTCGCGTCCGGGGCCTGCTCGGCGACCTCCCCGGTCGCCGGGTTCACCACCCCGAACGTCCCGGCCGCCGCGACACCCTCGCCGCCGATCGTCATCGTGTACCCGGCCATGGAACCTCCCACCTCGGCACTACCGAACGACGTTCAGTATTCACCCGCGCCCGTTCCCCCACCACCCCGTCCACCGCACCGACCCCCGGCCCCCCGACCTCGAGCCGCCACACCGCCCAGACGGTCGACGATTCACCCCAAGGACCCCTCGGACCTGACCGACGAGCAGTGGGCGCTGGTGGAGCCTCTGCTGCCACCCGCAGGCGCGGCTCGGTGACGACGATGAAGTGCCAGCGCTGGCGGTTTGCGTCCGGTGGGCGCCTAGGCTGCGCGAGCAGGGCCTCAGACGCGGTTTCCCGCTCGGCTGACGCCGCCGGGGCGTCGCCGCCCCTCCGAACTCACGGCAGGGTCACGGCGACGCCTTGTACGTCTGGAAGCTCGTCCCGGGAGTCGGGTCGTAGGCGTTCCCGGCGTAGAGCGGGAGCGCCTCACGAAGGCGGCGGGGCCGCACCATCGTCCAGTCCCTCTCGCCGGCCCCATAGACGATGTGGCTCCCGTCCGGACCGGGTGTGATCCGGTTGTCGCTCAGCCAGAGCTCGGACAGCCGGTGCGGGTCCCGGAACCATACGAGCAGCGCCGTGCCCTTCCGCGCGCCCGAGCCGTGCACGGCGATGCGGTCGACGGCGTGCCAGGGGATCGAGAACGTCGCCGTTCCCCGCTGGTGCAGGGACGGTTCGGCCCCACGGGTCACGGTGAGCTTGTCCGCGTCCAGGACGAGGACGCCGCCCGGTCTGGTCAGCCCCCTGAAGCACCCCAGCACCGCGCCCGCGACCGCGCCCACCACGCTGAAGAACAGGACCGCCTCCGCCAGACCTTTCACTCCGGCGGGGGCCCAGCCCAGCACCTTCCCGAGCCCGAGACCGACGACCGCTCCTTGGCCGAAGGTCGCCGCTCCCTTGACTGCGCCCCGCCAGAGGCCATGGACGGCCCCGAAAACCCGGCCGCCTCCGAGCTTCGTGGGAGCGGGCGAGGAACGCGGTGCCGGGGCGACGAACGGGTCCGCCGTCCCGGCGGGAGGCTCCATCGGGCGCGCCCCAACGCCGATGACACCCCGCAGGACGGTCGCGGCCCGCATGGCCTCGGGCCGGCCGGCGGGGTCCTTGGCGAGAAGGCCCTGGACCAGGGCCTCCAGCTCACCGGGATGATCGGGCCGCCGCACGGTCGGACGCGGCGGCTCCTCGCCAAGGTGCTGGTGGCGGAAGTCGTCCAGGCCGGGCCCCGGGAACGGCGGCTGCCCGGTCAGCAGGACGTGCAGGGTGGCGCCCAGTGCGTACAGGTCGGTGCGGGCGTCGGCAGGTTCGCCGCGCCACTGCTCCGGCGCCATGAACGGCGGAGAGCCCAGGACGGCGCCGGGCAGTGTCAGGGACGTGGCGGCGTCCGCGTGGCGGGCGATGCCGAAATCGCAGATCTTCACCCCGCCGCCGTCCAGGAGCATGAGGTTGGCGGGCTTGATGTCGCGGTGCACCACCCCGCGCCGGTGCGCGTACCCCAGCGCCTCGACGACCGGGATCATCAGCCGCGCGGCCTGCCCCGGCGGCATGCCGGACTGGTGCTCGGCCATCACCACGGCGAGGTTACGGCCGTTCAGGAGCTCCATCACCAGGTAGGGGCGCCCGCCATGGTCGCCGAAGTCGTGGACCACGGTGATGCCCGGATGCTGCAGGGTGGCCGCGGTGCGTGCCTCCTGCCGCAGCCGGGCGGCCGCCTCCGGGTCCCGGAACAGGTCGGCGGGCAGGATCTTGATCGCGACCGGACGTCCGAGCTCGCCGTCCTGAGCCGACCACACCTCGCCCATGCCGCCCTGACCCAGACGCCTGTCCAGCCGGTACCGTCCGCCCAGCAACGAAGCCGCTTCCACGCGCGCTCTCCCGCCACGTGCACCCCGGCGGCCCGATCCGTCCACACCGCCACCGGACGCCTTGACGGTAACCAAAGCGCCCGATGGTGAAAAGAGCCCGGATGGGGAGTGGAAGAGGAGCTGCTATAAGCGCGTGTCCTGCGTGGTTATTCGGGCGAGCTATTTGTGGCAGGTCGCGGCGGCGGTTAGCGCGGCAAAGGCGGCGAAAGGATGCCCATCACGTTCGTGAACATCGGCTACGCGCCGGGCCGGTACTCGACCTTCTCGAACGACCAGTCCGATGCCAGCCACGCCGCCACGGCCTCGTGCAGCGGGCCGTCCAGCTCGGCGCTGGCCGCGCGCACCCACGACCGGACGTCCGTCACGCCCTCGGCCGTGCGCGACCCGTAGATATAGAGGCAGCCGACGACCACGCCGCCATCGTCGAGCACCGTGTAGGTGAAACCGACCCGGTTCCCAAAGTCGCGCGCGTGACGCTCCAGGTCCTTCAGGTTGGCGGCGGCGCTCATGCCCGCGGCGGGCGGCCACTCCCCTTCGCCGAAGCCGGGAGTGGCGCGGATGTGCTCGATGCTCGACGTCCAGGCGGCGAGGTCGGCGTCGTTGTGCTCCGGGCCGAGGGGCTCGAGACGGAACCCGTCTCCGGCGAGGCTCAGGGGAACGACGAAATCGTCAGGAACGATCGGCTTCTTGGACATGGCCAGATGCTACCGATCACCCCGGACCGGACCGCGGGCGCTGACCGATCGGCCGCGCGGTGACGCAAGTGCGGTCATCGGTCAGGACACGGTCGAGCCGCAGCCCGGCGTGCGCTGCTGATACTCGAGATACGACCCGCACGCCCGCTGGTCCGGTATGTGTGCCAGGCCGGCGGGTGGGCGGGTTTGTCAGCGGTGGCGGACGACCTCTACCTGCATGTGTGCGGACGGGCCGTCGTAGTCGGTGCCGTCCACGGTGAAGCGGGTTCGCGCGCGGTAGTGCTCGACGCCGAGGCGCGGGTGTCGGGGGACGGCGAGTTCGAAGCGGACGCTTCGGGTCTGGTGGCGGGTGAGTGCGCCGAGGGTGCAGGTCAGGTGCCCGCGTTCGCGGAGTATGCAGCCCGCGCCGTCCCGCAGCCTCCAGGTTTCGGGGACGGTCGCGTTCAGGGTCACCTCGGACACCGGGCGGGTGCCGAGGTCCCGGACCGTCCAGCGCACCACCTGCACCTCGTTCGGGATCGGACGGCGATGGTCGGCGTGCCCCCTGAGGACGAGGTCCGCCGGGAAACCGGGGTGCGGGGCCGAGGCGGCGGCGGTGGCCGGTGGGACGGCCGCCAGCGCGGCGGCCGCGAGCAGCGCGATGGGACGACTTCTCATCAGTGACCCTCCGTGATCGAACCTTCGCGGCACGGTAGCCGTCCGGTCGTCCGGGATCACCGACCACCGCTCTCCGGCGCGTCGCACCGCAGGTGGGAAGGGGGACGCGAGGCGATGGGGACGTCTGGCGGCGCGATGGCCGGAGTCGGCTGGACGGTGGCCGGATCCGGCGAAGCCGCTGGGCTTGGCCGGATGGGAGGGACATCATCCGACTCATGCGATCACCACTCTCCGCGGCGCTCGTCGCGGGCATGACGTTGACCCTGGCGGGTGGGACGGCGACGGCGGCGGCCGCGCGCGCCCCGATCGCCGCGCCCGCGTCCAAGCCCGGGCTCGCCGGCCCGCATCCGTGCGACGGGCAGCCCGGCTTCACGTGCGCGACGCTCCGTGTCCCGCTCGACCACCGGGACGCGTCCAAGGGCACCCTCGACCTCCAGGTCGGGATGTCCGACAACACCTCGGCGCCCAAGGGCACGCTGGTGTTCCTCACCGGCGGTCCCGGCCAGCCGGGGGTGCCCTACCTGACCCGGATGACGACCCAGCGGATGCCGGAACTGGCGAAGAACTACCGCTTCGTCATGATCGACCAGCGCGGCACCGGACAGTTCGGCGCGATCGACTGCCCGAAGATGCAGGCGCAGGTCGGCAGCTCCGACGTCGCCCCCGCGACACGCGACGCCGTGGCCGAGTGCGCGTCCGTCGTGGGGGACAAGCGCAGTTACTACACCACCGAGCAGACCGTCGGCGACCTGGACATGTTCCGCCGCGCGCTCGGCGTGAACAAGTGGGTCCTGGACGGGGTGTCCTACGGCTCGTTCACGGCGGCGAACTACGCGTCGTTCTATCCGGGCCACGTCCGCAAGGTCGTCCTGGACTCGGTGCTGCCGCACACCGACCCCAACCACGAGCAGATGCTCTACACCACCGGGCAGCAGGCCGTCGGCCGCGTCCTGCGCCTGGCCTGCCAGACCGCGCCCGCCTGCGGCTACGACCCGGCGCAGGACGTCGCCTACCTCGCGCGGCACCGCAAGGACGCCGTCCTCCTCTGGGACATGCTCGTCTCCTACGAGTTCTTCGACCCGACCTACCGTGACCCGAACCCGCCCGGGCTGCCCGCCGGATCCGGTGACGTGATCGGCGTCATGCACGCCGCCCACCTCGGCGACCCGACCCGGCTGGACGCCCTGATGAAGCTGATGGCGCCCGGTGGCGACCCGGTCGCGGGCTTCAGCGCCGGCCTGCACGAGGCCACCATCTGCGGCGACGGCGTCTTCCCCTGGGGGACGTCCGAGACCCCGGTCGCGCAGCGTCCGGCGGCCCTCGCCGCCGCCCGCCGCAACCTGCCCGCGAGCGCGACGTGGCCGTTCACCTCCGCCACCGCCGCCGGTAACGGCTTCATCCAGGAGTGCCTGACCTGGCCCGTCGCCCGCCACACCGCCGAGGCGAAGGCGAAGCTGCCGCCGGTCCCGCTCCTGATCATCAATGGCGACCACGACCTGTCCACGCCCCTGGAGTGGGCCAGGGAGGAACTCGCGAACGCCCCGCGCGGCAAGCTGGTCATCGTGAAGGGCGCGAGCCACTCCATCCAGAACCGCGAGCGCGGCACCCAGGGCCGCGACGCCGTCTACGCCTTCCTCAACGGCTGACCACCAACGACGCGACCCCGCCCCGCTCCAGCGAGACCGCTGGAGCGGGGCGCCGCCGTCACCGGCCCGGTGCCGTCCTCCGCCTGAGTGGTCGGCTCCGGAAGCCCTTCGGAGGTGGCTTGTTCATGCTGTTTCGTGGCGGATGGAGTCCAGGACGGTGAGTTCGTCCTCGGAGAGGCGCAGAGCGCCGGCGGCCACGTTCTGGGCGAGGTGGCCGGGGTCGCCGGTGCCGGGGATGGCCAGGACGTGAGGGCCGCGGTGGAGCGTCCACGCCAGTCGCACCTGTGCCGTGCTCACTCCGTGGGCACGGGCGATGGCGAGCACCTCGCCGCTGTCGCCGGTGCTCGCCCCGGCGGTGCGTCCACTGCCGGCGATCGAGTAGAACGGCACGAACGCGACGCGCTGTTCACCGCAGATCCGCAGGAACTCCTCCTGCTCCGGCGACGCGCCGATGCCGTACATGTTCTGGACGCAGACCACCGGTGCGATGGCCTGGGCCTCGGCGAGGTGGTGGAGGCGGACGTTGGACAGGCCCAGGTGGCGGATGAGTCCGGCGTCGCGTAGCTCGGCGAGTGCGCCGAAGCGTTCGGCGATGGAATCGGCGCCGACGATACGCAGGTTCACCACGTCGAGGTGGTCACGGCCGAGTTGGCGCAGGTTCTCCTCGACCTGGCCGCGCAGTTGCTCGGGGGTGGCGTGCGGCAGCCAGTTGCCCGAGGGGTCGCGGCCGGGTCCGACCTTGGTGGCGATGACGAGGTCGTCCGGGTAGGGCGCGAGGGCGCGGCTGATCAGCTCGTTGGCGCAGCGCAGCGGCGAGAAGTAGAACGCGGCGGTGTCGATGTGGTTCACGCCGAGCTCGACCGCCCGGCGCAGTACTTTGATCGCCTGGTCGCGGTCACGCGGGACGGCACCCGGCACGAGCGCCTCGCCGTGCTGGGGCAGGCGCATCGCGCCGAAACCGATCCGGTGGACCGTGCGGTCGCCTAGTTTCCAGGTGCCCGATGCCGCTGCGGTGATCGTCTGTGAGGTCATGCCGGGATGATCGGCGCGAGGTGGCCTGGTGGACCATTGTTTAACGCATATGTGAATCTCCCGGGGGTGTCATGGCGGAGCTGGCCTTCTCGGCGAACGACCTCGCGCAGGTGCGGTTCGCCGTCTCGCCGATATGGGAGGTCGCGCCCAGCTTCCGGCTGCTGACGTCGAACGCGCCGAACCCGGTCCACCGGCCCTGGATCGAGCAAGTGCGGCCCCGTCTGCTGGCCGCCGGCCTGGACCGGGGATGGCTCGCCGAGCTGATCGGGCCCTCGAACTACGTGCCGGACTTCCTCACCCCGGCCCCCGCGGGGGCAGCCCCCGCACCGGCGGACGAGTGGGAGGCGATCGCGGCCACGGCCGCCGACAGGGTGCGCCAGGACCTCGACCACCTCGCCCGCCACCAAGGACACCTCGGCCCACGCCTGACGAGCCTCCACGCCGCCCCCGCCACCCGGCTGGCCAAGGTCGTACAAGAGATCGAAACCTACTGGGAACTGGCACTCGCCCCCTACTGGGCGCGGATCAGGACCGTACTGGACGCCGACATCTTCCACCGGGCCCGCACCATCGCCGAGCACGGCACGGGTCACCTCTTCAACGACCTGCACACCTCGGTGAGCTGGAACGACAACGTGCTCAGACTGGTCCGGCGGAAACAGGACATGCCCCGCGATTCCGCAGGCGCGGGCCTGCTGCTGATCCCCTCCGCGTTCACCGGCCCCGGCCTACGCACCCGGATGAGACCGCCGGACCCGCCGCAACTCGCCTATCCGGCCCGGGGCGCCGGTGCGCTATGGGAGACACGGCCGACCACCGGAGCCGCCGCCCTCGCCACTGTCCTTGGCCGTTCACGGACTCTGCTGCTGACCGAACTGGGGACCCCGGCCTCCACCACCGCGCTGGCCCACCGCACCGGACTCTCCCCGGCCGGGGTGTCCCAGTACCTCACCGCACTGCGCGACGCGGGTCTGGTGAGCGCCCACCGTGTCGGCCGTTCCGTCCTCTACGCCCGCACTGCCGCCGCCGAAACCCTCCTCGCGGCCGCCTCCACCTGAAGCTCGGGATCTCAGCCCCCGAAGGACCTCCAGAGCCGACCACGAAGGACGGCAGCCCGCATAAGCATGGATAGGTCCGGCTGTTGCGTATTCGCTGCGGGGTGGGGGTGTTCGTGGTCTGATGGGTGGGTCGTAGCGCGGCCCTTCGGCGGGGTCGGGTGAGGGAGGTGACGGTCGGTGCGGCACGCGGCCGGACTTCTCCTCGGGATCCTGTTGACGCCCGCGCTGCTGGGCGGGACGGCCTGGGGGTACGCGCAGGCCGCGGCGTCCTTCGACGGCGGGGACCGGGTCATCACCGACCACACGCGCGGGTCCGGGGCGTTCGCGCTGATGGCCGCGGTCGGCCTGGTCGCCGGGGTGATCATCGTGGCGCGCTGGGCGTCGCCGCTGGTCTCCCTCGTCCCGGCGCTGGCGCTGCTCGGAGTGTCGGGGGTGTTCCTCGCCGAACCCGGCGCCGTGCTCGGGCTGCCCGCCCGGATGCACGCGCCCGACGACCTGGACTTCGGCCTCCGCATGCTCCTCGGCACCGGTGTGGACGCCATGCTCGGGTTCGCGCTGCTCGTCCCGGCCTGGGCGCCACGCCGCTGGGGACGCCGCGCGGACGACGAGGCCCAGGCCGAGTACTACACCCCGGCCGGACGCTGACCCCCGCGATATCGTCGCGATGTGATCTTTGAGGGCGTTGACGCCATTTCGTGGAGTGAGCTGACCTTCGCGTACAGGGGTGACTGCGACGTCCCGGCCCTCCTGCGTTCCCTGCTCGTGGACGGCGAGGCGCTGGACGCCGCCGACGAACTGCTCAACGAGCTCCACCACCAGGGCGGCTTCGTCTGCTCGGCCGCCCCGGCGATCCTGCCGTTCCTCATGGAGGCCGCCGCGTCGCCGCGCTTCCTGTGCCGCCCCGACGTGCTGGAGATCATCGCGCGCCTCGCGGGGACGGCCGCGGAGGTCTCCCCGCGATGGATCGCCGCCGACTGGCCCCAGGCGTGGGAACGGGCGCGCCCTTGCCTGCTCGCTCTGCTCGGCGATGACGACCCGGCCGTCCGGACGGGCGCGATCTGGGCGCTCAGCGAGGACACGGCGGATCCCGACGAGGTCGCCCGGGCGCTGCTCGCCCGGTGGCCCGACGTCGACGTGTCGGCCCGGACCGACACCATGCTCGCCCTCGGCGATCTCGCCGAACGCCTCTCGGTCGCCGTCCTGCCCGAGGTGCTCGGCTTCCTCCGCGACCAGGTGGACGGCCCCGACGCGCACCAGGCGATGTACGCGACGCTCGCCCTGGCCAAGGCGCTTCCGAAGCGTCCGGTCGCCGAAGCCCGGATCATCGCCGGGCTCGCCGCCGGGCCTGTCCCGCTGCCGTACAGCAACTTCGCCGCCCAGCGACCTGCCAACACCGCGAGGACCGTGCTGCGGGCACTCGACCAGGACGTCCGCGAGAGGGTCTGTCTCGCCCTGCTCGACCAGCCCGACCAGGGGCTGCGCGCCGCGGCCGTCGACGTGGTGGGCCATGCGCTCGTCCACACCCGGGCGCCCGAGCTGCTGTCCGCACTGCGGAGGTGCGTGGAAGCGCTGGAGGACCCGGCTCCCGCCCTGGAGATCCTCGCCGCCCACGCCCGTCCCGAGGACGCCCGCGACGTCGGTGTCCTGGCCGCCCACCTGGATGGGCCGTCGGCGGACATCGCGCTCTGGGGCCTGGCCTGGTCGGGGGACGACCGTGCCCTCCCCGGCCTCCTCGACCGCGTCACCAGCGGAGAGACGGGCTTCGCCCTGCACGGACAGCGCGCCGGGAAGACCGGCTTCTTCCCGAGCAGGCCGTCGTTCGCGGAGGTGCTGACGCCGTGCGCGCCCTGGGCGGCGTCACTGGTCGGCGCGTTCGCGCCGCACCTGCGCCCCGACTCCGTCGACGACCTGCGGCGGTCCCTGCTGGAGGCCCTCACCGGATGGGCCGGCACCCAGGCCGCCGAGGTCGCGCGACTCGTCCCGGAGCTCATCGCCCTCCTCGACCATGACGAGTTCGCCTGGGCGGCCGGGGTGCTCGGAGCTCTCGGCCCTGAAGCGGGCGAGGCCGCGCTCATGCTGGAACGGCTGCTCGGCACGGGCACCGGACGGACGCCCGTCGAGTTCGCCTGGGCGCATTTCCGCGTGACCGGCGACCCCGAGCCCGCCCTGCGGATCCTCGGCCCCCGGATCGCCGACGACCACCACGTCTCCCACCGCCTCGGCGACCTCGGCCCGCACGCCGTCGCCCACGTTCCCACGCTGCGGCTGCGGGCCAAGGCCCTCGACGAGTGGGAGGCCCACGAGGCCGCCCACGCCCTCATCAAGATCACCGGGGATCCGGCCGAGGGGGCGAGCGTCCTGATCCGTCCGCTCCGGGAACTCCTCGAGGGCCGGCCGCACCCCGTCGCCATGGCCTCCGCCAGGGCCCTCACCAGGGTGGACGGTCTGCCGGGCGGCCATCTCTCCATCATGAGGAGCGTCCTGGCCGACGACCGCCGCCACAGCTACTGGGGAGGCGTCACCGCGATCAGCGAGGACCTGGAACTGCGCGCCCTGCTCACCGAGCGGCTGTCTCGCGCCTGACCGCCCGCCACGGCACCGCGCTGCCCTACCGGGGGGTGAGGCGGGCGCGCATGCCGGACGGGGTGAGCGTCGACGGCCCGAAGTAGGTGGTGACCGCGTCGAGGCCGGGAACCTCCAGGCGCTTGCGCGTGGCGATGTGGGCGGCGGTGAGCGCGAGCACGGCGAGGCCGAGATGCGAGCCGAGGCAGCCGCGCGGCCCGGACGCGAACGGCAGGTAGGCGCCGGGCGCGTGCGGACGGCCGGCGCCCAGCCACCGCTCGGGGGCGAACCGCTGCGGATCGTCCGGCCACCAGCGCTCGTCGTGGTGCAGAAGATAAGGACTGAACATGATGGCCGTCCCGGCGGGCACCTCGACGTCGCCAAGTGTGACAGATGTCACAGCGTCTCGGCCGAGCAGCCAGGCGGGCGGACGGGCCCGGAGCACCTCCTGCGCGAACGCCCACGTGTAAGGGAGCGCCCGCGCCGGGTCTCCGGAGACGTCGGGCGCGGCGGTCGCCTCCTCCCGGACACGGTCGGCGACCTCGGGGTGCGCGGCCAGGTAGTAAAGGATCCAGCACCAGGCGGCGCCCATCGTCCCGATCGCGCCGAGCAGCGTGAACCCCATCGCGCCCATGGCGATGTCGCCGGGCACGGCCCCCGGCTGCGAGCGGATATGCCCGAGCATCGTGTCCGTCCCCGCCGGGGCGCCGTCGCCGAGCATCGGAACGATGGTGTCGCGGACGCGCTGGTCGGCGTCCCGGACCCGGCGCCGCAGCCGGGACGGCATCCAGGACGGCACGCGCACGGCGGCTTCGGCGGTGTCGCGCGCCGCGTCGAAGGAGGCGAGCACCGCGTCCACCAGCGCGGGCGACTCGTCCGGCAGGTAGAGCGGCAGCAGCGCGCGGACGCAGATCGCCCAGCACACCTCGGACGGGTCGAACCAGGTGCCGTCGAGGGCGTCCAGGTCGGCGGCGAGCGCGCCGCGGACGGCGGGCAGCCGGGCGGGCAGCGCGGCCGAGCGGAGCGTCGGGGCGGCGAGCTGCCGGGCGTCCATCCAGCGTCGCGTCTGCTCGGCGGTCGGGAACCGGCCGCCCTGGAGCGGGTTGGCGTTGGGCACCGAGTCGCGGTTGGTGCGCGCCAGCACCTCGGCGACGAGGTCCGGATCGGTCACCACGACCACGCCGGTGTCGAACCGGAAGACGTCGCCGTACCGGCGCCGGCAGTCGTCGAGAAAGCCCGCCGGGTCGGCCTCGTAGGCCGTCAGATGACGCGCGAGAATACCGCCGCGCGGCCCGGGAATCGTCTCTTTCGAACGCTGGGACACCTGGAACGCCGCCCTTCCGCCACCGCCTGGTCGACACGCACGGAAATGGCGCGGTGCCGGTTCGTTTTCAGCCCTGGCCCGGCACCGCGCCACCGCTTCCGCTAGCGGAGGCGGTAGATGATGTAGCGGCCCTTCATCTGCGCCTTGTGCATGCCGAGGGCACGCTTGACCAGCCTCGCCATGGCCACCGTCCTTTCGGATCGCGCCCTTCCCGCGGTCGCGGGAGGTGTGTGCGCCCATCTAGACACACGGCGCCGGAACGGGCAACAGAGTCCTGTGTCATTTCCCGTCACGGGTGCCGACCCTATTGGCCTCTCGACCGTTCTACCTGTGGCATTACTGAGGGAAGTGGTGCGTGTCCGGAACCTTGCCGAAATCCCCGGGTATCACGCTGTGAGTGGGCGGTGGCGGTCGGCGCACCCGCGTCGCGGACGTCCCTCACAGGCCAGGCGCCCATCCAGCCCGCGCTCGCAGCGCGCGGGATGAGGCCGCCGAGACCGCCGGTCGGCGCCTTCGCTGCGGCCCGTCAGAGGGCGAGGTGGGGCCGGGGAGGCTCGCCGGAGGGGAAGATCACCTCTCGGGCCTGGCGGCAGGCGTATGAGGCTGTCAGCGGCGCTGGTGGCGTGGTCCGGGCCTCAGAAGGGCGGACCGGTGATTCTCGGACCTCGGATCTCGGCGTCGGCGCTGATCGTCGCCGTTCACGGTTCGAGGTCGGAGCTTCGTCATCGCCAGAGAGCGAGACGGTAGGTCGGTGCGCGGTTCGGTTCTGCCTTGAAGGCGAACGCGGGACGCGATCCTGCGGCGGTCCCTTCAGCAGGGACTTCGGCACCCGGCGGAGGGGAGTGGACACCCTCTGAGGCGGCGAGGTGGCCGGTGCACCTCGGGGAAACTCTCACGACCCGGAACGGGCCGGTGGGCGCCGTAGGCGGCCCCGGGGGGCCGCCTACGACTGACTCACTCGTCAGGCGGTGACGATGTTCTCCGCCTGCGGGCCCTTCTGGCCCTGCGTGATGTCGAAGGACACCTTCTGGCCCTCCTGGAGCTCACGGAAGCCCTGGGCGGCGATGTTCGAGTAGTGGGCGAAGACGTCGGGGCCGCCGCCGTCCTGCTCGATGAAGCCGAAGCCCTTTTCAGAGTTGAACCACTTGACAGTGCCGGTGGCCATGTCGATCTCCTTCTGGTCGATCCCGACCTCACACCGTGTGCGGCCGGGGATGCCGCGATGGCCCATCCGGAAGATCCAGGGCAACAAAAAATGCGCCGGGCTCAGATCCACCAGGCGCATGAACATGTCTATGGGAACCGCAACTCTCATCACACTAGCACATGAATCCGGATGCGGTCGGACGCACCTGTGATTTAGGCATCAGGCGTCGGTGACCGGCCCCGCCGCCGCCGGTCCGGGCGCATACTGAGGGTATGAAATCCTCTGGACCTGCCGGGCGGCGGCGCCTGCCCACCAGCCCTTTCCCGCCCCCGCCCGCTGCACCGCCCGTCCAGGAGTTCGAGCTCCACGAGCGGGTGACGCACGACAAGTACGGGCTCGGGCAGGTCGTCGGGATCGAGCCCGGGGGCGCCCTCCTGGTCGACTTCGGGACGCAGAAGGTCAAGATCCTCTCGCCGTACGTGAAGCTCTTCAAGCTCTGAAGCCCATCCCCAGGGCGCACCGGACGCCCGCCGCCTTCTGAGGGTCGGTCGCCGCCTCGGAGAATCGCCGAGGATTCCCGGAACGACCGGGGCGCTCCGACAACGCCGTAATCGCCTCCGCGACGGCCACCTCTTCTCTCAGCGCCGTACCCGCCGTCCCTGATCAGCCACTGGTGAGGGCGGGTTTCGTCCCACCTTGTCCGCTCGGACAGGGGGCGGGACGGGCGTGTCCGCACATAACGAAGCCGTCCGGCACCGACGGGGGGAGTCGGTGCCGGACGGCATGCCCGGGACGCGGCTTGAAGCCGCGTCCCGGAGGCGTTGAGCCTGTCCGCTACTGCTCGGTCCTAGTCAGGCCTCGCGGCCCTGAGCTCGCTGTCCGGGCCCTACTGCTTGGCCTTCGTGACGAAGTCCGTCGTGTAGGTCTTGGACAGGTCGATGGTGTCCTTCTTGCCCTTGACGTTCGGGGAGAACTGGGACAGCACCTCCAGGACGTTCTTCGCGCCCTCGGTCGGCATCACGCCGTCGGCGGTGAACATGCCGATGGAGTCGGTGATGGCCTTCTTGTACAGGGCCGGGTCACCGCCCGCGTAGTCGGCCGGCATCTTCGCCGCGATCTCCTCCGGCTGGTGGGCCTTGATCCAGCCGAGCGTCTTCACGAACGCGTTCGCGAGCTTCTGCACCGTCTGCGGGTTGGACTTCACGTAGCCGCAGTCCATGTACAGCGAGGCCGCCGGGTAGAGGCCGCCGAGGGCCTTCTGGGTGCCCTCCTTGGTCCGCATGTCCAGCATGACCTTGGCCTTGCCGGTGGTGGTGAGCTTGGCGATCGTCGGGTCGGTCGTCATGCCCGCGTCGATGCCGCCGTTGCCGATCGTCGCGATGAACGTCGCGCCGGCGCCCGCCTTGACCGTGGTGTAGTCCGACGGCTGGACGCCCGACTTGACGGCCAGCGCCCGGGTCAGGAAGTCGGTGGACGAGCCGGGGCTGGTGACGCCGAGCTTCTTGCCCTTGAACGCGGCGGGGGAGGAGATCTTGTCGGCCTTGTCGGTGGCGACCATCTCGGCCTCGCCCGGGACGTCGGCGAACTGCACGACGCTCTCGATGCACTTGCCCTTGGTCTGCAGGTCGATGGTGTGGTCGTAGAAGCCGACCACGCCCTGCACGTCCCCGGAGATCAGCACGTTCTCGGCGATCGCGCCGGCGGGCTCGGTCAGCAGCTGGACGTCGAGGCCCTGCTCCTTGAAGTAGCCGAGCTGGTCGGTGAGCTTGGCGGGCAGGTAGATGACCTTGTCGATGCCGCCGACCATGATCTTGACGGTGCCGCCCGAGTCGCCCGACGAGGACGACTTGGAGCTGCGGCAGGACGTGAGGGACAGGGCGGTCATCGCGGCCAGGGCGGCGGCGGTGACGCGGTACGCGGTGCGCATGGGGTGGGAACTCCTGAAAGGGGGGTGAGGGGTGGGGGTCAGACGGGGTTGCTGTCGGCGGCCGACGGCGGGCGCCAGCGCAGCAGCCGGCCCTCGAGCATCGTCAGCAGCCACTCGGCGAGCAGCGCCAGCACGGTGATGATGATCATTCCGGCGTAGATGCCGGCCGCGTCGAAGGTGCCCTGAGCGTGGTTGATGAGCAGGCCGAGGCCCTTGTCGGCGCCGCTGTACTCGCCGACGACCGCGCCGATGATCGCGAAGCCGAACGCCGAGTGCAGCGAGGCCAGGATCCAGGACGTCGCGGACGGCACGACGACGGTGCGCAGCACGGCCCACCGTCCGGCGCCGAGGATCCGCGCGTTGTTGACCAGGTTGCGGTCCACCTCGCGGGCGCCCTGGAAGGCGTTGAAGAACACCGCGAAGAACACCAGGACGAACGCCGTGGCGACCTTGGACTGCATGCCGAGCCCGAACCAGATCACGAACAGCGAGGCCAGGATGATGCGCGGGATGGCGTTGGCGGCCTTGATGAACGGCGCGCACACGTCCGACAGGAAGCGGCTGCGGCCGAGCACCACGCCCAGCACGACGCCGCCGAGCGAGCCGAGAATGAAGCCGAGGACGGCCTCACGCAGCGTGTAGGAGATCTGCTCCCAGATGGAGCCCTGCGAGGTGCCGTTGGAGAACCAGTCGACGAGCCGGTCCCAGATCGCGGTCGGCCGCGAGTAGTAGAACGGGTCGATCCAGTTCCGCGCGGCCAGCTCCCAGGAGCCGAGCCACACGGCGACGAGCACGAGCCGGACGCCGTAGATCATGACCCGGCGGCGGATCGCGGCGGCCTTGGCCTGGGCGACGGCCCGGGCCTCCTCCTCAGGTGTGGGCGCGGCGGACGAGGCGGCCGCCGGGGCCTTCACGTCATGCGGCACGGTTGGCCCCCCTCTCACGGGTGATCTGGACCTCTTCGCGCAGCGACTCCCACACCTCGCGGTAGATGTCGAGGAACTCGGGGGTCAGCCGGACCTCCTCGGCGTTCCGCGGCCGCGACAGCGGCACGTCGAAGACCCCCTTGACGGTGGCGGGCCCGGCGGTCATGACGACCACCCGGTCGGCCAGCACGAGGGCCTCCTCCAGGTCGTGGGTGACGAACACGACGGCCGCGCCGGACCCGGACCACAGCCGCAGCAGCTCGTCCTGCATGAGGGCGCGGGTCTGGACGTCCAGGGCGGAGAACGGCTCGTCCATCAGCAGGATGGACGGCTCGTTGACCAGGGTCTGGGCGAGGGCGACGCGCTTGCGCATGCCGCCGGACAGCTGGTGCGGGTAGTACTTCTCGAACCCGGCCAGGCCGACGCGGGCGACCCACTCGCGGGCCTTCTCCCGCGCCTCGCGCTTGGCGGCGCCCCGGTACCGGGGACCGGTCGCGACATTGTCGAGGACGGAACGCCAGGGGAGGACGGCGTCGTTCTGGAACATGTACCCGACGCCGTCGGGGATCCCGGTCACGGGCTCGCCGTGGACCCGGACCGTCCCCGCGGACGGCGGTTCGAGGCCGGACACCAGGGACAGGGTGGTGGACTTGCCGCATCCGGTCGGGCCGACGACGGCGACGAACTCGCCGGGCGCGACGGTCAGGTTCAGGTCGCGGACGGCCGTGTGGAGGCCGGCGCCGGACCGGAAGCGTTTGGTGGCCCCGTGAAGTTCGATCACCGGGGCGTTCTGCTGGGACATGCCCGGCACAGTAGGAAGTGACGGGGGTCACGGGAACCCTTGTCCGCGAAGCCCTCGCAAACCGCATAACCGCACGTTAAGCGTGTTGCGCGGGTTCTGCTCGTTTAGCTCGCGGAGGGCTGGGCGCACGGTAAGGCATCGGGTACTTTGGCCTGCCATGCCCGTCCGGTTCCGCCTCCCCTTCGCCCGCCAGGTGCTGATCTTGCAGATCGCCGTGGTGGTCGTCGTGGGCTGCGCCGGGTACGCCCTGGTCGCCTGGCGGCTGGACGGCGAGCTGCGCGACCAGTTCGGCCAGCGCTCCCTCACCCTCGCCCGCAGCGTCGCCGCCGACCCCGGCGTCGCCCGCGCCGTCGTCGCCGGAGACCCCTCCCACCTCGTCCAGGACCGCGCCGAACGCGTCCGCCGCCGGGCCGGGGCCCTCTTCGTCGTCGTCACCGACCGTCACGGGATCCGCTACTCCCACCCCACCGAGGCGCTGCTCGGGCAGCACGTCAGCACCGACCCGTCCGCGGCGCTCGCCGGACGCGAGGTGGTCCGCTTCGAACGCGGCACCCTCGGCCTGTCCGTCCGCGGCAAGGTCCCCCTGTACGACCCGGCCGGGCCCGAACGCGCCGGGCACGTGGTCGGCGAGGTCAGTGTCGGCTTCGACGCCGGCGCCATCGACAGCGAACTGGACGACGCCCTCAGCGGGCTCAGCGCGTTCGTCGCGGGGGCGCTGCTGCTGGGCGTCCTCGCGTCCACCGCGATCGGCGTCCGGCTCCGCCGCCAGACCCTCGGCCTCGAACCGTACGAGCTGGTCGAACTCGTCCACGAACGCGAGGCCGTCCTGCACGGCGTCGGCGAGGGCGTCGTCGCCGTGGACGCCGCCGGACGCGTCGCCGTCTGCAACGCCGAGGCCGCCCGGCTGCTCGGCACCCGCCTCGACCGCGGCGTCCCGGCCGGGGACCTGGACGTCCCCGGGCCGCTCCGCGAGGTCCTCGCCGGACGCAGCCCGGCCGCCGACCTGTTCGTCACCGCGGGGGAGCGGGTCCTGGTCGTCAACCGCCGCGAGGTCCGCCGCCGCGGCCGTGACCTCGGCGCCGTCGTCACCCTCCGTGACCGCACCGACATTGAGACCCTCGCCCGCGAACTCGACTCGGTGCGCACCCTGTTCGACGCCCTGCGCGCCCAACGCCACGAGTACGCCAACCGCCTCCACACCCTGTCCGGGCTGCTCCACCTCGGCCACCACGAGGAGGCCGCCGACTACCTCGGGACGCTGGTCGCCGACGCGTCCGGCGCGTCCGGCGCGCCCGCCGCCGAACCCCTCCCGGCCGACCCCCTCCTCGACCCCTACCTCCAGGCGTTCCTGTCCGCCAAGACCGCCGTCGCCGCCGAACGCGGCGTCCGGCTCGAGGTGGGACCCGCCAGCTTCGTCCCGGGCCGCGTCACCGACCCCCTGGACGTCACCACCGTCGTCGGCAACCTCGTCGACAACGCCGTCGAGGCCGCCCGCCAGGACGACCGTCGTCCCGCCTGGGTCGAGGTCGAACTCCTCGGCGACGGCCCCGACCTGCACGTCACCGTCGCCGACTCCGGCCCCGGAGTCCCGGCCGCGCTGCGCGGCGAGATCTTCCGCGACGGCGTCAGCACCCGCGAACCCACCGGCGGACGCGCCCGCGGTCTGGGCCTCGGCCTCGCCCGCCGCACCGCCCGGGCCCGCGGCGGCGACGTCACATTCGCCGACCCGCCCGGCGGGCACACCGAGGACGGGCACACCGAGGACGGGCACACCGAGGACGGACGGACCGGGGCGGTCGTCGTGGCACGCCTCCCCGGCGTCCTGGGAAAGGAGACGCCCCGATGACCGACCAGGTGCTCCGCGTGCTCGTCGTGGACGACGACTTCCGGGTCGCGCAGGTCCACGCCGGATTCGTCGCGTCCGTCGACGGGTTCCAGGTGTGCGGCACCGCGCACAGCGCGGCCCGCGCCCGCGAACTCGCCGTCGAGCTCGACCCCGACCTCGTCCTGCTCGACGTCTACCTCCCCGACGCGTCCGGGCTGAGCCTGCTCCCCGACCTGGACGCCGACGTGATCATGGCGACCGCCGCCACCGACACCGCGTCCGTCCGCGCCGCCCTGGGCCGGGGAGCCCTCCACTACCTCGTCAAACCGTTCACCGCCGAAGCCCTCGCGGCCCGCCTGGTCGGCTACGCCCGCTACCGCCGCGCCCTCGCCGGCCCGGACGAACTCACCCAGGACACCCTCGACGCCGCCCTCCGCGAACTCACCGCCCCGCTCGCCGCCACGTCCCCCCGCCCGTCCGGCCGCACCCCCGTCACCGCCCAGCTCGTCGCCGAGACCCTGCGCCGCGCGGGCGTCCCCCGCAGCGCCGCCGAGGTCGCCGAGGACGTCGGCATCTCCCGCGCCACCGCCCAGCGCTACCTCGCAAGCCTCGCCCAGCGAGGCCGCGTCCACGTCGCCCTCCGCTACGGCGCCACCGGCCGCCCCGAACACGAGTACTCCTGGTCCCCGCGCCAGCCCTGATCGCCGCGCAAGCAATCCGTCTGCCAGGGTGTTCGGATGGCTGTGCGTCTGGGGGACGAGGACACGTTGGCGGTGGAGGTCGGTGAGTGGGCCGGCCCCGAGTTGCGCCGCGTGGACCTGTGGGCCGCGGGTCAGTGGCTGACCTGCGACGACAACCTGGTCTACGTGAAACAGTTCCGACGGGCCGTGGCCGGCACCGCGGACTGGGTGCGGTCCGGACGGGCTGAACCTTCGCCGTTTCCTGAAACGTCCGCTGCGGCGACCCAGTCCGTGAAGGTCGTGTCGGCGGTTCGGTGGGCGGGTGACCGCCCGTTCGCTGTAACGGTGTGGCCGTCGCGTGCAGCAGAGTGTTCACCGTGAGTAATTGACTTGTGATTCCCAGGTTGGAAGGCTTTCTCTGGGGATTACCGAGGGAGAGGTGGCGGTGAGCTTTCGTCCACGAGTAACGCGAATGGCCACATGCCTGGGTGCTACGGCTGTTTCATTCGGGGTGTCGGCGGTGCCCGTTGCAGGCTCGTCCGCCCAGGCCGCGTCTTCTTCCAGTGCTGCGGCGTTCGCCTTGGTCTCCGGGTGCGGTGGCAACATGCCCGCGCAGGCGTGGTGGAGCACGGGGCAGGCGAACTGCAGTCACTGGGGCCGTCCGGGCGCCAAGATCACCTACTCGTGGCACAGCCTCAAGGGGGACGGGTACAACGCCGTTCAGGGACGCGGCTTCGACGGCAAGGGCCGATCCACCTGGTACGCATGTGGGTGGGCCGCCTCGGGATCGTGCACCGTCCCGTGGGGCAACTACATCGCGACCCCCAAGGCCCGCGCCATGAACAAGGTCCACGCCGACCACATCTACTTCACCGCGTCCTGATCTAAAGACTCAGGATTTCCCGCCGGAAGTGATCTTCGTCGTGAGGACATTTCCAGTAGGCGGTTCCGTCGGAGACTCCGGTGGAGAGCGGGTGCTGATGGCCTGGGCACGGAGGAAGTGGCCTGCCCCATTCGTGATCGATGATGTGGTCCTGGAGCTCGCTTGCCAGGCGGGCAAGGGCCTCCTCGCTGGTCTGATCGGTCCCCAGGAAGATCGACCCGGCTGAATCCGTATTGATGCGGAGTCTCACGGCCACTGATTCGGGGTCGGCATTGAAGTCGCCGCAGGGGGAGTGCACTTCGGTGATGTCGAATGTCACCGAAGTGTCTTCGGTGAGCTGGGTGAGGATGGTGTCGACCCAGTGCTCGAGAGTGGTGATATCGGGAATCATCGCCTGGCCTTCGCGTATCTCGTCGAAGGATGCATGGTCAAGCATGTGAAGGGTTAGGGAAACCTGTCCTTGTTGGTACGGGATGGCGAGACTACCTTGATGATGTTCTGGATTGCGCGATTCGTCCCTTTCTTTGGCCTTGGCCGACACCGCGGTGCACGGCTCCGGAGGGATTCGCCATGCCTGAACTTCCCGCGTTCCCGTTCCCCAGCGATCATGCCCTGCGGCCCTCGCCCCGGCTGGGGGAGGTGCGTGGTGAGCGGGCGCCTGTCAGGGTCCAGTTGCCCTATGGTGCTCCGGCCTGGCTGGTGACCCGGTACGAGGACGCCCGGCTCGTCCTCAGCAGTCCGGCCTTCGGGCGGGATCCGCGGCGTGCGGGGCTGGACGAGGCCGACGTCGCTCGCAGCACCCCGGTGGACATCACGGCTCAGACGATGGTGAGCGCCGATCCGCCCGATCACACCCGGGTGCGGCGGTTCGTGTTCCACACGTTCACGCCAAGGCGGATCGAGCGGCTGCGTCCGGGGACGGAACTCATCGCGGAGCAGCTGGTCGACGCGATGGTGGAGCAGGGGCCGCCGGCGGATCTGTTCGAGGCGTTCGGTCTGGCGCTGCCGATCCAGGTCATCTGCGACCTGCTGGGCGTGCCCTTGGGGGACCGCGCCCGTTTCACCGCCTGGACCGACATGCTCGTCGACGCCGATGGCCTGACACCCGAAGAGGTGCTGGCCAGCATCGCCGAGATGAACGACTACCTGGCCGGGCAGGCGGACCTGCGGGCGGAGCACCCGACGGACGACCTCATCGGCGCGCTGGTGCGTGCGCGCATCGAGGGGGACCAGCTCAGCGTCGACGAGATGGTCAACCTGGTGCGGACGCTGCTGGCCGCCGGACACGAGACCACCGCGTCGCAGATCCCCAACTTCGTGTACCTGCTGCTGCGCAACGGCGACTACAAGAGGCTGAGCGACGAGCCCGAACTGGTCCACACGGCGGTCGAGGAGCTGCTGCGGTACGTCCCGCTGATCGCCCAAGGGTCCTTCGCCCGCTATGTGCTGGAGGAGATCGAGATCGGCGGGGTGACGGTGCGCCAGGGTGACCAGGTGCTGGTGGAGCTGTCGGCCGCCAACCGCGACGGCTCGGTGTTCGCCGATCCCGAGACCCTGGACGTCGCCCGCGCCGAGAACCCGCACCTGGCATTCGGGTTCGGCCTGCATCGGTGCGTGGGCGCGTCCCTGGCCCGGATGGAGTTGCAGGTGGCCCTGGCCACGCTCACGCGGCGCCTTCCCGATCTGCGGCTGGCCGTCCCCGCCGACGAGGTGCCCTGGCACCTCCACCGGTTCGTCCGGCGGCCACGCGAACTCCTTGTGACCTGGTGACGTCGCGTCAGCTCCCGGCGCGGTGTTCGTCCAGTTCGAGCTCGATGAACGCCGCGATCATCGCGCGCCACACGGCCTCGGCCACATCGGGCGACAGACCGGCGTCCACCGCGCGCTCCCGGACCGCCTGAACGACCTGCTCCACGCGGTCCGGCGCCCGCACCGCCTGCTCGTCGACCTTGAACCCGGCCGCCTGCCGGACAAGAATCTGCCGATCCGCCAGCAGCCGAACCAACTCACCGTCAAGCGCGTCGATGCGCGCACGAACCTCGGCCAAAGACATCGGATCGGACATGTTGGCCAACCTAGACTAGGCCGCGTCCGATTCCCGCTTCCGCAAGCCGGTGATGTGGGGCGAGCCCACCAGAGGAAGCCGAACGAGCAGGCGGGCAAAGCGGCAACGTGTCGGCGTCCGGGTCCTCCACGTCGGCGACCAGCACCTGCTCACCACGGCCCACCCGGACCGCACCAGCAGCGTCGTCGGCGGCTACATGATCTTCTACTCGCTCGGCTCCGCCCTCGGCGCCACCGCCACGACCACCACGACCACCTCGTTCGGCTGGGCGGGCTCCAGCGTTCTTGGCGCGGGCTTCGTCGTCTGCGCCCTCGCCGTCTGGGCCTCCGGCCGCCGTCTCGCCTCGCGTCCGCACCCCGTGGCGGACGCCCCGCAAGAGCAGCCCCAACTGGAACGTCAGGTTCTGACCAGCGAGGCCTCGAAGGGGTGACGGGCGGCGAAGTAGCCCTGTGCGAGTCTCCGCGGAACCGTTCAGCCATGAGAACGCGAACCGTCACAGAGGCACAGGGCCACATCGCCGCTCATCGCTCACGCCCGACCTTCGGGACCCGTGAGGGCGCACCTCTCGATGCGCACAGTTCAGCGGCAGGCGACCTGAGCCTCGTCCGCTGCGACCTCATGAGGTACCGGCGCGGGGACGGCGGGGCGGTTTCGCAGGCAGACCGTGACCAGGAGACCGACGAGCATTCCAGCGGCGGTCAGCAGCACGACGAGGAACTCGCCGTCAGCGGTGGCGGCCCGCAGGGACTGGCCCGTCCTGCCCTCGGTGCCGAGGTCGGCGATCACCGTGAAGACCGCCAGGCCGATCGCGTTGCCGATGTTGAGGGTCGTGGACGCGATGCCGTTGGCGACGCCCTGCTCGTGCGC
The DNA here is from genome assembly GCF_003696215.1 of Actinomadura harenae. Lineage (GTDB taxonomy): Bacteria > Actinomycetota > Actinomycetes > Streptosporangiales > Streptosporangiaceae > Spirillospora > Spirillospora harenae. The sequence continues at coordinate 47,590 of NZ_RFFG01000033.1, read as the reverse complement.
GGGCGTGCCCGTGGCCGAGGTGATCCACATCGCCGTCCAGACGATGCCCTGGCCGACCCCGGAGACGACGAGGCCCGGCACGAGCAGCCCGTACCCGGCGTCCGCGTCGAAGCCGAACGCCAGCCCGACCGTGCCGGCCACGCCGACGACGAAGCCGATCAGGAGCGTGGCGCGGTTGCCGATGCGGGTGGCGAGCCGCTCTCCCGCCTGGGTCCCGGTGGCGATCGCGACGGACGGGATGAGGAACGCGAGCCCGGTCTGAAGCGCGCTGTAGCCGTGCACGGTCTGCATCAGCACGGTGAGGAAGTACGGCAGGACCCCGAACGTCGCCATGTAGACGAAGGTGACGCTCACGCCCACGGCGAGGCTGCGGTTGCGGAACAGCCGGAACGGCATCAGCGGGTCGGAGCTGCGGGCCTCCACCACGGCGAACACCGTCAGCAGCGCGACGGCCAGTACGAGGGCTCCCACCACCATCGGGTTGCCCCACCCGAGCTCCGGCCCTTCGACCAGGGCGAAGACGAGCGACGTGGAGCCGCCGGTGACCGTGAGCGCGCCGGGCAGGTCGAACCTGCGGCGCTCACCCCGGGCGGCGTCGCGCGGGATGACGACGAGCGCCGCGGCGGCCACGAGCCCGGCGAGCGGGACGTTCACGAAGAAGACGGCGGGCCAGCCGAAGTTCTCGGTCAGCACACCGCCGAGCAGCGCGCCGATGGTCAGGCCGCTGGCCCCGGCGCCGCCCCACACGGCGAGCGCCCGGTTCCGTCCGGGGCCCTCCTCGAACAGGGTGTTGATCAACGACAGGGTGGCGGGGAGGAGCAGCGCGCCACCGACGCCCTGCACGGCCCGCGCGATGATGATCGTCTCCGCGTTCGGGGCGAGCCCGCCCGCCAGCGAGGAGACGGCGTAGAGGGCCAGTGCGAGCACGAACATCCGGCGCCGTCCGAGCAGGTCGGCCGCGCGTCCGCCGAGCAGCAGGAAGCCGCCCGCGAACACGACGTACGCGCTCACCACCAGTTGCTGGGTCTGGCCCGGGAAGCCGAGGTCGGAACCGATCTCGGGAAGCGCCACGAACACGATGTTGAGGTCGAGCGCGTAGATGAGCTGCGCCAGCGCCAGCAGCGCGAGAGGTAGCCCCAGCCGGAGCGCCGGGGCGCTCGGGGACGAATACGACATGTGAGAGCCCTTCGTGGGTCCAGAGGTGATCGTACGTATGTTTACGTACAGTCGGACTGTCGGGCAAGGGTCGACTCCCAGATTGTTCGAATGTCGCAGTACGATCGGACAATGACCTACCGCCACCCCGACCGCGCTCAGATCCGGGTCGACGACGTCCTGTCCGCCCTGGGCAACCATGTCCGGCTCGCAGCCGTCCGGGTGCTGGACGCGGGCGGCGAGCACAACTGCACCAGCGTCCTGGAGGCCATCGGCGTGACGGCGAAGTCGACCATGACCCACCACTGGCGGGTCCTGCGGGAGAGCGGCGTTATCTGGCAGCAGGCGTCCGGACGCGAGAACCTGGTCACTCTGCGCCGCGACGACCTCGACGCCCGCTACCCCGGACTCCTCGACGCCGTCCTCACCGGCGCCCGCGAAGACGAGGCCCTCGAGACCGTGCCCACCCACCTCTGGTAGGCGCTGTGCAGCTCGGCGAGGAAAGCGGCGGTGAGCGGGGTGTTAGGCGTGGCGTTCATGCTGGTGCCTCGTACATCCGGCGTGGTTATCCAGGGCGGCAGCGTCGAAGGCAGTGGCGAGGGCGTTCATGTACAGCCTCCACCACACATGGGGTCTAGCGCTGGCCCCGCAGGGGAGGCCCAGCGTCCAAGCAGGCAGGACGGCGGACCGCGCGCTTGAAGCCACCGCGGGTATTGCGGCGCGGATCTCGGCGTCCGATGTGACGGGTCAGGACGATCGGCTGTCGCTGCCGAGGTGCCCCGATCCGGCTCCAGGTCTGAACGGTTTCGACCGTGGCCGGGGCGGTACGATCCGAGCGATCTCAGCCTTGGAGGGGCCGGATGTGCGTGTCGACAGCGGCCTCTCGGTTCTCGGGCACGATCGTGTATCACGGTCAGACCGGCCATCCCGAGCACGGCCGGGTTCACGTGCTGGGCTACCAGAACGCGGCCGTCAACCTGGCGAGCGGGCCGAACGCGATGCTCCTGCACGTGCCCGCCACCGGCATGACCCCGGCGAACTTCATCGACACCCGCCACTGCCCGCGCATCCTGCGCGACATGGTCGATGCCCTCGCTCCTCCGTCCCGTGTTCAGGGGCCGACGTCAGAGGGCTTGGTGGCGGCGGCCGGTGGACCACCGCCCGTCCAGATCTTCGACCATGACATCTACACCGTGGTGCTGGCCACCGACCCCACGCTGATTCCCCAAGCGCTGGAACAGGTACCCGAGCATCGACGGATCCGGCCCAACGGGCCGCTGTTCGACTTCTACGCCGCCCGCTATCCGGGACACGCGGTCATCGTGTGCTGTTTCGACAACACCGAGGCGAGATCGGCCAACCCGCTGCTCATGTGGTACCGACCGCACAGCCTTCGTCATTTCGTACTACCGGCGCTGGACTGCCACACCGGCGGCGTCCCCGACCTGACCGCGCAGGTCTCCACCGACCACTGGGTCATTCTCGGACGCAACAACCCACCGACCTCGTGGGGTGTCCAGGTCGACTACACCGAGGACGACAGCCGTCCCGGGCACGACCGGCACCCCGATCGGCACGGCCCCGCCGCGCCGTACCTTCCGACTCGGGTCATGGGCGCACACTTCACCAGCGCCATGCCGAACGGTGACTTCACGATCCCCTATACCGATGTCATCAGAGGCGATCTCACTGCCCTCAGCCGCCTTCTCCCGGGTGCGCGTACTTGTCCGATCGGCCCCGAGACCTTTGATGTCCGGGGTGCTGGGGCTCCACGGCGTCGACCTGATTGATCTTCAACCTCTTCACGTGCAGCACCTGCGCGCTGTCCATCTGGGGTGGCGGGGGCGCCTGCCAGGCCCGGCGCCGGGTGACGGTTTCGGCCGATGGATCAACCCTGTGCGGTCGCCGTGCTGGAGCGTGGTCGCCATGGCGCCTGGATGATCGCGGAATGCAGGCCGGGGCTGCCGGGGCGACGGGCGTGACGGTGAGGGCGGTGAATCCTGCTTCGGTCAGGTACAGGCGGTACTGGTCGGCGGCGGTGGGGAAGCCGTTCACGCACGCGGTGTTGATCCGGTAGTAGCGGGCGGTGCCCTGTGCCTCGACCAGGACGAACCGAACGTCGGCCAGCACCTTGAGGTGGGCCCAGACGGTGGACTGCCCGACCGTGACCTCGTCGACGATCTCGCCGACGTTCATGGGGCGTTCCCGGCGGGCCAGCAGCGACACGATCTGGACGCGGGTCGGGTCGGCGAGCGCCTTGAACCAGGACGCGTACCGGACGGCGGTGGGCCGGTGGTTCAGCGGTTTCGGATGACGGGGCGTCCGCCGAGGGCCCGGGCGATGTCGTCGACGGCGGTGCGGGCGTTCATGCCGGCGCCGATGAGGGTGGCGGAGGCGGGGGCGGTCCAGTCGCCGTATCCGATGAGGTGGAGGCGTGGCTCGGCGGTGGCGTGGGTGCCGGTCATGGGGATCGGCCCGCCGGTGGTCCGCAGCCGGAGCGGGGCCAGGTGCGAGAGGGCGGGGCGGAAGCCGGTGCACCAGATGACGGCGTCGCAGTCGAGGGTGGTTCCGTCGGGCCAGGCGACGCCGGTGGGGGTGAGGCGGGCGAACATGGGGCGGGCGCGCAGGTCTCCGCGGTCGCGGGCGGCGCGGACGGACGGGACGGCGACGATGTCCCCCAGTCCGGCGACACCGCCGTCATCCGCGCCGCCTTGCAGGAGGGCGGCGCGGCGGCGGGTGGCGATGTCGAACAGGGCGCGGCCGTCGATGTCGTCCGGCAGGAGGCGGGGCGGACGCGGCGTCACCCAGGTCGTGTCGACGTCCCCGGTGGCCGACAGGTCGGCGAGGATCTGCGCGGCCGAGTTCCCGCCGCCGACGATGACCACGTGCTGCCCGGCGAATGGTTCGGGCCCCTGGTAGCCGGTGGTGTGGAGCTGGCGGCCGGAGAACTCGGCGCGGCCGGGGTAGTACGGCAGATAGGGACGCCACCAGGTGCCGGTCGCGCTGATCACGCGGCGGGCGCGCCAGGATTCGCCCGCCGCGTGGACGGTCAGCAGATCGCCGTCCCGGCGGACGGCGGTCACGGTGACCGGCCGTCGCACGGGCAGTTCGTATCGCTTCTCGTAGGCGGCGAGGTAGTCGACGACGTGACCGGCGTCGGGGTAGCCGTCGGTGGTGGCGGGCATCGGGCGTCCGGGCAGGCTGCTGTGCTGGGCGGGAGAGAACAGCCGCAAGGACGGCCAGGCGTGGCGCCAGGCGCCGCCGGGTTCGTCCTGGGCGTCCAGGATGACGAACTCCAGCCCGGTGCGGCGCAGGTAGTAGCCCGCCGCCAGCCCGGCCTGCCCGCCGCCGACCACGACGACGTCGAGTGCGTCCGAGGCCATCAGACTCCCGGGCCACCGGCGTGGACGGCGGCGGCCGGGCGGGAAGCGGCACGTCGGCGCAGCCACAGCGAGACGTACACCAGCCCCACCAGCACCGGGACTTCGATGAGGGGGCCGACGACGCCGGCGAGGGCTTGGCCGGAGGTGACGCCGAAGGTGGCGATGGCGACGGCGATGGCGAGTTCGAAGTTGTTGCCGGCGGCGGTGAACGCGAGGGTCGCGGTGCGGGGGTAGGGCAGGCCGGTGGCGCGTCCGAGGGCGAAGGATCCGAACCACATGATCGCGAAGTAGGCGAGCAGGGGGAGTGCGATGCGGGCGACGTCGGTGGGGCGGGAGGTGATGGTGTGGCCCTGGAGCGCGAACAGGATGACGATGGTGAACAGCAGTCCGTAGAGGGCGGTGGGGCCGATGCGGGGCAGGAAGCGGTCCTCGTACCAGGTGCGTCCGCGGGTGTTCTCTCCGATGCGGCGGGTGAGGTATCCGGCCAGGAGGGGGACGCCGAGGAACACCAGGACGTTGATGACGATCTTGCCGACGGAGAAGTGCAGGTCGTCGGTGGCCAGGCCGAGCCAGCCGGGCAGGACGGTGAGGTAGAACCAGCCGAGCACGCCGAACGCCAGGACCTGGAACACCGAGTTGAGCGCGACCAGGACGGCGGCGGCCTCGCGGTCGCCGCAGGCCAGGTCGTTCCAGATGATGACCATGGCGATGCAGCGCGCCAGCCCGACGATGATCAGGCCGGTGCGGTAGGCGGGCAGGTCCGGCAGGAAGATCCAGGCGAGGGCGAACATCACCGCCGGGCCGACCAGCCAGTTGATCACCAGGGACGAGACCATGAGGCGGCGGTCGCCGGTGACGGTGTCCAGGCGGTCGTAGCGGACCTTGGCCAGCACCGGGTACATCATGACCAGCAGGCCCAGCCCGATCGGGAGCGAGACGCCGCCGATCTCGACCTTGGCGAGCGCGTCGTCCAGGCCGGGGACGGCCCGTCCGAGCAGGAGCCCGGCGGCCATCGCGGCGATGATCCACACCGGCAGGAACCGGTCGAGTGTGGAGAGCTTGCCGACCAGGTTCCGCGCCGGGTCGGCGGTCCCGGTGAGGGCTTGGCTGGTGTGGGTCACGGGCAGGCCCTTCGGACGTCGCTGCTGCGGGTCTGTTCGGCTGCGGCGGCCAGCTCGGCGTAGTGCGAGGCCAGCGCCCGCATGGGTTCGGGGCGCAGCCGGTAGTAGGTGTACCGGCCGCACGGTTCGGTCTCCACCAGGCCGGATTCGCGCAGTACGCGCAGGTGGTTGGAGACGTTGGTCTGCTTGGCGCCGGTCTCCTCCACCAAGTGGCAGGTGCACAGGGCCTCGCGGGCCAGCAGCTCCACGATCCGCGCGCGCAGCGGGTCGGCCAGCAGCCTGGTCACATCATTCTCGACTGACATCACCATAGGCTGATACGTTAGCAGCCATCCCACAGTGTGCTTGACCAGGCGAAAGACGGCCGCGCCGTCCAGGAGGAACTCGTGTCCGAGGAGAAGGCCGTCCGGCCGAGCGTGCTGTTCGTCTGCGTGCACAACGCCGGACGCTCCCAGATGGCCGCCGCCTACCTGACCCACCTTGCCGGGGACGCCGTCGAGGTCCGCTCCGCCGGGTCCGAACCCGCCGACCGGGTCAACCCCGCCGTCGTCGAGGCCATGCGCGAGGAGGGCATCGACCTCACCGCCGAGACCCCCAAGATCCTCACCGTCGACGCCGTCCGCGCGTCCGACGTCGTCATCACCATGGGCTGCGGCGACACCTGCCCCGTCTTCCCCGGCAAGCGCTACCTCGACTGGAAACTCGACGACCCCGCCGGGCAGGGCGTCGAGGCCGTCCGCCCCATCCGCGACGAGATCCGCACCCGCATCCAAACCCTCATCACCGAGCTTCTCGACAGGGAGTGTTCCTGAGGTCGGATCGTGAACGCCTCAGGTGTGGGGCTTGCATCCCGTACCGAGGTACAGGCTTACCGTCGGTTCATGGACCTTAGGCGGGGACGAACCGGGCCGGGCTCGGTGGACCAAGGGGCGGGCGACGAATGGGTGCCGCAGTCGTGCACTCTCCCAGCTGACGAGCAGCCGCTACGGATCAAGGAGTTCGACGCATTGTTCGCCGAGGCCGTGACCGAGGTGTGCGAGGTCGCGTTGGGACGGGTCCGGATGCGACTGCGCAAGGAGCCCGGGATTGCCGCACGAGCGGCCGAGTTGGCGTCGCGCGAGACCGGGTGCTGTTCCTTCTTCACCTTCACCCTGATCGCGACCAGCGGCGGGTTGATGCTGGAGGTCAGCGTCGCCCCGCAACGTGCCCAGGTGGTGACGGCCCTGGCCAGACGCGCGGCGGATGTCGCGGGCGTTGCGGTGACCGAGGTCGGCGGATGACTCGCCACAGCTCGACCCGGCCGATCGAGGCGCCATCGAGGAGTCTCCGTAGTGGGGAACTTGCGGCCGCGGCAGGGGTGAATCTCCAGACACTGCGCTATTACGAGCGGCGAGGTCTGCTTGCGGAGCCGGAACGTTCACCGGGTGGGCACAGGCTCTACCCGGCAGAGGTGGTGGCGCTGCTCCAGGCGGTCAAGACCGTGCAACGGCTCGGATTCACTCTGGCCGAGGTCGCCGACCTGCTGGACGCCAGAACGCCTCCGTCGCAGACCACCGACTCCGGGCTCCAGGAGCGGGTGCGATCGAAACTGAGCGAGGTCGAGCGGCGCATAGCCGACCTGGACTTCATTCGAGCCACGTTGCGGCAGGCCATCGACGTCGGCTGCAGCGACCTACTGGCGTGTGCGGACGAGCCGCGATGCCCGCTGCCGTTCGCCGACCCTGCTCACGTCCGAGATCAGTCGAGCTGAAGGAACCGGAAGCGACCGCCTTCGCCCGACGCCCGCCACGTCCTGCGGCGGCTTCTCGGGCGTCAGAGGACGGGCATGCGGCGCACGGCCGGCGTCGGGCGGTGATGCGGGTGGGGCGCCGGCCGCGCCAGGGGCCCGCGCCGTCCAGGTCAGATCGTGGTGAGAGCGGGCAGGGCGAACAGCCCCGACAGGCGGGTGAGCTGCTCGGGAATCGCGCGGTAGTACACCCAGGTCCCGCGTCGCTCACCGTTGATCAGCCCGGCCTGGCGCAGCACCTTCAGGTGGTGGGAGATGGTGGGCCCGGTCACCTCGAAGGCGCCGGTCAGGTCGCACACGCACGCCTCGCCCCCGTCCGCGGCGGCGATCATGTTCAGCAGACGCAGCCGGACCGGGTCGGCCAGCGCCTTGAACACCTTGGCCAGCTCGACGGCCTCGGCCTCGGCCATCGGCGGTCCGCTGAGCGGAGAGCAGCAGGCCGGGACGGTCACGTCATCGACCCTGAGCAACTTAGACATACATCTAATTTGACTCCTATCTATGCAGTGATGCAAGCTGGCCTCTACTTAGAGCATCATCTAAACAGCAGGGTTGGGGTGGGCGTCGATCCGTTCACCTGGATCGCCACCCGCGTCAGGCACGCCTCAGGCAGCCCCGGGACCCCAACCATCCGAGCGCCACATTCGGAGCCCAAGGAGTCATCGTGAGCGAGAACAACCGGCCGCGGGAGTCCGCAGCGTCCTCCGCCGACGGCGGTTGCTGTGGCAGCACCGCGGCAGTCGACGCGGGTGCCCAGCGAGGCATGGTCGAAGACAGCCTCGGTCTCGACATGATCGCCTCCGAGGCGGAAAAGGGCGGTGAGGGGCTGCCGGTGGTCGTGATCGGCGCAGGGCCGACCGGGCTGGCCGCCGCCGCGCACCTGGCCGAACGCGGCCTGGACTTCGTCGTTCTGGAGGCCGGTGACAGCGCCGGTTCGGCGATCGGCCAGTGGGGGCACGTGCGGCTGTTCTCGCCCTGGCGGTACAACACCGACGCCGCCGCCCGCCGCCTGCTGGAGCCGACCGGGTGGAAGCTGCCCGACGCCGACACCCTGCCCACCGGCGCCGACCTTGTCCGCGACTACCTGGTCCCGCTGGCACAGGTGCCCGCCCTGGCCGGACGGGTCCGCACCGGCCAGCGCGTGATCGCCGTGACCCGCCTCGGCCTGGACGTCACCCGCAGCATCGGCCGCGAGACGCGTCCCCTGCTGGTGCGCGCCGCCGGACCGGACGGTGCCGTCACCGACATCGCCGCCCGCGCCGTCATCGACGCCTCCGGCACCTGGGGACGCACCAACCCGCTCGGGCACTCCGGCCTGCCCGCCCCCGGCGAAGACCAGGCCGCCCCCCACCTGACCGGGCCGCTGCCGGACGTCCTGGGCCGCGACCGGGACCGCTTCGCCGGACGCCACACCCTGGTCGTCGGGATGGGCCACTCGGCCGCGGGCACGCTGCTCGCCCTGGCCGAACTCGCCAAGACCGAGCCCGGCACCCGCGTCACCTGGACGGTCCGCGGCACCTCGGTCGCGCGCCTGTACGGCGGCGGCGACGCCGACGGACTTCCCGCCCGCGGCGCTATCGGCACCCGCCTGAAGGCCGCCGTCGAAAGCGGCCGGATCGAACTGATCCGCGGCTTCACCATCACCCGCCTGGACGCGCCCGGCACCGGCGCGGAGTCCGGGCCCGTCCAGGTCGTCGGGCGGACACCGGACGGTGAGCTCGCCGTGGCGGCCGACGTCGTGGTGGCGGCCACCGGGTTCCGGCCCGACCTGGACATGCTGCGCGAGATCCGCGTCGACCTCGACCGCGCGACCGAGGCCCCGGCCCGGCTCGCTCCGCTCATCGACCCCAACTTCCACTCCTGCGGCACCGTCCCGCCGCACGGCGAACGCGAACTGGCCCACCCCGAGCCCGGGTTCTACATGGCCGGGATGAAGAGCTACGGCCGCGCGCCGACCTTCCTCATGGCCACCGGGTACGAGCAGGTCCGCTCCATCGTCGCCGCCCTGGCCGGCGACCGCGAGGCCGCCGACGACGTCCAGCTCGACCTGCCCGAGACCGGTGTCTGCTCCAGCGACCTGCTCACCGAGGACCTCCTGCCCGGCGACACCGGCCAGGACGCGGGATGCGGCACCTCCTGCGGCACCGAACCCGCCGCCACACCGACCGTCCAGGCCGACTCCACGGTCGGAGGATGCTGCGGCGGCCCGGCACCCGAGCCGATCAGCATCGGCGTCGGAGCCCCTGACGGCGGGCTCGGGTTCGCCACCGGGGTCGTCCATGGCTACTCCGGTGACGCCGAACGCGGCGACGCCTGAACCGGCCCGTCACCTCGACGCCCCCCCATGAACCGCGCAACCCCCGCTTCGGTGTCGGCGGCCGACCCTCCGGCCGCCGACACTCGCCGCACGTCACGAGTCCCCCTGGTGGCATTGTGCGTCACCGAGATCACCAGCTGGGGCGTCCTCTACTACGCCTTCCCCGTCCTGGCCCCGGCCATCGGCCGCGACACCGGCTGGTCCACCGGCGCCACCACCGCCGCCTTCTCCGCCGCCCTGGTGGTCGCAGCGCTCGGCGGCATCCCCCTCGGACGCCTCCTGGACCGGCGCGGCCCCCACCTGCCGATGACCGGCGGCTCGATCCTGGCGGTCCTGGCCGTCCTCGGCCTGGCCACCGCCCCGAACCTGGCCTGGTTCACCGCCGCCTGGCTGCTGGCCGGAGTCGCGATGACCGCCGTCCTCTACCAGCCCGCGTTCGCCGCCCTCACCCGGTACCACGCCCCCGACCACGTCCGTGCCCTCACCACCCTCACCCTTGTCGCCGGACTGGCCAGCACCGTCTTCGCGCCCCTGACCAGCGCCCTGGCCGCACACCACAACTGGCGGACGGTCTACCTGACCCTCGCCGCCGTCCTCGCAGCCATCACCATCCCGCTGCACCACCTGGCCCTGCGCCGCCCCTGGCCACCACCACCCACCACCGACCACGGCCCCGACGACCAGCCTGCGGGCCAGGCCTCAGGTCAGACCGGCCACGTGATGCGCAGCAGGCCGTTCCTGCTGCTGGCCACCGCACTCACCCTGTCGGCGTTCGCCATGTACGCCGTGCTCATCAACCTCATCCCGCTGCTCACCAGCCGCGGAGCCTCCGACACCACCGCCGCCTGGGCCCTGGGCCTGGGCGGCATCGGCCAGGTCGCCGGACGCCTCGGCTACGCCAACCTCACCCGCCGCACCAGCGTCCGCGTCCGTACCACCGCGATCCTGGCGCTGTCGGCCGTCACCACCGCGGCCCTGGCCGCCATCCCCGGTCCCGTCGTGCTGCTCATCGCCGTCGCAGTCCTCGCCGGAACCACCCGGGGCATCTCCACCCTGCTCCAGGCCACCGCCGTGTCCGACCGCTGGGGCACCACCGCCTACGGCACCCTGTCCGGAGCCCTGGCAGCCCCCATCACCATCGCCGGCGCCATCGCCCCCGCCGCAGGCGCCGCCCTTGCCGGACACCTCGGCGGCTACCCCACCCTGTTCACCGCCCTCGCCGCCACCTCCGCCCTTGCCGCAGCCGCGACGATCGGCAGCACACCACCCCGGCCCGCAACGTCCTCACGCCGGACGCACCCAGGATGAAGGGGACAGTCCTTCGCATCGCCTGGTGATGGGGCGGAGGACCGAGGCCCGGAACCGGCGGAGGTCCTGACGGCCGACGAACCGGCCCGTTCGGGCTCAGTTTCGGCCTGCGCCGAGGGTGAGCTGACGGCGGTGGAAGTCGTAGTGCCGGGCCGGGTACCGGTAGATGTCGGCCACGGTCATGTAGTCGGTGAAGAACGGATCCCAGCGCGCCGGGTAGTGCATCCCCTGGGCGAGACCGGCGGCGGTCTCCTTCTCGACCCGACGGTGCAGGGAGGCGATGACGCGGTCCATCTTGGCTCCCATACGACGGTGGCCATAGATATGGACGGCCATACAAGGGCCCAGGTAGTTGACGATGTCGAACGGCTTCGTCGCGGCGCTCAGCAGACGCCCATACGTGCGGCTCACGCCCGTCGGCATCCGCCCGAACACGCGGAGGAGCCGCAACAACGCCCAGAGGAGCATGTAGCCGAACAGCATGTGGAACAACAACTGCTCGTTGGTCCACCGCGTCCCGTCCGTCGGACGGGCCAGATCCTCACCGGTCGCAGCGTCCAGAAGCTGGTGAAAGTCCCGCCGAACGCGCTCCAGCTCCGCATGAACCGCTTGAGCGTCCCAATCGGGAGCCGCAGTCATCGGCCACCTCCCGCCTGCGAGAGCGGCACCGTTCCACTCACCACGGTAGGCCGCCCGCCACGAGGTGGCCAGCCGCCAGAACTGGTCGCCAATAAGGGGCAGCCACTATCGGTCGTCCAGCGGACGTCCCGCCCTCCCGGACCGATGGAAAATGATCTCCCGTAACGTGGAAACGGGCCCACGGCAGGGAGGAGATCGCGATCCCGTCGTCCCAGACCACGCTCCTCTGAAAGCGCCTGACCGCGGAGGCGCAACCGACCTGCCTGCACCGACGTCGGGCGTTGGCCGATCGAGGGGACGTCACAACAGGAGCCCCATGTAGATCTCATCGATCGGCCGGCCGTCGATGACCAGAGATGCGCGTCGGAGCCCTTCGTGCTCGAAGCCGCAGGACCGGTAGAGAGCGATCGCGGCGTCGTTGTGAGCCATGGTGGTGAGCTCCAGGCGGTGCATGGAGCGACGGCGTGCCTCCGCGATGGCGGCGTTCAGCAGCGCGCGGCCTATGCCGCGCCGATGGTGGGAGGCGCGGACGCCGAGGATGACATGGCCGCGTCCCTCCACACGCCGCCACGGGCGAACAAGGACGTCGATGACGCCGACGAGCAGCCCTTCATCCTCGGCGACCAGCTGATACGACAACTGGCGTGGCTCCAGGGTCCGCTCACCGGGTTCGGCGAGCATGAACTGCGTCTCGGCGTCGAGAGCGCACCGCAGACCCAGGAGCGCGTCGTGGTCGCCTCGGGGCGGCCGGATCGTGACCATGCCTCATAGTGCCCCGAGCCCAGGTCCACGCCAGGGACCCGAGCGTGGGCGTCGCCTCGGCCGCTCTGACAGGGCGTCCTCAACGAGATGGAACCGGACGCATTGCGGCATCTGGTGGCCGCGCACCTCCGCCCCCGGGCGGTCGGTTCGGAGAATGGGAGTAAGTAGGAGCCGGCGGTGGCGGACGGCGCTGATCCGCCACCCTCGGCTGGGTGGACCTGGTCGAACATGTGGTGTTCGGTGCGTGCGTCGAGGGAGGTGGTGGGTTCGTCGCAGATCAGGAGGGGTGCGTTGCGGTAGAAGCCGCGGGCTGCGGTCAGGCGCTATGGACATCTGACGAACCTCCGAACGGACCCTGTCAGGCGGGACGGATGCGTCCTAGTGTGTGGCTCCCCGAGGATCAGCAGAGAGGCATCCCCCCATGCTTCAGCCCGTCCGGATCATCGCCGTCTCCGTCGCCGCCGTCGCCCTCACCGGCTCGGTGTACGCCACGACCTCGGTCTCGGCCTCACCCGGGGGCAGTGCCGCGCCCCATGCCCGCATCGCGCGGCCGACGGTCGACGCGGACGCCGTCGCCGCCCCGGCCAAGGTCAAGGCACAGGGGTGCGCCTACACGGAGGTGAAGCCGATCAGCAAGTGGGTGGGGCTGCCCGTCTTCGACGCGGCCAAGGCGGCCAAGCCCTATACCGCACGGCTGCGCACCACGCAGGGCACGATCAAGTTCGAGGCGCTGACGGACAAGGCGCCTTGCACGACGTACTCGTTCCGTTTCCTGGCCGAGCGCGGGTTCTTCGACAGGACGCACTGCCACCGTTCCACGACCCAGCGGATCTTCGTCCTGCAGTGCGGCGACCCCACCGGCACCGGCAGCGGAGCGCCCGGCTACCAGTTCCCGGACGAGAACCTGGCGGGCGCCACCTACCCGGCCGGGACGGTGGCGATGGCGAACGCCGGTCCTGACACCAACGGCAGCCAGTTCTTCTTCACCTGGAAGGACACCAAGCTTTCTCCCGCCTACACCCCGTTCGGCCGGGTCACCGAGGGGCTGGACGTGCTGCGGCGTATCGGCGAGGCGGGCAACGACGAGCAGAACAACCCGGGTGACGGCTACCCGAGCCGCTACACCGAGTTCCACAGGGTCCAGATCGGCCGAGGCTAGTTGCCCTGGATCTCACCGTCACCGGAACGCGGACGACCGGGTCCCGCTGGTCGGGCTGCTGATCGACGACAGCCCGCCGGCGGACCGCCCGGGCCGCCGAGTTCGTCCAAGCCGACGCGTGCGCCCCGCCGGCTCGTAGCATGCGTGGGTGGATCTTTCGCATCTTGGTACGCCGATCGGGCCGATGGTTCGCATCCACGGCGGGTTCGCCAACCGGATGTACCGGCTCGACACCGACCAAGGGTCGTTCGCGGTGAAGGAGCTGAACCTCGTCGACCGCCGTTGGGACTATCGCGTCGAGGACGTGTTCAGGTTCGAGCGGGCGGCCTTCGCCGCCGGCATCCCGATGCCAGAGCCGATCTCGGCCGGCCACGACACGCTCGTGCACCGATGGGTCGAGGGAGAAACGGTGCCAGAGGCGCCGGTGTCGGCGGAGTTCGCGTTCGAGATCGGTGAGATCCTCGCGCGCGTCCACGCGCTCGACGTCGCGTGGCCCCAGACGCCGATCGAGGAACCGACGTCATGGGACTGGCCCGAGCTCGCCGCGCGGGCGGCGGCGACCGGACAGCCGTGGGCCGACGAACTCGCCTCTCACGTCGAGACGTTCCTCGCGATCGCCCACTTCGTCGACACCTGCGAACGGCCAGGCCCCGTCGTGCTGACCCATCGGGACGTCCAACCGTGGAACCTGCTCGCTCGAGAGGGGCGGCCGGTCGTGCTCGACTGGGAGCTCTCGGGGATGCTCGACCTGTCCGGCGAGCTCGGCTCGACCGCGCTGAGCCTCGCGAAGGGACCCGGCCTCGACGGCATCAAGCCCGACATCTTCCGCTCGGTCCTGGACGGCTATGTCGCGGGAGGCGCGGTGCTGCCGCCGTCAGGTCCGAGCTGGTTCGTGTACATGATCGGCGGCTGGCTGGGGCACACGAGGTGGAACATCCTGCGGTGCCTTGCCGGTGTCGAGGTGGGTTCCGGCCCTGACCTCGCGCTGTCGCAGGAGTCCGCGCGCAACGGCGTGCGCGGCCTTCCCGACCTGTTCAGCCGACTGCCGGAGCTTGAGACGCTGCTCGTGTGACAGTGAACGTCTTTCGGCTGGGTCTGTGGTGTGGGTGAACGCGGGCGGCGCGGCGGCGACGGCGACGCCACTTGATCTTCGAACGCGGGTTTCCGGGAGCCCGGTCGCTTCGGTGTCCTGTCGGTTCCCGTGGGCGATCGCCGCGTCGTTGTGGGGGCGTCGCCCGCAGAAATCCGCTTTTGTGTGTCACCACGGCTCTGCCAGCATCAAGGCCATGAGTCACCCTCTTGACACTCTGAACTGGCCGATTTCCACCGACCGACTGCTGTTGCGCCGGGCTACGCCCGACGACCTGGACGCGACCTGGGCCTACCGGCAGCTGCCGGAGGTTCACGAATGGGTCGGGGCCGCCACGACGGACTACGACGACTACCGTGAGCGTTTTCTCCGCGAGGAGGGGCTCGCGGACCTGCTCATCATCGAACTGGACGGCGGGGTGATCGGCGATCTGACGCTGCAGGTCCATGACGCTTGGGCTCAGGATGAGGTCGCTGATCAGGCGAAAGGCGTACAGGGAGAGCTCGGGTGGACGTTGGATCCCTCCAGCGGCGGCAAGGGCTACGCCACCGAAGCGGTACGCGCCCTCATCGACCTCGCCTTCGGGAGTCTTGGCCTGCGCCGCCTGCAGGCGGAGTGTTTCTACGACAACGAAGCCTCGTGGCGGCTGATGGAGCGGGTCGGGATGCGCCGCGAACAGCACGCGGTGCGGGACTCTCTCCACCGCACCAAGGGATGGCTCGACGGCCTCTCCTACGCCCTCCTGGCCGAGGAATGGCCCGCTTCCGAGTGATGGACCGCCCCGCTGTCCGGTCCCAGCAGAGTCGGCACGGTCTCACCGACCTGACGCGCTGCAGGCCGGGCGGCATTGCCCGGCCCTTGCTACCGATCTTCTTGCGGTGCCGGCGGACGACACCGGTGGCGTAGGTCAGGGCCTGGCGCGGCAACGACAGGGAAACACGACGCAGAAGCATGCGGAGCCTCTGATGCGGACGGGTGATTGTGCGAGATGAACCGTCCCCAGCGGGTTCGTGTCTCGGAATGCGAATGGCGAGTACGGGATTCATGTACACGGCGGATCAAAAGGAAGCTCGCATCGACGACGGGAGTAATATTCTGGTCGCTCCGTCGACGCTGCGAGACGATGACTTGATCAGGGACTTTTTCGGATCCACGATCACGCCAGAGGAACTTGCTTCTGGTGCGCTGGATCTCGCGGAGAAGTCCGTTTATCTGTGTGGCGATGTATCCGGGATCAGTGGCAGTCGACTCCAGGCGGCCGACCGGGTGTTCGTCATCCGGGAGCTGTCGCACGGTTACCGCGAGGAGGTCGACACTCCTTGGGCTCTCGTCGACCTCGGTCAGGTTCCCATGCGCGTACACGGCGTCGGCGTGTACTACCGTCGCTTTTTCGACCTCGACGCCGATCACTTCGGACGGATCCGTGCGGAGCATGCGTTCCAGTCCCTGACGGAGTCCACCAAACCGGGAACAGCTCATCGCAGCGGGATCTACCTGACGCCCGTCACGCGAAACGGCGACGAACTGCATTTTCGTCTGCTCCGGTGCTCCACGAATCTCTCGGGGCCGACCGAGGGCTTTCGCTCGACCGACACGAGCATCGTCGAGGCCCTGAACCGCGAGGCCGCCGCCGTCTTCCGGAACCAGGCACCGCTGAATCACGTCCTCGCCCAGATCTACCACAACACCCCCGCCACGGCCGAGCGCAAGCAGTCCAAGGCCAAGATCTCGGCCCATGCCGACAAGACCAAGGACATGCCCGTCAACGGCATCATGGCGTTCTGCACCTTCTATGACCGGCTCGACAAGCTGCAGCCCATGGCCGAGGACGCCTTCGACCACGGTGAGAAGGGTGCCAGCGGGCTGACCAGGCTTCACTTCCGCCTCAAGGATCCGACCGGAGAACAGGGCGGGGGTGCGCTCCCCTCGCAGTTCAGCCTGACCCTCTACCCCGGCTCCGTTTTCCTCATGCCGCTATCCACCAACCGGCTGTACACGCACGAAATCCGGCCCTCGGCGTTGGACGCCGATTCGCTCCCGATTCGCCTGGGATACGTGGTGCGCTGTTCGAGCGCCGAAGCCGTTCACAAGAACGGCCACACGTTCCTCAAAGTGGACGGAGGCCTGGTGAAACTGGAGCCACCCACACCGGCGGGCATGAACGAGCTGCGCAGGCTGTACGCCGAGGAGAACAAGACCTCGTCCTTCATCGACTATGGCAACGAGATTCTCTTCAGTATGAACACGGGAGACTATGTTGCCCCTCGAGCCTAAGATCTCGGATGAGATCCTCTCGTATGATTTGCCGGTCGAGGTGGATCTCTTCGCGGAGCTGTCTGCTTCAGCTCGTCTGGAGGACGTAGGAAAAGGACGCCTCGGCGCCACGCTTGCCAAAGTCGACGAGGTGGACGGTGTGCCTCTCGTGCGCACTACCACGCGATACGGCAACCCGATGCAGCGTTTCCGCGCGGTGCACGAAAGGTTGGCGCAACAGATTCAAGAGCGTGCGGGGCTCTCGGGCGGCTTCAATAACGCTCTCATTGAGATCTACACGAACGCCTACAGAACCATGGGTGGCCACTCCGACCAAGCCCTCGATCTGGCCGACGGGTCGTTCATCGCCGTCTTCTCCTGCTACCAGCATTCCGAAGTGAGTGCCCCCAGGAAGCTGATCTTTGAGTCAAAGGGATCCGGTGGTGAGAAGTTCGAGATCCCCCTTGCCCACAACAGCGTCGTCACGTTCTCTGTCGACACGAATCGGCGCATCAGGCACAAGATCGTGCTGGATGCACCCGTCCAGGCTGCGGACAGCCAATGGCTGGGCGTAACGTTTCGAACGTCGAAGACCCTCGTTCGGTTTCGTGACGGACACGCATACCTCCCGCAGGGGGGCCGCCTCGCGTTGGCCAACGATGAGCAGACGCGCGAGTTCTACCAACTGCGGCGCCGCGAGAACAAGGAAACAGACTTCGTCTACCCTCCGCTGACGTACACCATCAGCGAGAGCGACCTGATGCCGCCCGTCTGACCTCGAACCGATGTCATGCCCGTGCGTCCTGGCAGGCGAGTTGATCACCACGATCAGCGCCTCTCACTTCCAGTGAGTCTCGGCGTACTGCTCTGCTGGCGCAGGGGGCGAGATGTTCACTGAGGCCGGCGCCGAGTTCGAGGTGGCCGTGGCGACCGTGCGGCCTGGGCCTGCCCACAGCAGCCTCGGAACCTGCTTGGTGGCCGCACGCGTTTTGTGGCGTGCGCAGCGCGACGGCGCGGCGAGCTCCGGGGAGGGACGTGGACCGTCCCGCACGCGCCGCACCGTCCAAGCTGAACCGATCCCCGCGAAGAGAACCCCGTACGTCCTGGTCGTGACCGTCGGGCCGGGTGGGACGGTTCAGGTATAGGAGTCGCCGAAGTCGCCCATGGCCTCGCGAAACTCCGGGGAGCGAATCCGGTCGGTCATGTCCAGGAGATCCTGAACGCCGGATGCCTCAATCCAGATCCGCCGTCCGTCCAGACGCCCTCCGAGGCCGAGGAGTGCCACCCACAGGGACACGCCCATGTATCCCTCGACGCGGTGCGGCTGGACGTTGAGGATCCAGCCCGCCGTGACGGGGGATTCGGCCATCGCCTCATGCGCGCGCCGCACGTGGGCTTCCTCGTCCCTGCGCCCGTCGGCTTCGAGTATCCACCCCAGATCCGGGCCGGGGTCGTGTCGCTGGAACCGGGTCCTTCTGGTGCGCGGCCACCTCATGCCCGGGATCCGGATCAGAGCGATCGCGTCACGCATCGGCCTCATCCTTCTCGTCCTCGGGGGTGGGCAGCGGCCCCATGCGCCGGATGGCTTCGCTGACGATGTCCAGGTACTCGGTGTGCGCGAGCGCGGTGATGATCCGGATACGCGCGGGAAAGTCCCCGAACGCCGCCAAGCGGTCGGTGAACGCCGCCTTGACCTCCTCCCATGCCGCGTCCAGCGCCAGCAGGACGGGGAGTGCCTCCGCGTCTTCCAGGGCGTCCGCCGCGTCGGCGGCCGCGAGCACGGAGACCAGTTCGCGCATGCGCGCCGACGACCGTCCGTCCGCCCACGCGACGTCCCACACCCTGGACCAAGCACCGACGACGACGGGCACCAGAACAGCAGGTTCCGCGAAGCGAGTGGTGCGGTTCTTGTAGGAGCCCCGGGCGGTCACCGCACGCCCCCTGTGTTGTCCACGCGATCAGACGGAGCACGTCGTCCAGGTCGGCCACGAGCCCGAGCGACTCACGTCCGGCGTCGGGCCCCGTCCACACGAAGCACCACCTCCCACACTGGTAGTCGACCCGAACCGTGATCGGCGGGGCGCCGACAGCGGACAACGCCACAGCGTCCTGCTCACGAACCGCGCTCATTCCATAGCGCGGGGCCGCATGCTCCAGCGCGTCGAGAGCCTGCCCGCGAGGATGACGCGGACGCGACACGGCGGGGATTGAGGCTTGGGGCTGGACGGTCTGAGCAGCTCCTGCCGCGTGCCGTCCTCCGCGCCGCCATGCGAGGCGCATACGAGACCTCCGATACGGATTGTGAGATGCGGATTACAGACTGCGTCGGCTCGGGATATCGTCGCTACGGTTCCCGGAACTTTGCTCACGGAAAGGGATCTTGGAAATGCCGCCAAGCAGGCGAACCGCCCCCGGTCCCCAAAGGGCAACATCTCGACGCAACGCCACAATGCGAGTGCTCGACCCCTCCCGCTCGTTGTGGGACTTGATAGCCGTCGAGCTGGAGCGCCAGATCTACGAAAAGAGCACGTCGCAAGCCGGAGTCGCCAAGATCCTCGGGTGTGATCGTTCGACCGTCACACGTGTCTTGAGCGGCGTTCGTCGGATGGCTCCGGAACATGCGGCAACACTCGACACCGCGTGGAATCTTCGGGGCCTGCTCGGTCACCTGGTCGCGCACGCACTCGCGCGACCGGACGAGGACTACATGCCCGCGTTCGCCGAGTACGAGGCGCGCGCTACTCGCATCCGCTCTTGGGGCACCGCCTTCATCCCCGGTCTCTGGCAGACCCCGGAGTACGCGCGCGCGACCTTGGAAGCCGCATGGTCTGCCGGGCTCCTGGACGACGTCGACAAAGCGCTCGCCACACGCCTCGACCGGCAAAAGCGTGTGTGGGGGAGTGATGATCCGCCTCGAATCACGGCCATCATCGCGTGGACGGTGCTCCGTACCCAAGCGGGCGGAAACGATGTCATGGCCGCCGCTCTCGCGCACATGCTCGAACTTGCACAACGCCCCGGAGTGAGCGTCCGCATCGTGCCTGAGGAGGCCGGGCTGCACGTGGGACATGACGGCCCCTTCCAACTCCTCACCGTGGGCAGCGACGTAGCGTTCACCGACGCCCCCGGAACGATCGGACATCTGTTCTTGGAGCCGTCCCGTGTGGAGCAGTACGCACGCAGGATGGAAAGAATCAGTGACATAGCCTGGACGGCGGGAGAGTCTGTAGCTGCTATCGAACAAGGCATGGGCAGGTACGCATGAGCATCGAATGGCGCAAGTCGAACCGCAGCAACACCACAGGCGGGGAGTGCGTGGAGGTCGCTCGCCTCACGGGCGACACCGTGGGCGTCCGCGACAGCAAGGACCCCGAGGGGCCCCAGCTTGGTATCACCCCCGCCGCAGCACGTGGCCTTGCGGAGGTGCTTCGAGCGGGAGAGTGATGACCAGGTGCGCATGACAGACGTGCCATGGCGCAAGGCGTCGTACTCAAGTGACGGCGGCAGCGAGTGTGTTGAGTGCGCTGATTTCGAACGTGTTCCGGGTCTCTCCGGTCGCGTCGGAATACGTGACAGCAAGGGCCTGGCTGGTTCCGCGCTCGCTCTCCCCAAGACTGCAGCGCGAGACCTGCTGATCCGAATCAAGCAGGAGAGTACGACCTGGAGTGACCCCGGAAAACGAACCCCCGGAGGTCTCCGGCTCTGTGTCCAGGGGAGACTCCTCAGTACGCCTGCCGCGTCGCACGGTCAGGCGGGGGCGCAGCAATGGAGGACCACGCATGAGCGAATGGCGCAAGTCGAGCCGCTCCGGCTCCGAAGGCGGCGACTGCGTGGAGCTTGCCCGCCTGCACCCCGAAGCTGTGGGCGTTCGTGACAGCAAGGACCCGGAGGGCCCCCGGCTTGCTCTTGGGCCTTCCGTCGCCCGTTGCCTCGCGGACGCCATCCGCGCAGGCCAGTACGACACGCACTGACCCACCACTACCCGCAGCCCCCCCGGCCCACCGAGGTTGGGGGGCTGTTTGCTGTCCTCGTAGCGGCGCAGCTCAGGTCGTAGCACTGGCGGTACAGGGCCATCACGATCGACTCCGCCTGCCGTGACGTCGTTCCGCCGACCGGAAGCTCGGACGGCGCGTCCTGCATCGGCTGCCGAGGGTGCGCGTCGCTGACCACATCGCAAGAGGGCTGCGAATGCAGACCCATCAGCGGAGGATTGGCGAGCCTGCCCGCGGAGCAGGCGGCGGGGTGACGGCGTTGATGAACTCGGTGCGTTCTGGCGGTGAGTGACCGTCTGCAGGGTCCGAGGTCGGGGTGGTCGGGGACTGGCAGCAAGGTGCCAGTGTGGTTGCTGCCATGGGTGATCCCTTTTGGGTGACGTGGACGACGGCAAGACTGTTCAACAAGCGGGCAACGCTGGACCTCATGGCCACTGACCAGCCCGAACGTGAACAGGAAGGTGTGATCGAGATGCACCGAAACCGCACCGTCGGCCGTCACGTCACGCCGACCGTTCAGGTCGGGGCCGCGTCGAAGGCCGCTCGCGGCGGGTTCGGCTGGGCTACGTAGATGGAGATGGCGCGGGCGCGCTTGGGGCACGTGTTCGGTCCCGCGATGACGCCCGAACCACTCGCCGTCCCCGCGCTGATTCCTGCCCCCGAGCCCTGCCGGCAGCGAGCAACCCGCATCTGCCGCGCCGAGATCGCCACCCTGGAGCCGTTCCGTCACTGGAGCACCAACCCGCCATCGAGCCGAATCCCCGGCCACTCCAGCCTCAACTGATCGACTCGAAGGAGACCTCATGGTCAAGGTTCGCCTGTATGGCGCGCTTTTCACTGTCGCGACGCTGGTGACGGTCGTCTACACCGTCGGCGCCCCCGACGTGACCGGCGGCTGAACCACGTATCACTTTCCGGAGCCACGTTCCTGTTCGAGTCTCGAAAGGGTTCTTGTGATGTTGAAGTTTCGTCTGTACGGCGCGCTGTTCACCGTCGCGACGCTGGTCACGGTCGTCTACACGGTCGGTGCCCCAGAGTTCGGCGGCGGCTGACGGCGGCTGCTGCTACCAGCCTGGACGGCGGCGGCTGATCTGACGGGGTGGAGGCTGTTGTGATGTTCCTGCTTGTTGTCGGGCTGCCGGTCCTGGTCGGGCTGGCGGCCGGGTATGCCAGCGGGGGACGGATCAGCAGGATCTCCGGGCTCCGACTGAGGGCGCTGTGGCTGCCGTGGGTGGCCGCGTTGGTGCAGCTCGCGCAGTACCGGGTGGCGGCGCTGAGGCATCTGTTGCAGGACCGCCTGCATGTGCCGATGCTGGCGCTGGTGTTCGGGCTGATGTGCCTGTGGGTGGCGGTCAACATGACCCGCCAGACGCGCGCGGTCAGGACCGCCGGCGTCCTGCTGCTGGGCGGGGCCGCCCTCAACGGAACCGCGATCGCTCTCAACGGGCGTATGCCCTACTCCCGCACGGCCGCCGTCCTTGCTGGGCAACACCCTGGGCATCTGGCCAGCGGCCCCAAGAACATGCCCGCTGAAGCCTCCACTCATCTGGCCTGGCTCGGCGACGTCATCCCCCTTCCGCCGCTGCACGCCGTCGCCAGCATCGGCGATGTGTTCCTGCTCGTCGGGGTGGTGACCGTCTTGGTCGCCGGCATGCACCTGCGGCCCACGCCACGTCCCGCCTCACGTCCCGACCCCACTCCCGCCTGAACCGGACACCCCAGACCGTTCGCCACGGAACCCGTGCCAACGAGGCCACAGCCGGACAGATGGTTCGTCTGGACCCTGTGCAAGGCCCGCCGCATGATCCTTCTAGGCCGCCCAGGCTGTCTCGGGCAAGGCCGCGGGGAAGGTACAAGGGGGCGGGCCTGTGCTGGAAGCGCTCGGGTTGGACGCTGCGTCCGAAACTGTCTACCGGTCGATGCTGGCCCATCCCGGCCTCGGGGTCGCCGCGCTGGCCGAACGGCTGAACCTGTCCGAGCAGCAGGTGCGGGCCGGCCTGGACCGGCTGGCCGAACTGGCACTGCTGCGTCCCTCCCGTGAACGACCAGGCCAGGTGCAGGCGGTCCATCCCGAACTCGGGCTGGCCGCGCTGGTCCGGCGGCAGCAGTCGGACCTGCTGCGCCGCCAACAGGAGGTCCTGGCCAGTCAGGACGCGCTCACCGAGCTCATCGCGGCCCACCGCGCCGCCACCCGCACCCACCCGGACACGGCGATGCGTCAGCTGATCGGCCTGGACGCCGTCCAGTCCCGCCTGGAGGCCCTCGCCCAGCAGGCGACCACCGAATGCCTGTCGATCATGCCGGGCGGAGCCCAGTCCGCAGAGACTCTGGACGGCTGCCGCGAGCTGGATCGTCACGCACTCCAGCGCGGTGTGGCGATCAAGACCCTTTACCAGGACAGCGTCCGTAACGACACCGCCACTCGGGCCTACGCCCGCTGGCTCACGGCATGCGGCGGACAGGTCCGCACCCAGCCCCTGCTGCCGGTGCGGATGGTGCTGGTCGATCGGCAGACCGCGCTCATCCCGCTGTGCCCCGACGACTCCAGCCTTGGCGCCCTGAACGTCACCGTTCCCAGCATCGTCGCGGCGCTCGTCGCCCTGTTCCGGCACATCTGGGACACCGCGACCCCCCTTGACGGCCCCCAGCCCACCGGCGATCCGCTGACCGGTCAGGAGCGCCGGCTCCTGCTCCTCCTCGCCGACGGCCTCACCGACGAGGCGGCCGCCAACCGCTTGGCGGTGTCGCTGCGCACCGTGCGCCGGATGACCGCCCACCTCATGGCCACCCTGGACGCTCAAAGCCGCTTCGAGGCGGGTAGCAAAGCCACCAAACGCGGCTGGATCTGACCATCGGCATTGTTGGCGAGACTCTTGCCCGGACGATGCCGCGCGCCGCGAGGAGTGCGCACGGACCGGCTGTCATCCTCGGTCCGGAAAGGCGCTCGGGGGAGACCGTGTCGAGCGCGAACGGCGACCCGCCGGACGCGGTGAGGAGGGCCATCGGTGACCACGAGCGAACTGCGGAGCGACGATCTCAAGTCGCTGTTCACCCCGGCGTCGGCGGAACGGGTCGGGCTGGAGATCGAGAGCGGTGTCGTTGACCCGGAGACCGGACGCGCCGCCCCCTTCGCGGGGGAGCGAGGGGTGGGCGCGGTGCTGCGGACGGTGCTCGCGGAGTGGGGCGGGAAACCGGTGCACGACGCCGGGGAACTGGTCGGAGTGCGGCTGGACGACGAGGGCCTGATCGGCCTCGAACACGGTGGCCAGCTCGAGTACTCGGCGCCTCCGGCCGCCGACGTGGTGACGGCCGTGGCCGACGTCCGGCGCGTCCTGGAGCGACTGGCCGAGGTCGTCGGACGCCACGGCCTGGCCCTGGTGCCCGGGGCGCACATGCCCTTCGACCGGATCGAGACCATCCCCTGGGTGCCGCTGGACCGCGGACGCTTCATGCGGGACCACTTCGCGCGCCTTGGCGTGGCGGGTGATGGAGGTCCGGAGATCCTGTCGATGTCGACGTCCACCCAGGTGCACCTGGACTATCTCTCCGAGGAGGACTTCGCCGAGAAGCTGCGGATGCAGGTGGCGGCGTCCCCGGTGGTCGCCGCCCTGTTCGTCAACTCGCCGCTGGACGGAGGCCGGCTGGACGGCCTGCTCTCGCACCGCTCGCGGAACTGGACGAGGACGGACCCGCGGCGCTGCGGTGTGGTGCCCCCCGCCCTGGGCGGTCGGTTCGGCTTCGAGGACGTGATCGACTGGGCGCTGGGCATCCCCATGATCTACTACCAGGACGGCGCCGGGCGGCTTCGCAGGGCCCCCGACCGTCCGTTCGTCTCGGTGCTGCAGGAGGGGTTCGACGACGGTTCGCGGCCCGGCTTCGAGCATTGGGTGGCCCATATGACGCAGATCTGGACGCATGTCCGGGTCCGCGGAACCCTGGAGCTTCGCGCGGCGGACGGGCCCGCGTACCCGCACCTCGCCGCCGTTCCGGCGCTGTGGACGGGGCTCAGCTACCACCCCCCGACCCGGACGGCCGCATGGGAGCTGCTGCGGCACTACACGGTCGCCGAACAAAGCGCGGCCGTCGAACGCCTCCCGGCCGAGGGCCTGCGCACCCGGCTCGGCGGGGACCGCGTCCACGAACTCGCGGCCGAACTCGTCCGGCTGGCCCGAACAGGGCTCCAGGCCCGAGTCGGCGCCGGCCTGGAGGGTGCCGAGGCGCTGCACTACCTCGACCCGCTGGAGGAAGTGCTGGACACGGGCCGGACCTTCGCCGAACAGTGCGCGCAGCGGTGGCGGACGGATCTGCGGGGCGAACCGCGGCGTTACGTCGCGGCGTACCGCGTCTGACCGTCGCCGCGCCCGCCGGCGCCCGCTCCGGGTGTCCCGGAGCGGGCGTCTTCGACGGGGGATCCCCGATCAGCGGGCCAGGCCCGTTGTGGTCGGTGCCGGGGGAAGGTGTCGAACCTTCACGTTCCCTGGGGGAACGCCCGACCCGAAGGCCGAGCGCGTCTGCCACTTCCGCCACCCCGGCTCATTGTTCTCCACCGGATTCCCGGTGGAGAACAATAAAAGGAGATTAACAGACATCGAGAGCGCCGGGAAGGGCTTCGGTGAAATCAGAACGCGAATTCTGGTGACACGCAGAGCGCTTTTCGGGCATGCGGCTTCCATTATTAGGGTCGGCGCATCCGGCATGGGTGGAAGTGTAAGTCAAAGGCCGATTCTGGACGCGCCATAGGTGTTTATATGCCCTAGGGGCAACGCGGTGAGTCAGCTGGAGACGGCCATTCCCTCGTCGGCGCGCAGTCGCGCGGCGACGTCGCGGGCATCCTCAAAAGAAGTGAGGCCGACGCGCATGTCGAGTTCGTCGCGCAGGGCGCTGGTGACCTTGGACAGCCCCCTCTTGAGATGACTGGCCGGGACGGACGGCTCGGCGGGCCGGTGGACGCGGAGCAGGTCGGCGGCGGCGCGCAGTTGGGGCAGGGTGTAGCGGCCGCGGTTCGTCCACCAGGGGATGCTGGAGGTGACCTGGTACGCCCAGTGCCGGTGGCACGCCTCCTCGAGGAGGTCGCGTATGCCCTCGACGCGCTTGCGGCTGAGCCCGCCCGTCGTGTACCGGAACTGGTCGCGGTTGAGGTTCAGGGGCTGGCGGTCCTCACCGGTGACCTGGAGCCCGCCCAGCTGGTGGAGGGTCGCGACGCGTTCGTCGGGCGCGCGGCGGGTGAGCCGGTAGCGGCCGGACTTGATGGTCAGGATGTGCTCGCCGTGATCCTCCAGGAAGGAGAGCCAGCGCAGGGAGCGGTTGATCGGTTCGCCGGGGA
Source organism: Actinomadura harenae (assembly GCF_003696215.1). GTDB lineage: Bacteria > Actinomycetota > Actinomycetes > Streptosporangiales > Streptosporangiaceae > Spirillospora > Spirillospora harenae. Next base: position 21,302 of record NZ_RFFG01000033.1, on the reverse strand, counting down.
CCCCGACGATGATGAAGACGTGGACCTGGATTCCGGCGTTGTGCAGGTTCTCCAGGATCCTTCCGTAGTTCGCCGGATGGTTCCACGGCTTCGCCTCCTGGCGGAGCGTGGCCGGGTCCAGGGACTCCAGTCCGAGTTGCACGGCCGAGCAGCCCGCCTCGGCCAGCGCGTGGCACTTGTCCGGGCTGAGCAGCTGATCGCTCGCGGTGAGATAGCACTGCCAGGTCGCGCGGTGTCCGATGCGCGCGAGTTCCCGGCCGATCTTCAGCTGCCGGGGGATGGTGAGGTACTCGTCCACGAAGTCGACGCGGGTGGCGCCGAGCGCGGCGATGTGTTCGGCGACGCGCCGCTCGGACATCACCCGGGGCTTGTGGAGAAAGGTGTCACTGCCTGCGGCGATGGAGCAGAATCCGCAGCGCATCGGGCAGTTGGACATCGTGTAGAGAGGCGGGACGAAGTCCGGGCTCCACTGCCGGATCCCGCGATCGAAGACGGGGGTGGGCAGGGCCTCATAGTCGACGGGGGCCAGTGTGCGCGGAGTGGTCCGCACCGTGTCGCCGTCCCGCCACACCACGCCCGGCACGGAGGCCGGCGACGCCCCCTCGACAAGCTCGACGACGGGCTGGAACCCCTCGGCGTAGACGATGGCGTCCCAGTGGTCGAAAAGCGCGGCGAAGCGCGGGTCGTTGTAGGCGTCCATGGTGCGGGCCCAGTAGTTGCCGCCCATGAACAGCCGCACCCCGGGCAGCTGTTCGCGCACCAGGGTGGCGAGGACGCAGGCGCTGACCAGCTGCCGTTCGTCCGCGACGCTGATGCCGACGATGTCGGGATCGGCGGCCTGGATCCGGGCCAGCTCCACCTCGGCGAAGTAGTCGTGGAACACGTGCTCCTCGCGGTGCTCGAGCACGTGGAGCAGTTCCCCGACGGCACCCTTGAAGTGCCGTGAGTCGCAGGTGATGTTGTTCCGCTGGACCGCGAAGTCCTCGAACGTCGATGGGATGCCCCATGAGACCTCCTCGAAGAGGACGCGCGCGTCGTGGCGGTCGAGGACCGAGGCGTCCGCGTCGCGGAGGACCTGCAACGCCCGGCCGACAGGTTCGCCGCCGTGCCGCCGCAGCACGTGCTCGACGGCATCGATGTGGCCGTAATGCTGGACGACGTGGTGGCCGCGTTCTTCCAGAACCCCGGCGAGATAGGCAATGCCCATCGGCAAATGCCACACGCTTGATGCGGGCGGGTACGTCAAATAGACCGAGCGTTGGGTGGCCACCGGCATGGCTCCCTCGTCGACGGAAAGACCTCATTCGAAAGTAGGCGGCCTTGTTCGGAGCGACAAGGGGGATCTCGGCAGCGCTGACATAATTCCGACCGAATGCGGCTGTGACCTGCATTGATATTGAGGTCTTCGACCTGCGGGACCGTGTGGTCGCGGAACTCACCGTGCTGCTGAGGCGAGAGCGCCGATGTGGAGCCCGAGAGCGGGAGTGTTAACTCGACGGCGAGCTGTGCCCGCCGGGGACTGAGGCGACCGGCGAGACGAAATCCCTTTCGACTCGTGGGGTTCGCGATTCATCTGAGTTCCTGAGCGCCGCTCCACTAAGATCATCGAGGTGATCGATATTTGGGAGCAGGATCTGACGGCGGCGTTCTCCGTGCTGCTCGGCAGGCCGATGGACGGCTTCGACCCCGACGCCGAGTACGCCCTGTACTACGTCAACAGCGCAGTCGACGACCTATGGGTGTGGGGAACGCTCGATGACGCCGACTCGCTGAGGCGAACCTGGGGACCGGGCGACGACGGCGACCGGCCCACGCTGCTGCAGATCTGTCTCGCCCTCGACTGGAGCCTGGACCTCGGCCGCTCCGTCTTCGAGTTCGACTTCACCGAGGAATCGGCCCTCTCGCGGGCGTTCGGCGCGCGGCCCGACTCCAACCAGGTCGCCGAGGCGTGCCGCACGGTCACCGGCGATGAACTGGCCGTCGTGCTCACCCGGCACGGCCTGGCGCCGGACGACATCGTGTCCGGCATCGAGGACGACGCGTTCACTGTCAGGGTGTCCTTCCGCGTCGTCACCGACGGCACCCTCCGGGACGCGTTGCTGACCGCGATCCGCGGGAAGCAGGGCCCCGACGGGTTGCGGCCCGGACCTGACGAAGCCGCGATCCTGGTGCTGCTACCGAGCCTGTTCGACGGCGCGCGGGAACCGTCGCCCGAAGCGGCGACCGAGCGGGACCGTCTCCTCGCCCCGGTCGGCGATCCCCGCCTTCGTGCGCACATCTGGTCGCCGTACCTGGACCGGCCGTGGGACCGACCCGGCGTCTCGTCCGGAGGGCCCGACCTACCCGGCACCACCCGCGTCGCCGCCTGGGACCTGGCCTACTTCGGCGAAGTCCGGCTCGCCATCACGCAGACGGTGGGAGCGCTGCAAGGGCAGTAGCCCGCCGTTGTTCACCCGTGTGCCAATCTGATCGGCATGAATGTCGAACAGCTCCGTGTCGAGGTGTACCGGGCCTTCGCGGAGACCGGGCGCGCTCCGAGCATCGAGGACCTCGCGCGAGAACTGGTCGCGTCGGTGGTGGAGGTGAACGAGGGCCTGCGCGCGTTGGCGGACGCCCGCCATCTGGCACTGGACGGACACGGCTCGATCGCCATGGCCCACCCGTTCTCGGCGGTGCCTCTCGGGTTCTCCGTCATGGGCGCGACCACCCTTTGGTGGGGCGGCTGCGCGTGGGACTCTTTCGCCCTGCCCCATCTGCTCGACGACGCGAACCCCGCTCTGGTGGCCACCCGCTGTCCGGCCTGCGACACCCCGCATGCCTGGAACGTCACCCGGGAAGCACCTCCGCCCGGGGACCAGGTGGCGCACTTCCTCGTCCCCGCAGCCCGCATGTGGGACGACGTCGTCCACACCTGCGGAAACCAGCGCATCTTCTGCTCCGAAGCCTGCGTCGACGCCTGGCTGAAGCGGACGGGCAACACGCGCGGCCACGTCATGGACCTCTCCACGCTGTGGCGGCTCGCCTCCCGCTGGTACCAGGGCCGCCTCGACCCGGGCTATATCCGCCGCGAACCCTCCGATGCCGCCGACTACCTGCGCTCCGTCGGACTCACCGGCCCCTTCTGGGGCAGCTGACCACCGGTGGTCTGCACCTGGCGGTGACGTGCCGCCGCCCGGCGGGTAGGCCCCGGCGATCGCTCGCCGGGGCCCCACGGGGTCAGGTCGCGGTGAAGTTGAGCGGGCCGGCGAGGGTGGTGTAGCCGTCGTCGTAGAAGTACCAGGCGGAGTATGAGCCCGGGCCGGGCAGCCTTCCGGTGTCGAGGGTGGCGCTGCCGGAGGCGTCGGGTGTGTACGTCCAGACGAAGGACTCCTGCGGCGGCACGGTCGAACCGGCCGGGTAGAGGCCGACCCAGTTCTTGCTGCTGACCTTGCTCGCCGGGGTGGAGTAGCGGACGGTCAGGGGCGCGCCCTTGGCGACGGTGGGCGTGTCGGTGGTGAGGGTGCTCTTGGCGGGCAGCGGTGGCGTCCTCTGGGGCGGCGGGGGCGGCACGCTCAGCTGCCCGTCCCGGCGACTCGTCTGGTAGGAGGGGGGCAGGGCGCCGAGTCCGGCCGCCACCTCGGCGTAGGTGCCGATGCGCCTGAGGCCCAGGCGCCAGTGGAGGATCATCGCCTTGTTGGCCTTGATCAGCAGGGTCTCTTCGTCCGCGAGGTCCGGTGCCTTGATCATCACGGCATCGTCGAAGTCGTGCACCATGTCCGGCGGCGCGCTCAACCAGTTCCATCCGGGTGTGCCGGTCACGGCTCCCTTGTAGGTGCAGCCGCCATCGGCTCCCCATTTGATGATCGCGCACTGGTCGGTCTTGAACAGCATGGTGCTGCCGTCCGGGAGTCCCATGAGGGTGTCGAGGTCGCTGCGGAAGCCGTCCGGGATGTGCAGCCCGAAGCCCGGCAGATCGGTGATCGGCCCCTGGTACCTGGCCGCGACGCCCCACTCCCAGTCCAGGCACTGGTCTCCGACGATGAAGACCGTCCGCCGGGTGCCCGCGGCGCCCCGGACGTCGAACGCCGCCTCGGTCCGGCTGGCGAACGGCTCGGGGATCCCGGCCAGCTGCTTGTCGTAGGCGTCCAGCAGCGGCCCCTCCGAGATCAGCCTGTCCAGGTTGATCTTCGCGGCCCGGTTGCCGCTCACGAACAGCGCCTCCCACGGATCGACCGGCCCCGGCACGATCGCCGCGAACCCCGTGGTCTTCGCCCGTACGAACCCCATCCCTGTTCCTCCTGGCCGGGCCCTGGCGGACCCACGTCGCCGACGTTAAGAGAGAGAAAACGACGCTCACAACGGCCAAGAAATCTCAGGTCGGACCGTAATGGGTGAGGTGGACATCGCTTTTCCATTGCGGACGTCCATTATGATTTCTGTTCTGTGTTCGGCCATGCCGGGCGGAGCCCTTCCCGCTTTCTTACCCTGGCGCGGAAGCCCAGGTCCGGGGTGAGGCGTTTAAGATTCGTCCCGGCCGTGAGAGAGAGTGCATCCGTTCCGTCACCTCCGTCTGATCAGACTCGGAAGAAGGACGTCGCAAAACCATCGCCCTTCCGCGACCTCATCCGGTCACCACCGGCACGGCGGACGGCGATCACCAAGCCGTCCAGCGCGCCGCGGTCGATCGCCGGGTTCATCTGTTGGCGGTGCGACGCACTTCGTAGGCGAGTTGGTAGAGGGCCGCCAGGTGGTGTTCGCCGTGGTCGGCCAGACGCCGCACGGCGCCTTGGACGGGCATGATGACGACTTCCGTGATCGATTCCATCTCGACCCCGCCGTCATCCTGCGAGGAGCTCGTGATCAGCACGTCCGCCCAGCCGAGGGCGATCGAGAAGCGCGGGTGGGGAAGCCAGGGACGGTAGGCCGTGGCGGCCGTCGTGAAGCTGTTCCACTGGCCGAACAACTCGTAGCGCCGAACCTCGGCACCGATCTCCTCGGCCAGCTCCCGTCGCACGCACGAGTCGATGGGCTCGCCGTCCTGCACGGTCCCGCCTGACGGACCCCAGCCCGACTCCCTCGCGTGCAACAGCACGACGCGACTCCCCACGAACGGCACCACGTGCACGTTGCTGACGACCTCGCGGGTGGGGATCGTGTCTTCGAAGTACGACGTCACTGAACGCCACAGGTAGGGCGTCTTCAGGATGCTGAGGGCGTCTGCCGGGCAGGCCGGGGCTCGCCTGCGAGCGGGATCACGCGGTTCGGTGGGGCGGGTTCCTTGAGCCATCCACTCAGGCTTCCAGGGCCGCATCGCCGATCCGTGACTCGCTCCGCTCGACCGCCGCCTATGAGTCGATGTCCTGGTGGGTGGGGTGGTTGGCGGCTCGGTCTATGGCGGATTCGATGGCGCGGACGCGGTCGGCGAGGAGGGTGATGGCGCCGACGGCGCGGGTGAGGGGGTCGGTGCTGTCGCCGAGGGTGAGGGCCTGCTGGTGGGCGGCCTTGACGTCGGCCCAGCGGCGTTCCTGGACGGCGGTCATGAGGCTGCGGAGTTCGGCGAGCTTCAGGAGGTTGGCCTCGGCGTCGGTGGTGAGGGTCTGGGCCTCGCCGGTGTAGTGGTCGGTGATGGCGGCCTCCAGTTCGTCGTCGTTCATCACCGGCACGATGCGGGCGGCCAGTTTGTTCATGTCGCGGTAGGAGCCTTGGAGCCGGAAAGGGGGTTCGGTTCGTGCGGCGTCGGACTGGGCGGCCGAGGCGATGTAGGCGCGGTTGACGGCGAGCACGGTGTGCTGGACGTGCAGGAGTTTGCGCAGGAAGGCCAGGATCTGTTCGAGTTCGGCCTGCGGGTAGGGGTGGCTTAGGCGGTCCGGGCGGACGGTCTGGTCGCCGGACGCCAGCCGTACCAGGAGGGCGACGTCGTCGCGGTCTCGGGTGGACAGCGGCGCGAGGATCGGGTTGGACGTCAGAGCGTTCTCGATGAAGCTGAGCGCGAAGGCGTCCTGCTTGCCGGTCAGGACGTCGCCGAGGTTCCAGACGTCCGCGCGGTTGGCGAGCATGTCGGGGACGCGGAAACGGGTGCCGGACTCGGTGTAGGGGTTGCCGGCCATGCAGACCGCGAAGCGCCGTCCGCGCAGGTCGTAGGCGCGTGGCTCCCCGTCGCGGACGCCCTCGACGCGGCGTTGGGCGTCGCAGAGGGGGATGAACTTCTGGAGCAGCTCGGGGGAGGTGTGCTGGATGTCGTCCAGGTACAGCAGGACGTTGTCGCCGAGCTCGAACGCGAGGTTGATCTTCTCGACCTCGCGGCGGGCGGTGGCGCTGGGGGCGCGGGCCGGGTCGAGGGACGTGACGTCGTGGCCGAGTGCGGGTCCGTCGATCCGGACGAGCAGGAGCCCGAGGCGTTCGGCGACGTACTCCATCAGTGTGGTCTTGCCGTAGCCGGGCGGGGACACCAGCAGGAGCAGTCCGGACCGGTCGGTGCGTCCGTCGCCCGCGGTGCCGAGCTGTTTGGCGAGGTTGTCGCCGATGAGCGGCAGGTAGACCTCGTCGATGAGGCGGCTGCGGACGAACGAGGTCATGGTTCGAGGGCGGTACTCGTCCAGGCGCAGGCGTGCGCGTTCGGCGGTGAGGAGCGCGTCGCGGCGGCGCTGGTAGCGGCGGAAGGCCGGGACGTCGTGGGTCTGGAAGCGGCGGACGCGGGCGAGGGTCTCGTCCAGGCGCAGGGTCAGGGTGCGGTCGGTGACGCGGGGGTGGGTGCCGAGCAGGCCGGTGACCGTGGTCGAGAGGGCGGCGGCGCTGTCGTGGCGGGGGAGCCGGTTCCCGCACAGTACGATCGCGACGGCCTCGGGCAGGTCGGCCGGGTCGCCGAACGGTTCGAGCCACGCCTCGGCGAGGCGGCGGCGGGCTTCTGGGGCGTCGGCCAGGGAGTCCAGGTCGCGGACGAACTCGGCGTGCGCGTCGCCCAGCGCCTCGGCGAAGTCGCGCAGTGTGGTCTGCGCCCCTTCACTGGTGACGAACCCGGACGGGGCGCAGGCCAGCTCCTCCACCAGGTACTCGGCGGCCAGGTCGGCGTGCGGGCCTGAGATGGCCTCGGCCAGGTGATCGACCAGGTCCGTCACGGGTGTGGTGCGTCCGAACGCCTCACGCGCACGCACGAGGGACGCCGCCTGTGTCGTCCAGGTCGTCCGTTGCGGTTCGTCGGTCTGGAAGGCCCAGAACAGTTGCGCGGCGGCGCGCGCCTCGGACGGGTAGCGCAGCAGCCCCGCGTCCTTGCGCAGGTCGATGAGCGCCTCGAGGATGCGGGCGGCGTCGTGGTCGTGGACGCCGCGCTCGTACCCCTCGTCGTAGCGCGCGGCCGCGGCCTCGCGGACCAGGGCGAGGAGGTCGTCGCCCGGAGCGGCCCGGTCGAGGAGCGTGACGGCGAGGTACTCGGCCCGGCACACGTCTTCACTCTCCGAGAGGAGGGTGCGGTTCCAGTACGGGCGGGTGTCGGTGAACCCTTCGTCGCGTACGGGGGCGTGGTAGCCGGTCCCGGTCACGGTGAACGCCAGGGCGTCGCCGTCCGGGACGAGTGTCAGCTCGGGCGGACGGGCGTTGACGGCGAAGCGGTGGCGGCCGAGGCGGATCGCGGCGCCGTCGTCGGCGTACAGGTCGAGGCGGTCGCGCAGGGCCCGCCCGGCCTCCTGGCGGGCCGCCCTGAGCCGTCCGTCCAGTTCCTCGGCGCGGGCCGGGTCGCCGAGCGCGCGCAGGTCGGCGGTGATGCGGCCGAGCCGCGCCGCCATCGGGTCGGCGGCGAAGAACGCGTTGACCTCGTCCAGCGAGGACAGCGTCCCGGCGCGGCGGCGCAGCCCGGCGAGGACGCGGTCCGCGGACTCGGTGAGCCGGGTGGCGCGCCGCGTCCGCTCGTCGAGCAGCGCCTGCCCGCGCGCGGCGAACGCCTCCTGGACGTCGGCGCGCTTGGCGTCCAGGTCGGTGAGGAAGTCGTCGACGTCGGCGAACCGCGCCTCGAGCGCCTCGATCCGCAGCAGCAGGCGGCCGAGTCGCTCCGTGCAGCGCTCCGGGGTGTCCGCGCCCGCCAGGGCTCCGGCGATCGCCTGGTCGAGCAGCGCGAACTCGGCGGCGAACGCCGCGCGCCCCTCGCTGTCGAGCAGGTCGCGGCGGCGGCCCTCCAGCACGGCCCGCGCGCGGTTGATCCCCCCGAGGACGGCGCCGACGCGCTCCAGGATCGCGGTGCGGACGGTCGCGTCGGCGACGTCGAGGGAGCCGACGACCTCGGTGACGACCTCCAGGCCCTCGGTCTGCGCGGCGAGCCGCGCGGTGACGGGTTCGGCGGCGGCGACCGTGGGGAGTGCGGCGGCCTCCTCGGCCAGCCGGTCGATCTCGCGGTGGTAGCCGGTGAAGGCGTCCTCGCGGGCGAGGAACTCGACGGCGCGCCGTCCGGCGGTGTCCAGGGCGTCCCCGAGGGAGGACGCGAGCACGCCGATCCGTGCGGTGTCGGCGTGCCGGACGTCCCGGAGCGTCTCGACGCGGCCCTGCGCGCGGCGCAGCTCGGCCAGCAGGTCCACCCACCCGTCGGCGCCGGACGGCACGTCGGCGGCGGCGCGCCGCACGAGGGCCTCCGCGTGCTCGGCGGCCTCGTCGACCGCGGCGGCGGCCCGCGCGGTCAGCTCCCGGACGGTCGCGTACTCCTCCACCGCGAGGGCGGCCGTTCCACGCAGCTCGTCCAGCGCCCCGGCCAGGCCGCCCAGCTCGGGGTCGGCCAGCCACGGGTGCCGGTCGGCGGCCTGGACGCACGCCGAGACCAGCGCCCGGAACATCTCGGCGGACGGCTCGGCCTCCCGCGCCATCCGCGTCACCGCCAGGCAGTCCGCCAGGCCGCCGACCAGGTCGGCGTTGCCGACGCGCTCCAGCGGTCCCGTCCCCACCGGCCGGGACGCGGCGTGCTCGTCCGACACGAACGGCGTCCGCCACACCTGCGTCGGGTGCGCCCGCGACGGCGTCTCACCGGAACCGCGCAGGACGATCAGCGTCCCGTCGTCGAACAGCGAGAACCCGTGGCCGGTGATCGGCGCGGCGGCCCGCTCGCGGATGGTGTTGTACGGCAGCAGCAGGCACCGGCCGTCGGCGCGGGACCCGAACAGGTACAGGACGTCCTCGCCGTTGGGCGAGCGCACCACGCCCTGGTACTCCAGCCCGGTGACGTCGACGTCGAACGTCCTGGTGACACCGGTGTCCAGGTGGTAGCCGCCGGGGAAGACGACGCCCCGGTCGCCGGGCAGGCGGCGGCACGCGTGCTCGATGCCGTCCAGCCGCTCGACCTTCCGCGAGCGGGTGTCGAAGACCAGGTGCCGCCAGGCCGTCTCGTTGTAGGGGCGGACGCGCAGCAGGACCAGCGCCCCGACCCGCGCGTGCAGCACCTCGGCGTCGGCGAGGCTCTGGAGCGGTTCGTCCACGGGCTCGCTGTAGACGCCGGTGCCGGTTTCGGTGTCGTCCTCGGCCTTGACCGTCAGGGCGCCGCCGGTCGTGGCGACGAACAGGCCGTCCTGGACGCGGATGTGCGGGAACCGGCCGGGCACGTGGTCGTCGCGCGTGGCCTCCGTCCAGGTGAAGTCGAAGGGGGAGGGGAGCACGTCGTCACGCTCGCCCCGGTTGTCCTCGTAGGACACCGCGCCCCCGGCGTCGACCCGCCAGCGTAGGACGCGCGTGTCGGTCAGGCGCGGACCGGTCTGGAACACCGCCAGCAGGCGCCCGTCCGTGCGGCGCAGGCGCAGCAGGCGCGCCTGCCGGTAGTACCGCTGCATCTCGCCGAAGTCGCGCCGGAAACCCGGGTCGTCGAGAAGGCCGGGCAGGGCGTCGAGGCCGGCGTCCGCGAGGGTCACCCGCCCGTCCTCGGACGGCTCGAGGCGGCGCAGCGCGAACACGTCCCCGACCTCGACGTCCCCTGCCGCGACGTCGGATGCGGCGTTGGAGGCGAACAGCAGCAGGCCGCCGACGGACACGACGTCGCGCGCCACGCGGTCCTGCGCCGTGCGGACGACCTCGCTCCCGGCCAGGCGCAGTTCGGACCCGCCGAAGGTCTCCAGCCGCCGCGCGTTCAGCGCCTCGGCCCGTCCGGCCAGGTCGGCGGCCCGCGCGGCGAGCCGGTCCCGCAGCACCTCGTAGGTGCCCCGGTCGAGCCCCGCGCCCGCGGCCTGCCCTGCGGCCTGCCCCGCGTCCTGCCCGGTGCTCTGCTCGGATGCCGTTGCGGCCTCGGTCACGCTTCCTCCTGAATGCCTGCTGGGCCTGCTCGACGACCGGCGGCGTCCCGCTCCCGCTCAGGCGCGGGACGCCACCGGTGCACGCCGTCTCAGTTCGGAGCGGGGGCGACGCCGTTGGCAGCGCGCCGATGCTCCGGCGCCCCTCCCGCCGCCGCCGCGAGCTGGGCGTCCGCGACGCCCAGCTCCCGGGCGGTGCCGAGCAGCTTCTCCAGGTGCGCGGCGTCCGGGCCGCCCGCCTTGACCAGCCGCATCAGCAGCGCCGACAGGGTCAGGTCCCGGACGCCGGACGCGTCCACGGACGCCAGCAGCCGCCCGAGGTCGCCCGTGAGGCTGCCCGTGCCGTCCAGCCACGGCCCGGCCACGCTCTGCGCGACCTTCGAGTGCTCGACGAAGCCGTCCACGCCCTTCCCGAGCGCGATCGAGCCGACGAGCCGGTCGAAGAACACGTTGTCGCCGCCGACGATGTCGATGTCGGCGTGCTCCAGCCCGGCGGCCAGCACCGCCGCCTGTGCCTCGGCGACCTGCCGCTGCGTTTCCAGCCCGGCCAGCCGGAGCTCCTTCTCGGCCTGCAGCCGCAGCCGGTACTCCTCGTGCTGGCGGGTCGCGTCGTCCAGCGCGGCCATCGCCGCGGCCTTGTCGGTGAGGCCCTCGGCCTCGGCCTTCAGCTTCTCGCGGATCGCGGCGGCCTCGGCGAGCGCGATCTCCTGCGCGGCGGCGGCGTTGGCGCGTCCGACCTTCTCGATGACCTCGGCCTCCCGGTCGCGCACCTGGACGTCGGCGAGGCCCGGCGCCGCCTTCTCGGCCTGGACGCCCTCGGCGAGCTTCCGCTTGGCGGCCGACTCCAGCTCGGCGGTCGCCTGCGCGGCCTCGGCCAGGATCCTGCGCTCGCGCGCCCGGTGCTGTGCGGCGGCCTCCGCGGCCTCGGCCGCCTTGATGTCCTTGACCAGGTTCTCCTGCGCCTCCGCCTCGGCCAGGATGATGATCTTCTGGCGGTCCCGCTCGGCCTCCTCGGTGGCCCGCAGCCGCTTGATCGACTCCTCCTGCTCGGCGACCGTCCGCTCCACCGCGATCCGCTCCCGGACGACCTCGGCGATCGCGCGCTTCTCCGTCTCGACCTCCTTGTCGGCGGCGATCCGCGACAGGCCGGTCTCGCGTTCGCGCGCGATGACCTCCAGCAGCCGGTCCTTCTCGATCCGCTCGGACTCGATCGCGATCACACGCTCGCGGTTCTTCTCCGCGACCGCCACCTCGCGCGCCTTGTTCTCCTGCTGGACGCCGAGCTGCTCGTCGGTGCGCAGGTGCGCGGTCTGGGCACGCAGCCGCTCCTCGGCCTGGACCCGCTCGACCTCGGCGGTCTCCCGCGCCCGGACGGTCTCGATCTCGCGCTGCTGGCGGATCTCGGCGTCGACGCGGCGCCGCTCCAGCTCCAGGATCGCCTCGCGCGCCTCCACGTCCTGCCGGGTGATCTCCTTCTCCTCGTTGCGGGCGTGCTCGTTGGTCGCCACGTGCTCGCGCGCGGTCAGCTCGGTGATCTTCCGGATGCCCTGGGCGTCGAGGATGTTGTCACGGTCCAGCGAGTGCAGCGGCGTCTGCTCCAGGTGGTCGATCGCCGCGTCCTCCAGGCTGTACCCGTTCAGGTCGGTCCCGATGACCTGGACGATGTGGTCGCGGAACTCGTTGCGGCGCGTGTACAGGTCCTCGAAGTCCAGGTGCTTGCCGACCGTCTTGAGGGCCTCGGAGAACTTCGCCGCGAACAGGTCCTGCAGCGTCTGCTGGTCGCTGGCCCGGTGCGTCCCGATCGCCTGCGCGACCTTGATGACGTCCTCGGCGGTCTTGTTCACCCGGACGAAGAAGGTGATGCGGATGTCGGCGCGGATGTTGTCCTGGCAGATCAGCCCGTCCCGGCCGGTCCGCTCGATCTCGATGGTCTTCACCGAGATGTCCATGACCTCGGCCTTGTGCAGCACCGGCAGCACGATCGCCCCGGTGAAGGTGACGTCCACCGACCGCGTCTTGGACACGATCAGCGCGCGTCCCTGTTCGACCTTGCGGAACAGGCGGGTCACCATCAGCACCAGGCCGAGCGCCACCAGCAGCACCACGGCCACCAGCACACCGATCCCAACGGTCAGCGCATCCATCGAACAGTCCCGTCTATGAGGAGGGGGAGGGGGAGAAGACTTAGAAGGTGCGAGCTCCGCGGGCTCGCGGGGACGCCGGGGCCGGACGCCGGGTCAGCGGCCCGCGCCGAGGGTCTCGTCGAACGGCATGACCAGGAACACCTCGGCCGCCGCGTCGTAGTCGAAGATCAGGGCGGTCGCGCCGCGTCCGAGGCCCCCCGTTCCGACCCCGGACGCGGACGCGATCCCGGCTTCGGGCGCGGATGCGGTTCCGGACCCGGGCCTGGGGCCGGTTTCGGGGGCGCGGACCTGCACCAGTGCGGTCGAGCCGTCCTCGGCGGTGACCTCCGCCTGGCCGAAGTCGCCGGTCACCCGCCCGGTGCGGATCACGCACGTCCGCCCCACGAAGTCCGCGCGGGACGGCGGCGGCACGTCCGGGAACGCCCGGCGCAGCGGCCGGACGAGCAGCCACGTCACGGCCCACGCGCCGACGACGGCCGCCACCAGGACGAGCGCGTGCGCCCAGGCGTGCCCGGGCCCGTCCAGCAGCACCCGTCCCGCGAGGCTGATGAACCACGCCAGCGCGATCAGCAGCGACAACGTGACGGTGACCGGCGGCCCGGCCAGCCCCGTGGCGGACAGCATCCCGCCCGCCCCCTCCCCGTGGCCGCCGTGCCCGTGTCCGTGCCCGGCGCCGGCCCCTGTGTCGGCGTCGAGGTCGAGGACGTGGAGCCCCAGCGCGCCGATGAGGACCAGCACCCAGTACCCGGCCACCACGATCAGCGCGAAACTGAAAAGGACGGCGGGGAAGCCGAGTGCGGCATCCAGGAAAGCACTCATCAGGAAACTCTTCCGCGTCTGGGGGCAGCATTCGGAGAGCCCATGGCGACACCGCGAAAACGGCTGCCGGGCGAAGAGGAAAGGAGGTGGCGCTCAGAAGAGGAGGTCGGCGCCCGTCACGGCGGATCGGGAAGGCCGAACGTCGCGAGAAGGTACGGACGCGCGACGAAGCCCGCCGACACGGCGTGCAGCGCGGGGAATGAAGGTGCCATCGGGACCCCCTGGTCGCGGACGCATCCAGATAATGCGTCACTCTGTGCCGACCAGGCTTCCCGGCTCACCTGGGGATGACTTTATCGCACTCTTAACGTCGGCGGAAGCTAATTAGCATCAATAACGGTATGCGATCGTACGACGACAAGCGTATAAGGTCCGACGGTGAGTGATTCCGCCCTGATGGCCGGCGCGTTCGACGGGCTGGCCGGGACCTATGACCACGACCACCATGACGCCGTCGCCCGCGCGCTGCTCGACCTCGCCCCGCCCGCGGCGGGGGACGCGGTGGCCGACGTGGCCTGCGGGGCCGGGGCGGTCGCCCTGCGCGTCGCCTCGCTGAGGCTCCCGTCGTCCCCGGCCGTCCTCGCGGTCGACCTGTCCGAGGGCATGATCGCGGTCGGCCGGGCGCTGGCCGAACGGCGGGGCCACGCCGAGGCGATCGAGTGGCGTGCCGGACCCGCCGTCCCGCTGCCCGTCGCCGACGCCGCGCTCGACCTGATCCTGTGCGCGTCGTCGCTGCACTTCCTCGGCGTCCGGGCCCTGGCCGACTGGCGCCGCGCGCTGCGTCCCGGCGGGCGGATCGGGTTCACCCTGCCCCTGGCGTCGCAGTTCCGTCCGTCGGGCGTCTTCGCCGACCTCGTCGCGTGGGACCTGCCGCTGCCCGAGGACGCCGACCAGGCGTGTTCCCTGGCCGCGGACGCCGGGTTCGGCGACGTCCGGGGACGGGTCGTCACCGTCGGGACGCGCGCCGTCGTCGCGGTCGTCGCGTCCGCTCCGTCGAACGACAGCGCCTGACGCAGGCGCCGGGGCGTCCCTCAGGTGCCCTGCGAGGCTCCGGCCGCGCACGCTTCGAGGGGCGCGCGTCCGGGATCGCCAGGCGGCGACCACGCCGGGACGGCGGCCGGACGGCGGGACAGCAGCCACCCGGTCAGCGCGGCGGCGACACCGGCGAGCCCGGCCACCACGAAGCCGGTCCCGGGCACGGAGGCGTCGATCGCCGCGCCGATGACCGGGGCTCCGAGCGCGAACCCCGCGCTGAGCGCCGAGGACTGCAGCCCCGTCGCCTCGCCGCGCGCGCCTGCCGGTGCGAGCCGGGAGACCGCGGCGGCCAGTGAGGAGAGGGTCGGCGCGGCGAGCAGTCCGGCGCCCGCGGCGGCCACGCACAGCCAGGGCCAGCTGTGGGCCAGCGCGGCCGGGAGGGTCGCCAGCCCGAGCAGGCCGATCAGCAGCCAGGTGGGCAGCGGCCGGGGGACGGTGCCGTACACGAGCCCTCCGAAGATGGACGCCACGCCGTACACCGCGACGACCAGGGCGGCCCAGGACACCTGACCGGCGTCCTTGAGGGCGGCGACGATGGTCAGGTCGGTTCCGCCGAGCAGCACCGTGGCGCCGAACGCCATCACCAGGACCGCGACCATGTGCGAGCCCAGCCACTCCCGGCGGCGCGGACGGCCGGACTGGCCCGGGTCGGGCTCGTCCTCGGTGCGCAGGGGCGGGTCGAGCAGCGCGATCCCCGCGCCGCCCGCCACGATCGCGGCGCCCACGCCCCAGGCGACCACGCCGGGGGACGTCTGCGCCGCGGCGAGGATCACGAGCGGCGGGCCGACCATGTACGACAGCTCGCCCTGCACCGACTCCAGGACGAACGCGGCCCGGCGCTGCGCGGGCGCCGTCATGGCCGCGATCGCCTGCCTGGTCACGAGCGGTCCGGGCACCATCAACAGGCCCGTCGCGAACGAGGCGGCCAGCAGGATCCCGTACGGCATCACCGGCACGCACAGCCAGAACACGCCCTGCGCCGCGACACTGGCCAGCAGCACGGGACGCGCGCCCCGCCGGTCGATGAGGCGGCCGAGCACCGGGCCGCCCACGGCCAGGCCCGCCGTCAGGGCCGCCGCGACGCCGCCCGCCGCCGCGTAGCTCATGCCGAGGCCCAGCACGATGTACAGCGTCAGCGCCGTGGTGTCAGCGGTGATCGCGATGCGGGCGATCAGGGAGACGCCGAGCAGGGGCGCCATCCCCGGCACGGCGAGGATCTGTCGGTAACCGGTCACCCTCATGACGCTAGGTCGTCCCGTCCTGCCATAGGA
The DNA here is from genome assembly GCF_003696215.1 of Actinomadura harenae. Lineage (GTDB taxonomy): Bacteria > Actinomycetota > Actinomycetes > Streptosporangiales > Streptosporangiaceae > Spirillospora > Spirillospora harenae. Next base: position 5,804 of record NZ_RFFG01000033.1, on the reverse strand, counting down.
AGTCCTTAATCCGTTGGAGGCGCCATAATGAGCGCTTATGGCCGCCGACCTTGAGATCGCCCTGCTCCGGGTGTTCGTCACCGCCGTGCGGGCGGGGAGCATCAGCCGCGCGGCGTCCGCGCTCGGACAGACCCAGCCGGCGCTCAGCCAGCAGATGCGCAGGCTGGAACGGGTCGTCGGGCACCCGCTGCTGCACCGCTCGCCGTCCGGTGTCACGCCGACCCGGGCGGGCGAGGAGCTCCTGCCCTACGCCGAGCGCATCCTCTCGCTCTCCGCGCAGGCGCTCACCGAGACCGGGCGCGCGCTGACCGGCCGCTGCGGCGTCGGGCTGCTCGAGGACGTCGCCGTGTCGCACCTCCCGCAGGTCCTCGCCGACCTGGCCCGCCTGCACCCGGGCGCGACGCTGGAGGTGCTCAGCCTGTCCTGCGAGACCGTGCGGGCGGCCTACCACGCCGGCCGCGTCCAGCTCGTGCTCGACGAGGTGCCGGACCTTCCCTCGCCGCCGCGCTGGACGGTGCGCCGCCCCCTCGTCTGGGTGTCGGGACAGGGAGTGGACGTGACCGCCGACCCGCTGCCGGTGATCCTGTTCTCGGGCGCCTGCTTCTGGCGGACGGCCGTCCTGGAGACGATGGAACGCTCCGGCCGCCGGTGGCGCGTGGCGTTCGAGAGCAACAGCCTGGCCGGTGTCCTCGCCGCCGTGCGGTCCGGGCTCGGCGTCGCGGCCCTCATGCCCGCGAACCTGGAACCGGCCATGGACTGCCACGACACCGGCGCCCTCCCCGCCCTGCCGGACGTCGAGCTCGGCCTCGCGAGACACCCGGTCAGCGAAGGTGACCCGCTGGTCGACGCCGTGGAGGCCACCCTGCGCCGCACGATCTAGGCCCCGGACCCGGCGGCATATAGGACGGCGTATAGGGCGAATATCAGGACGTTCTCCAAGAATGCGGGCAGTCGAGGGCTTCGCCGGGAGACGCCATGCATCCTTGTTGGAACTTCGTGGGCCGCGTCCACGCGCAGGCCGGGGAACGGCCCGGGCGGAACGCGCTGACCTTCGTCGACGCCACGCGCGGCGAGGACGGGCTCGTCCTGCGGGACACCGCCCGGACGCGCGGGGAGCTGGACGCCGCCGCGCGCGCGATCGCGGTCCGCCTCGCCGAGCGGGGCGTCGCGCCGGGGGACCGGGTGCTCGTGCCGGGCTCCTACGGTCTGGACTTCGCGGAGGCGTTCCTCGGCACCCTGTACGCCGGGGCCGTGCCCGTCCCCGCGCCGCTGCCGGGCGGCCAGCGCGAGCACTTCGGACGGGTCACCGGGATCGTCCGGGACTCGGGCGCGCGGCTCGTCCTGGTGGGAGAGGCCGTCCGCGAGGACACCCAGACCTGGCTGGACGCCGAGGGCCTGACGGACCTCGGGCCGCTCACGGTGGCCGAGGCGCGCGAGGCCGACGCCGGGACATGGCGCGAACCGGACCTGGAACCGGACTCGCTCGCGTTCCTCCAGTACACCTCGGGCTCGACCGGACGGCCCAAGGGCGTCATGGTCAGCCACGGCAACCTCGCCCACAACCTCGGCCTGCTGCGCGAGCACTTCGAGTTCGACGGGGACGCGCGGCTCGGCGGCTGGCTGCCGATGTTCCACGACATGGGCCTGATCGCCCTGTTCCTCGAACCGCTGTACATCGGGGCGCGGACCGCGCTGATGTCGCCGACGCAGTTCCTCAAGTACCCGCACCTGTGGCTGCGGATGATCGGCGACCGCGGCGTCCAGTTCAGCACCGCCCCGAACTTCGCCTACGACCTGTGCGTCCGGAAGATCACCGACGAGCGGGCCGCGGGCCTGGACCTGTCCGGCTGGACGCGCGCCGCCAACGGCGCGGAGCCCATCGACGGCCGCACCCTGGACGCGTTCACCGCGAAGTTCGCCGGGCACGGGTTCCGGCGCGAGGCGTTCATGCCCTGCTACGGCCTCGCCGAGGCGACCCTGTTCGTGACCGGCACGCCCGTCGCGGAACCGCCCGCCGAGGTGGACGCCGACGCCGCCGCCCTCCAGCGGGACGAGCTGACCCCCGCCACCGGCGGCGCCGCCGCGGTCCGGCTCGTCGCCAGCGGCCGGGCGACCGGACTGGACGTCCTGATCGCCGACCCGGCCACCGGCCGCGAACTGCCGGACGGCCGGGTCGGCGAGCTGTGGGTGCGCGGCGGCAGCGTCGCGCGCGGCTACTGGGGCGACCCGGAGGAGAACCGCGCGACGTTCACCGGGACCACCGCCGACGGGCGGGACGGGTTCCTGCGGACCGGCGACCTCGCCGTCCGGTGGGACGGCCGGTTCTACGTCACCGGACGGCTCAAGGAGACCATCGTCCTAAACGGCCGCAACCTCTACCCCTACGACATCGAGCGGGCCGTCCGGGCGGCCGACCCGGCGCTCGCCGGGCTGCCGTCCAGCGCGTTCGGGGTGTCCGCCGGGACCGAGGAGCTCGTCGTCGTCCAGGAGGTGCGCGGCGCGGGCCGGTCGCCGGACGCGCTGCGCGAGCTGACCGGCGCGCTGCGCGCCGCCGTGGCCGCCGAGTTCGGGGTGCGCGCGAACGTGGTGCTGGTCCGGCCCGGCCGGGTCCGCCGCACCACCAGCGGCAAGATCCAGCGCGGGCTGATGCGCGACCTGTTCGCGGGCGGCGACCTGGACTGCCTGCACGAGGACCTGTCGCCACGGCTCGTCCGGCACTACCGGACGGGCGACGGCGCGGCGGGGCGGGCGTCATGATCCTCGACGCGCTGCGCCCTGCGGCGCGGCTGGAGACGGCGCTCGGCGACCCGCACGTCCCAGGCGGCCCGTGCGCGTTCGCCGCGAGCGCCGCGCTGGACGACGCGGAGGCGTTCCCCGAGCGGGCCGTCGCGGAGCTCGACCGGCTCGGCGTGCCGTCCTGGTACGTCCCGGCGGTCTTCGGCGGACGGCTCCGCGACCAGGAGCAGCTCTTCCACCTGGTCCGGGTCATGGCGCGCCGCGACCTCACGGTGGCCGTCGCGCACGGCAAGACCTACCTCGGCGCGGTGTCGGCGTGGGTCGGCGCCGAACCGGGACAGGCCGAGGCGCTCGGCGCGCGCGTCGCCGCGGGCGACGTGTTCTCCTGGGCGCTGACCGAACGCGACCACGGCAGCGACCTGCTCGCGGGCGAGGTCACGGCGACCGTCCTGCCGGGCGGCGGGCACCGCCTGGACGGCGAGAAATGGCTCATCAACAACGCCACGCGCGGCCGCTGGGTCTGCGTCCTCGCCCGCACCGACCCGGCGGGCGGCCCGCGCGGGTTCACCTTCCTCATGGTCGACAAGCACGCCCTGCCGGACGGCTCGTGGCGCACCCTCCCGAAGGTCCACACGCACGGCATCCGCGGCGCGGACATCAGCGGCATCGCCTTCCACGGCGCCGAGACCGGCCCGGACGCCCGCGTCGGACGGCAGGGGGCCGGGCTGGAGATCGCGCTGAAGGCGCTGCAGCTCACCCGGACGCTGTGCGGGGCGCTGTCGGCCGGCGCCGCCGACCACGCGCTGCGGACCACCCTGGACCTGCTGTCCCGGCAGCACCGCTTCGGCAGGCCCGTGACCGAGCTGCCGCTGTCCCGCCGCGACCTCGCCGACTGTTACGCCGACCTGCTGCTCTGCGAGGCGGTCGGCGTGCTGACCAGCCGGTCCGCGCAGACGCTCACGGGAGAGCTGGCCGTCGGGTCGGCCGTCGTGAAGTACCTCGCGCCGACCCTCACCGACGGGCTCATCGGGCGGCTGGGCCGGATGCTCGGGGTGCGGGCCCTCACCGGCCCGGTGCCCGGCGGCGCGTACGGCACCTGCCCGGACGGCCGGTTCCAGAAGCTCCAGCGCGACCACCGGATCGTCGGGATGTTCGACGGCAACACCGTCGTCAACCTGAACCTGCTGGTCAACCACGCCTCGACGCTCGTGCGCGGCCACCGCGACGGGACCGTCCGGTGGGCGGGGCTGGACCGGGCGGCCGACCTGCGCGCGCCGCTCCCGCCGTTCGACCGGACGGCCCTGGCGGTGCTGTCCCGGACCGGGAGCTCGATCACGCAGGCCCTCCCGGAGCTGGCCCGCCGCGTCCGCGCGGACGGCCCGCCGGACCTCGCCGACCTCGCCGGACGGGCCGCCGACGCGTCCGGGCGCGTGCACGCGCGGCTGGCCGAGCACGTTCCCGCGCCCCGGCTCGTCCCGGCGGAGGCGTTCCGCGCGGCCGAGGACTACGCGCTGTGCTATGCCGCCGCCACGTGCCTCGCCTTGTACGTCAACACGCGTCCCGGGCTCGGGCTCTCCGCCGATCTGTGGCAGGACGCCGTGTGGGTGAAGGCGTGCCTGGCGCGTGTCCTCGCCCGTCTCGGCGAGGACACGGGCCACACGACCGACGCCCTCTATGGGCCGCTGCTGTCCCGGCACCGCTCCGGTGCGCTGCTGTCGCTCTTCGACCTGCCGCTGCCCGACCGGACGGCGGCCCGGTACCGGGATCGAGAAGCGGACGGGGCCCGCCGTCCGGTCGCGGAGGCCGTCCGATGAGCGCCGCGGTGGCCGACGGGCTGGAGGCGCTGCTCGGCCCGGCCGGAGACGCGGGCAACCCGCTGGGATTCGAGGCCGTCCTCGCGGCGGACGAGCGCGGCGAGCCGCCCGCCGGGGCCCGCGCGCTCGACGCCTTCGGGATGGCCGCCGAGTTCGTCCCGGCCGAACTCGGCGGACGCTTCGACGCCGCCGACCGGATGGCGCGGGCGCTGCGTCCGCTGGCCCGCCGCGACCCCGCGCTGCTGCTCGGGCAGGGCCTCGTCGGCCTGATCGCCGCCGCGCCCGTCTGGACCGGCGGCGACCGCGACCAGCGGGAACGCGTCGCGCGGCTGCTCCTCGACGGCGGCCTGCTCGCCATCGGCTTCACCGAACTCGACCACGGCGCCGACCTCGCCCGCACCGAGCTCCGCGCCCGCCTCGCCGACGGCCGGTACCTGCTGCACGGCGGCAAGCAGATGATCAACGGGATCGACCGGGCCGACGCCGCCCTGCTGCTCGCCCGCACCGGCGACGGCAATCCCGGCCGCGACCACTCCCTCCTGCTCACGGACCTGCGCGGCGGGCCCGGCCCGACGACCCGGTTCCTGCCGCGCTTCCCGCTGTCGGCGGTCCGCGGATGCCGGCTCGGCGGCGTCGAGTTCACCGGACGCCCCGTCCCGCCGGAGAACCTGGTCGGCGGCGAGGGACGCGCGCTCGAACTCGTCGCGCGGGCGTTCCAGCTCACGCGCGCCACGATCCCCGGCATGATGATCGGCTCGCTCGACACCCTGCTCCGCACGACCCTGGACTTCGCGACCCGGCGGCGGCTCTACGGGCATCCGGTGGCCGGGCTCCCGCACGCCTCCGGCGAACTCGCGGGCGCGTTCGCCGACCTGCTGGCCTGCGACGCCATGGCGACCGTCGCGGCCCGGTCGCTGCACCTGCTGCCGGGCGAGGCGAGCGTGTCGTCCGCGCTCACCAAGTACCTGGTCCCCGAACTGGCCCGGGACGCGGCGGACCGGCTCGGCGTCGTGCTCGGCGCGCGCTCCTACCTGCGCGAAGGGCCGCACGCCGTCTTCCAGAAGCACCTGCGCGACCTGCCCGTCCTCGCGGTCGGGCACGCGGGCGGCACCGTCTGCCTCGCCTCGGTGATCCCGCAGCTCCCCGCCCTCGCGCGCCGCGCCGGGACCGGCGGTGAGGCGCCGCCCGCCGCCCTGTTCCAGCCCGGCGCACCGCTGTCGCCGCTGCCCTTCGACCGGCTCGCGGTCGGCGCGC
>NZ_RFFG01000032.1 GCF_003696215.1 Actinomadura harenae | reverse complement strand
CCTCGACCACGGCGTCGCCTGGCCGTCCAGCGAGACCCCGCGCGCGACGGCCCGGCGCCTGGGCGACCTGCTCGGCCTGGACGACCCGGCCGCGTCCGCGCTGAGCCGCATCGCCCGCGCCGAGGAGCTCGCCCGCTACGCCCCGGCGGACCGGACCCCGCCGGCCGCGGACCTGCTCCGCGCCGACGTCCGCACGATGCGGTCGGCGTTCGCCGCGTCCGCGACGGCGGCCACGCGCTGGCGGGCCCGGCTGATCCCCGCGTCCACCGTCGCCGAGGCCCGCGACGCCGCCCGTGTCGCGAGCGAGCGGACCGCCCTGGCCACCGGACGGGCCGAACACGCCCTGGCCCGCCTCGTCGCCCGCGTCCGCGCCTTCCTCCCCAAGAAGCCCGGCTGACCCGCCCCGCCCGCACTCCGCATGTCAGAAGGCGTCCGATAGCGGTCACCGGCCCGCGCACGCGGGCGGGCGGGGGCTGGGCGGGGGCGGGGCAGCGCGGGGAAACGAAAACGCGCCTCAGGGGATGAGGCGCGTGGCGGGGGGTCAGGCGGGGCAGGGGGTGACCCGCCTCGCGCGCTGGGGGGTGTGCGCGGGCGGGGTCGGGCGGGTCAGCGCTCCTCGGTGCGGCGGCGCCAGCGCTCCTCCATGCGCTCCATGAAGCCCGCGCGGGCCGGACGGCCCCCGGAGCCGGAGCGGCGGCCGCGAGCGGACGGCTCGGCGATGCCGGTCATGCGCTTCCAGCTCGTGAGCGCCCAGACACAGCAGGCGACCATGAGCAGGAAACCGGCCACGCTGACGGCGATGGTGATCGCCCCCGCGTTGGCCACGAGCCCGGCCATCAGGGCGGCGACACCCACGGCGAAGCCCACCGCGGCCTTGATCATCTGGCGCTTGTAGTGCACCTGAGGACTCGTGGAGCGCACCGCATGGGCGAACTTCGGATCCTCGGCGTACAACGCCTGCTCGATCTGGTCGAGCATGCGCTGCTCGTGATCAGAGAGCGGCACGGCGCCTCCCAACGACAGCCCCGCGACGGGGTTTCCGATGCAGGACGAGAACCTCAACGGTGATATGCCCAGAATACGAGCCAGGACAGATCAACGAAAGCGAACGGCCGACCGCGGACCCTCTCCCGTTCATCTCGGCATCCGCCTCATCCCCTCCCGTCACCGCTGTCCCGCCCGTCCCGGCCCGCGGGGCGGCCGGGACCGCGCCGCACGAGCGCGGCAGGACGGACCGCGCCGCGGCCGAAACGGCTCGTGACCTGGTCGATCACACGCTCCGCCTCACGCCAGCCGGTCTCCGGTTCGTCCAGGGCCAGCTGGCGCGGAACGTCGTCGGCGGACGTGAGGTTCTCCACACGGACGCCCACCAGCCGGAGTCGTACCCGATCCCAGCCGGAGGCCTCATACAGCTCGCAGGCTGTGACATAGATCACTCTCGCGAGATCGGTGGGCTCACGGAGCGTGCGCGCGCGGGTGATCGTCTTGAAGTCGCCGTCGCGGAGCTTCACGCTGACCGTGCGCCCGGCGTGCCCGCCCGCGCGCAGCCGCGCGCCGACCCGCTCCGCGAGCCGCAGGAGCTCGCGGCGGATCTCGTCCGGGTCGTCGATGTCGGTGTCGAAGGTCTCCTCGGCCCCGATGCTCTTGTCGACGCTCTCCGGGACGACCGGACGCGGGTCGCGGCCCCAGGCCAGCTCGTGCAGGTGGCTTCCGAGCGCGTTGCCCAGCTCCCGCTGGAGGGTCGTGAGCGGGACCTGGGCGAGCCGGCCGACCGTCCGCAGGCCCAGGCGGTTCAGCTGCTGCTCCGTGCGCTCTCCGACGCCCCAGAGCGCCGCGACGGGCAGGGCGTGCAGGAACTCCTCCACGCCGTCCGCCGGGACGACCAGGAGGCCGTCCGGCTTGCAGCGGGTGGACGCCAGCTTCGCCACGAACTTGGTGGGCGCGACGCCGACCGAGCAGGTCACGCCCTGCTGCTCGAACACCTTCTCGCGGATGAGCCGGGCGATCTCGGCGGGCCGCCCGTACAGCTTGCGGGCGCCCGCGACGTCGAGGAACGCCTCGTCCACCGAGAGGGGCTCGACCTGCGGGGTCATCGACCGGAAGATCTCGAACACTGCCCGGGAGACCGCGGTGTACCGCTCGTGCCGGGGCGGCAGGACCACCGCGCGCGGGCAGAGGCGGCGCGCCCGCGACATCGGCATCGCCGAGTGGACGCCGTACTCGCGCGCCTCATAGGACGCCGCCGACACCACGCCCCGTCCGCCGAGCCCGCCGACGACCACCGGGTGGCCGCGCAGGTCCGGCCGGTCGAGCAGTTCGACGCTCACGAAGAACGCGTCCATGTCGACGTGCAGGATCGAGCAGCCCGTGTCGTCCCCCGGCGGGCCGGGCTGCGGCCCCGGCCGGTGCAACTGCTGCTTGCGGCTCATGTCCCCAACCTAGACGCCCGCTCCGACAGCTCGGACGCCCCGTCCGCCCGGCACGGACGGGGCCAGGCGGTCACATGTGGTCACGGGCTGTCGCGTACGGTCAGGGGCGCTCGGCGACCAGGTGCAGCTGGGTCGCCAGCTCCCGCAGGACGGGGTGGACGGACGCGGCGCGCTCCAGGGCGACCAGGCCCTCGGCGGCGCCCGCGTCGTCCAGCAGGGCGCTCGGGACCAGGTCGGCGAAGATCCGGACGCCGTGCGTCTCGCGGGCGGTGAGGCCCGCGCCGACGGCCAGCTCGGCGAGGGACTCGCGGGTGAAGCGGCGGGGCATCCGGTCGTGCTCGCCCCAGCGGCCGTCCGGGTCGTCCAGGACCCGCCGGGCGTCGTCGAAGCGGCCCGCGGTGGCCCGGTGCAGCGCCGCGGCGATCCGGCCCGCGACCAGGACGCTGACGGCCCCGCCGGGCCGCACGACCCGGGTCAGGGCGTGCATCACGGCGGCCGGGTCGTCGACGAACTCCAGGACGCTGTGGCACAGCACCAGGTCGGCGGAGGACTCGCCGAGCACCTCGGGCAGGTCGCCGGCGTCGGCCTGGAGCGCGTGGACGGTCACGCCCGCCTCGGCGGCGCGCCGCTCGAGCGCGGCGAGCGCGTCGGGGCTGGCGTCCACCACGGTCACGCGGTGGCCGAGCTCGGCGAGCGGCACGGCGAACCCGCCGGTGCCGCCGCCGACGTCGACCACGTCGCACGGGCCCTGCCCGGCCACACGGCCGAGCACCTCGCGCAGGACGTCCCACAGGACGGCGCCACGCACCCGGCCGCCACCGCGGTTCCGCCAGGTCTGCTGGGCGGGCACGGCCGCCCCCCTCTCACCGGTCATGTCCCCCCACCCTAGGCCCCGGACACCGCTTCTCCATGCCCGCATCGTCTTTTACGGGCCGTCCGCTTCCGTCCCGGAGCGCCTGGGACCGGCCCGGTCGCGCCCGCGCGGGCGGCGACCGAAGGCCGGGCCCTCAGGACGACTCTCCGAAGGACGGCGCCCCTCGGATGGACGGCGCCCTCAGATGGACAGGGACGGCTTCAGCTGCTGGATGCGGGCGAGCAGGCCGTTGACGAAGCGCGGGGACTCGTCGGTGGACAGCTCGGTCGCGAGCGACACCGCCTCGCTGACCGCGACGCCGTCCGGGACGTCGTCCACCCAGAGCAGCTCGAACAGGCCCATGCGCAGGATGTTGCGGTCCACGACCGGCATGCGGTCGAGGGTCCAGCCGGTCGCGTAGGTCGCGATCAGCTCGTCGATCCGCTCGGCGTGCCCCTGCACGCCCTCGATGATCCGCACGGCGTGCGGGTACTCGGCGAGCTCGCCCTGGTTGGGGCGGCCGCGCTGCTCGAGCACCTCGGTGGGGAGCTCCTCGCGCAGCTCGGCCGCGAACAGCACGTCCAGGGCGAGTTTGCGCGCCTTGGTCCTGGCGGCCATCAGGCCCGGCCGAGGTACTCGCCGGAACGGGTGTCGACCTTGATCTTCTCGCCCGTGGTGACGAACAGGGGGACGTTGACCTGGGCGCCGGTCTCCAGGGTGGCGGGCTTGGAGCCGCCGGTGGAGCGGTCGCCCTGGAGGCCGGGCTCGGTCTCGGCGATCTGGAGGACCACGGCGGCGGGCAGCTCGACGTAGAGCGGGTTGCCGTCGTTGAAGGCGATCATCGCCTTCTGCTCCGGCAGCATGTACTTGGCGGCGTCACCGACCACGGCGGCCGAGATGTGCGGCTGCTCGAAGGTCTCGGTGTCCATGAAGATGAAGTCCTCGCCCTCGCGGTACAGGTACTGCATGTCCCGCTTGTCGACGGAGGCGACCTCCACCTTGCTGCCCGCGTTGAAGGTCTTGTCGATGATCTTGCCCGTGAGGACGTTCTTGATCTTCGTGCGGACGAACGCGGGGCCCTTGCCGGGCTTGACGTGCTGGAACTCCTGAACGGTCCAGAGACCGTTGTCCATCTTCAGCGTCATGCCGTTCTTCAGGTCGTTCGTCGTCGCCACAGGTGTTCTCCCGGTCGGGCGGACCGCGCCTCGTCCGCCGGGTCGGCTAGAGGACGAGCAGGTCCTTGGTCGTCTTGGTGAGGAGCTCCGGCCCACCCGTCCGCGCCACGAGCGTGTCCTCGATGCGGACACCGCCCCGGCCGGCGAGGTAGACCCCCGGCTCGGCGGTGATCGGAACTCGATCCACCAGCTTACCGGTCGTCCGGGGGCTCATGAGCGGGGCCTCGTGGATCTCCAGCCCGACGCCGTGCCCGAGGCCGTGGGGGAAGTCGTCGCCGAACCCGGCCTCGGTGATCATGTCGCGGGCGGCGGCGTCCACCGCCCGGTACTCGGCCCCGGGGACGGCCGCCTCCACGGCGGCCCGCTGGGCGCGCCGGACCAGTTCGTACAGCTCACGCTGCCAGTCGGCGGGCTCGCCGACCGCGACGGTGCGGGTCATGTCGGCGTGGTAGCCGCCGACCAGCGCGCCGAAGTCGATCGTGACCAGGTCGCCGGACGCCAGCTCGCGCGGGCCCGGCGAGTGGTGCGGGATCGCGCCGTTCGGCCCGGACGCGACGATGGTGTCGAACGCCAGGCCGTCCGCGCCGAAGTCGATCATGTGGCGGTCGAGCTCGACCGCCAGGGAGCGCTCGGTGATCCCCGGGCGGATCGAGGGCAGCAGCGCCTCGAACGCCTCGTCGGTGATCTCGCACGCCCGGCGCAGCAGGTCGATCTCGCCCTCGTCCTTGACGACGCGCAGCTCCTCGACCAGGTGGCCGAGCGGCTTGAAGGCGATGCCGTGGTCGAGCGCGGCGAGCTCGGCGTGACGCTCGACGGTGAGGTCGTGCGGCTCGAAGCCGAGGGTCTCCGCGCCGGCGTCGGCGGCGAGGCCGACGAGGGTGCCGTCGGTGCTCCGGTCGACGACGATCTCCATGTCGGACGCGACCTTCTCGGCCGTCCCGGCGTAGCGCCCGTCGGTGCAGAGCAGGTCGGGGCCGTCCACGCGGATGAGCGCGGCGGCGTTCGAGCTGTTCAGCCCGGTCAGGTAGCGGACGTTGACCAGCCGCGTGACCAGCAGCGCGTCCGCCCCGGCGGCCTCGACGGCCGCGGCCAGCGCCCGGCGGCGCTCGCGTTGTCTCTCACCCATGATCGGACTGTAGTTCATCGGAGATCGCGGGCGCGTGGCGCGGGAGGCCCGCACGAGGGCGCGACGCCGTCCGGCGGGGCGTCCTCGAGCGCCCGCCCGAGATGGGCGGGCGCTCGGACGGACGCTCAGGCGGGCGCTCGGACGGGCGCTCGGACGGGCGTGGTCAGAGCTCGTCGGCCATCTTCTTGATCTTCTCGATCAGGGCGAGGCGGCCCTTGTGGTCGCCGGCGATGGGGGCGACGTTCAGCGTGGTGACGCCGGACTCCTTCATGGCGGCCAGGCGCTCGCGGACGTGGCCCTCGGAACCGATGAGGGACATCTTCTCGAGGAGCTCGTAGGGGACCTTCGCGGCGGCCTCGTCCTTCTTCCCGGCGAGGTAGAGGTCCTGGATCTCCTCGGCCTCCTTCTCCCAGCCGTAGCGGCGGCAGAGGTTGTTGTAGAAGTTCTTGCCCTTGGCGCCCATGCCGCCGATGTAGAGGGCGGCCATCGGGCGGCCGAACTCCAGGAAGTCCTGGACGTCGTCGCCGATGGCGAGGTGCGCCTGGCCCACGACGTCCAGCTCGCCGAGGGCGGGGTCGCGCCTGGCCCTGCCCGCCGCGAGGGCCTCGCCCCAGACGTCCTTGGCCTTCTCGGGGAGGTAGAAGATCGGCTCCCAGCCGTTGGCGATCTCGGCCGTCATCTCGACGTTCTTCGGGCCGATCGCGGCGATGAGGACGGGGATGTCCGGGCGCACCGGGTGGTTGATGATCTTCAGCGGCTTGCCGAGGCCGGTGCCCTGCCCCTCGGGCAGCGGGACGGTGTAGTGCTTGCCCTCGTGCTGGAGGCGCTCGCGCCGCCACACCTTGCGGCAGATCTCGACGATCTCGCGCGTCCGGCCGAGGGGCGCGGTGTACGGGACGCCGTGGAAGCCCTCGATGACCTGCGGCCCGGACGCGCCGATGCCGAGCGTGAACCGGCCCTCGGACACGTAGTCGAGCCCGGCGGCGGTCATCGCCATCAGGGTCGGCGTCCGGGAGTAGATCTGGAGGATGCCGGACGCGATCTCCAGCCGCTCGGTCTTCGCCGCGATGTAGCCGAGCTGGCTCACCGCGTCGAAGCTGTACGCCTCGGCGACGTAGACGATGTCGAGGCCGGCCTTCTCATAGTCGGCCAGCTCGGCGACCGTCTCCTTGAAGCCGCCCGAGTAGTTCAGGGCCATCCCGATGCGCATGCCCGGCATCCTTCCCACAGACGAACCGAATCAGGTTCTGTTAGACGTAACGTAGCGGTCGACGAGTCACTCCGGCAGGGCCGGGCCGCGCAGCGCCGCGATGGCCTGCTTGTAGAGCCCGACGCGGATCGCCTTGACGGTCTTCCCGTTCTTGCCCGCGAGGGACGCGGCGAGCTCGATCGCCGCGGGCAGGACCCCGGCCTCGTCGGCCGTCCGCTGGACGATCCCGGCCTCGCGCGCCTGCTCGGCGGCGTAGCGGCGGCCGGTGAGCATCGCCTCGTGCGCGACCGGCGCGGTCAGGCGGCTCTGGATCAGGGCGCTCATGCCGGGGGTGAAGCTCATGCCGAGGTCGACCTCGGGCAGGCAGACGTAGCCGCGGTCGGTGCGCATGACCGCGAAGTCCTGGGCGAGCGTGAGCATCGCGCCGCCCGCGAAGGCGTGCCCGTTGACCGCGGCGACGGTCGGCGCGGGCAGCTCGAGGAACCGCGCGTACAGCGCGTTCACCGACTCCAGGTAGGGGACGAACTCCTCCTGGTGCGCGCCGAGCCACTCCAGGTCCAGGCCGTTGGAGTAGAACTTCCCCGCGCCGGTGGTGACGAGCGCCTTCGGGCCCTCGGCCTGCTCGACCTCGGTCAGCGCGTCGTTGACGGCGGCGAGGAGGTCGGGGTGGAAGCGGTTCTCGCCCGCGTCCATCCGCAGGACGAAGACGTCGCCCTCGCGCTTGAGTTCAATCACGGAGTTCTCCCGTCCGATGGGTGCTCGACCGAACCCTACTGCGCGGTAACCGGCGCGCGGACCCCGGCGCGGCCGTCCGCCCCAGGGTCGCTATGACGATCGTCATGGTCAACCCGAAATGCTTATGATGAATGTCATAATCGCAGGTATGGGTACCGACAGCCGTGAACGCATGGTGCGCAGCGCCGCCTATCTCTTCCGCGAGCGCGGCTACTCCGGGACGGGTTTCCGGGACGTCATCGCCCACAGCGGCGCCCCGCGCGGCTCGATCTACCACCACTTCCCCGGCGGCAAGGTGCAGCTCGCCGAGGACGCCGTCCGGTACGCGGGCGACTTCCTCGACGCGGGCATCCGGGCCGCCGTGGAGGGCGGCGACGCCGCCTCGGCCGTCGACGCGTTCGCCGGGTGGTGGCGCGGCGTCCTGGTGAAGAGCGGGTTCCGCGCCGGATGCCCGGTCGTCGCGGTGACCGTCGAGTCCCACGACGACGCCCCGCAGCTGGTCAAGGCGTCCGCCGACGCGTTCGGCCGGTGGCAGGACACCCTCGCCACCGGCCTGGAGAACGCGGGCGCCTCCCCCGAGCGCGCCGCCCGCCTGGCCACCCTGATCGTCTCCTCGGTCGAGGGCGCCACCATCCTCTGCCGCGCCGAGCGCTGCCTCCGCCCCCTGGACGCCGTCGTCGCCGAACTCAAGGAGATCACCCGCACCGCCGTCGATTAGCGCCCGCCGGGAGGCGTGAGGGCCGGGCCGTTCAGGGGGCGGGACGGGTCAGGCGCACTCGGGCTGTTCGGCCGGACGAGCGGCGCGGGGGCGGGTGGGAGTGCGGGAGCGGAGGGCGGTGACGGCGATCCATCCGGTGAGGAGCAGGCCCAGAGCCGCCGGGGCCAGGGCCCATGCGGAGAGGTCGCCCGGGTCCGCGCCGCTGGCGAGCAGGCCGCTGCCCGCGGCCGCGCCCGCGGCGGAGCCGAGGTACATCGCGGCCATCTGGAACGCGACGATCGGCATCGCCTGTTCGGGCCGGTCCCCGGTCAGCGCCTGCTGGAGGGTGGGGACGCTGGCCCAGCCCGCGGCGCCCCACAGCGCCGCCGCGACGAGCCAGACCGCCGGGCTTCCGGAGGCCCAGAAGGCGGCGAAGCTCCCCAGGAGGACGGCGGGCAGCGCGATGAGCAGGGTGCGCGGGCCGGACGCGTCCAGAACCCTGCCGACCAGGGCGGATCCGGTGACCCCGCCGATGCCCCACGCCCACACCAGCGCGAAGTCCCAGCCCTTGAGACCCCGGGCCTCGGCCATGGGCAGCAGGTAGGTGTAGAGCCCGAGACTGGCCACACCCAGGAGGAACGCCCCGCCGACCCCGACGAGGGTCTTCGGGGAGCGCAGCACCGCGAACGCGGGACCGCGCGAGGCGGGCAGCGACGGGATCGTCCGCGCCCGGACGGCCAGCGCGACCATGCTGAGCAGGCCGATCGCGACGACCAGGCCCATCGTCCAGCGCCAGTTCAGCCGGTCGCCGATGACCATCCCGACCGGCACTCCGGCGACCGTCCCGGCGGACAGCCCGAAGGTCACCATGGCCATGGCGCGTCCCCGCTCGTGGTCGGCGGCCATGGCGGCGGCCGCCGCCGTCGCCACCGCGGTGAGCACGCCCGCCCCGGCGCCCGCGATCACCCGCGAGGCGAGGAACACCTCGATCCCGGGCGAGACCACGGTGACGAGGTTGCCGAGGTTGAACACGCCCAGCGCGATCAGCAGGGCCCGGGCCGTGCTCCCGCGGATCAGCGCCCGGGACAGCAGCGGTCCGGACAGCGCGTACGCCGCGGTGAACGCCGTCACGCACAGGCCGACCGCCGCGACCGACGCGTGCAGCGAACCGGGGATCGAGGGCAGCACCCCGGCGAGGACGTAGGCGTCGATGCCCAGGGCGACCGCGGCCATGACCAGGGGCCAGACGCGGCGGATCACGCGTCCTCCCCCGCGGGCGCGGCTTCCCGGTACCCGTCGAGGACGGTGTCGATCAGGCCCGGGAAGCGCGCGTCCAGGTCGTCGCGGCGCAGCCGGATCATGCACTTGCGCCCCTCGGCGCGGACGAACACCACCCCGGACTCGCGCAGGAGGCCGGTGTGGTGGGTCAGCGTCGAGCGCGGGAGGTCGGGCCCCAGCTCGATGCTGTCCACCTCGCCGCGCTCGGCCAGCATCCGCACCATCGACAGCCGCAGTGGCTCGCTCAGCGCGAACAGCACCCGCGGAATCGCGATCTCGTCGGTCGCCGGATGCTCGTACACCCGTGCCGCCGCCATAGGACCACCTCATATCGTTCGATAATTCTCGCACGATGATAGTGCGAGAATTATCGAACGATCAAGTCGGTCCCCCCGCTCCGGGGGCGGGAGGGGGGCGGGTGAACGCGACGCGGCCGTGATCACGTGGGTGATCACGGCCGCGTCGGGCGTGGAAGGGGACGTCCCCGGGACGGTCAGGCGGAGCGGGCCTGCTCGGCCAGGAGCTCGGCGATGGCCTGGAGGGCCAGGACGTAGGACATGAGGCCGAAGCCCGCGATGGTGCCGGTCGCGACGCCCGCGACGACCGAGGTGTGGCGGAACTCCTCGCGGGCGGCCGGGTTGGAGATGTGCACCTCGACCAGGGGCGCGGTGCGCTGGGCGAGGGCGTCGCGCAGCGCGTAGGAGTAGTGCGTGAACGCCGCCGGGTTGAGGACGACCGGGATCCGCTCGTCGGCGGCCTGGTGCACCCAGCCGATCATCTCGGCCTCGTCGTCGGTCTGCCGGACCTCGACGTGCAGGTCCAGGCGGCGTCCCGTCTCGCGGCAGAGGGCGACCAGGTCCTCGAAGGTGTCGGCGCCGTAGACGTCCGGCTCGCGGGTGCCGAGGCGGCGCAGGTTCGGGCCGTTCAGGACCAGGACGGAGTTCACAGGGCGACCCTCCGGTAGGCGGCGGCGAGCAGCTCCTCGTCCGGGCCCTCGAGGCGGCCCGGCTCGGCGAGGCCGTCGAGGACGACGAAGCGGAGCGTGGCGCCGCGCGACTTCTTGTCGATGCTCATCGCGGCGCGCAGCTCGTCCCAGGCGTCGGCGCGGTACGTGGTCGGCAGGTGCACCGACGCGAGGACGCGTTCGGTGCGTTCGACCAGGTCGGAGCGTCCGGCGAGGCGGGCGAGCTCGGCGGCGTAGACCATCCCGACGGCGACGGCGTGGCCGTGCGGGAAGCGGTACGCCTCGGCCTTCTCGATCGCGTGCGCGAGGGTGTGCCCGTAGTTGAGGATCTCGCGGAGGCCGCTCTCCTTGAGGTCGGCCGAGACGACGTCGGCCTTCACCCGGACGGCGCGCTCGATCAGCTCGGCCGTGTGCGGGCCGTCCGGGCGGCGGGCCGCGGCCGGGTCGCCCTCGACCAGGTCGAGGATGACCGGGTCGGCGATGAAACCGGCCTTGATCGTCTCGGCGAGGCCGCTGACGTAGTCGCGCTCGGTCATGGACGCGAGGGCGGACACCTCGCAGAGGACGCCGGCGGGCGGGTGGAACGCGCCGACCAGGTTCTTGCCCTCGGGGATGTCGATGCCGGTCTTGCCGCCGACCGCCGCGTCGACCATGGCGAGCAGCGTGGTCGGGACGTGCACGACCTTCACGCCGCGCAGCCAGGACGCGGCGGCGAACCCGGCGAGGTCGGTGGTCGCGCCGCCGCCGACGCCGACGACGGCGTCCGAGCGGGTCATGCCGAGCCGCGCGAACGTGGACCAGAGCCCGGCGAGGACGCCGACCTCCTTGGCCGCCTCACCGGACGGCACCGGCAGCTCGTGGACGGCGTACCCGGCGACGGTCAGCGCCGCGGTCACCGGGCGGACCAGCTCGGGCAGCGCCTGGTCGTGGACGACGGCGACCGTCCGGACGCCGTCGCCGAGCAGGCCCGGCAGCGCGCCGTGGACGTTCTCGCCGATGACGACGTCGTACGGGTCGGCGCCGCCGACGTCGACGCGGCGGGTCGTCATCCCGCCGTCCCCGGAGCGGCCACGCCGAGCGTCGGGCGGGTCACTCGGCGGCCTCCAGGGCGGCGACGATCTCGTCGACGACCTCCTCGGGGGTGCGCTCGTCGGTCAGGACCCGGACGGTGCCGAGCCGCTCGTAGATCGGGAGGCGCTCGGCCAGCAGCGTGCGGAGCTGGCTGCGGGGGTTCAGGACGAGCAGCGGGCGGGCCTGGTTCAGGCCGATCCGCTTGACCGCCTCGGCGAGGCCGACCTCGAGGTAGACGACGGTCTGCCCGTCCTCGAGGAGCGCCTGCGTCTCGGCGTCGAGGATCGCGCCTCCGCCGAGCGCCACGACGCCCTCGTGCTCGGCGACCGCCGCGGCGACGGCGGCCCGCTCGAGGCCGCGGAAGCGCTCCTCGCCGTCGTCCACGAAGATCTCGCCGATCGGTTTGCCCGCCGCGGCCTCCACGTCGGCGTCGGTGTCGCGCAGCGGAACGCCGAGGCGTTCGGCGAGGGCGGTGCCGACGGTGGTCTTGCCGGAGCCGGGCGGGCCGATGATCACGGCCTTGGGACGGGCCATCGTTTCCTCTACTTGACGGTGAGGGAGGACAGGTATCCGGACAGGTTGCGGGCGGTCTCCTCGACCGAGTCGCCGCCGAACTTCTCCAGCGCCGCGTCCGCGAGGACGAGCGCGACCATGGCCTCGGCGACCACCCCGGCCGCCGGGACCGCGGTCACGTCGGAGCGCTGGTTGATCGCCTTGGCGGGCTCGCCGGTCGCGACGTCGATGGTGTCGAGGCGGCGCGGGACGGTCGAGATCGGCTTCATCGCGGCCTGGACGCGCAGCGGCTCGCCGGTGGTCATGCCGCCCTCGACGCCGCCCGCGCGGTTCGTGCGGCGGCGGACGCCCTCGCCGGTGTTGTCGATCTCGTCGTGGGCGCGGGAGCCGGGGCGCCGCGCGGTCGCGAAGCCGTCGCCGACCGCGACGCCCTTGATCGCCTGGATGCCCATGAGGATCCCGGCGAGGCGCGCGTCGAGCCGCCGGTCCCAGTGGACGTGGCTGCCGAGGCCGGGCGGGAGGCCGTAGGCGAGGACCTCGACGACGCCGCCGAGCGTGTCGCCCTGCCGCT
Source organism: Actinomadura harenae (assembly GCF_003696215.1). Classification (GTDB taxonomy): domain Bacteria; phylum Actinomycetota; class Actinomycetes; order Streptosporangiales; family Streptosporangiaceae; genus Spirillospora; species Spirillospora harenae. The sequence continues at coordinate 75,678 of NZ_RFFG01000032.1, read as the reverse complement.
TGAGCTCGTCGATGTGCTCGACCATCCGCTCGGACGCGGCCGGGTCGAAGCAGCGCACGGGCGACGCGTCGACGGCGGCGAGGTCGCCCGGGCCGGGCGCGACGCCCTCGGGGGCGTCGATCTCGCCCAGCGAGACGACATGGCTCACGATGTCGACGCCGAGGGCCTGCTTGAGGAACGCCTTGGCGACCGTGCCGAGCGCGACGCGGGCCGCGGTCTCGCGGGCGCTCGCGCGCTCCAGGACGGGCCGGGCGTCGTCGAACCCGTACTTCTGGATGCCGGCGAGGTCGGCGTGGCCGGGACGCGGCTGGGTGAGCGGGGCGTTCCGCGCCTGCGCGGCGAGGACGTCCGGGTCCACCGGGTCGGCGGACATCACGGTCTCCCACTTGGGCCACTCGGTGTTGCCCACCTGGACGGCCACCGGGCCGCCCTGCGTATAGCCGTGCCGGACACCGCCGAGGATCGACACCTGGTCCTGTTCGAACTTCATCCGGGCGCCCCGCCCATGCCCGAGCCGCCGGCGGCGCAGCTCCTCGGCGATGTCCGCCGAGGTCACGCGCACACCGGCCGGAAGGCCCTCCACGATCGCCGTGAGGGCCGGGCCATGGGACTCGCCCGCGGTCAACCAGCGCAGCATGCCCACGATCCTATTGACTCGGCGGGGCCGCTCGGGCCGCGCGTCCACCTTGTGAGACCCGCCCGCCCTCCCCGGCCCGCCGGAGGAGGACCGGGGAGGGCGGGCAGATGATCATTCCTCGTCGGCCGCCGGAGCGGGGTGCTGCGGCACGGCGGAGCGGTGCGACAGAGCGGCGCGGGCCGCCGCGCGCCGGGACGGGTCGCCCGTGGTGACGTCGGAGGTGTCGAGGGCGAAGCGGCCGGCGGCCCAGGCCATGCCCGCGCCGAGCTGCGCGTAGATCGTCCTGTCGACGTTCCTCAGGGTGTCGCAGGCCGAGTGGTAGCACCAGTCGAGGGACTGGCCGGCCTTGCCGCCGAACAGCCGGGCCCACTCCTCGGTCTTGATGAGGTTGGAGCCGCTGGTCTCGCCGCCCGCGGGGATCCCGGCGGCGACGAACGGGCCGTAGTCGGAGCGTCCGTCGAAGTCCCGGCCGACGGTCGGCAGGCCGCGCGAGGCGTGGAAGTCGGTGAGGACCTTCTCGATCTGCGCGGAGCCCTCGGGGCCGGGGCCGGCGCCCTCGTGGTCGCTGTCGTCGCCGTCGTAGACCATCCGGGCGTAGTTCGGCGAGCCGATCATGTCGAAGTTCAGGTAGAGGGCCAGGTCGGCCTTCTCCCGGTCGGAGAGCAGTGCGACGTAGTTCGCCGAGCCGAGGTCACCGGCCTCCTCGGCGCCCCACCAGGCGAAGCGGACCTTGTTCCTGATCTGCTTGAAGTGCCCGGCGAGCCGGAGCGCGGTCTCCAGCTCCATGGAGCTGGACGAGCCGTTGTCGTTCATGCCGGGGCCCTCGGTGACGCCGTCCAGATGGGCGCCGAGCATGACGACGTTGTCGGCGCGTCCGGTCGGGGTCTCGGCGATCACGTTGAACGTGGTCACGGTCCTGGCCTCGCCGCGCAGGTCGACGGTGAGGGTGACCGGGCCGCGCGCCGCGTCGGCGGCGAGCGCCTCGGACTCGCCGCGGCCGACGGACGCGACGGGGATCCTGACGTCCGCCGCGGTGAGGCGGGTGCGCAGGATCATGTCCGGGTTGGGGTTGTTGGTGTTGATCAGGGCCGCGGCGGCGCCCGCCTCGGCGGCGGTCCGCTGCTTGACGGTGTTGGTGCAGCCGCCCGCGTCGATCAGGACGATCTTGCCGCGGACGCCGGTGTAGTCGGACGCCTCGCAGCCGGGCGTCGTGTCCGTCCCGGCGGGGACGACCGCGAGCGGCGCGGTGATGCCGCCGACCGGGGTGTTCGCCGAGAAGCGGGCGACCAGGGGATGCAGGGTGCGCGGGGACGGCGCGGTCACCGCGCCGCTGGAGGCGTGGAAGGCGTAGTCGTCGTGGGTGAACGCCTGACGGGTCGTGCGGTACCCGGCGGCGTGCAGCCTGCCCTCGACGTACTCGGCGGACGCCAGGTGGCCGTTGGTCCCGGACGCCCGGATCCCGTCGTTCCGGTCGGCGATCCGCTGGAGGGCCTCCAGGTGCCGCCAGGCGTTGTCGGCCTTCACCTCGCGGACGAGCTGCCGGGCGAGGCGCTCGTTCCCCTTCGATCCCGGGTCGGCGTGCGCGGCCGGGGCGATCCCGGCGACGAGGGCCGCCGCCGCGACCCCCGCGACGCCCTTCCCGAGGCGGCCTCTGAAACGGCCCCTGAGTCGGCGCCGCCCGCCGATGTCCGGTCGTGCTCGTCGTTCTCCGTGCCGGTGTTCTCCGTGCCGGTGTTCTCCGTGTCGGTCCGTGCGCGTCATCGCGCCTCCTTCGGTCGCTCCTCGCGGAGCCCCCCGATCGCGGATGTGAGTGCTCGTGATCGTCCCAATCAAGATCGTTATCGGTCAATGAGGAGAATGGACCCATGACCTCGACTCCCCCTGACACCTTCTCCGACCGGCTCCGCGCCGAGCTGCTCGCCCAGGCGGCGACCTGCGAGAAGGGCGGTTCGCCCATGTACGCGGAGCTGATGCGCCGCGCGGCCGGCGACGTCGGCGGACCGGCCTTCGACGTCCTTTCGGGCGGACCGGAGGCCGGGCGGTGCCTGCGGCTGCTCGGCGCGGCGCACCGGCTCGTCCTCTCCGGGCGGGCGCCCGAGCTGGCCGCGCACTACCCGACGGCGGGCGGGACGGCCGACCCGCTGTCGGCGTGGCCCGCGTTCCGGGCGCTGCTGGCGGACCGTCCGGACGAGGTGCGCGCGGCGATGGCCGGGGACCCGCAGACCAACGAGGTCGGACGGGCCGCGCCGCTCGTCGGCGGCCTGCTGGCGATCATGGCGGAGCTCGGGGAGCGGCCCGTCCGACTGCTGGAGGTCGGGGCCAGCGCGGGCCTGAACCTGCGCGCCGACCTGTACCGGTACGAGTCGGAGGGCGGCCTGGCGTTCGGCCCGGCGGACTCGCCCGTGGTGCTGCGCGACTGCTGGCTCGGATCGCCGCCGCCGCTGTCGGCCGGCCTGGCGATCGTGGAGCGGACGGGCTGCGACCCCGCGCCGGTGGACCCGGTCGCGGACGCCGTCCGGCTGCTCTCGTTCGTCTGGCCTGACCAGCACGAACGTGTCGCGCGGCTGCGGGGCGCGCTGGAGGTCGCGGCGCGGGTCCCGGCGACGGTCGTCCGCGCGGACGCCGCGACGTTCCTCGCCGGGCTCGCGCCGCGGCCGGGCGTGGTCACGGTCGTGTGGCACTCGCTGATGTGGCAGTACCTCTCCCCCGCGCAGCAGGCGGACGTCACGGCCGCCGTCGAGCGGGCGGGCGCGGCCGCGACGCCGGACGCGCCGGTCGCCCACCTGCATCTGGAGCAGGCGGACGACGCCGACTTCCACAGCCTGCCGGTCCTGACGCTGCGCCTGTGGCCGGAGGGCGGGGGCGGGCGGCGCGTCCTCGCCGACACCCCGCACCACGGAGTTCCCGCCCACTGGCACTGACCTGGGTGGGTACTACAGGGACGAGATGCTCGGCGACCGCCGGCCGTCCGGCCGGCCCGTCCGAGGACGGCTTGGAGGAGCATGTCCCTGCGATCACCCGGCCTGCGCCGGGACGCGGTCGGCGCGGTCGGCGTGGCGGTCATCGCGATGGCCTTCATGGCCCCGGCGACCGCCGTCTTCTTCAACACGCCGCTCGCGGCGCAGGCGGCGGGGTACGCGCTGCCGCTGGCGATCCTGCTGGCGATGGTCGTGTGCCTGCTGGTCGCGTCCGTCATCGCCTCGTTCGCGCGGAAGCTGCCGACGGCCGGGTTCGCGTACACGTTCAACGCGCACGGGTTCGGCAAGCGCGGCGGGTTCGCGTCCGGGTGGCTGCTGCTGCTCGCGTACGGGATGGTCGCCCCGATGGTGCTGCCCGCGATCGGCTCCTCGACGCACGACTTCCTGCGCGCCGAACTGGGCTGGAACGTTCCATGGTGGCTGCTCACCCTGGTGTACGGCGCGGCGGTGTGGGGCATCAGCGCGCTCGGGGTGTCGCAGTCGGCGAAGACCGCGCTGATCTTCCTGGTGCTGGAGATCGGCGTCCTGCTCGCCCTGTTCGGCGTGATCCTCGGGAAGGGCGGCGCGGACGGGGTGAGCCTCGCGCCGTTCAGCCCGTCGTCCTCGCCGGACGGTCTCGGCGGCCTCGGCAAGGGGATGCTGTGGGGCATCCTGATGTTCATCGGGTTCGAGTCGGCGGGCACGCTCGGCGAGGAGGCCCGGTCGGCGCGGCGCGCGATCCCGGTCGCGCTGTTCGCCGCCGTCCTCGGGATCGGCGCGTTCTACGTCCTGGCCGGGTTCGCGGCCGCGACCGGATTCGGCCACCACGGCGCGCTGCGCACCGACCCCGAGCCCTGGACGACCCTGACGCACCGCTACTGGGGCCTCGGCTGGCTGCTCGCGCTGACCGTCCTGAACAGCCAGTTCGCGAACCTGATCTCCGGCGTCACCGCGCAGGTCCGGGTCGTCTTCGCGATGGGACGCGAGGGGCTGCTGCCGCGCGGGCTCGGCACCGTCGGCCACGGCCAGGTCCCGCGGGCGGCGCTCTCCTGCTCCATGGCCGTGTCGCTCGCGCTGTCGCTGACCGGGGGCCTGTGGATCGGGCCGATCCGCATGTACGGGTTCGCCGGGCAGATCGTCGGTGTCGCGATGGTGCTGGTCTACATCTCGATCAGCGTCGCGCTCGTCCGGTACTACCTGCGCGAGCACCGCGCCGAGTTCTCGGCGCTGCGGCACGGCGTGGTGCCGGTGGTGGCCGCCCTGCTGCTCCTGCTGCCGGTGTACGGGCAGCTCGTCCCGCTCCCGACGGGCGCGAACCGCGTCGCGCTCGCCCTGGTCGTGGTGTGGATGGCCGCCGGTCTCGGGTACCTCGGCTGGATCGTCCGGAACCGTCCCGTCCTGCTGGACGCGATGGGCCGCGTCTGGGCCGAGGACGACACCGCCGCCGAGGGTTCGGGCGAGCCCGCCACCGCGCGCTCCTAGCACGCGCCCCCGGACGACGCCGCCGCCGGGGTCCACGCGCATGGATCTCGGCGGCGGTTTCTGGTGGGATGTCCCTCCATGGAACAGGGGACGCTTCTGGGGGCGCGCTACCGGCTGGACGTGACGCTGGGACGCGGCGGAATGGGCGAGGTCTGGCGCGCGACCGACGAGCGGTTGCGGCGTCCCGTCGCGGTGAAGGTGATCCGCGCCGAGGCGGGGGACGACGAGCGGACGAGCGCGCGGCTGCTGCGCGAGGCGGAGACCGCGGGGACGCTCCAGCATCCCGGCATCACCGTCGTGCACGACGTCGGCGAGCACCGGGAGGCCGGCGGCCGCGTCCTGTACCTGGTGATGGAGCTGCTGGAGGGACAGGACCTGCGGGCCGTCCTGGACGGCTCGCCGGGCGGGATGCCGGCGCCGCGCGCCGCGTCCCTGACCGCCCAGGTCGCGGACGCGCTGGCCGCGGCGCACGCGCGCGGAGTCGTCCACCGGGACGTCAAGCCCGCGAACCTGTTCCTGCTCCCCGGCGACCGGGTGAAGATCTGCGACTTCGGCATCGCGCACCTGGCGGACGCGGCGGCGACGCGGCTGACGGTGGAGGGCGGGTCGATCGGCACGCCCCGGTACATGGCGCCCGAGCAGTTCACGGGCGGCGAGATCGGGCCGCGCTCCGACCTGTACGCGCTGGGCTGCGTCCTGCACGAGCTGCTGACCGGGAACCCGCCCTTCGCCGGGACGGGTGCGCAGCTCATGTACCGGCATCTGCACGAGCCTCCGCCGCCGCTCCCGCCGAACGTGCCGGAGGGGCTGGGACGCCTCGTCCGGGAACTGCTGGCCAAGGACCCGTCGGCGCGTCCCGGATCGGCCGCGGACGTCGCCGCCCAGCTCGCCATGTTCGCGGCGGAACCGCAGCGGGGCGTCATGGGCCTCCCGGGCGTCCAGCCGGTCGTCGAGCCGACCGTCACCGACGGGGCCATGACGGTCCCGGGGTACCAGAACGGCCCGAGCAACCCGGGCGGCTCGGGCGGCTCGGGCGGCTCGGGCGGCTCGGGCGGCTCGGGCGGCTCGAGCGGCCCTGGCGGCTCGAGCGGCCCTGGCGGTTCGAAGCGCTCGCGCAGGAAGCCCCTGCTCGTGGCCGTCGCCGCGACGGTCGCCGTGGCGGCCGCGGCGGTCGCCGGAACGGTGGCGCTGACGTCCTCCAAGGGCGGCCACCGGGCGGACGCGCAACCGACCGAGCGGACGCCCGCCGCCGCGGCCCCCGCCGCCCAGGGGCCGCCGAAACCGGTCGCCGATCCGTACTGGCAGGTCGTGGTCTCGACGGAGCGCGGGGTGGCGTACGACGTGCCGTTCGGGTGGCAGCTCGAGTCCCCGGGCACCTCGGTCGCCTACGGGCCGTCCGACGAGAGCGTGAAGATCGGCGCGACCTCGGTCGCCCACGTCAAGCAGGAGAACGGCAACGGGGAAGGCTGCTACCTGTCGTTCGCGGGCACCCGCGGCGGCAAGGGGCTGGCGCCGACCGACCCGGCGAAGTCGGCGGCGCTGGCGAAGGAGGCCGACCTGGAGGCCCGGACGTGGGCGCGCTGGGTGTTCGGCACGAACACCAAGGCCCCGGTCCTGGACGCCGGCAAGAAGTGGACGATCACCCTGCACGGCGGGATCCAGGCCCAGGCCGTCACCTACACCGTCCTCTCGGTGCCGTCCGGGCACGAACAGTGCAACGCGATCCGTCCGGGCGCGCAGGTCAGCGTCCTCACCGCCACGCCGAGGACGCCCGGCACGGGCGGCCTCCCCCTCGGCTTCGTCGTCTTCGGCGGCCCGAAGATCCAGGCCGCCTCGCCCGAGACCCTCACCAAGATCTTCCAGAGCCTCCGCCCGTACCCGGCCACCGGCTAGGACGTGACCGGGACGGGCCGCGTCCGCCGTCAGGTGGCGGGCGCGGCGTCGGTCTCGAACGGCCGGTCCTGGTCGGGGTCGAGACGGTAGGCGGACGCCTGGAGGCCGTAGAGGTCGGCGTACAGGCCGTTGAGGGTCATCAGGTCGGTGTGGGTGCCGTGCTCGGTGACACGGCCGTTCTCCAGGACGTAGACGCGGTCGGCGTGGCGGACGCTCGCCAGCCGGTGCGTGATCAGCAGGACGGTCCGCCCGTGACGGGCGGCGTGCGCGCGGATCTGCTCGAACAGGCGGTGCTCGGCGCGGGCGTCCAGGGCGGCGGTCGGCTCGTCGCAGATCAGCAGGGGCGCGTCCCGGTAGAAGCCGCGCGCGGCCGCGAGCCGCTGCCACTGCCCGCCGGACAGCTCCTGCCCCTGGGCGAAGCGCTTGTCCAGGAGCGTGTCGTAGCCGAACGGCAGGGTGTCGATCACCTCGTCCGCGCCCGAATCCGACGCCGCTTCGCGCACGGCCCGCCGCGCGGCCTGGACGCGCAGGTCGTCGCCCATCGCGATGTTGTCGGCGGCCGTCATCGGCCAGTGCGTGTGGTCCTGCGCGACGACCGCGATGTCGCGGCGCAGCACCTCGGGGTCGAGGCCGGTGACGACCACGTCGTCCCACCGGACCCGGCCGTGCTCCGGCGTGTACAGCCCCGCGAGGATCTTCGCCAGCGTGGTCTTGCCCGAGCCGTTCTCCCCCACCAGCGCGACGACCTCGCCCCGCTCGAGCCGCACCGACACGTCCCGCAGGGCCGGCGCGTCCGCGCCCGGGTAGGTGAAGGTGATGCCCTCGACGGTGATCCGCCGGAAGTCGCGCAGCGGCGAGCCGTCCTCCTGCGTGTGCTCGAGCGCCGTGTGCTCCAGCGCCGCGTGCTCGCGCTCGAGGGACTTCTCCGCCAGCTGGACGTAGGAGAGGTAGTCCGCGAAGTACAGGCCGTCCTCGTAGGTCCGGTTCAGCGCGTGGACGAGGTTGAGGAGCGACTGCTGGCCGGTGCGGATCGCCAGCACGGCCGTCCCGGCGACGGCGAGCGGCATCATCCCCTGCCAGAGGAGCACGCCGAGCACCGCGTAGAGGACGGCCGTCGCGACCCCGCGCAGCACGTCGCCGTACAGCTGGGTGAGCGTCCGGCGCCGCGCCACCGCGACCAGCACCCCTCTGACCTGGTCGGCGAGCGTCCCGTACTGACGGAGCAGATGCGGCCGGACGGTGAACGAGCGGACCTCGGCGGCGTGGTCGCGGCCCGTCATCAGGTCCGTCATGATCCAGCTGCGCCGCCGGACCTCGACGAGCGACATCTGCGCCAGGTAGCCGAGGCGCGCCGACCGGACGGCCGCCCACGCCTCCGGCAGCGCGGTCAGCACCAGCAGCGGAAGCAGCACCGGGTGCAGGACGCCGAGCGCCCCGGCCGCCGCCGCGACCCCGACCACGGCCGTCCCGAGGTCCACGGCGTTGTCCACCATGGACGACGCCGAGTCCAGCCCGCGCAGCCGCGCCCGGTGCAGCGCGTCCTGGTGGTCGGCGTCGTCGAACCAGGCCAGGTCGATCGCCGTCGTCCCCTCGTAGAGCCGCTGCTCCACGATCCGCTCGACCTGCGGGCGCAGCCGCTGCTGCGTCCACTGCGCGAGCAGCGTGCACGACGCCCGGACCGTGATCGCCGCCCCGACCAGCGCGAGCGCGGGCGCCGCCGCGCGCACCCGGTCGGGCGTCGGCCCGGCCGCGAACAGCGCGGTCAGCACGCGCGTCGTCGCGAGCAGCCCGAACGCCGTGAACACCCCGGCGACCGCGTTGAACACGACCGTGATCACCAGGTCCCGCCGGTTCGCCTGCCAGCCGAGCCGTCCGACCTGCCCGATCAGGCGCGGCAGCCGGCGGGTCATGGTGAGCATGTCCGTCTTCGCCATCTCCGCCGCGCGCCCGTACCAGCCGTTAGGCTCGCTCAGCTCAGGCCCGAGCAGCGGCCCGTCCTTCCCCTCCTGCTCCGGCTCCTCCTGCTCCGGCCGCTCGTTCCGGCCGTCCGCCGGGACGCCGTCCCCCTCGCCGTCCCCCTCGGTTCGTGGCCTCCGCCTGAACATCCTCATCCGGTGCTCCCACCCCCTTCGCCGTCGCCGGGGCGCTCCGCCACGGCGACTCCGCCAGCGAGTAGGTACCCCGGCGCCCGGCCCCGGCTACGCCGTACTCGCCGGAAGGTCCGCGGGCGGCGCCCCGCGACCCCGCGCCGAGGGGCGGGAGGCCGCGAAGCGCCTGGTCAGAGGAGTGCGGGGTGGCCGGTTGAGGCCGTCCCGGCGACGGTCAGAGCGTCGCCCGGACGGCCCGCGCGGCGCTCACCATGTTCGCGAGCGCCGCCCTGGTCTCCGGGTAGGCGCGGGTCTTGAGGCCGCAGTCGGGGTTCACCCACAGCCGGCCGGCCGGGACGGCGCGGAGCGCACGGCGCAGGTTCGCCTCGATCTCCTCCGCCGGCGGGACGCGCGGCGAGTGGATGTCGTACACGCCGGGCCCGATCCCGTTGGCGTACCCCGCCGCGTCGAGGTCGGCGACCAGCTCCATGTGCGAGCGCGCGGCCTCGACGCTGGTGACGTCCGCGTCCAGGGCGGCGATCGCGGTGATGATCTCGCCGAACTCCGAGTAGCACATGTGGGTGTGGATCTGGGTGGCGTCCGCGGCCCCGGACGTGGCGAGCCGGAACGCCGCGACGGCCCACTCCAGGTAGGCGGGCTGGTCGGCCGCGCGGAGCGGGAGCAGTTCGCGGAGCGCGGGCTCGTCCACCTGGACGATCGCGATCCCGGCGGCCTCCAGGTCGGCGATCTCGGCGCGCAGCGCCAGCGCGACCTGCCGCGCGGTCGCGGCGAGCGGCTGGTCGTCCCGGACGAACGACCAGGCCAGCATCGTCACCGGCCCGGTCAGCATGCCCTTCACCGGACGGCCGGTGAGGGACTGCGCGAAGGCGGTCCACCCGACGGTCATCGGCGCGGGCCGGGACACGTCGCCGTGCAGGATCGGCGGGCGCACGCACCGCGTCCCGTACGACTGCACCCAGCCGTTCTCGGTCGCCGCGTACCCGTCCAGCCGCTCGGCGAAGTACTGCACCATGTCGTTCCGCTCGGCCTCGCCGTGCACGAGGACGTCCAGGCCGAGCTCCTCCTGGAGCGCGATGACGCGGGCGATCTCGGCGCGCATCGCCTCGGTGTAGGCGGCGTCGTCGACGCGTCCGGCCTTGTGGTCGGCGCGCGCCCGGCGGATCTCGGGGGTCTGCGGGAACGAGCCGATCGTCGTCGTCGCGAGGTCGGGCAGGCCGAGCCGGGCCTGCTGCGCCGCGAACCGGACCTTCCGGTCGGACCGCCCCGGTCCGTCCTCCACAGGGGGCGTCGTTCCGGAGGCGGGCGGGGCGGCGGGGGCGGTCGGCGGGACGCCGGAGCGGAGGCCGGCGGCGAGGGTGACCAGCTCGGCGACCTTCTGGCGGGCGAAGGCGAGACGCTCCCGGACGTCCGGCGCGAGCGACGGCTCGGTGCCGAGGTCGACCGGGACGTGCATCAGCGAGCAGGACGAACTCAGCTCGACCCGCCCGGCCAGCCCCAGCAGGACGGCGTAGGTGGAGCGGGCGCGGGCGAGGTCGGCGCGCCAGACGTTCCGTCCGTCGACCACGCCGGCGACGACGGTCTTGCGGCTCAGCCCGCCCGCCGACGCGACCGCGTCGAGGTTCCCGGGGCCCGCGACGAAGTCGAGCGCGATCGCCTCGACGTCCGTCCGGGCCAGTTCGGCCAGCGGGCCGGGCGCGACGGCGCCGAAGTAGGCGGCGACCATGATCCGCGGACGGCTCGGCAGGCCGCCGAGCCTCCGGTAGGCGCGCGCCAGCGCCTCGGTCTCCCGTTCGCCCAGGTCACCGGCCAGGACGGGCTCGTCCAGCTGCACCCATCGCGCGCCCGCCCCGGCCAGGCGCTCCAGCAGCTCCGCGTACACCTCGACGAGCCGGTCGAGCAGGTCGAGCGGCACGAACCCGCCGAAGGCGCCGGGCGTGGCGGACACGTCGGGCGCGGCGGACGCGTCGGGCGTGCCCGGCGCGGCCTTGGCCAGCATCAGGTACGTGAGCGGGCCGACCAGCACCGGACGCGTCTCGATGCCGAGCTCCCGCGCCTCCAGGTACTCGGCGAGGGGCTTGGCGCGTCCGCCGTCCGCGAGCCGGAACCGGGTGCCCGGCTCCAGCTCGGGGACGATGTAGTGGTAGTTCGTGTCGAACCACTTGGTCATCTCCAGCGGCGGCCGGTCGGCGGTGCCGCGCGCCATCGCGAAGTAGCGGTCGAGCCCGTCCAGGTCCCGGTAACGGGCGGGGACGGCGTCGACCATGACGCTCGTGTCGAGCACGTGGTCGTAAAGCGAGAAGGTGTTGGACGGGATCGTGTCCAGCCCGGCGTCGCGCAGCTCGGTCCAGACCGTCCGGCGGAGCGTCGCCGCGGTGGCCTCCAGCTCCGCGGCGTCGGCCCGTCCGGCCCAGTACCTCTCGGTGGCGAACTTCAGTTCCCGGTGCGCGCCGATGCGCGGATAGCCCAGGATGGTCGTCCTCATGGCAGCTTCCCTCGCTGTGCCGGTGTGCGGCCGCCAGGGAGGACGGGCAGGGGCGCGGGCACGACGCGCGGCGGCGGAACCCGCCGGCGGGGTGCGTCCCAGGCCCTCCCACGAGGCCGCGGACCACCGCGCGCCGGATGGCGCGCGGGTGGCGGCAGGTCTTCGGACTCGCGGGCGACACGCCGGTCCTCACCGGCGTGACCTACTGGCCGTCGCTTCCCGGGCCCGAGGCCCAGTGCTCATGACGGCGGTCGTTCCCGCTCACCGCTGCGGGGCAGTCCCGGATTCGCACCGGGTTCCCTCTTACGACGCCCACGCCCGGGGAGGGCGCGGACGAACCGTCCACGCTGCGAATTCTAACCACGTCACCCGGACGCCCCTCCCGGCACGGCGAGGCCGGGAGGGCGAAACGGGGGCGGACGGTCAGACGTCGAAGGCGGCGCGGTGGGCGGTGGCCCAGTCGGCGAAGGTCCGGGCGGGACGGCCGAGGACGCGTTCGACGTCGCCGGTCACGACGGCGTTGCCGCCGGACGCGACGAGGCGCGCGCCGTCGACGGCGGTCCGGACGAAGCCGGGGTCGAGACCGGCGGCGGTCAGGCGCGCGCGGTAGTCGTCCGAGGTCAGGGCGACGGTCTCGATTCTCCGGCCGAGGACGCGGCCGAGCGTCTCCGCCATGTCGGGTGTGCTGATCGCCTCCGGGCCGGTCAGCGTGTACGTCACGCCGTCGTGGCCGGACGCGGTGAGGGCGAGCACGGAGACCTCCGCGATGTCCGCCGGGTCGATGACGCCCTGCGCGCCGTCACCCATCGGGTTCGGCACGGGAACACCCGCGCGGATCGCCTCGGCCCACGCCAGCGTGTTGGACGCGAAGCTGCTCGGACGCAGGATCGTCCAGGCGAGGCCACCGGACTCCAGCGCCCGCTCCCCCGGCAGGTGCCAGTCCTGGCCGTTCGTCTTGGCGCCGGTTCCGATCGCGGACAGCTTCACCGCCTTCGCCACGCCCGCCTCCCGCGCGGCGGCGAGGACCGCCTCGTCATGCCGGGGGATCCAGGGGCCCGGCGCGCTGAGCATGAAGACGGCGGTGACGCCCTTCGCCGCGTCCAGCAGCGAGGCGGGGTCGGTGAAGTCGGCGCGGACCGTTTCCACACCGTCCGGAAATCTTCCGGCCTTGCCGGGGTCGCGGGTGATCGCGCGGACCCGCTCGCCGCGCGCCGCGAGCACTCTGACCAGTTCTCGACCGACGGTTCCGGTCGCTCCCGTTACGAGGATCATGAACCTCAGCATCGCGAGCCGCCCTCCGGATCCTCTTGGAAAATCCGGCACGACGCGGGGGACGGTCAGGTGGGTAGCGTGAGGGCATGCTGGCGGACGGGCTGATCGAGGCGGTTCAGGACCTGAGCGACACGACCGGGGACGGGCTCGTGCACCTGCCGGACACCGCGACGTCCCTGGTGTTCCGGAGGAGGGCGGGCGGACGCGGCGACCTCCTCGTCATCGGCCCGCGCACACGGGCCGCGTACTTCACGGGCAAGGAGCTGCCCACGTGCGTCGCGGCACGGCTTCGCCCCGGGGCGGCGCGCGCGGCGCTCGGCGTGCCGGTGAGCGACCTCGTCGACCGGGTCGTCCCGCTCACCGACCTCTGGGGCGCGGACGCCTCGCGCCTGGAACGGCACCTCGCCGCCGACGACGGTCTTGAGCCGTTCGCCGGGCGGCTCGAGGCGGTCGCCGGGCGGCTGGAGGCGGCGCTCCGGGCGAGGGTCGCGGCGCGGCGTCCGGACGGCGGCGACGTGCGGCTCGTCCACGCGGCGGCGCGGGAGCTGGCGTCCGCGCGTCCGACGCGGCTGCCGGACCTCGCGCACCGGCTGGCCGTCAGCGAGCGCCGCCTCCGCAGCCTGTTCACCGACGGCGCCGGGCTGCCGCCCAAGGCGTTCACCCGCATCGCCCGCCTCCGCACCGCCCTGACCATGGGGAACGACCTCCAGGCGGCACCGATGGCACGCGTCCCGTCCGCCGCCGCGCGAGAGGCCGGCGGCGGCCGCGGACTGGCGGAGGTCGCGGCGGTCAGCGGGTACTACGACCAGGCGCACATGTCCGCGGACTTCCGCAGCCTGCTGGGCGTCCCGCCCGGCGCGTTCTTCGCCGGACGCCTCCCCGCCCCGGCCGCCTGCTGACGGCCGGGGGCGCCGACTCCGGGGCTCAGGACTCCCAGAGGACGGCGAGGGGACCCTGGCGGGAGCGGAAGGCGTCGACGAAGAGGCGGTGGTCGTCGCGGACGATCGCGGCGTAGCCGATGCCGAAGGCGATCATGGCCTCGACGAAGGCGTCCTCGCCGTCGCCGATCGCGGCGGTCACGGCGTCCTCGACCTGGAAGTCGACCAGGGTGTGGTCGGAGTCGCGGTCGGACACGCAGTGGATCTTCGCGGTGGCGCGGCCGAGGTGCTCCAGGACGGGCAGCATCTCGTCCGGCTCGGTGAGGCCGGCCCAGTCCAGGTCCGCCTCGTACGGGGAGAGCTCCTGGACGACGAAGCCGGTGCCGTCGAGTTCGGTGTGCCCGAGCCACGGGTCGGTGTTGGCCTGGAGGGCGCGGCGCGACACGGCGGTCCGGTGGCCGTGGTGCCGGAAGTAGCCGCGGATCCGCGGGTCGTCCACGACACGGGACGGCGCGGCGACGTTGCCCTGCTTCATCGACAGGATGACGTCGTTCTCGAGCGCCTGTGTGCGCCCCTCGACGAGGATCGTGTACGCGGACAGCCCGGCCGAGCCGATCCCGAAACCGGACGATCCGACGATGTCCTTCACCGTCGAGGTGAGGCCGCCGAAGCGGCGGTCCTTCGGAACGGTGTCCAGGTAGGCGGCGTACGCCTTCTCGACCTTCGCGCGCTCCGCGTCGTCCAGCCGCCGGACGCCGGGACCGTCGGCGAACCGCCGCTCGTGCCGCTCGACCACCGTCATCGAGTCCAGCAGCGCGACGCGCGTCGAGGCGAGCGCGTCGTGCAGGACCTCCTTGACGTACCCGGTGGCGGTGTCCAGGGTGATCGCGAACCGCTCGTCGCCCTCGTGCGTCGCGAAGTGCCGCACCTGGTCGACGTACGCGCGGGTGTAGGTCTCGACCAGCCGCCGGATGGACGCGTCGGAGATCGCCTTCCCCCAGGCCAGCAGCGCCAGGCTCGCGGCGAACCGCTTGACGTCCCAGGTGAAGTGCCCGAGGTATGCCTCGTCGAAGTCGTTCACGTCGAACACGAACACGCCGTCGGCGCTCATGTAGGTGCCGAAGTTCTGCGCGTGCAGGTCGCCCTGGATCCAGACGCGGGAGGTCCGCTCGTCCGCCCACGGGTCGTCGTCGGACGCGATGTCGGCGTAGAACAGCGGGGCGCTGCCGCGGTAGAAGGCGAACGGGTCGGCGGCCATGCGGCGGAACCGCCGCCGGAACTCGGCCGGGCTCCGGCGCATCAGGTCGCGGTACGCCTCCACCAGGACGTCCACGATCCGCTCCTGACGCTCCGCGGGCGTCAGGTCACGCAGAACCTGGGTGATGCTCGCCATCCGGCAGTCCTCCATGCGGGCCTCGGGTCCCGCCGCCATGGCGGGACGACTCGCCCATTCTGCCGGTCCCGAAAGCCCCGGAAGCCCTACGCCACAGGCTGTTCCGCGTTCCGCCACCCGACGGCGGGCGACCCGCCGGACGGTCCGCTCGTCACCGCAGGTAAGAAGGACCTATGACCAACCGCCCCGAGCCCGCCCCGGCGGGTTCCACCGCATCGCACTGGCGGGACGTGTACGCGACGCGTCCCACCGACGAGGTCAGCTGGTTCCAGACCGAACCACGGCCGTCCCTGGACCTGATCCGCGCGGCACTGCCCCAGGGCTCGGCCGGGGGCTCGGCCATCGACGTCGGCGGCGGCGCGTCACCCCTGGCCGCCCACCTCGTCCGGGACGGCTGGTTCGACCACGTCACGGTGCTGGACATCTCCGCCAAGGCCCTGGAAACCGCCCGCGCCACCGCCCAGGACCCCGCGGGCGCCATCCGCTGGCTCCACGCCGACCTCCTGACCTGGCGCCCGGACCGGACGTTCGACCTCTGGCACGACCGCGCGGTCTTCCACTTCCTCACGGCCCCGTCCGACCGCGCCAAGTACCTGGCGACCCTGCGCGAGGCTCTCGCCCCCGGCGGAACGGTCATCCTCGGCACCTTCGCCCCAGAAGGCCCCACCCACTGCTCCGGCCTGCCCGTGGCCCGCTACAGCACCGACGAGCTGGCCGCCGAGCTCGGCGGCGACTTCACGCCCCTGGACGCCCGCACCCAGGTCCACCACACCCCGGCGGGCGCGTCCCAGACCTTCTCCTGGCTCACCGCCCGCCGCCGCTGACCGCCCCCGGACGGTCCGGGTTCAGTCGTCGCCGCCGAGCTCCGGAAGGTTCTTCGCCAGCGGCACGAACTCGTCCGCCGACAGGAACCCGTTCCCGTCGGTGTCGAACTCGGCGAACAGCGCCCTGACGAGCCCCGACAGGTCGCCCATCTCGGCGGCCGGGAACATCCCCGCGATCGCCGCCGCCACCTCGTCCACGGTGAGCTGCCCGTCCCCGTCGGTGTCGTACTGCGCGAACACCGCCTCGAACCTCTCGGACATGCCCTTTCCCCCTTCTCTCCGTCAACAACGGCCCCGATCGTAACCGCTCCCCCAGCCCCGACGCCGCCCGGCGGCGTTGTTCAGGAGCGGGTGGTCGACCTGGTCAAGTGGAGTCGGCACCGACGGCAGAGGCAGGTGCAGGTCTTCGCGCAGGCGGCGGAGGGCGGGGCGGACCAGCACGAGATCACTGCTCCCAGTCGCCTGCGCCGCCGAGCTCGTCGACCCGCTCAGGCGACAGGCCGGTCAGCGCAGCGACGCCGCCGCCGAGCGAGCCGTCCAGCACCTTCATCGATTCGACCATGCCTCGGCGCACCTCCAGCCTGCGCTGCTCCAGGTACGCCCTGGCCGCCTCGGCGACGAAGTCCTTCTTGGTCATGCCGAGAAAGTGCGCGGCCTGCGCGATCAGCTCGCCGGTGGCCGGGTCGATCTTCAGCGGCACCTGACGCCTCGCCGGCGTGCTCATCGTCGACCTCCCGGGCCATAGTGCCCAAGTACGTCACCGCACCGGGTGCTTCTCGGGACCTGCATGTGTTCAACGCGCGACGGCCGAGCCCGCGACCGTTTCGCACCGACTGCCAGCGCTCCACCGAACCGGCCAGGGGGCACCGGGTGCCCCGGGGGCGTACCTCAGCGCGTCCACAAAGTAGCTTAGAGTGGCTGATTCAACACGAGGAGTGAATTTCATGGCACGTCGATCCACTGTCCTGTTCGGCGCCCTCGCGGCCGCCGCGCTCGCCCAGACGATCTCCGTCGCCGGTCCCGCGCGGGCCGACGAGACCCAGAAGGGGGAGGTCATCATCTGCGACCAGCTGGACATGCGACTTCCCAACGTCTCCGGGCGGCACTGCGACACCGGTCGCCGGGGTCCGCTCCACGACTTCGTCATCACCCACCGCGAGAACCGTCACCACTCGTTCTTCTGCCGGACGGGCTGGGCCGAAGGCCACCTCTGGGTCAGGGGCCACGACTGCCGGCCGCGCGTACACCGCGGCTGAAGGAACGACAGGCTCGTCGTCGCGTCGACGGATCCCCGACGCGACGACGAGCCGACAGAGCGCGCCTGACGGAAGCGGACTCCGTCCTGGCACGCCCGCCGATCGAGGACGGGATCTTGAGCATGCGGCTGGGATCCTCCCTGTGCCGCGCCGCGACCAGGCGGCGCGGCACACGCGGTTCGTCCGGCCCGACCCTCGTCAGGCGTGTCGCGGAAGCCTGACGGTCAGCGCGCGCGAAGTGGACGCGGAGCAGAGCCCGTTCCCCTCGTAGCGGGCGATCAGACCGTGTGCGCCCTCGGCCGGACGGGACAGGGCGAACCTCGCCGTGGCGGCGGCGTCCAGGTCGGCGGCGCCGACGACGGTGGTGGTGCCCTCCAGGAAGGTGACGTGGCCGGTCGGGGTGGCCGCACCGCAGGTCACCTTGGCCGTCAGCCAGGTCCGCCCGCCTGGGCCGGAGGTGGCCTTCAGGGATGTGGTGGCCCCGCTGCGCGCGTGGGCCAGCACCAGGGAGCCGTCGCTGTTCGCGGCGACGCCGGTGGCCGGGCCCGCCGCCTCGGGCAGGGGCATGATGGCCGGGGACGAGCGGAGCGCGGTAGCGCCGTCGCCGATCTGTCCCGAGTGGTTCGCCCCCCAGGCCAGAACACGTCCATCGGACGTCAGGGCGAGACTGTGCGACGAGCCGGCGGCGAGCTGCGTGACGGTGACGCCCGTGGGCAGGTCGTTCTGGATCGGGGTCTTCTGGATGTCGTTCGAGCCGGGCCCCAGCTGTCCGGACCTGTTCGTTCCCCACACCAGGACGCGTCCGTCAGGGGTCAGGGCGAGCGTGTGACCGAACCCGGCGGCGACCCGCGTGACGCCGGGTTCGTCCTCGGGCAGGGCCGTCCACACAGGGATCCCCCGGTCGACGGCGGTGCCGTCGCCGAGCTGGTCACTGTCGTTGTGACCCCAGGCCAGAAGGCGTCCGGTCGAGGCCACCGCGAAGCTGCTGGAGCCTCGTCCGGCGTCGATCGCGGCGGCGGTGACCCCCTTGGGCGTGCGGACGAACACGGGCTTGTCACTGTTGGCGCCGCCGCCATTCCCCAGCTCGCCGAACGTGTTGTCCCCCCAGGCCAGGACGCGTCCGTCGGACGTCATCGCGAGGCTGTGATAGCTCCCGCCCGAAACGCGGGTGACGCTCAGCCCCGGCGGCAGATCGACGAACACAGGAGTCGTTCGTGACGCCCCACTGCCGTCCCCGAGCTGCCCGCTGCTGTTACGACCCCATGCCAGGACGCGTCCGTCCGAGGTCAGCGCAAGGCTGTGGTCACCTCCGGCGGCGACCTGGGTGACGGTCACCCCGGCGGGAAGGCGAACGAACACGGGCGTCGTCCGCAGCGTGCTGGTGCCGTCCCCGAGCTGGCCGACGTCATTGCGTCCCCACGCCAGAACACGCCCATCCGAGGTCAGCCCGAGGGTGTGCGAGTCACCGCCGGACTCCTGGGTGAGCGTGACCCCACTCGGCAACCGCGTCCTGACCGGAGCGTCCCGCTCGACAGTCGTACCGTCCCCAAGCGCCCCCGAGTCATTCCCACCCACCCCAACGGCAACAACCGCCTCCCCCGCATCCGCCAGAGAACCAACGGGCAGCCCCGCGACCATGCAGGCGACCGCCGAGACCACAACAGCCAGACTCCGGACATACCTCCGGTGAGCCTTGCGCCTCGGATTACCTTCCAGCCCAATCACCCTCGCAGCCACCAGCAATTCCCCCGTTCATCCCGACGAAGTTGCACAGGCGACCATCTTGACGCACCAGGGTTCACCGTCACCGGATTTACTAGCGTGGGCACTGAAGGCAGTCTCGATGGCGATCAACCCATGACCGGGGCAGACAACCAGAAAAATCAGACACATTCCCCCGCGGTTACGCATCCACACACAATCGACAGACCGCACCACAGACGACCCGTCCTCCGCTCCAGGTGATTGAAGGTAGAGATCCTCCAGGCGTACATCGATGTCACCGAGGAGCCGATCCGGCGATCAAAACCGATGCTCGAGGGCTAAATATTCCGCGGCATCCGGCATCACTACAAATTCTGAAACTGCCGGCAATTGGACTCGCCCCCTTAGGCGAAGGCGACCAAGAACATGCTGCAGGAGATCAAGCGTCAACCAGGTAACGGACTTCCACAGAAACCAACCCTCTGGGCTATCCCCATATACAGAGAACACACGCTTGCGCTCCAGGAAGACGCAAGGCAGGCCCCCGCGTGTGTGGGTGCAGGCCGGAGCTGTGGGGGCGCTCCTCACGGACCTGGGGTCATCCCCCACGAGCCGGGTTCAGGGGAGTTCGGCCGCACCGTGCCAGACGGTGGCAGGGTCATCCCCGCGCGTGCGGGGGGCAGCAGAACTACGCAGGCACCAAGGGGCCAATGCAGGGGCCATCCCCGCGCGTGCGGGGAGCAGACTTACTGACCTGCACGTTTGTGCGGTCACTACGCCAATTTTGAGCACTTCATGCGAGCCCGGCAAATCGGACCTGGCCCATGCGATGCCGTTCCCGCACCCACGGGGACGCCGACACCGCTGGCGGGGCTGCGTCTGGCCGTGTGGCAGATGGTAGCCCTCGGGACGCCTTCGTGCTCGATGGCGTTCCGCAGAGTGGGCGAGGCAGGAGCTCTGGGCCTGGCGTGAGGCGGGGTGCGGCGAGGGGATGGTGGCGGGCACTGTGGGCGCGTCCGGGGTTGTCTGGCTGGGGGCGGACGACGGGGACGGGTGCGATGAGTTTGGGGTGGGGGGCGGGTCTTAGGGGGAGGCGTCGGGTGATGGGCCTGGCGTGAGAACACCGTGGAGGATGCCATGACGGAGAAGTCGAGCGTTGTGTTGCCGGGGCGGCCGGCTGTTGTTGGCATGGAGGCCTGGCAGGCTGCGCGGGACGAGCTGCTGGTGCGGGAGAAGGCCCATACGCGTGAGGGGGACGCGCTCGCTGCGGCGCGGCGGCGGTTGCCGATGGTGGAGTTCGACGGGACGGTCGAGGTCGTCGGGCCGGACGGTCCGGTGCCGTTCCTGGAGTTGTTCCAGGAGCGCAACGAGCTCATCGTCTACAAGCACATGTGGTGGGACGGCGCGCCGCATCAGGGGCAGTGCGAGGGGTGCACCGTCACGGCGTGGCACATGAAGGACGCCGTCGTGTACCTCAACGCGCGTGGGGTCTCGTCCGCCGTCCTCACGGCGGGACGGTGGGACGAGGTCGCCGAGTTCGTCGGGTTCATGGGCTACACGCAGCCCTGGTACTCCGTCCGCGACCTGGACGAGCCGGTCGGCGGCACCATGGGTTACCTCACGTCCTACCTGCGGGACGGCGACCGGACGTTCCTCACCTACTCGACGACGGGGCGCGGTATCGAGCCGGTCGACGGGGCGTTCGGGCTGCTCGACAGGACGCCCTACGGGCGCGGCGAGGCGTGGGAGGACAACCCCGAGGGGCGTCCCGAGGGGCACCGGGCGTGCTGGTACTGGCGCACGGACGCGGACGGCACCCCCACCTGGGACCCGACCAGCCGTCCCACGCCCCAGTGGACCCGCCCCAGCGCGACCCCGGAGGACACCCTCGGACGGCAGGGCCACCACCACTGACGGACCGCCCTCGAAGGCCCGATGTCATCGTCACACCGGACCTTCGAGGACGATGGTCGTCACGACTTGGCACCTACAGTAGGTGGTTCTCAGGGCTTCTATCGATCTCGCGGGAGCAGTGTTGGTGAATCTTGTGTTCGATCCCGTTTTCGATGAGGTGGAACTCAACGGGGTGGAGGCGGAGCTGGCCCGGGTGGCGGCCGTGGTGGCCGTGGGCGAGGGGTTCGTCGGTGCGGTGTCCTCGGCCCCTCCCGGTTCCGAGCCGCTGGTGGGAGTCGAGGTCAGGCGGACTCCGGGGCCCGGGGTGTCGGTCCTTCTCGACGGGCCGCGCCAGACGCTCGTGGTCAGTGGCGATGCTGTCGCGATGGCGCTGTTCGCGGATCAACTCCGTGTCATGACGGCCGCGATGGCGTCGGAGGAGGGGGGCACCCATCGCCACATCCAGCACTATCCCGGGCATCCCTACCTGGCTGAGGGGTCTGTGCCTCTGATGATCGGCATCCCCTGACGGGCGGGTGTTGTGCGCCCCGGGGGCGGGCGGTGTGGTGCTCGCCCCCGGGGCGGTGTCAGACGCCGAACGCCTTGGCGTAGCGGATGGTGCCGGACGGTACGGGTCGGGACGGGTCGAGGCTCAGCGCCATCATGTTCTCGTCCGGCACCTCGAAGGGGGGACGGATCCCGTACCGGGAGGCCGGGACGAACCCGAACCGCGGGTAGTACGGGGCGTGCCCGAGGACGAGGACGAGGTTCTCGCCCGCCTCACGGGCCGCTTCGAGCGCGGCGCGGACGGCCGCCGAGCCCGCGCCCGTCCGCTGGTGTTCCAGGGGCACGGCGCAGGGGCCGAGCGCGAGGGCCGGCGCGCCGTCGACGTGACAGCGGGTCAGGAGCGCGAACCCGGTCGCGGTGCCTTCGGGGTCCTCCGCGATCCAGGAGCCCCAGGGGAGCCAAGCGCCCGGGTCCTGGCGCAGCGCGTCGACGAGGTCGGCCTCCAGCGGGGTCGGGAACGCCGCGAGGTTGATCTCGCGGATCGCGCGGCGGTCGTGGTCGTCGGTCTCGGGACGAGTGGTCCAGGTGGTCATGTCGGTGGGTGGTTCCTCGTGAAGATGCGAAGGGGATCCAGCGGACGCGTCGGAGCGTGACGGCCGGGCGTTCATGACTGCCGGTCCCGGAACTTGTAGGTGGCCCGCAGGTGGCGGGTGATGTCCTTGCGCTGGTTCTCGCGTTCCGCCCGGAGGCGCGCGTCCTCGCGGGACGCGGCCCAGGCGGATTCGCGGAGCAGCTTGCGGTAGCTGTCCAGTCGTCGCCGCGTGAGAGTGCCGTCGGCGATCGCGGCGAGCACCGCGCAGCCGGGTTCGCTCTCGTGCGCGCAGTCGGAGAACCGGCAGTCGGCGGCGAGGTCCTCGATCTCGGCGAAGACCTGCTGGATGCCGCCCTCACTGTCGTGGACGCCGACGGAGCGCAGGCCCGGCGTGTCGATGAGGACGCCGCCGCCCGGCAGCCGGACCAGCTCGCGGTGGACGGTGGTGTGACGGCCCTTGCCGTCCCCCGCCCGCACGTCGCCGGTCGCCAGCAGGTCCGCGCCGAGCAGGGCGTTCCCGAGAGTGGACTTGCCCGCGCCGGACGGCCCGAGCAGCACGATCGTCCCCGTGAGGACGGCCGTGAGGACGTCCATGCCGTCGCCGCTGACGGAACTGACCGCCAGGACCTCGACACCGGGTGCGAGCGCGGCGACCTCGTCCCGCACCGCGTCCACGGGCCGTTCCGCCTGGTCGGCCTTGGCCAGGACGATGACCGGGACGGCGCCGCTCTCCCAGGCCAGGGCGAGCATGCGCTCGATCCGGCCCGCCGACGCGGACGCGGCGAGCGAGACGACGACCGCGACGGTGTCGACGTTCGCGGCCAGGACCTGGGCGCGGGACGTGCGGGACGCCGAGGAGCGCGTGATGGCGGTCCGCCGGGGCAGCAACGCCGCCAGTTCCGGCCGTTCGCCGGGCCGCACGGCGGCCCAGTCCCCTGTGCAGGGCGGTTCGGTGGCCGTGGACCAGGTGGCGCGCACCCAGCCGTCCGCCGTGATGACGGTGGCGTGGCCACGGTCGACCCGGGCGACGCGTCCGGGCGTCAGGCCGTCTGAGTGATGTGCGGCGAAGGCGTGCTCACACGCCTCGTCCCACCCGTAGGCGGACAGCACGCCATCAGAAGGAAAGGATGATGAAGACAACAACGAAGGAGACCCTTGTGATCAGGGGCCTCGGCGGACACGAAGAGATCACGCCGAACGATCGCGCTGAGCGGATCGACTCAGTCGAGCACGACCGAGACCCGGGAAACGAGGTTGGCCCGAACGCCGCATGCGACAGCGGCCGCCTTCGCGGTCATCAACCCCACCTCCCTCTCGTCCGTGTTCCACACCGGTACCGATGATAACGATACCCATTGCATTATACCATCCACCCCCTCAACGGAGACCCCGGTGCCAGGGCGGGTCATGGGTTGGGGGTGAGGCCCTGGCGCCAGGTGGGGTGGGTGGGCTGCCAGGCGAGTTCGCGCTTGGCCTTGGTGTTGGACGCGCCGCGCAGTTCGGTCATGAGGACGACCCCGGCTGTTCCGGCGGCCAGTCGTCCGACGAAGCGCGGCACGCGCATCGGCTTCTTGGCGCCCAGCTTCGCCGCCAGTTCCGGGAGCCATTCGGCGACCGGGGCGGGGTCGTCGTCGACGA
The DNA here is from genome assembly GCF_003696215.1 of Actinomadura harenae. Classification (GTDB taxonomy): domain Bacteria; phylum Actinomycetota; class Actinomycetes; order Streptosporangiales; family Streptosporangiaceae; genus Spirillospora; species Spirillospora harenae. The sequence goes on along the minus strand of NZ_RFFG01000032.1, from coordinate 52,162 downwards.
TGTTGTAGACGCCGCGGCCGCCGTTCTCCACCGCGGCGACCGTGGCCTCGGCGGCGTCCGCGATGTGGATGAACGACCACACCCCGCCGCCGTCGCCGACGACCGGGAACTTGCGCCTGCGGATCATCTCGAGCTGTTCGGAGCCCGGCGCCATGGACGTCCCGGGCCCGTAGAAGGCGCCGTAGCGCAGCACGATCCCCTCGGTCCAGGCGGCGCCCAGGACGGCCTTCTCCAGGTGCCCGATCGCGGCGATCATCGAGGCCATCGGGGCGACGGGCGCGGGGTCCAGGGGGTCCTGCTCGTCCTTGACCGGCCCGCCGGTGCGGGCGTAGGTGAACGCGCCGTTGCTCTGGGCGATGAACCGCCGCACTCCGCCCGCGGCGCGCGCGGCCGCGAGCAGGTTGTCGGTGCCCTCGGTCCGCAGCCGGTCGGTCGCGGCGAAGCTGCGTTCGAACTTGCGGGTGTCGATGTGCCCGATGGCGGTCAGCTGGTCGATGATCACCTCCGGGGCCGCCTCACGGACGGCCGCCTCGACCTGGGCGCGGTCGAGCGCGTCCGCGACGACCGGCACCGCGCCGAGCCGCGACGCGGCCGCCTTCGCGGATTCGCCGCGGACCATGGCGAACACCTCGTGTCCCGCCTCGGCCAGACGCGGCAGCAGTTCCCTGCCCATCGCTCCGGTCGCTCCCGCCACCAGGATTCTCATCATCGGCTCCCTTGCCGTCCGGTTCGGATTCGCCTCTTGAACCGGACGGCCCGCCGATTCCTGACAGGAGGCGACCGTGACGTGGGTCACAACACGAGCAGGGGCTCTCCGTGGTCGGCCGCCGCCCACTGCCCGGTCGCGCGTTCGAGCTTGTCGGGGTTGGCCTGGGTGCGGCAGGCGGCGATGCCCTCCGCGGTGACCTCCAGGCACACGACGGTGACGACCCGGCCTTCCACGACGGCCACGACGGCGGGTCCGCCGTTGGCGACCCCGGCGTAGATCTCGGGTGCGCCGCCCACCAGGGCGCGCTTGGCCTCGGCGGGCTTGAGCATGCCCCACATGAAGCGCGCGACCGCGGCGGCTCCCTCGAACGCCCTGACGCGCGCGGGGATCCTCCCTCCGCCGTCGCCGACGGCGATGGCGTCCTTGGTGAGCAGGCGCACCAGCTCGTCGGTCCGGCCGCTGGTGGCGGCCGCGAGGAACTCCTCGACGACCCGCCGGGCGTCGGCCTCGTCGACGGCGCCGCGGGCCCTCCCGTCCGCGACATGCTTCTTGGCGCGATGGAAGATCTGCTGGCAGGCCGCCTCGGTGATGTCGAGGATCGCGGCGATCTCGCGGTGCGGGTAGTCGAACGCCTCCCGCAGCACGTACACGGCCCGTTCCTTGGGCGGCAGCCGCTCCATCAGGGTGAGGACCGCGTACGAGACCGACTCGCGCTGCACGGCGGTGTCGGCCGGGCCGAGCATCGGGTCGCCCGCGAGCAGCGGCTCGGGAAGCCATCGGCCCACGTAGGTCTCGCGGCGAGCCCGCGCGGAGGTGAGCTGGTTGAGGCACAGGTTGGTGAGCACCTTCGTCAGCCACGCCTCGGGGACCTCGACGCGGTCGACGTCGGCGGCCTGCCAGCGCAGGAACGTCTCCTGGACGACGTCCTCCGCCTCGTCCGCGGAACCGAGCAGCCGGTAGGCGATGGCCTCCAGCCGCGGCCGCGACAGCTCGAACCGCTCGACGTCGTCCACCCGCAGAGACATGCGCCGATCCTAATCGCCCGCACCCCGCCCCCCCCAGTCACGAACGTTCGGTGATCTCGAGAAGGGTCGGAATTCTCTCATGACCGGATGTCACATGAGGAGGCGATGCCCGGCGTCCGATCCGCCGCCTCTCCCAACAACCGAAAGGAGCTGCAAGGCCGCCTCAACCATGGTCAACTGACCGATATGGGTGCAGCGGTGACGAGCCTGATCGCGGTGGCCGGAACTCTTCTCGGTTCCTTGGCCACATACTCCTTCCAGCGTCGAATATCGCAACAGACGGAGCGTTTCGCGCTGGAGCGGCAACTACGCGAGCAGCAAGTCTCGGTGCTGAGTGAATTCGCTCGCGCGGTGGCCGACTATCGAGGCGGCCAGACCGACCTATGGCATCGCGCGAACGAGAGCGCGGGCAGCGCCGCACATGAAGAGGCACGCCTGCGCTCCCACCGGCTACGCGCCGTGGTCAACCAGGAGCTGTTCCGTTTGAAGATCCTGGTGTCCGATTCAGTGTTGACCCAAGCCGCCGAAGGCGCACTCGTATCCATCTGGACCCTGCACGACCACGAAGATCGGCAATCTTTCGAGGAAGGACGCTTGAAGTCCAGTCACACGATCGACGAGTATGTTCGGCTGGCCAACCGCTACGTCCAGGCCACTTTCGCCGTCGGCGGCCCAACCGGACGTACCGGGCCGTAGGCGGGTCAAGGGAGTCGAGGGCGACGTAGCAGCCCCCACACGACGGCTCCTCACCCAGTGGTCACTTGGGTTGTTCGGGAGTCGGGGAGGCCGGGAAGGGGTTGTCCCAGTCGATCCGCAGACGATGGGGGTTGCTGCGGCCGACCCGGCACGAATAGTTCTTGGAGACCGCGACGATCTTGACGACCTGGACGGGGTCCAGGACGGGGTCCTGCGAGCTCTCATAGTCCGGACGGCCGGGGACGTGCACACGGAAGCGCACCAGGTAGCTGTGGTTGCCGCCGTTGAAGGCACGGTTGCTCTGCTGGGTTTCGCGCACCGTGCCGGTGCACGGGATCATGTCCGCGCCGTCCTTCTCGGGCTCCCTGCGCTCGCCAGAGCCGCAGGCGCCGAGGAGGAGGCACAGGGCTCCCGGACCGAGCCGGAACGCGAGCTGCCGCCCCCTCTTGCCTTCCCCTCATCATGACGCCGACCCGGCCGTTCGCGGCTGGCACCGCTGAAAGGATCTTGAGGGAAGGCAGACACGACCGAAAAGCCAGCCGAGACTCGCCCCGGCCCCCGGCGGCCTGGTGTGAGCTCATGCCGTTTCGAACCGGGGCGTCGCCCGGCACCCTGGCCCCGGCCGACGGGACGCGATCACGCCGAAGGACGAACCCGGCTCCTCCCTACTTCGGACCTCTGCACACGGTCCGGAACTCCGCCAAGGAGGAAGTTCGGGCCTTGGCCGGTTCGCTGGAACCGGGAGGACTGGAGAAGTACAGCACCTGTCCGGGAGGGAGCAGGGCCAGCTTGCTTTGATCAAAGTCGACACTGAGGGTGACCGCGGAGTTTCCTCGATGCGCGGAGAGAACGAGGGGGCGCTCTCTGCTGAGAACACCCGGATCTCCGCTGCGCACCCACCCGTCACCACCAGCAACGAGCGGCCACATGCTGAATCCCCGTACCGGGGTCGAGCGATGCCACCGGACCTTTGGGTGGGTGTCATCGATCCGGAGGACCGCCTCGTTCACACTGCCCCGACAGACCTGAACGACACCGAGCAGGTCACCGGTGCTCGATTTCGACATCCCGGTGTACCCCACCTGTGCAGGGCCGCATCCCTGGAGGAACAGGCAGGGACCGCAGGCACATGCGGTCACCGCGATACGCCGAATCCGACCGGCCGTCGGCGCGTGCAATGTGCGACGCGCCCTACGCACGACCGCGGGCCCGGGCGACCAGGTTGCGCCAGGCGGCCTGGGTGAGGATCAGCTTCGGCCCGTCGGGGTCCTTCGAGTCCCGAACGACGAGGACGGCCACCTCCACACAATCCTGCCTGTCTTGGGAACTACGGCTTCTCCTGTGCCAGTGGGCGGCGGAAAGGTCGGCGATCTCGCTGCATTGGCCGCCTTGGCTGCTGCTGTGGGTGCTCTTGCGCCAGTGGGCGGCGGGCTGGGCGAAGGGGTTCATGTGCGGGTCTCCCCTGGCTTGACGCTCGTGTTGATCGGAGTGTCCACCGGCTTGGGCGGGGGCGCCACCGGCGTCCCAGGGGCGCGCGTCCTCGCCTCTGGTGCTCACCAGGTTCGGTCGTTTGACTCTCACATTGGTGTGAGTGCTTAGCGTCCTTGGCATGAGCGCTACTTTCATGCGGGCCGTGGGGATCGACATGCACGGTGGGACGGACGTGCTTCGGGTGCGGCGGGTGCCTGAGCCGGTGGTCGGGGCGGGCGAGGTGCTGGTGCGGACGGTCGCCAGCAGCCTGAACCCCGTGGACGCCAAGACGCGGGAGTGGGAGATCGGGACGCTGCCCGCGAACCTGGGATGGGATCTGTCCGGGGTCGTCCTGGACAGTGAGGACGAGCGGTTCCGGCCCGGCGATCGGGTCATCGCGATGTCCGCGCAGATCGCGACCGGACGCGGGACCTGGGCCGATGTGGTCTCACTGCCCGGGGATCTGCTGGCCGCCGCGCCCGGACGGGTGGGTCCGGAGGAGGCGGCGACGCTTCCGCTGGCCGGGCTCACCGCACTTCAGGCACTGGAGTCGGCCGACGTCGGGGCGGGCGATCGGGTGCTCGTCGTGGGAGCCGTGGGCGGTGTGGGCGGTCTGGCCGTCCAGTTGGCGAGGCACCTCGGGGCCCGGGTGGACGGGCTGGTGTCGCGGACGAGTCACGTGGACGCGGCGCGCGAGCTCGGCGCCGAACTGGTCGTGGACGACCCGGCGGAACTCGCCGACGGCGTCTACCAGGTCGTCCTGCACACGGCCGGACCGCACGTGACGCACGCGCTGGCCGAGGGGGGACGGTACGTGTCGATCGCGGACGCCCCGCTGCCGGACGTCCCCGGGGCGTCCAAGTCGTACGTCGAGCAGAGCGGGAAGCAGCTCGGGGAACTGGCGCGCCTGGTGGACGACGGTGTCCTGCGCCTGCGCGTGGCCGCCGACCTCCCGGTCGAGCGGGTTGGCGAGGCTCACGAGCTCTTCGAGGCCGGCGGCCTCACGGGCAAGGTCGTGCTGACCTTCAGCCCGCCGACGACCGGACGAGGCGAGTGAGGGAGGACCAGGCGGCCGCGTCGAGGATCAGCTTGGGCCCGTCCGGGTCCTTCGAGTCCCGAACGGCCACGACAGGCGCAAGCCCGGCCACCTCGACGCAGTCTTGCCCGCCTTGGGAGCTGTGGCTGCTTGTGCGCCAATACGCTCGGGACAGGTCCGGCATGGTCACGTGTAGTCCTCCGCTGCCCTCAGGATGAACTTGTGAGACTCGGATCGGGACATCGCCTCACTCATCACGAGATCCCAGCGTACTGAGTACTCCGCCACGACGGCAGGCTCTTCGATCACCTGGCTGATCTCCGGCCCCTCGTGGTAGCCGATGTCGAGACCACTGGGGAGCGTCAAGATGGTGAACGAACCATCATCCGCTCCAGCCGTCATCGCGGTGAAGGGCAGGACACAGACGGAGATGTGACGCCGGGTCGCCGAAAGGTGGACCAGCCACTCAAGCTGCTCGCGAATGACCTTCGCGCCTCCCAGCGGCCTCCGAAGTACGGCCTCGTCGAGGACCGCCACCATCCGCGCCGGAGGCTCACGGTCGAAGATCCCTTGGCGTTCGATGCGCGCTGCCAGGCGTTCCTCGACGCCACCGGCGGACTCACTGAGTTCCAGAACGGCCCGCGCGTAGTCAGGCGTCTGGAGCAGGCCCGGCACCCACTGGTTCGTGAACTGGCGGACACAGAGAGCGCCGCCCTCAAAGTCGATGTACTTGTCAAAGCCAGGGGGCGCCGCGATGTGTTTGCCTTCGCGTTTGATCTCGTCCCACATCGTCCAGAAGGTGCGGGTCAGGGACGTGCCGAAGCGGACGTCGCAGTCGTCGGCGGTGGCTTCGGAGGGGGTTTTCGGCCCGTCTCCAGCTTCTCGATCCAGGTCGCGCCGCAGCCGAGTTCGTCGGCGAGTTGCGGGCGGGAGAGGTTCGCCGCTTCGCGGTGGGAGTGCATGACCCGTCCGAAGGAGCGGAGCAGCGGGTCGCGGGTGTAGCTCGGGTCGTCCGGCATCGGGGTGTCCCCTCGAGGAGGTGGGGTGCCACTTGGGGAGTGATGGGTCCGTGACTGAGAGTAACCCACTGGTGTGAAGCTGGTCACAGGAAAGCGGACGGCTCCTCGAAAGTGAAGGTTCCTCTGGTCATGGACGCGTGCTCCCCCTCGGAAGAAGACCTGCTCGCCGCCCTGGAGGCGGACTTCCCCGCCTGGGGGTTCATCGTGAGCAGCAAGAAGCGCTGGTGGGCGCTGCGTGGGCCGCTTCCTATAGACCGGCTTCAGGAGAAGGACGTGTTCGACTGCGACACGGCCGCCGAGCTGCGGGCCGCGCTCGTCGCGGACGGGTGGGGGCGCCAGGAGTTGGAGGGCTCCTGGTGACCTCGTCCTACGAGTGACGGCGCGTCCCGCTGGAGAAGGCGGCGCGACCGGCGGGACCCCCGCTGCCGGTCGCGCCGCCGCCGTTTCAGGAGTGTCCGGCGATCCGGTGCGGACGGTAGGGGGCCTCCAGGCGGGCCACCTCTTCTTCGTTCAGGGAGACGTCGACGGCCGCGATCGCGTCGTCCAGGTGCCCGATCCTGCTCGCTCCGACGATCGGCGCGGTGACGCCGGGCCTTCCGAGGAGCCAGGCGAGGGCGAGCTGCGCGGGTGGCAGGCCGCGTTCGGCGGCGGTCGCGCGCACGACGTCGACGACGTCGAAGTCCGCGTCCGTGTACATGTCGGCGACGGGGTCGCTGCCGGTCCGCACGGTGTTCTCGCGCCCGTCGCGGTCGCGGCTTCCGGTGAGCAGGCCGCGCGCGAGGGGGCTCCACGGGATGACGCCCACGCCCTGGTCCCGGCAGAGCGGGAGCATCTCGCGTTCCTCCTCCCGGTACACGAGGTTGTAGTGGTTCTGCATCGACACGAACCGGGTCCATCCGGCGGTCTGCGCGACGTGCTGCGCCTTGGCGAACTGCCACGCGTACATGCTGGACGCCCCGATGTACCGGGCCTTCCCCGCCTTGACGACGTCGTGGAGGGCCTCCATGGTCTCCTCGATCGGCGTCTCGTGGTCCCAGCGGTGGATCTGGTACAGGTCGACGTGGTCGGTTCCGAGCCTGGTCAGAGACGCGTCGATGGCGGCGAGGACGTGCTTGCGGGACAGGCCCCGGTCGTTGGGACCCGGACCCGTCGGGAAGTAGACCTTCGTGGCGAGGACGTAGTCGTCCCGGCGGGGGAAGAGCCTGCCGAGCAGGCGCCCGGTGATCTCCTCGCTCACGCCGCCGGAGTACATGTCGGCGGTGTCGAAGAACGTCACGCCGGCCTCGACCGCGCGCCGGACGATCGGTTCGGCGGCGTCCTCGCCGAGCAGCCATGCCCGGTTGCCCGGGTCACCGTAGGTCATCATGCCCAGGCCGATCCGGGAGACGCGCAGCCCGGACGTGCCCAGCCTCATGTAGTGCATTCATGCCTCCTGAGGGGTGGTGTGCGGCATGACGACATCGTCGGGCAGGTCGTAATTTGGGAGAATGGCGAATCGAAGGATCAGACCCGAGCGGGCCTACGAACCCAAGGACATCGACGCTCTGGACCTTCGTCTTCTCACCGAGCTCCAGGCGGACGCCCGGCTGAGCCTCGCCGAGCTGGGCCGCCGGGTCGCCCTGTCGGCGCCGGCGGTGGCCGACCGGGTGCAGCGGCTGGAGGAGAGCGGGGTCATCACCGGCTACCACGCCGAGGTCGACCCGCGGGCCCTGGGATTCCCGGTGACGGTGATGGTCCGGGTCCGACCGGCGGTCCGGGAGCTCCAGCGCATCTCCAAGCTCGCGCAGGAGGTTCCCCAGATCGTCGAGTGCTACCGCATGACCGGTGAGGACTGCTTCTACTTCACCATGCACCTGCGCGCGGTGGACGAGCTCGAACCGATCCTCGACCTGTTCACGCCGTACGGGCAGACGACCACGTCGCTCATCCACACCGCGCCCGTTCCCCGGCGTCCGCTCCCCCTGGACTGAGGGGCTACTGCCAGGTCGCGGTGTCGGGGTCGATGTCGTGGGCGCGCGCGCTTGCGTCGACGGCGTGGCGGAACCAGGTGGCGAGGCCGGGGCGGATGCCGTCGTAGTGGGCGGCGAACGCGGGATCGGCCTCGAACCTGCGGCCGAGGCAGACCTGCATCTGTCTGGTGAGGGGAAAGTACGAGGCGAACAGTTCGCGGTGTCGTTCGACGAGGTGGTTCGCCTCCGGGGTTCCGGGGGTGACGCCCGCGTCCATCGCGTCCGCGAGGGAGCGTTCGAATTCGGTGACGGCGTCGGCAACGGCCTGCCATTCGCCGGGGTCGCGTGCGGCCGCGCGTTCGGCGAACTGCAGCCACTGGGGCGTGTCGCCGTAGCGCCGCCGGGCCTGGGCGGGCCAGTCCGGGTTCCATCCGGGGCCGAAGATCGCGGTCTGCTGCTCGCCGGTCAGCAGCGGGCCGCGTTCGTGGGCCTCGATCATCCGGTCCAGTCCGGCGCCGAGCCGCTGGAGGCGCTCGATCCGCTCGTCGACCTGGGCTCGCTGGGCGCGGAGCGCGCCGGGCACGTCCGCGTCCGGGTCGTCCAGGATCGCCTGGATCCGGTCCAGGCCGAGGCCGAGCTCGCGGTAGACGACGACACGGTGGACGCGGTCCAGGTCACCGGCGGTGTAGAGCCGGTATCCGGCGGACGTGCGCAGCGACGGCCGCGCGAGGCCGATCTCGTCCCAGTGGTGCAGCGCGCGGACCGTCACGCCCAGGCGCGCCGAGACCCGGCCGACGGTCAGGCCCTCGGCGTCCCAGGCGCCGGCGTCCCAGGTGTCAGGCATGTTCCCCATTGTCGCCGGGTGCGGCGGGTGCGGTGATCCCGAGGGCCGCCAGGTCGCGGGCCTCCTGGCTGGACGGGTCGAAGGGCTTGGCGGCGGTGAGGACGATCCGCGCGTTCTCGGGGGTGATCACCTCCACGTCGCGGGTGGTCCAGGGCGTGTCGCGGGGGCCGTCGACCGAGTCCGGACGCAGCGCGCGGCAGTCCTCGGCGATGCCGTCGAGCTGGCCGAGCACGCAGGCGAAGCTGACGCTCATGGCGGGCGGTCGCTCGGGCACCTCGTCCGCCGCGACGAGGAGGACGTCCTGGAACGCCCATCGGCGCAGGTGGACGAGGGTGCCGGGGATGGCGAACAGTTCGAAGAAGCCGAGGCCGCGGATCCAGAAGTCCGTGGACGCCGCCAGGTCGTTCGTGGGGATCGTCGCGAAGGCGGGCATGCCGTAGATGCCGCGGAACGGCTCCGGCGGGACGGCGTCCGGGCCGGGCGGGGGCACAGGGCTGATCTCGAACGCGTTGTAGTGATCGCTCATGCCCCCACCCTCGGGCCTCACGTCGCGTGAGGGTCAAACCGGCCGGTTCGCGAGGCCCAGCTTGATGGCGCGTTCGACCGGGGACGGGCCGTCCACCGACAGCGGGACGGCGGGTTCGAGGCCCGGCTGCGCCATGAACTTGACGGTCCGCCCCTGGTGGCGCTGCGCGGCGTGGACGAGGAACGGGTGGCACAGGTAGACGTCGCCCGCGCGGCCGGTCGCGAAGGCTACTTCCCGGTACTCACTCGCGGCGTCGGCGCGTTTGGCAATTTCCATAAAGGCGAGTCCGTCATCTCCTGCGTGTTCCAGGAGGGGCGGGACGTCCAGGTGCGAGCCGACGCGGACGCGGGTGGGCGCGTCGTCGTCTCCAACGTCCGAGAACAGGAACAGGACGAGCAGGGCGCGTCCGCGCGAGTTCAGGTTGACGCGGTAGGTCGTGTAGTCGTTCGGGTCGGGTCCCGGGAAACTCGACTCGATGTGCCAGCCCTCGTCGCCGGGGGCGTCCTCAACAGGGAACCGGACGGCGTAGCTGCCGCCGACCGTCTTCCTGGGGACCCACCGGTTCTCACCGACGAGCGCGTCGTACGCCTCGCGCAGGCGCGCGCTCTGCGCGGCCTCGCGGAACGGCGGCTGTCCCTGGTCGTACAAACGCACGACCGGTTGTGTCCAGGTGGACGGGTCGTCCGGCGAGCACCCGGACGCCTCCCAGAGCAGCGCGCGGCCCGCGTCGGCGACGTCCCGCGGGAACGCCTCCGGCACACGGACGAAACCGTCTCGGATGAAGCTCTCAACATCGATGTCCATATTGTGCCCAGCCTGCCCAAACGCGCGGCAACGCGTCCAACGGTTTTCAGGCGTGGGCGAGCACCGCGAGGAGGGTTCCGGCGAGCATGAACGGGCCGTAGGGGATCTGGTCCTTGCGTCCCGCGCGGCGGAAGAGGAGGAGGGCCAAGGCGAAGAGGCCGCCGAGGACGAACATCCCGAACAGGCCGGTGATCCAAGCGGGGCGGCCGAGCCAGCCCAGGTAGAGGCCGAGGACGGGGGCGAGTTTCACGTCGCCGAAGCCGATGGCGTTCGGGACGGCGAACCACTGCACCGCGAACACCAGGAACAGCACGCCCGCGCCCACGAGCATCCCGAACCAGCGCGACGGGTCGGCGACGGCCAGCAGGGCGCCTGCGATGGGGACGGACGGAAGGGTCAGCGGGTCGGGGAGGCGTTTCCGCGCGACGTCCACGACGCCGAGCAGCACGCACAGGACGCCGAGGAACGCGAACGCCGGGATCGCGGCGGGGTCGGGGGCGCGGAACGCCAGGACCAGGGCCAGTGCGGCGCAGCCCGCGAGCGTCCACGCGTTGCGGAGGGGCTCGGTCCAGTCGGCTCGCACCGACCACACGGGGGCGCTCATGCGCCGCAGCCTAGCGGCGGTAGAGGCTCAGCTCGACGCCGCCGACGACGCGTCCGCGCAGGGACTCGGCGAGGCGGTCGGACACGCGCTGCACGGTGGCGCGCTCGTCGTGGCCGGGCGCGATCGCGAACCGGACGGCCAGCTCGGCCTGCTCGCCCTTCGCGACCCGGACGCCCTGGACGCCCGGCTCCGCGCCGAACGCGGCGTCGATCGCGGCGAGGACCTCGGCGTCCTCGTGCGGGGGCGGGACGGGGCGGCCCTCGGCGAGCAGGTGCAGGCGCAGGCCGTCGACGGCGAACGGGACGGGGCCCGCGACGTCCACGACCAGGGCGTGCGCGCCCTCGTCGAGCGCCGCGGACGCGGCCTGCCGAGCGCTGACCGCGACGGGCCGGGCGTCGGCGCGCCACGCGGCCATGGACGCGGTGGAGGTGAACCCGAGGACGCCGCGGCGTCCGTCCTCGCCCATGAGGGTGGGCAGGGCCATCTCGCTGTTCTTCTCGCGGCGCAGCTCGCCGGGGGCGACGTCCTCCTCCTCGGTGAGGACGGCCACGATCGGGACGAGCAGCCGCTTGCCGGCGAGCGCCTCGAGGACCACGTGCCCGCCGGCCCGTCCCGCGGCGTAGGAGGCGAGCGCGTCCCGCAGGCGCGGGTCGGCGCTCCCGTCGTCGTCGGGGAACTGGGGCTCGGGAATGGTCAGGTCGGGCACGGCAGGAAGGTTACTGCGTCCGGTGGTCACCTCGGGACGGGGGTCCCGCACGTCCCGTGACGGGCGTCACATCACGTTCGCCCGCCGATCAGGGGGTGTGATGTAATTCCGCGCCCGGACGGGGACCGGAGTCCGTCGACCCCTTGGAGCACCTTGTGTCCGACCAGGCATCCGAGCTGCGCGCACGCTGGCGCGCGCTCTCCCCGTCCCTCCGCGTGCAGATCATCAGGACGGGGCGGACGAGCGAGCCCGAGGCGCAGTGGATCGCGGTGAACTTCGCCCGGATGGAGCTGGGGCGGGTCCGGCGGCGGATCTGGACGGCGCTGGCCGTCCACGTCGTCGTCCTCGGGACGCTGCTCGGGGTGCTGCGCTCGGTGGGCGTGGTCGGCGGGACGTCGACGGCGGTGGTCGCGGCCGTGGTCTCCGTCCCGGTCGTGCTGGCGTTGTTCGCGTGGGGGCGCGGGCGGATGATCGCGTTCAGCCGGATCCTCACGCTGAACGCGAGCAGCGCGCCGGACTCCGCTCCCGTGGCCGTGGCGCCGCGGCGGGGCGAGCGGCTGGACGTGCGGCTCGTGCTGGGCCGGGTCGTCGTCCGGTTCGGGGCGATCGCGCTGGTGCTGGCGCTGGTCGGCGCGGTCATGGCGGCTCTCAAGGGCGGTATGTCGGCGACCGTCGTGTGCGAGGGGGCCGCCGGGGTCATCCTGCTGTTGCTGTTGTGGGTGGTCGTGCGCGCGCGGAAGGTCAACCCGATCATGACGCTCTCCGAGAGCGGGGTGACGGTCGGTTTCTGGAAGACGACCGTGCCGTGGGAGCGGATCACCGGGATCAGCGTCGTCCCCCTGAACGGGCGGGGCGGGAGCGGCGGCTCGTACGTCCTCGCGTTGACCGTGGACGCGCCGGAGCGGTTCGTCGCCGGTCTCTCCGGCACGTACGCGCGGAACGCGCAGCGGTCGGCGAGCGCGTACGGCACCCCCCTGACGTTCGACGACCGGTACACCGACACCTCGGCCCACGCGGTCGCCTCGGCGGTGTCCGCGTGGACCGGGCTGCCCGTCCGCTCTACCTGAGGACCTTCAGCAGGCGCGGGGTGTCGGGGGCGCCGAGCCGGACGAACAGCGGCACGGTGCCCAGGTCGGCCCTGTATCCGCGCAGGTCACCGCCGTTCACGGCGCGGTGCCGGACGACGTCGTACCAGGCGCCGGGCGGCAGGTGCACGTCCCGGCTCGTCCCGGACGCGAGGACGGGCGCGGCGAGCAGCGAGTCGCCGAGCAGCCATTCGTCGGCGACCGTGTACGCCTTCGGGTCGTCCGGGTGCCGGAAGAACAGCGGCTTCATGATCGGTTCGCCCGTCCGGACGGCGCGGGCGGCCTGGTCGCGGATGTAGGGGGCGAGCGCGGCGTGCAGCCGGGTCGCGGCGGCGTAGGCGCGTCCGACCTCGGGCGGGTAGGTGACCCAGGTCCTGTTCACGAAGTCGTAGACCTTCAGCGGCGACGTCGACGCGTACTCGATCGGCATGACGGCGGCGGCCTGCGCCCAGCGGACCAGGACCTCGTTCGACGGCGGCGGCATGCTGTCCGAGCCGCCGACCATGTCGGTCGCGACGAACGGGTAGCCGATGACGGAGACGGCGAGGTTCTGCTTCACGGCCGCGTTGAGCGAGGCCCAGTCGGTGCCCTTGTCGACGGTGCGGGTGACGAAGCCGTACTTCTGCGCGCCCGTCCAGTGCACGCGGATGCCCGCGCCCTGGAGGTCGAACTGCCGGGCGAGCTCGGCGCCGAGCCTCCGGTAGGCGGCGGCGTCGAGCCCGTTGGACGCGGCGCACCGCTCGTCGAAGAAGCGGGTGTCGAACTTGAAGCCGTCCACGCCGTAGTCGGCCTGGAGTCTCCTGAGCTGGTCCTCGTACCACCTGTAGGCGTCGGGGTTGCCGAGGTCGATGAGCCCGGCCTTGCCGTTCCACCAGGTGACCGTGCAGGGCAGCGACGGGTCGTCCTTGGACTTCAGGAGGTAGCCCTTGTCCTTGGCGACCTGGTAGTTGTCGGCGTCCAGGTTGATCCACTGGGTGATCCAGACGCCGAAGTCGTAGCCCATGGCGTGGATCTGGTCGGACATGCCCTTGGGATCGGGGAACTTGGAGTTCCACGTGTAGTCGCCGTAGTGCGTCATCCAGCCGTCGTCGAGCTGCATGGTGTGGCCGAGGACGCCCGCGTCGTGCAGGGAGCGCGCGTAGTCGAGGAAGCCCTGCTGGTCGACGGTCGAGTAGAACTGCGCCCACGAGTTCCAGAGCGGCTTCTCGAACTGCGCGGGGGCCGCGCCGATGCTCTGGGGCTTCCCGGCGATGCCCACGTAGTCCAGGTAGACGGCGCGCGGGGTGCGCTCGACGAAGACCGTCGCGTCCAGGTTCGCGGTGCCGGTGACCTCGAAGTCGGCGACGCCCGCGTGGACGCGGCCCAGCGACACGTGCATGAGGTCGTTGGTCCTGACGTACAGCCCGGCGGACGTCGCGGTGAACCAGAACGGCTCGGTCATCAGGTACGACGCCGGGCCGAACGTGGTGTCGTCGACCTGCTCCTTGCCGGTCGCGGCGTCCAGGGGCCAGGGCTGGCGGGTGTCGGGCTCGCCCTCGGCGTCGGTCTTCGCCTCGCCGTGGCCGTACCAGTGGCCGCCGGACGCCATGTCCAGGCGCAGCGCGGACGCGGTGGCCGTCGCGCCCGTCACACCGGTCAGGACGCGGTACCGGTCGGACTCCGGGGTGATCTTCACGGTCAGGGTCGCGGCCGGGTCGGACGTCGCGACGGCGAGGTCGAGCGCGCCGTCCGCCCAGGTGGCGGTGCGGACGGCGGTCGGCGTGAGGTGCGTGCCGTCCGCTCGGGTGAGGTCGAACGCGCCGGACGCGGCGGTCGCGAGGACGGTCCTCCCCGCGCGGCGGGTGGTGATCGCGAAGGGGCCGCGGGCGATGTCGATCTCGTAGCCGCGGGTGGCGACGGTGACCGTCCGGTCGTTCTGGTGGACGGTCACCGCCGTCGCCGCGGCGGGGGCGGGGGCGGGCTCGCCGCTCCTGGCGGGAGCGGGGGCGGGGGCGGCTTGGGCGGACGGGGTGGTCGCGGCGGTCAGCGGCACCGCCAGAAGGGCGGCGGTGACCACTGCGGTGCTTGTTCTGCGGCGGCTGACGGGACGGGCGCGTCGGGAGTCACGCGACACGGACACCTCACAGGAATGCTCGATAGTGAGCGTTTCGCAAGCATCCCGAGCGTAAATGCGCATCCATCGAAGATCAAGAGACCCGGCGCCGGCGCGTCAGCGGGCGAGGCGGTGGAGGCGTTCGACGGCGGCGTCGATGACGTCCTCGCGTTTGCAGAACGCGAACCGGACGAAGTGCGCCCCGGCCTCCGCGTGGTCGTAGAACACCTGCGTCGGGATCGCGACGACTCCGGCGCGCTCGGGCAGCGCGCGGGCCAGTTCCAGGCCGTCCGCGAAGCCGAGCGGGCGGATGTCGGCCTGCACGAAGTAGGTGCCCTGCGGGCGCAGCGTCGCGAACCCGGCCGCCTCCAAACCGCTGATCAGGCGGTCCCGCTTGGACTGGAGCGACTTGCGCAGGTTCTCCACCCACGCGCCCTCCTCGCGGAGCGCGTACGCGGTCGCGCGCTGGTAGGGCGCGCTGGCGGTGAACGTGACGAACTGCGCGACCGTCCGGACGGCGTTCACGAACGGCGCGGGCGCGCACACCCAGCCGGTCTTCCACCCGGTCACCGAGAACGTCTTGCCGGTGGACGAGATGACGACCGTCCGCTCGCGCATGCCCGGGAGCGTGGCGAGGCTGATGTGCTCGACGTCGTCGAAGGTCAGGTACTCGTACACCTCGTCGGTGATCGCGACGAGGTCGTGCTCGCGGCAGACCGCCGCGATCTCCTCCAGCTCGGCGCGGGTGAACACCGTCCCGGTCGGGTTGTGCGGCGAGTTCACCATGATCAGCTTCGTGCGCGGGGTGACGGCGGCGCGCAGCTCGTCCGGGTCGAAGGTGAACCGGCCCTGGTCGGGGCGGAGGGTCACCGTCCGGCGGACGGCGCCGGCCATCGCGATCATCGCCGCGTAGGAGTCGTAGTACGGCTCGAAGACGATCACCTCGTCGCCGGGCTCGGCCAGGCCGAGCAGCGCGGCGGCGATGCCCTCGGTCGCGCCGACGGTCACGAACACCTCGGTCGCCGGGTCGTACTCCAGCCCGTACCGGGCGCGGCGCTGCCCGGCGACCGCCTCCCGCAGTTCCGGGACGCCCGGACCCGGCGGGTACTGGTTGTCCCCGGCGAGGATCGCGTCGGCGGCGTGCCGGAGCATCGCCTCGGGGCCGGACTCGTCCGGGAAGCCCTGCCCGAGGTTGATCGCGCCGGTCCGGACCGCCAGCGCCGACATCTCCGCGAAGATCGTCTCGCCGAACTCGCGCATCCGGCGGACCAGTGGCTCACTCATCCCGGAACTCTAACCGGCGGCCGCCGGGACGGGACGTCCCGGACCGGCGGCCGACCGCGGCCATGCCCGTCCGGCGACCCGTTCAGCGACTCGTTCAGCGGCGGGTCAGGGCGTCGATCGTGGACGCGACGACACCGGGATCGGACACGAAGGCCATGTGCTGGGCGCGCGGGATGAGCGTGGGCGGCGGGGCGCCGATGCGGGCGGCGGTCTCGGCGGGCGTGGACCTGCTGAACACGAAGTCGTCCGCGCCGAAGACCACGGACTTCGGCATGTTCAGGGTGCGGAGCCGCTCGAGCCGCGAGGTCGGGATGCCGACGACGCCTTCGCGGAGCATCGCCCAGACGGCCTTCTCCGCTCCCGGCACCATGAACGGACGCCGCCACTGGTCGACGCCCTGGGCGTCCAGGCGCGGGCAGCGCGGCCCGCACGCGCGCGCGTAGGCGGTGCGGACGAGCCAGTCGGAGCGGACGCCCAGGCGCAGGAGGGCCGTCCGGTAGGGGTCGATGAACAGGTACGGGAGGGGGCTCTTCTGGCCGGCGCCGGTGAGCAGGGCGTCCCCGTCGAGGAGCAGGAGGCCGCCGATCGCGTCCGGACGCCGCAGCGCCGCCTCCGCGACGACCGCCGCGCCGCTGGAATGCCCGACGATCACGGGCTTGGACAGGTGCATCGCCGCGATGAAGGCGTTCACCTGGTCGGCCAGATGCGCGGCGTTGTACGGGGGTCTGCGCTGGCTGTACCCGTCGCCGGTGAGGTCGATCGCGAGGACGCGGTGGGTGCGTCCGAGGATCTCGGCCGTCGGGGTCCAGGCGTCCGCGGACTCGAACGCGCCGTGCACCAGGACGACCGGGCTCCCGCCGCTCCCCCACTCCCGGTACCGCGTCCGCACGTCCCCGGCCTGCACGTACGACAACCCGGCGGGGACCGCGGCGCGCGTCTCCGTCGACAGGACGACCACCATGGACGCCGCCGTCACCAGGCCCCAGAGGGTCACCAGGACGAGCAGCGTCCGGCGCGACCACCTCCGTAGTCTCGTCCTCGGTTCCGGGGGATTTTCGGGGCTTTGGTCGGTCACGCCCCCACGGTACGGCTCTTGAACTCCCACACGGTCGTCAGCGGGATGCAGAGGCCGGGCTGGACGACCTCGACGCGCAGGACGCCCGTGGCCGCGTCGTAGTCGAGCCCCTCGGCCTCGAACGCGTGCTGGGCGTCCGGCTCGCAGGCGCTCTCCATGGGCAGCGGGCCGAGCGCGGTCACGTGGCCCGCGACGTCCCGGCCGTCCGGGGCGTGGGCGAGGTCGACCTGGAGCAGCGGGCGGACGACGCCGTCGACCGTGCCGTTCCCGTCGTCCGACGAGCAGACCAGGCGGGTCGCGGTGGTGAAGACGCAGCCCTGGACGTCGCGGACGGGCTTGTCGAGGACGACGCGCCCGGTGAGGGGAAGGTCCTTCGCCGGGTCGGTCGCGGCCTCGTTGACCATGGGCATCGGGGTGACGAGCAGCCGGTCCTCGGTCTCCCACTCGCCGGACACGAGCCACCGGCCGTCCCGGCTGACGGCGGCGAACGAGTTGTTCATCGCCTCGCCCGGGGCCAGCCGGTGCACGAAGTCGGACGACCGGAACCCGTTCGCGGTGTCGTACACGCGGAACATCTTGGACGTCGGGGACGCCGCTCCCGACTGGTACGGCTCCACGACGTAGCCGTGCGAGTAGTCCGGGTCGCCGACGTGGTTCCAGCCCTTGAGCTGCGCGTCCGGCGCGACGACGTTGCCGGTGTACCAGAGGTGGTCGCCGCCGAACGCGCGGACCGTCGCGAGGCCCTGGTTCTGGAACAGGCTGCTGACCAGGGACGATCCGGTCGCCTGCCACGGCCCGACGGCCGGGAGGGCGGCCGCCGCGGGGGACGCCTGTGCCTGGAACGCGGCCGGGGACGCCGCTGCCGAGGACGCCGCTGCCGGGGTCGCGGCGGCCGGGGTGGACGGGGCGAGCGCGGCGGCCAGGGCCAGGGTGCCGGTGGCGGCCAGGATCGCGGTGCGGCGCGGCATGTGGTGTCGTCCTCCCGGTGCGGAAACCGGGTCAGCGTATCGGTGATCTTCGCCGGGCCCGTGGCATCGGGAGAAAGTGTCATGAAACGGCCAGTGCGCGGCGCGTGCACGGTGTGTGCGCGCCGTGTGCGGTGGGCCCGGTAGCGTCGGGACACGTGACCGAGAACGTGCTCGCGCGGACCGACCGGGGTGTGGTGCGCGGAACCGGGACCGACGGGCTGGCGATCTTCCGGGGCGTCCCGTACGCGGCCGCGCCGGACGGCGCACGGCGGTTCCGGCCGCCCGTCCCCGCCGAGCCGTGGGACGGCGTGCGCGACGCGACCCGGTTCGGCACTCCCCCGCCGCAGCTCGCGGCCGCGCCGTCCGCGCCGCCGATCTGGCGTCCCGGGGACGGCCTCGACTGCCTCAACGTCAACGTCTGGACGCCCGACGCGGGCGGGTCCGGGCTGCCCGTGATGGTGTGGTTCTACGGCGGCGCGTGGCGGATCGGCGCGAGCCCGATGCCGCACTACGACGCGTCGCGGATCGCGCGGGCGGGCGTGGTCGTCGTGACGTTCGACTACCGGACCGGGTTCGAGGGCTTCGGCCACCTGCCCGGCGTCCCGGACAACCGGGGCCTGCGCGACCAGATCGCCGCGCTGGAGTGGGTGCGGGGGGACATCGCCGCGTTCGGCGGCGACCCGGACCGGGTCACGGTGTTCGGGCAGTCCGCGGGGGCGGCGTCGATCGTGCTGCTGAGCGGGGCGCCCGCGGCGCGCGGACTGTTCCGGCGCGCGATCGCGCACAGCGTCCCGGACGGGTACCTCTCCCCCGGCGAGGCGTCCGGGATCACCCGGACCATCGCGGACGCGGCCGGGGTCGAGCCGACGTGGGACGGGTTCGCGACGCTGCCCCCGGAGGCCGTCCTCGCCGTCCAGGACGCGCCGGTCGACCCGGTCACGCGGCCCGTCACGGCGTTCGCGCCGGTCATCGACGGCGACCTGGTCACCGGGCCGCCCTGGTCGCGGATCGCGGACGCCGCCGACGTCGACCTGGTCTGCGGGTTCGTCCACGAGGAGGCGCGCGCGTTCCTGTCGTCGCCGGTGCCGCCGGAGCTCACGCCCGAGACGGTGTCCGGCGCGGTGAAGGTCGGCGCGGCCGGTGCGAGGCGGTACCGGGAGGCGTATCCGCGGCTCGGCGACGTCGACCTGACCGTCGAGCTGCTCTCGGACGCGATGTTCCGGATGCCGACCACGCTCGTCGCCGAGGCCCACGCCGCGGCGGGCGGGCGGACGTGGCTGTTCGACTTCGCCTGGCGCAGCCCGGCGGGCCTCAACCGGCACTCCATCGACGTCCCGTTCGTGTTCGGCCTCCCCGACTCGCGCTTCGCCGCCCGGCACCTCGGAACACCCGTCCCGGACGGGTTCGACGCGCTGTCGGACGCCGTCCGGAAGGCGTGGACGTCGTTCGCCGCGTCCGGTGACCCGGGCTGGGCCCGGTACGAGCCGTCCACCCGGATCGCGCGCGTCTGGGACGACGAGATCACCGATGGGCCGGCGCCGGTCGCGCCGTCCCTGCCCATCTGGATGGACGCCCTCGGCCTCGGCTAGATCCAGCCCATCTCGCGGGCGGCGCGGACGGCGGCGACGCGGTTCGGCTCGCCCAGCTTGGTCATCGCCGTCGACAGGTAGTTGCGGACGGTGCCCTCGGCGAGGTGCAGCAGCCCGGCGATGCGCGCGGTCTCGGTGCCCGCGCCGATCAGCCGGAGGATCTCGCGCTCGCGGTCGGTCAGCGGGTTGTCCCCGGCCGCCATCGCGCTCGCGGCGAGCTCGGCGTCCAGGTAGCGGCCGCCGCCGTGGACCTTGCGGATCGCGGCGGCCAGCTCGCCCGCCGGGGCGTCCTTCGCGACGAAGCCCCGCACCCCGGCGGCCATGGCGCGGCGCAGGTACCCGGGGCGGGCGAAGCTGGTCAGGACGCACACCGCGCAGCGCGCGCCGTCCTCGGCCAGCCGCTCGGCGACGGTCAGGCCGTCCATGCCGGGCATGTCGATGTCGAGGACCGTCACGTCCGGGTCGTGGGCGGCGACCGCGGCGGCGACCTCGTCCCCACGGCCCACCTCCGCGACCACCGCGAGGTCGCCCTCCAGGCCGAGCAGCGCGGCGACCGCACCCCGGATGAGGTGCTCGTCGTCCGCGAGCAGCACCGTGATCACGCCGCCGGCTCCGGGACGCGCGCCGCCCCGTCCAGCGGGAGGACGGCCCGGAGCAGGAACCGGTCGCGGCCCTGCGGCCCGGCCGTCAGCTCGCCGCCGAGCATCGCGACGCGCTCCCCCAGCCCCGCGAGCCCGGACCCGGACCCGGCCCCGGACGAAGGCGGCGTCGCGTGCTCCGCGGCGCGGCGGACGCCGTCGTTGGTCAGTTCGAGCACCACCGTGTCACCGTATCCGCTCAGCCCGACCGTGCAGGAGCGCGCGTCGCTGTGCTTGATCACGTTCGTCGCGCCCTCCCGGATCACCCAGGCCAGGACGGCCCGGACCTCCGGCGGCAGCCCGTCCGGCACGGGCCCGGCCTCGCACCGGACGCCCGCCGTCTCCAGCACGGCCCGCACCCCGGCGAGCTCGGCGTCCAGCTCGATCGCCCGGTAGCCGCGCACCGCCGCGCGGACCTCGCGCAACGCGTCCCGGGCCGCGCGCCGCACGTCCTCCATCTCGGCGCGGGCGCGCCCCGGGTCCGCCTCGGCCATCCGCATCGCCAGCTCGCTCTTCACCGCGATCAGCGACAGGCTGTGGCCGAGCAGGTCGTGCAGGTCCCGCGAGAACCGCTGCCGCTCCTCCGACACCGCGGCCCGCGCGAGCGCCTGCCGGACGGCGTGCGTCTCCTGGTGCAGGTCCCAGATGCCGCGCTGGTAGCGGTTGATGAACGCCACGACCCCGGCGGTCGCCGCGAAGACCGCGAACACCGGCGGCACCGTCCACCAGCGGACCGGCCGGTCCTCGGCCACCGCCCACGCCACGCCCGCGACCAGCACCTCGACGGCCGACGTCCCGAGGCACAGCAGGACGATCGTCCGGACGCGCATCGGGGACAGCGCGACCGCCGACAGCCAGAGGTACGGGATCATGACGGCCAGCGGATGCGCGGCGATCAGCGGGCTCAGCGCCGCGGCGACGATCCCGCCCGCCACGACGTCCCGGCGGTCCGCGCCGCCGTCCAGGCCGCGGGCGATGATCCGCGTGTAGAACCAGAACAGGACGCCGAGGCCCGCCAGGGCGGGCGGCAGCAGCAGGAGCGGCAGCCTCCCCTCCCGGTGCCCGAGGAACAGCCCCACGACCGTCGGCGAGATGATCCCGGCGCCCGCGATCAGGAACGACCGGTAGGTGACCCGGCGGTACCGGCCGGACCGCGCCGTGGCGCGTCGCTCCAGCTCAGCGGAGGTGGTGGCGTCCATGTGCGGCACCCTACTTTCCGGTGCGATCCGTGGCGGGCCGGGAACGGCGGGGGTCGGGAGCGGCGGGGGTCGGGAGCGGTGGGGGTCAGCTCCCATTAGGAGCGGCGCGGGTCCCAGCGGAAGGCCCGCGCGGCGAGGCGGCGCGCGACGGCGGCCCACGCGGCGAGGATCGCGAAGGACGGCAGGCACGCGACCCAGCCGCCGCCGACCCCGACCGCGGGCGGGACGCCGTGCGCGGTGAAGTCGCGTCCGAAGTAGCCGGTGCGGACGATCTCCACGACCGGCGTCAGCGGCAGCGCCCGCAGCGACTGCTGGACGACCTCCGGCAGCACCCCCAGCGGGAACATCACCCCGGCGCCCGCCATGCACGCGAACATCACCGGCAGGACGGTCAGCTGCGTCAGCTCGGTGGTCGGGGTGATCCCCGAGACGACGGACGCGAGCAGCGCGAACACCACGACGCCGCCCGCGATCCCCGCGAGCGTCAGGACCGGGTCGGCGGGCGCCCGGCCGCCGAACGCCGCGACCAGGACCACCGCGAGCACCGCCACCTGCGCCATGTACAGGACGGTCGCGGTCAGGACGCTCCCCCCGAGGATCTCGGCGTCGCCGAGCGCCGTGCCGCGCATCCGCTTGAGCGTGCCGTCCTCGCGGCGGGTGGTGAACACCGTCGCCAGGTTCATGAACACCGCGAACAGCAGGAAGAGCGCCAGGTGGCCGGTGCCCTGGAGGAGCGCCGCGTCCACGCCCTGGATCCGCTTGCCGTGCATCGGGACCAGCATCCCGACGAAGAGCAGCGGCATGCCGGCCGCGACGAACAGCGCCGTCCGGTTGCGCCACAGCAGCCGCGCCTCGAGACGCGCGACGCGGGTGAGCAGGACGCGGTCGAGATGGACGGGGAACGCCCTGGTGCCGATCACGATTCCGCTCCCGCCGTGCTGAGGAAGACGTCCTCCAGGGACGCGTTGTCGACGCGCAGGCCGGGCAGCGCGAGGCTCCGCTCGTCCGCCCAGCGCAGCAGCCCGTACACGCCGGGCTGGAGGTCGTCCGGCGGGAGGGTGTAGGTCGCCGTGGCGTGCCCGGCGTCCACCTCGATCCCGGCCGCGACCCCCCGCAGGACGGGCAGGTCCGCGACCGGCACGTCGGGCGGGACGCGGAACCGGACCCGGTCGCCGTGCCCGCCGACCACCTCCGCGACCGTCCCGGACGCCACGACCCGCCCCCGGTGCATGATCGCCAGCCGGTCCGCGAGCTGCTCGGCCTCCTCCAGATAGTGCGTGGTGAGCAGCACCGTCAGGCCGTCCCGGACGAGCTCGGCGACCGTCCGTCGGGTGGCGTGCCGCGCCTCGGGGTCCATGCCGGTGGTCGGCTCGTCCAGGAAGAGGACCTCGGGACGCCCGGTGAGGGCGAGCGCCAGGTCGAGGCGGCGCTTCTGCCCGCCCGACAGCTGCCGCGCCCGGACCCCCGCCTGTTCGCGCAGGCCCGCGAGGTCGAGCAGCTCGTCCCGGGGGCGCGGGTCCTCGACGAAGCCGCGCCAGTGGTCGATCGTCTCGGCGGTCGTGAGGTCGGCGAAGAACCCGCCCTCCTGGAGCATGATCCCGAGCCTCGGCCGGACGGCCCGCCGCTCCCGGTACGGGTCCCGGCCCAGCACCCGGACCTCCCCGGACTGCGCCGCCCGGTGCCCCTCGACCGCCTCCAGCGTCGTCGTCTTCCCCGCCCCGTTCGTCCCGAGCAGCGCGAACAGCTCGCCCCGCGCCACCTCGAACGACACCCCGGCCACGGCCTCGAACTCCCCGTACCGCTGCCGCAGCTCCCTGACCCGGATCGCCGTGTTCTCCATGCGTCCAGGGTCCCGGCGGCGCGTCCGGGCCGGTAGACGCGGACGTCACCGGTCCCGTGGGCGCCCGTCAGGCGAAACGGATGACGACTGTCATATCCGCACGTCGAACGGGCAGAATGAGGTCATGCGCGTGGCTCTGTGTCAGATCGAGGTCGGCGACGACCCCAAGGAGAACCTGGACCGCGTCCTCGCGGCGCTCGCCGAGGCCGCCGGGACGCCGGGCGGCTGCGACCTGGCGGTGTTCCCCGAGGCGTCGTTCCTGCGCTTCGGCAACGACCTCGCCGCGGCCGCCGAGCCCCTGGACGGCCCGTGGGTCACCGCCGTCCGCGAGGCCGCCCGCGAGCACGGCGTCAACGTCGTCATCGGGGTGTTCGAGCCCGCCCCGTCCGGCCGCGTGCACAACACCGTCGTCGGCGTCTCCGCCGAGGGCGAGCTGGTCGGCTCCTACCGCAAGCTGCACCTGTACGACGCCTTCGGCGACCGCGAGTCCGAGCGCGTGGCGGCGGGCGACCGGCCCGTCACCCTCGACCTGGCCGGGCACCGCCTCGGCGTCATCACCTGCTACGACGTCCGGTTCCCCGAGCTGGCCCGCGCGCTGGTCGACCGGGGCGCCGAGATCCTCGTGATCCCCGCCGCCTGGGGCCAGGGCGTCTTCAAGGAAGAGCACTGGACGACCCTCGTCCGCGCCCGGGCCATCGAGAACACCAGCTGGGTCATCGCCGTGGACAAGGCCCCCGACCGCACCGCGCCCCCGCGCGGCCTGCCGGGCGGGGTGGGCCGCAGCCTGCTGGTCGACCCCATGGGCACCGTCGTCGCCGACCTCGGCCCGTTCCCGTCCGTCCGCGTCCTGGAGCTGGACCCGGACGCCGCGGCCCGGGTCCGCGAGATCCTGCCGTCGCTGAGCCACCGCCGCCGCGACGTCCTCTGACCGGCGGGCCGCCGGTCAGGCCAGAGGTCAGGCGGCGACCCAGGCCACGTGCCCGATCGACGTCGGGTCGCCGGCCAGGTCGAGCATGGCCGCCGCGACGTCCGCGCGCCGGATCCTGCGGGCCTTGGGCGGCGCGAGGTCCAGGCCCAGGCGGTAGGTCCCGGTGGCGGGCCCGTTCTGGAGCATCGGCGGCCGGACGAGCGTCCAGTCGATGCCGTCCGCCTTCTCGACCAGGTCGTCGGCGCGGAGGAGGTCCGCGAAGGGCCGCTCGAGGATCTTGCTGACCAGCGGCTTGAAGACGCGGCCGCCGAGGAACCCGTCGCCGGGGTCGGGGTAGGGCGCCGCGGCGCTGACCGTCAGCAGCCGCCGGGCGCCCGCGGCGCGCATGCCCTTGACGACGGACGTCGCGGCGTCGGTGAGCACCGTCGTCGCGGCGCGGCCGCCACGGCTCCCGAGGCAGGACAGGACGGCGTCGCGCCCCTCGACCGCGGACTGGACGGCGGCCGGGTCCATGACGTCCGCGACCACCACGTTCACGCGTTCCCGCACGTCGGCGGGGAGCCGCGCGGCGTCCCGGACGACCGCCGTGACCTCGTGGCCGCGCTCGGCGGCCTCGCGGCAGGCCGCCGTCCCGATGCCGCCGGTCGCTCCGAAGATCGTGATCCTCATGGTGTCCTCCTGGGTTAGTAAATGCTCACTCACCCCTAGAGTGGGTAAGCACTCACCCACCTGTCAAGGGGACACGACGAATGACCACCGCTCGCGAGCGCATGCTCGACGCCCTCGCCGAGATCATGCGCACCCGCGGACTCGCCGAGGCCACCACCAAGGAGATCGCCCGGCTGGCCGGATGCTCCGAAGCGCTGCTGTACAAGCACTTCCGCGACAAGGAAGAGCTCATGCTGAGCGTCCTGCGCGAACGCATGCCCCCGTTCACGCACCGCCTCAACCCCGGCGAGGACACCGTCCAGGACAACCTCACCGCCACCGTCCGGGGCGGTCTCCGGTTCTACCGGAAGGCCTTCCCGATGATGGCCGGAATGCTCACCCAGCCCCGGGTCCTGGCCGCCACCCGCGAGTCCCTGAGCAAGTACGACGCGGGTCCCGGCGAGCCCGTCATGGCCGTGGTCCGCTACCTGGACGCCGAGGTCGAGCGCGGCCGGGTCCGTCCCGAGGCCGACACGGCCTCCGTCGCCGCACTCCTCCTCGGCGCCACCTTCCAGCAGGGCTTCCTCCTGTTCTTCGCCTCCGGCCCCGAGGGGCCCGACCCGACGGAGGAGGAGGCCGCCCGACTCGTCCGGCCCGTCCTCCCGTCCCTGCTCCCGGCCTCCTGAACTCCGCCGCCCGCCCTGGCTGTGACGTCCTCACGTCCTCTCGCGGGCGGCCCGCGCGGGCAGCCACCAGGCGGCCGCACCGAGCAGGGTCATGACGGCCGGGACGAGCATGGTGCGCAGCACGAAGGCCTCCACGGCCACGGCGCCCGCCAGCCCGGCGCCGACCAGCATCCCCTCCCGGTCGCCGCTCATCACGAACGCTCCGAACACCGCGATCATGATGACGGCGGCGGACACGATCACCCCGCCTCCGTGGACCAGCCCGGCGTGCACCGCCCGCCGCGCGTCCCGGGTCCGCAGCCACTCCTCGCGCATCCGCCCGGTCAGGAACACCTGGTAGTCCATGGCCAGGCCGAACAGCATCGCGATCATGAGCACCGGCAGGAAGGAGGTGACCGGCACCGGCTTGCCGATGCCGAGGACGCCGGTGCCCCAGCCCCACTGGAACAGCGCCACCGTGATGCCCAGCGCGGTCCCCGTCGCGGCCACGTTCAGCACCGCGGCCAGCAGCGGCACGGCCAGGCTGCGGAAGGCCGCCAGCAGCAGGACCGAGCCCAGCGCGACGATCACGGCGAGGAAGAGCGGCAGGCGGGCGGCCAGCGTCGAGGCCAGGTCCTTGTCGACCGCCGTGGCGCCCCCCACCAGGACCTCCAGGGAGCCGTCGCGCGCCGCGGGGCCGGTGCGCAGCCGGTCGATCAGCGCGCCGGTCCCGGCGTCCTGGGGCGAGGTCGCCGGTATCACCTGCACCACCGCCATCCGCGGAGCGGCACCACCCGCGCTCATCCCGCCGCGCGCCTGGCCGGGAAGCGGCATCACCGTGGCCTTCGCCACTCCCCTCGTCGCACGGACGTCACCGACGAGCCGCTCCAGCACGGCCGGTGGCACCTCCGCGCCGCCGTCCCGCGGGCGCACCACCATCTGCAGCGGGCCGTTGAAACCCGGGCCGAACGCGTCGGCGAGCATGTCGTAGGCGCGGCGCGCGGTGTTGGACTCCGGCAGTGTGCCCTGGTCGCCGACGCCGAGCCGCAGCGAGAACGCGGGCAGCGACAGCACGGCGACCAGCGCCGACGCGACGACCGCGAACGTCCTCGGACGGCGCTGCACGACGTCGGCCCACCGCGCGGCCCGACCGGGCCGGGGGGTGGTGGGAACGCCGGAGCTGGAGGCGGCGGGCGGGAGGCGGCGTTCGCGGCGGCTCAGGACGCGTGTACCGAGCAGGCCGAACAGCGCGGGCAGCAGGGTCAGCGCGGCGGCGACGCTCAGCAGGACGGTCAGGCTGGTGGCCACGGCGACGCCGTTCAGGAAATCCAGGCCCATGGCGAACATGCCGAGCAGCGAGACGCAGACGATGCCCCCCGCGAACAGCACCGACCGTCCGGACGTGCGTGCGGCGTCGATCGCGGCCGGCTCCGGCGGCAGCCCCTCGCGGAGACCGCCGCGGTACCGGGAGACGACGAACAGGGCGTAGTCGATGCCGACGCCGAGGCCGATGAGGGTGCTCAGCAGCAGCGCGGCGGACGGCATGGTCATCGCGTGACCGAGCAGTTCGATCCCGGCCAGCCCGAGCCCCACGCCGAACAGGGCGGTGACGAGCGGCAGCAGCATCGCCGGGAAGGATCCGAAGGCCAGGTAGAGGACCACCGCGGCGACGGCGAGCCCCGCGAACTCCGCCAGGTGCGGCGGCGGCTGGTCGACGCCGCCGGCCGCGGGCCCGCCGACCTCGACCGTCAGCCCGGACGTCGCGGCCGACCTGGCGGTGTCCACGACCCGTTCGATCCGGTCCGCGGCGAGGTCGCCGGTCGGCCGGGTGTAGGTGATCTGCGCGTAGGCGGTGCGTCCGTCGGCGCTGGTCTGCCCGGCGCCGTCCGCCCGGTAGGGGCTCAGCGCCTGGCCGACGTCAGGGAGCGCGGCGATCCGGTCGAGGACGGCCCGCATGCGGTCGCGGACCGCGGCGTCCCGGACGGTCCCGGGCCCGTCGACCCGCCAGACGACCACGTCGGTGTCGCCGGATCGCGCGGGGAAGGCCGTCCGCATCAGGTCGGCGGCCCGGACCGATTCCGAGGCGGGCGGCTTGAAGTCCTTGGCGTAGGCGCCGCCCGCGAGCCGTCCGGCCAGGACGGTGCCTCCGAGCGCGACGGCCCAGAGCAGCAGGACGACGAGGTGGTGCCGGAAGCACCAGCGTGTCATGGCGGCCAAAGCGAGGCTCCTGTCCGTGTTCGAGGGGTGGGAAGGGCCTCAGCCTCGATCACCGTCCGCGCGCCCGGCCATGGTCGCGGCGGCTTTCACAACCGATTCTCAAGATCCTCCGAGGTCGTCCGGAGGTTCCGGCGCCGGGGTCTGCCCGATACTGAACGCGGCAGGGAGAAATCGGACGAACGGGGGCCCTCGTTGGAGGCACCGACCGTTCTCGTGGTCGAGGACGAGCCGAGTCTGGCCGACATCCTGCGGATCGCCCTGGAGTTCCACGGCTTCCGGGTGCTGAGCGCGGGGACCGGGGCGCGGGCGGTCGAGCTGGCCCGCGAGCACCGCCCGGACCTGCTGCTCCTGGACGTGATGCTGCCGGACGGCAACGGCTGGCAGGTGTGCCGGGCGGTCCGCGGCGAACGCGAGGACGTCCCCGTGGTCTTCCTGACCGCGCGGGACGCCCCGTCGGACGTCATCGGCGGTCTCACGCTGGGCGGCGACGACTACATCACCAAGCCGTTCAACATCGACGAGGTCGTCGCACGCGTCCGGGCGGTGCTGCGGCGCGCGCGCCGCCAGAACCCGCCGCCCGCCGTGCTGCGGCACGGGGACGTGGTGATGGACGAGGCGACCCGCACCGTCCGGCGGGCCGGCACCCCGGTGGATCTCACGCCGACCGAGCTCGCGCTGCTGCGCTACCTGATGCTCAACGCGGACCGGGTCGTCACCAAGGAGGAGCTTCTGCGCGAGGTCTGGAAGTACGGCTTCGCCGGGGAGTCCACCGTGGTCGAGACCTACATCGGCTATCTGCGGCGGAAGCTGGACCCGCTCGGGACGCCGCTGATCGTGACGCGGCGCGGACACGGCTACCGGTTGCGGACGGCCGAGTGATCCGGCGGCGAGGCCGGGCGCGTCCGCGTTCGCTGCGCGCCCAGCTCACCACCGCCAACGTGCTGCTGTTCGCGGTGGGGCTGGTGCTGTTCGGCCTGGCGGGCTCGGTGGGGCTGGACCGGTTCCTCGTGGGAGCCGTCGACGACGACCTGCACGACGCGCGACGCGCCGTCCAGGGCACGCACGCCGACCTCGCGGCGATCCGGCGTTACGCGGACCTCGGCGCCGCGCTCGGCGCCTTCCCCGGGACGGCACCGGCCGGGGAGCGAGACGTGATCTTCGTGCCCCTCTCCCCTGACGGCCGGGCCCTGTCGCTTCGCGCTTCAGGAGCCCCCGGCGTGCTCCAGCAGTCCCTGGCCCAGGCGTACGGCGATCCCGCCGGCCCCGCCGGCCCCGCCGGCCCCGCCGGCCCCGCCGACAAGGCGGACGGTGCGCCGAGGACCGTCAGGACCGGTGGCACGCCCTATCGGGTCACGACCCTGCGGCTCCCCGACGGCGGCCACGTGCTGCTCGCCCAGTCGCTGGAACCGGCGGAACGCGCCGTCCGGCGCCTGCTGCTGCTGAACGGGTGCGCGGGCGGCGCGCTGCTGCTGGTCCTGGCCGTGGTGTCGCGGGCGGAGTCCCGGCGCAGGCTGCGCCCGCTCGGCGACATGGTGCGCACCGCGTCGGCGATCGCCGAGGGCGACCTGACGCGCCGCGTCACCGATCGCGGCCCGTCCAGCGCCGAGGTGGCGGAACTGCGCGGGGCGCTCAACGCGATGCTGCACCAGATCGAGTCGGCCTTCGAGATCCGCGAACGCAGTTCGGCGCAGCTGCGCCGGTTCGCCGCCGACGCCTCGCACGAGCTGCGCACGCCCCTCGCCGCGATCCGCGGCTACCTCCAGCTGTCGGGCCAGGGCATGCTGGACGGCCGGCAGCGCGACCGGGCGATGGCGCGCATGGCCGCCGAGGCCGACCGGATGGCCCGGCTCGTGGACGACCTGCTCATGCTCGCCCGGCTCGACGAGTCCCCCGAGACGCGTCCGGCGCCGGTGGACCTGGCCCGCGTCGTCCGCGACGCCGCGGCCGACCTGCGCGCCGTCCAGCCCGCGCGGCCCCTGCGCGTGGACGTCCCCGGCCACGGCCTCGCCATCGAGGGCGACGAGGGCCCGCTGACGCAGATCGTCGCGAACCTGCTGGCCAACGTGCGCGCCCACACCCCCGGGGACGCCGCCGTGCGGATCACTCTGCGGCAGGAGGCCGGCCACGCGGTGCTGGAGGTCGCCGACGACGGGCCGGGCATGGACCCCGGTGACGCCGAGCGCGTGTTCGACCGGTTCTTCCGTGCGGGCGGAGCGGGGCGGGCCCCCGGTGACGGCACGCGGGACGCCGGGGAGCCCGGCGACACGCACGGCGGCAGCGGGCTGGGGATGGCGATCGTCCGCGTGGCGGTCGAGGCGCACGGCGGCACGGTGCGCGTGGACACCGGGCCGGGCGAGGGTTTCACCGCCACCGTGCGCCTGCCGTCCCCAAACGCTGCCGAAACAGGCCCGGCCATCGGTGGGGCCTAATCGGGGTGGGCGTCGACGAAGGTGCGGACGAGGTCGATGGCGTTCAGGTCATGGACGTCCTCGACGGCGTTGGCGGCGAGGTGGCAGAGGCGGAACCGCTCGGGCGGGGTGAGGCCGAGCCGGTTGATGTGCAGGTAGGTGTAGTTGATGAGGAGGCGGTAGCGGCGGAAGGCCGGGTCGTCGAGAACGGCGCGGTGATAGGCGCGGTTGCCGAACATCATCCGATGGAATTCGGAGGGCCACTGCGCGGCCTGGCCGGCGTCGTGGACGGACGGGGGAATCAGTTTCCCTTCGGCGATCAGCGGGGTGGCGCGGTCGCGGTAGGCGGCGATGAGAGCGGCCCATTCGGCGATGAACGGCACGGGTGTGGCCGTGTCGTTCTGGAGCGTGGCCATGACGGCGCGGACGCGGTCGGTGAGGTCGGCGCTGTGGGATTTGTAGTAGGCGTCGAAGCGGGCGCGGGTCGCGGCGGGGTCGGCGCATTGGGCGAGGAAGCCCTCCGCGTGGGACCGGTAGGAGACGAAACTCCGGGTGATCGGCGGCAGTGCCGTGACGGACGCGGCCAGCATCAGCCCCAGGCCGATCCGCTCGGCGGTGTCGTGGCCGGACCGGACGTGGTCGAGCATCGCGAACAGCAGCGGAGTGCCGTCGGTGTAGAAGCCGGTCAGCAGGTCGGCCGACTCCGCGTCCCCGAGCACGTGCCGCCGGTCGTCGAAGGGGACGTACTGGACGCTGTTGTCGGGGTGCCAGGGCGTGAGCGGTCCTCGTTCCTGCTCGTGTTCCGCCAGGAACCGGTGCTGGGCCATGGCCCTGTCCCGGTCGACCCGTGCCGTGGAGGGGTGCGCGGCCAGGTAGCCGCCGACGACCTCGTCGATCGCGGGCTGGACCGTGTTCGTCCAGCTGTGCGGGTCGGTGCGGATGTTGAGCCGCAGGTGGGGGCCTCGACGCCAGTGCCGCAGGACGTACGCGTCCCGGGCCGTCGGGCGCAGGCGGTCGAGCAGAGGGCGGACGCCGTCCAGGAGCAGGCCGGTCTTGTCGGGCTCGTAGTAGTAAATGTGCGCGGCATGCCATCGGACGGTCATGGCAGGTCTCCCGATGCGTGCAGGACGGACAGGGTGCGGACGGCCAGCAGGGCCAGCCGATGTTCGGCCGTGGCGGCGATGCCGAGCCGGTTGTTGAGCAGGTGCGTGCAGCGCAGCAGGACCTCGGCGGTCCGGCGCCGCTCGGGCGGTGCGGCTCGGGCCATGAAGGACAGCGGGGATCCGGCGTCGTCCGGCGCGCACCGGTTCTGGACCAGGGCGTCGCGCAGGGTGAGGACGGAACCGGACCAGGCCGAGGTGAACGGTGTTGCAGGGGCGTCCGTCCATAGCTGGTAGGTCTGGCTTAGGAGGTCGTCGCGGCGCTGTAGGAACCGGTGGTCGAGGTCTGGGGGCAACGTAGGGGCGGGGAGGTCGGCCGGGGCGACGGAGCAGGCGGCGAGGCTGAGGGTGAGGGCGGCCAGGCCGAGGGCGGCGCGCCGTCCCTGGCCCGGACGGGCGGCCAGGACGCCGAGGGCGAGCCGGCTGGACGCGTCGAAATGGGCTTCGACCGCGTCCATGCAGGCGGCGTCGCCGTAGGCGCGGTGTTCGCGGCGGTAGGGGACGAACTCGACGCCGTCGTTGGGATGCAGCCGCCCGTCGTGGTCGCGCAGGCGCTCGCCCCGGGCCTGGCGGGCGGCGAGCGCGCCGTAGTCGCCGGTGGTCATGCGGCGCTCGGAGGGGTGCTCGTCCAGGTGGTCGCGGGCCCGAGCCTCGATCGTGCGCCTGACTCGGCCGGCCTGGCGGGAGTCGCGGGGACGCAGCCGAAGCCGCAGGTGGGGGCCGCCTTCCCAGTAGCGCAGGAAGAACAGGCCGTCGACGTCCCCGGCGAGGTCGGCCGCGAGCGGGGCGACCAGGCCGGTGATGAGTTCGTCCAGGTCACCGGCATGGAAGAGGTGGGCGCTGACCCAGGCCGTCACGTCTGCTCCCGGCCGACTTCGAAGACGTACTCGGTCACGCGGGCGCCGTGCGGGCCGTAGGTCGGGGCGTCGGCCGGGTCGGGCAGCGCCTCCTCGAGGACGAGCACGTCGTCGGCTCCCCGGAAGGAGCGGATCAGGGACAGGAGCTGGAAGTGGTCGGTCACGTCGACGTACAGGGGTTTGCGGCTTCTGTGTCCGACGTGGTTCTCGTGGCCCCGTGCCGTCAGGCGGGCGAAGAAGCGGCGCGGGATCCGGTGCCCGTCCAGCCATCGGGCCAGACGCGGCAGGTAGGCGGCTTCGCTTTCGCCCTTGGCCGGTACCGGGAAGTCACCGGCGCGCAGCCGCCAGGCGGCGCGCGCCAGGACGACCCGGCCCAGCCGCAGGCGCGGCCGATGATGCACCGGTCCGGTGAGGTCCTCCCCCGGCCAGGGCGCCGGTGGCAGGGCGACGGGAGGCTCGCCGAAGACCTGGATCAGGAACCTCCAGGCGGGCGGCAGGAGCATCTCGCCGCTCATCCCGGTGTGGGCCGGTGTCACCGGCCGGCCGTCCGGGTCCGACAGGGTGAGCCGTCCGCCGGACGCGTCGTGGGAGACCCACAGGTCCGTCAGCCTGAGCCGGGCGTCGGTGCTGGTGAAGGGGTAGTCCAGGCCGGTGGACGACGCGGCGGGACGCAGGTTGAGGTTCGCCGCGAAGCTGCCCCGGCATTCGAGCACCGGAGCGGGCGGGCCGTCCGGCGACGCGATGCCGGACCGGCCGAGGAGATGGCGGATCCGGCCGGTATGACGCTTGTGGCCGGAGTAGACGGTGTTGAGGACGAGACCAGGCCCGTCCGGGGCGGCGACGGCCTGGCCGTAGCAGCAGAGGGACGCCGGCGGCCGGATCTGGGCGGGCCAGCCGTCCGCCAGTTCGCTGATCAGCTCGCGGTCGACGGTGATCACGCCGTCGGGGTCTCGCGGACGGCCGTAGAGCGTCTCCCACGTCCGCCGCCGTAGTTCGGCGGGGTGGGCCGTCCACGGAGACCGCTGATCCGAGGTGCGGTGGAGTAACGCGCGCAGCTGCGGGGACGAGGTGTGCACCGCCCGGTAGAGGTGCAGGAACGGCACGGGCTCGGTGTGATGGCGGAGGTAGTGGTCGGCGGCGGCCAGCTTGACGGGGAGCCCGGAGTCGAACACTCCGCACATCCGGCGGAGGGCCTGGAGGTCGTCCAGCACCGGTCGCCACGCGTCGGTGTTCAGCAGGGCGAGGTCGTCGGGGCTGAGCGCGCTGTCCAGGCACAGGGTCTTGCCGGACGGTCGTCCCCGGTGCTCCAGGAGGCCGTCGACCAGTTCGCCCATGCGGGTGAGGGCGCGTCGGCGCTCGGCGATGCCGGTCTCGTCCCGCGCCGGGGCGCCGGGGGTGCGGGCCAGATGGTGCAGTTCCTCCAGCTCGGACGGCAAGGAGGGATCTTGTGCGGGCCGAGCCGCGCGCAGCCAGCCGATCAGGTCGCCGAGCGGGTCGTCCGCCTGGTCGGTGAACGGCGGACGCCGCTCCAACAGCCCGGCCGCCACCAGGCGGTCGGTGACCTGCGGTGCGCCGGTCACGTCGTCCACGGTGGCGAGGGTGGGACGCGCCAGATCGCGCACGCGCGCGAGCAGGGACACCACGGACGGCTCGGACGGCACGCTGTTCAGCGGTTCGTGTGCCCCCGCCCCCAGGAAGCACAGCCGTCCGTCCTGTTCGGTGAGGCTGGTGTTGACGCGCACGCCCACCGCCTGCCGGAGCTCCGGGCGGCGCGCCAGCAGGTCCCACGCGCGCCACATCGGCGCCCGGTCGAGTTCGGTGACGAGGATCGGGCTCAGCCTCCGGGACGGCGCCACCTCCGGACCTTCGGGCGTCCACCGGCCGAGGCCGCTGATGGTGAAGGTCGCGAACGGGCTGGTCTTGGTCGCGGCCCTGGTCAGGTACTTGGCCAGCCGGATCACGGCGGGGCGGCCGGGGTGCGCGGCCGGGTCGGCGAGCCAGCCGGACAGGTGCAGGGACAGCGTGGGGCTCGACATCAGCAGGCCGTGCTGGAAGGCAGGGTCGGCGGCCAGGGCGCGCAGGGCCGTGGTCGCGTCCGCGAGTTCGGCGGCCAGGACGTCCGGGAGGCGCTCGATGATGCCGGCGCGCCGTGCCCGGCGTCCGCGCCAGGCTTCGACGCGCTCGGCGAGATCGCCGGGGAGGGCGGCGAGCGCGTCGTCCAGCCCGTCGAGACGCCGACCCCGGTGGATCGCGCGGCGCAGGGCCACCAGGACGGGTTTGCGTTCCGGCCGTTCGTCACGGCCGATCAGCTCGTAGAGGGCGTCGGACAGGGCTGCGCCGTCCGCGGACATGCGCGCGTCCAGGGCCGTCAGCTCGTCCACCAACGCCCAGGTGCGGCGGCACCGGAGCTCCCGGACCCGGTCGAAGGGGAGCCCGGCGACCCGGACACCGAAGACCTCGTCTGCCGCGTGCGGTGATGCCACGCCGCCCGTCCTGCTCACCCGCCCGTCCTCCTCGCCCGTCGGACGGCGGGGCCGGGCGGACCCGGCCCCGCCGCTGGATCAGAACTCGTCGAGCTCGCCGTCGTGCGGGGCACCGCAGCTGCCGCACGGGCGAGTGAACTCGTGGCCGCACGAGGCGGAGACCTCGGTCATGCCGTGGCCGATGTCCAGCGCCTCGATGCCGTCGGCGGGCAGGACGTCGATCGAGTCGACGGGCAGGTCACTCAGGTCCGCGAAGTCCTTGGACATTCCGCATTCCTCCCTCTGGCACTCGCGTGCCGTTCGGACCGGCCGCGCGGGGTCGTCCCCGCGCGGGCCAGGCCGGTGCTCGTCGCACCGGCCCGTTCATGCGGGGGGAACCGAGGAAGACGACGCCCAGCGACCGCCACGCGGTGGCGTCCAGGCCGAGAACGGTGTCGGTCGCCGCGTCGGCGGCGTCCGAGTGGATGCGGGCGGCGCGGCCGAGCGCGTGCGCGGCGAGGGTCGCGCGGTGGACGACCAGCCCGCACTCGGCCTGCTGGATCCGGTACCAGAGGTCACCGAAACGGCCGACGCGCGCCAGCGGGTCGCCCACGGGGACGAGGGCCGCGGCGGCGCGGCGCAGCGCCTCCCGGGTGTTGGGACGCAGCGGTCCTCCGAGGAGCGGGCCGAGCGCCGCCCCGTCACCGACCTCGGCGAGAACATGCTGGTCAGGCAGGTACCGGTAGACGCCGATGGGGAGGCCGGGGACGCGCAGCGCCAGCACGTAGGGCGCCACCCCGGGCGGTTCGTCGGCGATGTCGGGCAGCTCCCGGCTGGACGTCCGGCATGCGGCGGTGAGGATCCGGGCGAGTTCGCTCAGGGGGATGGGGGCGGGCCGGAATCCGTTGGGCGGGGAGGCCCGATGGGCGATCCCGTCGGCCGGGCCGAGCGGCGGCGCATCGGGTAGTGCGATGAGGCGTCCGTCCGGCTCGGGCGGTACCGGATCGCTGTCCGCATCGGCGAGGGAACGGCGCTGCGTCGCCGCGTGCAGAGCCGCCAGGTGCGGCAGCCGCGCCGTGACCGACACAGGCGAGTCGGCTGGAACCGCGGCCGGGCCGCTGGGGAGCGACGACGCGTCGGTGCGGGTCGTCGAGGGCCGTCGGGAGACGGTGATCAGCGCCAACGTGCCCTCTGCGGACGGATCCAGGCCCAGCAGCCGGTCGGCGGCCCGGGCGTCGAAGTCCAGGTGGACGGTCGCGCGCAGGCCCAGCGGGCCGGCGAGCGCGAGCGCCTGCGCGGCCAGCACGCCGATCTC
This sequence comes from Actinomadura harenae, assembly GCF_003696215.1. Taxonomy (GTDB): domain Bacteria; phylum Actinomycetota; class Actinomycetes; order Streptosporangiales; family Streptosporangiaceae; genus Spirillospora; species Spirillospora harenae. Next base: position 16,344 of record NZ_RFFG01000032.1, on the reverse strand, counting down.
CTGGCACGCCAGCCGGTAGGCGAAGTCGCCGTACTTGAACCCGCCCCGCCACCACCGCGCCGCCAGGCCGACGACCAGCCCGGACGCCGCCGACGGCCGGGCGAACAGCTCCTCCAGCGCCGGGCGGTGATCGCCTGCCCGGACGACCTCCAGCCCGTGGTGGACGACGTCGTAGTGGCACAGCGACCGGCCGTCCGCCACGTACGCGTCGATCGGATACAGCCCGCCACCGGACGGCACGGACCGCGCGACGCGCAACCGGGGCCGCCCGGGGACGGGCTCCCCCGTCTCGTCATGCGGGTGCTCCCAGTCGATCCGGGTCACACTGAGCAGGCCGCGCAGCAGCTCCCCCGCCCAGGCGCCGTCCTCCAAGGGGATGCGCTCGGTGCGCGCGTAGCGCTTGTGGGCGGGCGGCGCCGCGTCCCAGTCGATCGGCTCCGCGCGGCGTTCGTCCATCGCCCGCAGGTACCGGCGCGTGGCCTCGCCAGGCGCCGGTGCCTCCGCCGATGCGCGCGCGTCGGCGGACGGTGTCGGCGGTGGCGTGGCCTTGTCGAGAGGCGCGTCCATGTCGTGGCCGTTCATGGAAAGGGGTGCGGGTGCGGGTTGAGTTCGTCAGGGCGCAGGTCGCGGTCGCGGTGGCCGAGCAGGCGCGGCACCGTCAGCAGCCGTGGCAGGTCGTGGACGCGGCGGTGGCGGTGCCCGAACGTCATCGGCACGGCGCCGGGCACGAGGACCTTCGCGGCGGCCAGGCCGGACGCCTCCAGTTGCGGACAGGTGACGTCCACGGCGATCACGTCCAGGCCGGTGGCGAGGAAGCATCCGGCCAGTTCGGCCAGGTCATCGGCCAGGTCGTCGTGCGGCGGCCGGCGGTCGACCAGGTCGGTGAGCGGCCGTGCGGGCTCGTCGGCGGGCAGGAAGGCGAAGCGCGAGGAGGCGTCCGGATGGCAGTACAGCCGCCGGTGGTCCTCCATGTCCCGGACGAGATCGGCGTCGGCCAGCATCGCCGCGGCCGCCCGCTCGTCGTAGACGTCGCCGAGCGCGGACAGGGACGGCATCAGCTCGAACAACGCGTTGCCGAGGGCGTGCTCGGGATCGGGGTGGGCGCTCGCGGCGCACAGCGTGCGCGGACGCCCCGGGCCGCCGAGGACGTCGACGGCCATGGCCCACACGGCGGGCACGCGCTGCTCCATCGGCATGGCGAACGCCCTCAGCTCGTATCCGGCGTCCTGACGGGTCAGGGCCGCGAGCAGCGGGATCCGCCGGTCGGTGACGGCGTCCAGGTCGACGCGCGGGACGGGCAGGCGTCCGTACCAGGTGATCAGGAAGGCGTCCCGTTCGGCGACCTCCAGGAGCCCGTAGAGGACCGCCTCGGCCAGGCAGCCTCCGAGGGCGGCGCCGTTGGAGCACTCGTAGGCCCAGCGGCGCTCACGCCGTCCGCCGTAGTAGGCGAAGTCCTGGGGAACCAGAACCGGACGTCCGGCGCGCAGCGAGTACCCCCAGACCCAGCGGGCTTCCTCGTGGGGGTCGAACCGGGTGAATCCGAAATCCGGCTCGTCGTACCACTCGTCCGGGTAGAGACCCAGCGTGCGCGGGTCCAGCGCGTGATCGGCGACGTCGGCGTAGCGCGCCCGCACGGGACGCCGTCCACGGGGACGCACGGTCGCGTAGCGTTCCAGCGCCTCACCGATCGCCAGGCGACGCGCCGACGCGAAATCCATGGCGCGCCCATAGCCGTGCCGACCGTCATCGCCCTTCCGCCCCGGATCGAGCCGGGCGACCACCGTGGGAAGGACGGCCTGGGCGGACGTCCCCAGCGAACCGATCAGTCCGCTCTCGGGATCGACGAAGCGTTCCTCCAGGTCGTCCGTAAGCGGACGGACACGGAGGGCCGTCGGATCGGGCTTGGGCGCGGAGCCCAGGTCATAGTGCCGGGGGTGTTCGTCCACCGGCTCCGAGCAGTCCGGACACACCGGGTCGGCCGTCAGCCGGTGTGCGGTGACGACGGCACTGGTGGTCGACACTCGCAGCACACCGTCACGTGTACGAGGGAACGCGGCGGCGACCTCCTCCTTGACCAGCGCCTCCACCAGCGACGACACAACCGGAAGGAGTAACCGCCCGTCAGAAGGCCGGGGCCCGTAGAGCTCGTCCAGGACCGCCCGTGCCTCACTGTCGCCCCGGTTGGCGTCACGGCGCCGCCGCAGGCAGGTGGGACACCCCGGACGCCCCGGCAGGACGGCCGGGCCGATCGACACCCAGCCGGAGGTCACCTCGACCGGCAGCCAGGCACCGTCGCCCTCCGCCGGGACGCGAGTGTCGGCGACGAGCGCCTCACTCATCGCACACCACCCGCACCACATGCGGAAGCAGCCGCGCCACCTCGACGTCCCGATCCAGCAGGACGACACGCGGCGCGTGCCCGGCATCGGTCAGCGCCCTGACGAACACCTCCGCGTCCTCGCCGTCATGCCACAGCGTGACCGGATCGGCGTAGCAGGGCTGGTCGTTCGTCCGCGCCTGCCACGCCAGCAGCCGATGCTCCAGCGCCCGCCGCATCGCACGCTCCGGCGTACTCGCACACGCCGGGGCAGCAGCCCCGGACGCGTACGCGGGAACCCCCAGGACCGGCGTCAGATCACGCAGCCGCACCGCCTCACCGGCCGCGTCCAACAGCGCCACCAGACGCAGAACCTCAGGATCATCGAACGCGGACACAACGGGAAGGTCATCGCGATCGACCCGGCGCAGCAGCTCCTCGCACCGCGCGACGAGCCCGGCCGTCACCGCCGCTTCCCGGGACAGCCCCGCCCCCACCCCCACCAGCGTCGGCGGACGGGGCCGGGCGAGCGACGCCTGATAGGCGGCCAGTCCCCCGAGCACGGCACGCAGCCGCGCCGAGGCCCGGTCGCGTCCCCAGCCGATCACCGGCGCCGCCGCGTCCGTTCCGAGGACGCCCAGCGGGTCGGACACCCTCGCCCGGCACACCGCCAACGGGACCTGCACGAGATCCCCTTCGCCGACCTCCCTCAGCACCCCGGTACGCGCATCGACGAAACCCGCCGCCCGCTTCAGCAGTTCCTCGGCGTCCAAGGGCTCCCCGGCATCGGACGCCGTCCCACCACGAAGGGTGAACTCCGAAACCCGATGACGGCGCGTGTCCAGGCTGCGCAGGTCGACCCGGGTCATGGTCAACCGCTCCGCCGGACGCGCCATCTGCGTCAGGTACTCGAAACACGACAGCACCAGCTGCGCCGCCAGCACCCCCGGCACCGCCCCGGTCAGCCAGTCGTCCGCCCCACGACGCAGCCCGTCCAGACGCGTCCAGGAGGAAACGGCCGACGCCGTCGAGACCGGAGTCAGCCACGCCTCGTCCGCCCCGACCCACACCTGCCCGAACGCGACCTCACGCTCACCGCACACACGCCCAAGCTCCAGCAGCCCCGAAGGCCGCTCCCCGCCGTAGACCTGCAGGACGACATCCACCGTCTCGGGCAGCTCCGAGCACACCCGCACGACCTGCGCGGCGTCCCGACGCCCTCGAGCCACGGCGACATCGGCATCAGGGTCGCCGACGACGAACACCTCGCGCCACCCCGACCCCAACCCCGCCTCGACCAGCGCATGCATCACCGGTCCATCGCCGACCAGCGCGACGCGTGCCCGGCGCAGCCGCTCGAAGCGGGCCTCGGCCGAGTCGAACCCGTAACGGATGAAAGCGATCTCCGGCGCGTAGACGGCCAGCTCGTCGGCGCTGAGCGTGTGCGGTTCGCCGTCGCGGCCGTCCACCACGAACCGCCGCTCGGCCAGCACCCCCACCAGCCGTTCCACCATCCGCCGGTGCGCGTCCGGCAGGCCGCCGGTCAGCTCGTCCACGGTGCGCTCACCCGTCAGGAGGGGCGCCAACCTCGACAACCAGGCATGGCTGTGAGGCCCGGTCAGCGTGCAGGCGTCCAGGTCGCTCTCGACATGGACCCCACCCTCCACCTCGACGTACCGCACATCGTCCAGCAACCGAGGACGAGCGGGCCCGGCAACGAAAGTCACCCTCGCTCGATGCCCGCCGACCCCCCACCCCTAGCTCAAGCAACCCCCCGCTTCCCCCCATGGAACCCATCCGGGGCCCGGCGTCGGGGGCGACGCGTTCGGGGCACAGCTCCCAGGTCAAACGGCTGAGGCCCCGTGACCGCACGGGCAAGCATTCGTGTGTGGCCTTGGATCCTGGCCCGTGAGGGACCCGAACCGCCCGAAAACGTCAGCGGGAGCTTCTAGTCTCCCGGTGTGGACGCTTCGCGTGATCAACTACAGCCTGGTCCTGGGGAGACACCTCAGCCGGCCCCAGAGGCAGACACACAAATCTCCCTGGTGGCCGGGGAGCTCCTTGCCCTTGATCCCCATGGCGAGCGAATCTCTGCAACGCTCCGCAAGACTTACGATGTACTTCTCGACGGCCAGCACACCGGCCGATACAGGTGGGACGAGCTCTACAAGACAGAGAAAACACACTTCGGCACGCTGCTCGAAATCAATCTTCAGCGGGAGTTCAGTTTCACTGACGGCGTCACCATGGACTTCGCCATCCGCGACATCGATGTCGACTGCAAGTTCTCGCAGCACAAGGCCAAATGGATGATCCCTCCGGAGGCCATGGGCCATCTGTTGCTCGGCCTGTGGGCCAGTGACGATGAGGGCAAATGGTCCGCCGGCCTGGCAAGGGTGCGCACTGAGCATCTGAACAAGGGGCAGGGAAACCGTGATCAGAAGCGCAGCCTGTCCGCCGATGGCCGGGCATCCATTCACTGGCTGTTCGAGGACAAGCCACTGCCAGAGAATGTGTTGCTGCGCCTGCCTGCGGCCGACGTCGATACGATCTTCAACTGCTCACCCTTTGGCACCAAGCGGGTGGACATGCTCTTCCGGCTGGCGCAACAACGGCGCATCAGCCGGGCCGCGGTGGCGACCGTCGCCCAGCAGGACGACTACATGAAGCGAGTGCGTGGTAACGGCGGCTCCCGGACCAGCCTCCGGCACGAAGGCATCGTGATCCTCGGACAGTACAACAGCCATAAACAACTGGCTGAGACCCTGGGCCTTCCTCTCCCCAGCGCTGGAGAGTTCGTCAGTGTCCGTCTTGCCCACCGCTCAGATCATCATGGCGGTGCCGCGTCGGTGATGCTAGATGGGCGTCACTGGGTGGTCGCACTCCCGGATGACCTGGCAGAGATGGCCCCGGTACTCCCAGATATAGGCAAGAAGCCAGCCGGAGACGCGCAGTGAGTCCGGCACGAGCTCAGCCGGCCGCCAGGCGTGTGAGGTGCGCTACTCCACGCCTGCCCCACCTGGGCCATCGGATAGCTGTTCCCCTCCGGTGATCTCGCGCTCACTTCGGGTGGACGCTGGGCCAACAGCGTCCGTCACAGCATCAACAGCTTCCGAGAGAGATACGTGTTCCCACAGGCGAACCACTCGCCAGCCGGCTGCCCGGAGCGCAACGTCAGCGACCCGGTCCCGCTCGACGTTGCGCCGGAGCTTGGGTGTCCAATACCACTCATTGCTGGTGGGCTCCCTGCCGTGCTCAGGGCACACATGCCAGAAGCACCCGTCAACGAAGACTGCGACCTTCCGGGCGGTGAAGACGATGTCGGGCCGCACCCGGACGCCGCTGGACAGATCCATCCGGAAGTCCTTGCGGTAGCGATAGCCGCGGGCATGCAGGGCCCTTCGCAAGGCGATCTCCGGCTTGGTGTCCGAGCGGCGGTTGGCCTTCATGTTCCGGGAACGGCCTTCGCTGGAGGGGCGGGGGACCTTCCCCGCAGCCCAGGCCGCCTCTCGCCGCTCGTCGCTGCTCGCAGCAGACACGATGCCGTCACCAATCACTCGGTTCGCCACACAAGTGGGATCATGCGTGAGACTACTGTGTACACGATGCCCACCCCACCCATCATCTCGCCGCCAGGAGGCCGCAGTGACTGGTCTTGAAGTCGTCGAGATCTGCGCAGGAGCAGGTGGCCAGGCACTCGGCCTCGAGCTGGCAGGTTTCGAGCACCGGCTAGCCGTGGAGCTCGACGACAACGCTGCCAACACGCTCGCCGAGAACCTGGAAGGCCCCCGGGATCTTCTTCCTGGCAGCATCGTCGCGCGTGGTGATGTCGCCGATCCGGAAGTCTGGAAGCCCTCCAACTACCAGGGCGTCGCACTGCTGGCGGGAGGAGTTCCCTGCCCGCCTTTCAGTATCGCCGGCAAGCAACTTGGCGCCAGCGACGAACGTGATCTCTTTGCCTGGGCCGTCGAACAGGTCCAGTTCATGGAGCCCAAGGCCCTCATGCTGGAAAACGTGCGAGGCCTGAGCATGCGCAGGTTCGCGGGTTACCGGCAGCACGTCCTTGATCGCCTGCAGGAGTTCGGCTATGTGGCTGAATGGCGCCTGCTCCATGCCTCTGAATTTGGAGTGCCGCAGCTTCGCCCCCGATTCGTCCTTGTCGCACTCCAGGAGGAGTACGCCCCTTACTTCGACTGGCCAACCCCCATCGGCGAGGCCCCGACCGTGGGTGAAACTCTCGTCGACCTGATGGCTTCCCGTGGCTGGGAAGGCGCTGAAGAGTGGGCCAAGGGTGCTGATGAGATCGCTCCCACAATCGTCGGCGGCTCAAAGAAACACGGTGGCGCCGATCTTGGCCCTACGCGCGCCAAGAGTGCCTGGGCGAAGCTCGGGGTCGATGCTCTGGGGGTAGCCAATGATGCCCCCCTCCCTGGCGCCACCTTCGAGGTCGGCCCAAAGCTGACCTGCGAGATGGTTGCGCGGATCCAGGGTTGGAAGGACGAGTGGGGCTGGAAGTTCCTCGGGCGCAAAACCTCCGTGTACCGCCAGATTGGCAATGCTTTCCCCCCACCAGTTGCCCGGGCCGTCGGCGACTCGATCGCCAGCGCGCTGGCGAAGAAGGGAAAGCCACGTGCGCGGATCAGCCCCGAAGAGGATCCCATCTACCGCGAACTCCGCAGAGCTGGCGATTTCGTGACAGCCAATCGTCTCATAAGCGCTGCCCGCAAGGCTGGCCTCGACCTCGATGACGCTGCCTTGGAGCATCGGATCACGCTTCTGGGCAGTGACTTCGAGATCGAGTCCGTTGACGGGGCCAGTACGGTTTCATACCGGCTCGGCCAGTTCAAGGCGTTCACGGGCCAGGCAAATCATGACCGCCATGACCAATTCCTCAAGCATCGCGCCAGAATCAGCTAGGCAGCCGAAGCCGCCACCAGGAACAAGCGGGCGCGATGCTCCGCCTGCCAGCCAACCCCCATGCATAGCCCCTCGTTGAGCTCCAACTCTATGGGCCGCTCCAAAGACGCAAGGAAACTCGTCACCCAAACCTCACTGCTCAAGATGGCTCAAGAGTTCACGGATATCCGCCAAGTCGAGGCCAGCGCCAACCGCTGGCTCCTCGACGAGGTCGGCGAGCTGACGCACCTCGGGATCGTCTAGGATGCTACCCATGAACTTGAGTTTTTCATCAAGACGCAGCTGAACCACTTCGTCAATGGTGCCTTCCGCGACCAGAACAGTGACCCGGGTCTCGGTCCCGGGGGCCAGGCCAAGGCGGTGGATACGGTCGAGGCTCTGCAAGAATCTGCCGGCCATGAAGTCGCGGTCAATATAAATTGCGTCGTGACAAACCTGATGCAGGCTTATCCCTTCACCCAGAGTCGCCGGATTTGATATCAGGACCATACAATCCGGATCTTCCCGAAATCTCCGGATCTCCTCATCTCGGTCAGCTACTCCTCCGTGAACTACAGCAGGGGCATAAGGCTCGAGAAGCTCAGCCAGGGTCGTGATGTTGCGGACAAAGGTCGTCCACACGATCGTCTTGCGGCCGGCCTGTGCATTGGAGGCAACAATCTGGAGGGCCTCTTGAAATTTCGGAGAGAGTTCATACCGAGGCAGGTCACGGAGGAGCTGGTACAGCGAATCATCGGGAGCAGCTTCCAACGGGGGAACCCGGTGGTCCAGCGGCTCGTACGGACTGCTGCCCTCGGTCAGCAGAGCGGGGCTCGTTGCCGCCATGATCAGGCGGAGCGCGGCTCGCCCAAGCGCTTCGATGTCACTCCGGGACGCCTCGGCTCGCGCGGAAAAATTACCCTTCAGTGCCTCGTAGACCTCCCGGTGAATGGGCGGCAATCTCACATAGTGAACCTTCGGCCTGTAGGGAGGCAACCCAAGTTCGCTCTTGGTGGTGCGCGTGAACAATGGCCTCAGCACACTACTGGCATAGGCCAGATCTCCGCCTCTCACCGCGTCGGAGACTACCCGCTTACCGCGGCCCGGCCAGACAAACGACAGCAGGTTCTCAAGGTCACGGGCCCCATTCGGAGCCGGAGTACCAGTGAGGATGAGGCGGCGGGCAGCAGCTGGCCCCAGGGCAAGGCAGGCTGACCCGTAGGTCCCATTGGCGCCAAGCTTCATGCGGTGAGCCTCATCGAGCACAAGCATCGATGGCACGGCGGTGAGCCACGACATGAGGCCGGGGACAGCCCTGGACAGGCGCTCATAGTTAACCAGGAGAACTTCAGCTCCCTGGTCGGGATTCCGGCCCATAACAGCGGTGCGTGGCGGCGTGCGGAAACAAACTTGCCCTTCGGTCTGCCATGCCTCGTACGCAGACTTGGGCCCGACGACCAAGAGGCGCTTGGCCAGTCCCTGCTCACGCATCGCGTGAAAGACCGCCAGTGAGACGCGAGTTTTCCCTGCGCCAGGAACACTGAAGTTCGCCCCATGGCCAAGCGAAAGCAGCCGAGCGATGTCACGAAGCTGAAAGGAAGTGAGATCCCCAACCCAGTTGTCTCCGAGGAGAGACGGAACCTCGTCTGACGCGACTATGCCCTGGTTGCTGCCAGTGCCCTCATGGAGGGTTTGCTCTGCCCGCTCCGCATCATCAAGGACGCCGTTGACAAGCCGGAGAAGCGCGTCCTCCCACTCGACACCCTCATGACGCCAGGAACCGAGTTCGATGAGGCGGTCGAGGAAATCGTCGAGGTCAAACTCGCCAACCAACGGTCCGCGTTGACCACCCGGGGCAATTCTTGCAGCAAGAGCCGCGAAATCCTTCTCGTGCCCCGGCACTGTGCGCAGGACCACGCGGGTCCGCGACACGTCGAAGGCGATCCGGAGCGACAGATCCGTGTGCGTCGCTGTCACTGATTCTTCCCTACGGCTTCATTGAGCCAGGTCAAGCCGCCCCCAGGGAGCAGAACGCTCTTACCGGCTTCGACGGCAACGCGCCGCATCACGCTGCGCATCTGAAGCAGAGCATCGTCGAATGCCCCCTCGTCCAAGCTCCCGTTGCCACGCGCAAGGACAAGGTCAGTGACGCATTGCTCCAAGTCCTTGCACGCATCGGTGACGCGATCCGGGGCAGCAAGGCGCTTCTTACGGAGCCGGGCATCCTTCCCAGCGAATTCCAGCGCTTCATCGAAGACCTTCCGTGCGCTCTCGAAGAGCTCAGCCGCTGCCGCTTGCTCCTCGGGCCTTGCAGCGGAACCAGCCGCCTTCACAGCCCTGGCACGCAGAAAGGAGTCGGTGAGCGCCTTGGCGGCGGAAACTCTCGGGCCGGAGGCCTGTACCGTGCGGCCTAGCCCAGGTATGGCCACGGCTGTCTTCTCCTGTACCGGAGACGGCCTGAGCTCTGCGGGGAGCCGCTGGTCCAGGAAACGATCATGGAAGTCAGGCTGGATGTACCGGACGTCCGTCTTGGCGAATTCGAGGACAATGGCCGCCAGGCGCCCTTCTTTCATGAGATCGGCCCGCTCCTGGTTACGCGCACGTTCAGTGTTGTACGCGCGATAAAGCTCGAAAAACCTCTCCTTGGCATCTTCGAAATCCATGAGCCGGAGGGAGATATCACCGGTGACACTGCGACTGAGGAGCTCCCTCAGCTGAGCGAGAACCCACAGATCCCGATCGCAGGCTGGTGTCGTTGTATGAAAGCTACGGGCGATCTCCGCCATTGATGTTCCGAGCTTCACCTGCTCCTCCAGGGCGAGCAGATGATTGATGTACGAATAGTCTCGCCGCGTATCCGGCCTAAGCTGGAGGGAGAGCTCCACAGCATGGATATCGCTCCACTCGCAGCTCTCCGGCAGGACGCCGACCCGCATGCTGGGACGCCCGATGTCCTTGAGGGCAGCGCGGCGGGTGTTGCCGTTGACGAGGATGCCTTCGCGGGTGATCAGCCCGGGTTCGTTCTGCTGGTACTCGCGCAGGCTCTCGGTCAGATCATCGAACGCCTTGTCAACCTTAGAAGGGTCGGCCGGCAATGCCTTCAGAAGATAGTGAAGATAGTCCTGGCTCTCCTCACTCCAGGGGTCCTTTTCCAGAACGCGGTCCCGGGCCGGGTCATAGGCGCGCTGTGCGCGGATGCGGTGCGTGCCAGGGTTGTAGCGCAAGGTCTCGACCGGCATGTCGATGACCTCAACGTGGGTGGGCTTTCCGCGCCACTCGATGGTCAGCGTCTCCGGGACCCCGCTCCCGTCGCGCAGTTCCTTCAGGCGCTGAGCAACGAGCTCACGGTTGCCGGCGGCCTCTCGGGGCTGGCCGAAGTTGATCGGCATGTGTGTTCCTTCGCGTGGGTGGCTTGCGGATGACGGCGTAGCCAAGGGTGCCTGACGGGCAACCCTGGCGGCATCAGCTCTCAGGTGTGGGCAAGAGACATCTCGCGGGCCGTGGCGCGCGCCGCCGCCGGCATGGTGCGGTAGACGCCCCAGAGCTTCTCGACCTCGTTGAACGCCCGGGCGTCCCGTTCCATCCAGCTGAACAGCATCTTCCGCTCATACGGCGACAGCTGCTCCAGCGCCGATCCAAAGGCTCCCAAGTCGCACTCGCCACGGCCACCGGTGCGGCACCGGTTGCACTCAGTGACCAGCTGCACCTCGATGTCGCCCTCGGGCAAGAGCACCTTGCGGCGGGCGATGTCCAGTTGGGAGGTTGCCCCGTGGTCGTCGCCGTACGCTTCACCGTTGCCGATACCGCAGGTCCGGCACAGGTAGTTGTCCTTCACCAGCACGGCACGGCGCTGTGCCGCTCCGACGGACTCGGCCGGCTTACGACTTGCCATGCCAGGCTCCCACACCGGCACTCCCTGACTGACAAACCGGTGCTCGCTGGGGTCCAGGGCGGGGTCCTCCCGGTTGGTATCGATCTGCCAGCCGTGATCCCGCAGCTCCCTCATCCTGCGGTCGACCTGGCTCACCCCTTCGAACGCAGCCCGCAGCTGCTCCTTCGTGAACACACTGCCGGCTCCCACTTCCTGCACCAGCCACAGCGCGACACGCTTCTTCGTGCCAAGTCCCTCGCTCTTCCAGGACGGCTGCTCCACCATGCACATCACTCCCTCGGGTACGACGGCCCGCAGGCCTCGCCAGCGAGCTCGCCTCGCCCAGCCCCTCAAGAGAAGCCCAGACCCCGGCTACTTGGAAGTCGTTTCTGTCTCTCGGTGTCTCGCGTGCGTCCCCCCGCATCCCATGTACCGCATGTCCCGGAGTGTCCCTCCCTCACCAAAAGACTCCCAGCCGTCATGGGCGTCCGTCAGGATTGAGCCGGTATCCCCTATACCGAGGGAGTTTCATGCCTCCAAGCGGTTATTCGAAGGGGCTTGATCCCGACCTTCCCCCAGCTCGTCGTGAACTCGCGATGGCAGTGCTGGATCTCAAGCAGGCGACGGGCAGGACATACCGCGACATCGCGCGCCTGATCCACAGCTCACGCGCCTCCCTCCAGCGGCTGGCAAGCGGCAAAACCCGGTTCGTTGACAGGGAGACAGTCCTCAAGGTCCATGAACTTGCAGAGCAGCTGAGTGGCCCGCAGTCCATAACCAAGGCCTACCTGCAGGACCTCCTTCAGAGAGTTCACGAGGAAGCCCTGGCCGCAGCCGCCAAGCCGGCCTCGGAGGCTGCTGAAGACCTCCAAGGCGAGGGACCGGCGGCGCCAGTTGCCGGGACCGGCATCCCGCGTGGTGCGCCGGTCCCGGTACCCGGCTGGGACCGGCGCAACGACTCGGAGCTGGACCTGGGCTGGCCGGTCGACGAGCTCGCGGTGCACCTCGACAACGACCGGTTTGAGCACGCCATGGGCATGCTGGACTATGCCGGCGGCGAGGCACCTGCGGTCGAGTCCGCTGCCGCAATCCAGGCCTGCCGCACTCGAGGCTTCGGTGAGGCCGCGGAGACGCTCCTCCGGAAAGTGCGGAGCCGTCCCGCCGATGATGTCCTTCGCGTCATCGGCCACCTGATCAGTGTCGGCGATTACCTGGACGCCCAGGCATTAACTCCGGTCTCCCACATCACGAGGCCCCGGGTCAGGAGAAATCCGATCTGTCTCCACTGCGCGAAGTGCCTGGCACGAACTTGAGGCAGGACACGCGGGAAGTTAGGGGGCGGTGGGGTGGGTGAAGGTGATCTGGCGCGGGGGTTCGTCGGGCCAGGTGAGGTGGGTGGGGGTGGTGGGGGTCCGGGCGATGAGGCGGGCGTTGGAGATGACGTGGGTGGGGCGGGTCTGGCGGCGGATGGCGTCGTAGGGGGACGTCGCGGGGAGGATGACGAGGCTGGCGGGGCGGGATTCCTCGAGGCCGTAGGCGTCGCCCAGGTGGAGGACGCGGGCGGCGCGGTCGGTGATCATGCGGAAGGCCTCGTCGATCTCGGCGGTGCCGGTGAGCTGGGCGGCGGCGATGCCGACCAAGGCGACCTGGAGGGACGAGGCGGTGCCGAGGGGGTACCAGGGGTCCATGACGTCGTCGTGGCCGAAGGCGACGTTGACGCCGGCGGCGAGCATCTCCTTGACCTGGGTGAGGCCGCGGCGCTTGGGGTAGTCGTCGAAGCGGCCCTGGAGGCAGAGGTTGGCCAGGGGGTTGCTGACGAGGTTGATGCCGCTGCGGGCCAGGACGCGCTGGAGCTTGTAGGAGTAGGCGCCGTTGTAGGAGCCCATCGCCGTGGTGTGGGACGCGGTGGCGCGGCCGCGGAGGCCGCCGCGGCGGGCGAGGGTCGCGAGGACCTCGACGAAGCGGGACTGCTCGTCGTCGATCTCGTCGCAGTGGGCGTCGAGGAGCAGGCCGTGCCGCTCGGCGATGTCGAAGGCGATCTCGAGGGAGCGGACGCCGTCCTCGCGGGTGTCCTCGAAGTGCGGGATGGCGCCGATCACGTCGACGCCGCGCTCGGCCGCCTTCTCCAGGAGCTGCGGTCCGTCGTCGAAGGAGACGATGCCCTCCTGGGGGAACGCGACGAGCTGAAGGTTCACGACGTCGCGGACGTTCTCGCGGACCTCGATCATGGCGTCCAGGGCGACCAGGCCGGGGTCGGTGACGTCCACGTGGCTGCGGACGTGCAGGACGCCGTTCGCGGCGTACCAGCGGAGCACCTCGGTGGCGCGGTCGATGACGTCCTGCCTGGTCAGGGATTGCTTGCGTTCGGACCAGACGGCGATGCCCTCCCACAGGGAGCCGGACGCGTTCCAGCGCGGCTCGCCCGCGGTGAGGGTGGTGTCCAGGTGGACGTGCGGCTCGACGAACGGCGCCGAGGCGAGGCCGCCCGCGCCGTCCGCGAGGAGGTCGCCGGTGCCCTCGCCCGCGGGGACGATCCGGGCGATCCGGGCGTCCTCGACCTCGATGTCCCACAGGCCGTCGCGGCCGATCAGGCGGACGTTCCGGATCACCTTCACCGATGGGCTCCTCAGCTGGTCGAACGAACGGGGACGAGGGCGTCCGCGCGGCGGCGGGACAGCACCAGGTAGAGGCCGCCGGCGACGATCACGCCCGCGAGCCACGAGAGGTCGATGCCGCCGAGCGCCTTGGCGCCGGGGCCCTGGAGGGCGACCGGGACGCCGTACTGGAAGGTCCAGGTGGCGAGGGCGCCGAGCAGGAAGGAGACGACCGCGTCCCAGCGGAAGTCGCCGAGCCGGGACGAACCGGGCGGGTCGTACAGCGCCTCGATGTCCACGTTCTGGCGCTTCACGACGTAGAAGTGGACGGCCATGACCGCGGCCCACGGGACGACCCAGGTGACGAGCCCGGCGAGCCAGGCGTCCAGGGTGTGCGCGAAGTCCTCCTGGAAGACCAGCAGGATCGTGAAGGCGGCGGCGAAGATCCCGACGCCGTAGGAGACGGCGCGGCGGGACACGTTCCAGTCGACCGTCTGGGCGGCCAGCGAGCACGAGTAGACGTTCAGGATGTTCGTCGCGATGGGGCCGTGCACGACCAGCAGCAGCACCGGGATCGCGAGGGCGCCGAACGAGTCGACGATCAGCTTGCCGGGGTCGGTGCTCTGGCTGACGGTGGCGAGGGACGCGCCGAGCGCGCCGAGCCACACGACCGGGACGAACTGGCCGAGCACGCTCGACCAGTAGAGCTTGCGCCGCGACACCGACTGCGGGACGAACCGGGAGTAGTCGGAGGCGTAGGCGAACCAGGTGATGCCCCAGCCGACGCCGATCGCGGTCATGACCGTCGTCATGGCCGAGATCCGGTCCTTGCCGCCGAGGTGCGCGCCCGGGAAGTCCCAGTGCACGCCGGTCTTCGTCCAGGCGACGGCGGTCATCGCGGCGAGCACCACGAGGGTGATCGGGACCGTCCACTTCTCGAAGGAGGCGATGGCCTTGAAGCCGGACGCCGCGATCCCGACCTGGAGGCCCATGATCACGAGGACGACGACGATCTTCAGGGCGGTCCCGCCGCCGTGGACGCCGAGCTGCCCGAGCAGCGCCATCACCAGGTCCAGAACGATCCAGGTGTTGACCGCGCACCAGCCCGCCGACATCACGCCCTGGAGCGCGGCCGGCAGGTACGCGCCGCGGCGGCCGAACGCGGACCGCGCGAGGACCATCTGGGTGACGCCGGTCTTCTGCCCCATCAGGACGAACAGCCCGAACACCGACATCCCGAGGACGTTGCCGGCGACCAGCACGAGGAGGGTGTCGGTGAGGCTCAGGCCGAGCTTGATGCCGAGGGCGCCGAGCACCCAGTTGATGGGGGCGATGTTCGCGCCGGCCCAGATCCAGAACTGGTGGAGGGCGGTCGAGCTGCGGGCCCCGGGCGGGACGGGCTCCAGCGAATGGGCGTGGTCGGAGGCCGGGGTGGCGTGCGTGCTAGTCATCTCGAGCCCTCAGCCTATCGGCCACGCCGCGTGGAATGTACGTTTCCGTCCCGAATACCCCTTCTGGTCGTCGCCCGGTCAGGGGGCCAGGCGGGTCTTGACGATCTTGCCCATGGCGTTGCGCGGCAGGGACGGCACCAGATGGACGGCCCGGGGCCGCTTGTGCGCGGAGAGGCGCCCGGCGACGAAGTCGATCAGGTCCTTCTCCCCGACGCCGTCCTCGGCGACGACGAACGCGGCGACCTGCTCGCCGAGATCCTCGTGCGGGACGCCCACGACGGCGGCCTCGCGGACGCCGGGATGCGCGAGCAGGGCGTTCTCGACCTCGCCCGCGCCGATCCGGTAGCCGCCGCTCTTGATCAGGTCGGTGGACGCGCGGCCGACGATCCGGTGCCGCCCGTCCGGATCGACGACCGCGATGTCGCCCGTGCGGAACCAGCCGTCCGGGGTGAACGCCCCGGCGGTGGCGTCCGGGCGGCCGAGGTAGCCGTCGAAGACCGTCGGGGCGTGGATCTCCAGGTCACCGGGGGTCTCGCCGTCGGCGGGCACGGGCTCGCCGTCCTCGCCGGCCAGACGCGTGCGGACGCCGGGCAGCGGGAACCCGACCGCGCCGGGGACCCGGTCGCCGTCCGCGCGGGCGCTGACCGTGATGAGCGTCTCGGTCATCCCGTACCGCTCGACCGGGCGGTGGCCGGTGAGCTCCGCGATCCGCTCGAACACCGGGACGGGCAGCGGCGCGCTCCCCGACACCAGCAGCCGCGCCCCGCGCAGCGCCTCGGCGGCCCCGGGGTCGCGGGCGATCCGCGACCACACCGTCGGGACGCCGAAGAACAGCGTCCCGCCGTCGCGCGCCGCGTCCGCGTACGCCCCCGGGCTCGGCCGCCCGGTGTGGACGAGCGGCGACCCGACCCGCAGCGGCCCGAGCACGCCGAGCACCAGCCCGTGGACGTGGAACAGCGGCAGCCCGTGCACGAGGGTGTCGTCGCGCGTCCACTCCCAGGCCTCGGCGAGCGCGTCCAGCCCGGCGGCGACCGCCGCGCGCGAGATCAGCACGCCCTTCGGCGGGCCGGTCGTGCCGCTCGTGTACAGGATGAACGCGGTCGATCCCGGGTCCGTCCCCGGGACGGCGGCGGTGCGGGCCGTGCGCCCGACGCCGGTCGCCCGCTCGGGCGCGGCGGCGGTCCGGAGGCCGTCGGGGGCCCCGGCCGGACGCAG
>NZ_RFFG01000031.1 GCF_003696215.1 Actinomadura harenae | reverse complement strand
GGCCCGCCGCCGACCGCCTGCGCCGCGCCGACGAGATCGCCGCGCGCCTGGGCGCCGCCCCGCTCCGCCGCCAGATCTCCGAACGCGCCCGCCGCGCCGGCCTGTCGGGCGCGGGCAAGGGCCCCCTCACCGCCCGCGAGTCCGAGGTCCTCCGGCTCCTCGCCCTGGGCCGCTCCAACAAGGAGATCGCCGCCGAGCTGTTCATCTCCCCCAAGACCGCCAGCGTCCACGTGTCGAACCTGATGGCCAAGCTCGACGCGTCCTCCCGGGGCGAGGCCGTGGCCACCGCCCGGGACCGCGGCCTCCTGTGACCCCGGTCCCTGCTCCGGCGCGGATCAGGCGCCGTCGTCCGCCTCGTCGCCCGCTTCGTCGTCCGCCTCGAACTGGTCGAGGAGGTCGGTGATCAGCCGCACGGCGGAGTCGTCGTCGCCGGTGAGCTCGTTCACGCGCAGGCCCAGCAGGACCATCGCGACCTCCAGGGCCGTCATCTCCTCCTTCCGCCACGGGCCGTGCTCGCGGCGCCAGAGCGTCGGGCTGATGCCGACCACCGGGGCGACCAGCAGCGCCGCCATCGTGGGGATGCCCTCGTCGTCGACGACCTTCATCAGCTTCATCGTCCCGAGGACCCAGGGCACGACGTGTTCCATCACGTCCTCGTCCTGGGAGGAGTAGGCGTCCTCGAGCCACTGCATGTACACGTAGATCAGCGTGCACGCGCCGTCGAGCACGGCGGCGGCCCCCAGCGGGCCGAAGGACTCCAGGTACCGGCTCCTCAGCTCGTCCTCGCCGGCGGCCTCGCCGCTGCCGATGGACTTGAGCCGCGTGTCGAGGACGGTCAGCGCGGCCGCGATGTCACCGACGGGCGCACGATCGGGTGCCAACGGGGACGTCATCATCCACCTCCGGGAAACCGTGCCCGTCCAACGGCGGGACACCGCCCACCCTATGCTCCGGGGCCTTCCCTCAGGCTCCGAACGGATCAGCCGTCCCGAACTAGGACGCGGCCTTATGGCTCCGGCCAGGGCCTTACGGTCACGGTCGGGGCATGGAAGCCGCCGTTTCCGTGTCCTCGCTGCGCCGGACCTACGAGCGCAGGCGGAAGGACACCGTCGTCGCCCTGGACGACCTCACGCTGACCATCGCCCGGAACGAGATCCACGGGCTGCTCGGGCCGAACGGCGCGGGCAAGACCACCCTCGTCCGGATCCTCTCGACCGTGCTCCTGCCGACGTCCGGGACGGCACGAGTGCTCGGGCACGACGTCGTCGCCGAGACCACCGCCGTCCGGTCGCTCGTCGGGCTCGTCCTCGGCGGGGACCGCGGGCTGTACGACCGTCTCAGCGCCCGCCGCAACCTGCTGTTCTGGGGTGCGCTCTACAAACTCGACGCGCGGACCGTCCGGCGCCGCGCCGACACCCTCCTCGAACGGGTCGGGCTCGCCGAGCGGGCGGACGAGCCCGTCGAGCGGTTCTCCCGGGGCATGCGCCAGCGCCTGCACCTGGCGCGCGGCCTCCTGCACGAGCCGCGGGTCCTGTTCCTGGACGAGCCGACCTCCGGCCTCGACCCCGTGGCGGCCGTCGCGTTCCGCCGGCTCGTCCTCGAACTCCGGGACGAGGGACGCACGTTCCTGCTGGCCACCCACGACATGGACGAGGCCACCGCCCTCTGCGACCGGGTCACCCTCATCGACCGCGGACGGCGCCTGCTCACCGACGACACCGCGAACATCGGACGGCTCCTCGGCGACCGCGAGTGCGTCGACTTCGCCCACGACGACCCCGCCCTCACCCACGCGCTCAACCACGCGCTCACCGACGCGCTGGCCGCCCTGCCCGAGGTCGTCGACGTCGAACGGCTCGACGACCGGTGGCGCGCGCACACCGCCGACCGGGAGGGCTCGCGCCGCGTCCTGGCCTGGCTGGTCGAACGCGACGTCCTCACCGCCCGGCACGCGCAGCCGACCCTCGAAGAGGTCTACCTGCGGACCGTCGGGGACCGGGGGATGCGCGTATGACCTCCTACCTCAGGGTCGTGTGGCAGGCGTTCCTGCTCCAGGCCGCCCTCGCCCGGCGCGGGCCGCAGAACATGCTGATGCTGCTGGTCACGCCCATGCAGACGGCCGGGCTGCTGTCGCTGACGCTGCACGCGCACCGGCCCGACGCGGTCGCCAACGCGGTGATCGCGCCCGGACTGGTCGGGCTGTGGGTCGCGGCGCTCGACTACGCCGGACGCGTCGTCCCCGAGGACCAGTGGGCGGGACGGTTCACGCCGATGGTCGCCGCCCCGGTCCCCCTCACCCTCGTCGTCGCCGGACGCGTCGCCGCGGTCGTCCTGGTCGGCGCGGTCGCGTTCGCCGAGTCCTGGCTCGTCGCGGCGGCCGGGTTCGGGCGCGTGGTGACCGTGGACGAGCCCGGCGTGTTCGTCCTGGCCGTCGCGGCGACCTGCCTGGCGTCGGTCGGCACGGCCATGCTGCTGTCGGGGGTCATCGCGCTGTCGCGGGCCCGCGACGTGCTCCAGAACTCGCTGAGCTATCCGTTCTACATCCTGGGCGGCGTGGTGTTCCCGATCGCCGTGCTGCCGCTCTGGGTGCGCCCGCTCAGCCGGCTCGTGTTCCTGTCGTGGAGCGCGCAGCTGCTGCGGGACGCCGCGCACGGGACGGCCCGCCACTGGCCCCTCTCCCTCGCGGTGATCCTCGCGCTCGGGGCGGCCGCGCTGGCGGGCGGGATGTGGCTGACGCGCCGGATCGTCGACGTCGCCCGCCGCAAGGGGACGGTGGGGTACGCATGATCCACGCGATCCGGATCGTCCGGCAGTCGGTGATCCTCGGATTCGCCGAGATGGGACGCGTCTACACCTGGAGGACCTGGACGTTCGGCTGGCTCATGCGGCTGCTCTGCCAGGTCGCCTACTACGTGCTGCTGGGCTCCTACCTCGGCGACCCGGCGCTGACGCGGTACGTGCTGGTCGGGAACTCCGTGGCCCTCGCGTGCCTGGAGTCCACGATCGTCGTCATCTCGCTCTCCGGGGAGCGCGCCATGGGGACGCTGCCGCTCCTCGCCGTCGCCCCCGCCGGGCACCTGCCCGTCTACCTCGGACGCGGCGTCCAGTGGATGACGACCGGCCTGATCAGCTCGATGGTCGCCTGGACGGCCCTGCCGCCGCTCCTCGGCGTCCCGCTGCCCTGGCCGCGCGCCGCGTACGCGATCCCGGTCATCGTGCTCGTCCTGCTCAGCAGCTACGGGTACGGGTGCGCGCTCGCGGGCGTGGCCCTGCGCCTGCGCGGCGTCGAATGGCTCGTGCTGAACTTCGCGTACGGGATCGTCATGACGTTCGGCGGGACGAACGTCCCGATGTCGTTCTGGCCCGCTCCCCTGCGCGCGGTGCTGGAGTTCCTGCCGCTCGTCCACGGGCTGCAGGCCGTCCGCGGCATCCTCGACGGCGCTCCCACCGGCCACGTCCTCGGGCAGGTGGGACTCGAGGCGCTGGTCGGGGCGGGCTGGTACGCGGTCGCCTGGCTGTCCATGGACCGGCTCGTCTCCGTCGGACGCCGCACCGGCACACTCGACTACGCAGGCTAGAAACTGCGGGCTAGAAAAACGAACGCGCCCCCGGCCACCCGAAGAGGGCCGAGGGCGCGTCTCGCTTCTCGCTGAGGGCTACGCGCCGCGCAGGACCGCGCCGGTGCGCTCCGCCGCGACGGCGACGGCCGCGTCGCGCGCCTCGCTCGCCTCCTCGGCGGTCAGCGTCCGGTCGGACGCGCGGAACCGCAGCGAGTAGGCCAGGGACTTGCGGCCCTCGCCCACCTGCTCGCCGGTGTACACGTCGAACAGGCGCAGCGACTCCAGCAGCTCGCCCGCGCCGTCCCGCAGCGCGGACGCGACGTCGGCGGCGGGCACCGCGGCGTCCACCGTCAGCGCCACGTCCTGCGTCGCGACCGGGTACGCCGACACGTGCGGGGCGCGGACGTCGCGCGGCTCGCCGAGCGCGCGGACCTCCAGCTCCATCGCGCAGGTGCGGGCGGGCAGCCCGAACGCCTTCACGACGCGCGGGTGCAGCTCGCCCGCGTGGCCCACGAGCGTGTCGCCCGCGTACAGCGCGGCACAGCGGCCCGGGTGCCAGGGCGCGTGCCGGTCGGCCTTCACCGTCAGCTCGACGCCCGCCTCGCGCGCGACCGTGCGGGCCGCCTCGACGGCGTCCGCCCAGATCGCGCCCTCGCCCGCGCCCCACCAGCCGGACGGGGCGCGCTCGCCGGACAGCACGACCGCGACGCGGAACGGCTGGTCCGGAAGGGCGGCGTCGATCGAGGCGATGTCCTCGGCGGACGGGGCCCGGTCGACCGGCAGCCGCGGCGCGCCCTTCGGCGCGTCCGGACGCGGCCGGAAGACCCGCCCGGTCTCGTACAGGGCGGCGTCGCCGAAGCCGCGGCCGACGTTGCGGGACAGGGCCTTCAGCAGGCCCGGCAGCAGCGTCGTGCGCAGCAGCGGCTCGTCCTCCGACAGCGGGTTCGCCAGGCGCAGCGCGTCCCGGCGCGCGTCGCCCGCGGGAAGCTGCAGGTCGTCGGCGTCCTTGGCCGCCGTGAACGGGAAGTTCAGCACCTCCACGTACCCGGCGCCGGCGAGCGCGCGGCCGATCCGGCGGCGCAGCCGCTGGTCGGCGGTCAGCCCGCGGCCCGCGACCGGACGCGGCGCGCGCGACGGGATGCCGTCGTACCCCTCGAGCCGGATGACCTCCTCGGCCAGGTCGTTCGGGTCGCCCAGATCCGGACGCCAGGACGGCGGCGTCACGACCAGTTCGTCGTCACCCGCCACGGCGCAGCCGACCTGCTCCAGGCGGCGGACGACCGTGTCGCGGTCGTAGGCGACGCCCGCGACCTTCGCCGGGTGCCCGGCGGACATCGCGATGGTGCGCGGCCCGACCGGCGCCTCGGCGTGCGTGACGCCGGGGACGATCTCCGCGCCGCCCAGCTCGGCGAGCATCCGCGCCGCGCGCGCCGAGGCGTACAGCGGCAGCTCGCGGTCGACGCCGCGCTCGAACCGGTAGGACGCCTCGCTGTGCAGCCGGTGCCGCCGCGCCATCCGCGCGACCGCGACCTCGTCGAAGTGCGCGGCCTCGATCACCATGTCCGACGACTTCTCGTCGATCTCGGTGGCGAGCCCGCCCATCGTCCCGGCCAGGCCGATCGGCCCGGACTCGTCGGTGATCAGCAGGTCCTCGGCGTCGAGCTTGCGCTTGACGTGGTCGAGGGTCTCCAGCCTCTCCCCCGCCGCCGCGCGCCGCACCACGATCGGGCCGGTCAGCTTGGCCCGGTCGAAGGCGTGCAGCGGCTGGCCGAGCTCGAGCATCACGTAGTTGGTGACGTCCACGGCGAGCGACACCGGGCGGACGCCGGCGCGGAACAGCCGCACCCGCATCCGCAGCGGCGTCTCGGCGGACGGGTCGAACCCGCGCACCTCGCGCAGGACGAACCGGTCGCAGCCGGACGCGTCGCCGATCGACGCCGGGTACGCCTCGCCGGAGCCGTCCGGGAGCTCGACGTCGGCCGGGTCGCGGAACGGCAGGCCGTAGACGGTGGCGGCCTCGCGGGCGATGCCGCGGATCGACAGCGCGTAGCCGCGGTCCGGCGTGACGGCGATGTCGAGGACGTCGTCGCGCAGGCCGAGCAGCTCGACGGCGTCGGTGCCGACGGCGGTCTCCGGCGGCAGCACCAGGATGCCGTCGTGGTCGTCGCCGATCTCCAGCTCGCGGACGGAGCAGATCATGCCCTCGGACAGGTGCCCGTAGGTCTTCCGCGAGCCGATCTTGAAGCCGCCGGGCAGCTCGCCGCCGGGCAGGATGACCACGACGTGGTCGCCGACCGCGAAGTTCGTCGCGCCGCAGATGATCTGCTGCGGCTCGCCGGTGCCGTTGGCGTCGGCGACGTTCACCGTGCAGAGCCGGATCGGCTTCTTGAAGCCGGTCAGCTCCTCGATGGTCAGGACCTCGCCGACCACGAGCGGGCCGACGACGTCCGCGCCGGCGCGCTCGACGGTCTCGACCTCCAGGCCCGCGTCGATCAGCTTCGCGGCCAGCTCACGGCCGGTGATCCCCTCGGGCAGCTCGACGTACTCGCGCAGCCAGGAAAGCGGGGCCCGCATCAGATCTCCATCCCGAACGGAAGGGTGAAACGGACGTCGCCCTCCACCATGTCGTGCATGTCCTCGACACCGTGCCGGAACATCAGCGTGCGCTCGACGCCGAGGCCGAACGCCCAGCCGCTGTACCGGGTCGTGTCGATGCCGCAGGCCACCAGCACGCGCGGGTTGACCATGCCGCAGCCGCCCAGCTCGATCCAGCCCTCGGACGAGCAGGTGCGGCACGGCTCGCCGCCCGGCTCGGCCGACGCCCCGTGACACACGAAGCACTGCATGTCCACCTCGGCGGACGGCTCGGTGAACGGGAAGTAGGACGGCCGGAACCGCGTCTTCAGCCCGCCGCCGAACATGCCGGTGACGAACGCGTCGATCGCGCCGCGCAGGTCGGCCATCGTCAGGCCCTCGTCGACCGCGAGGCCCTCGAGCTGGTGGAAGACCGGGGCGTGCGTCGCGTCCAGCTCGTCGGTGCGGAAGGTGCGGCCCGGCGCGACCACGTACACGGGCAGCTCGCGCGAGAGCAGGGAGCGGATCTGCACCGGCGAGGTGTGCGTGCGCATCACCACGTCGGATTCCTCCGACTCCACGAAGAACGTGTCCTGCATGGACCGCGCGGGGTGGTCGGGCTTGAAGTTCAGGGCGTCGAAGTTGAACCAGCCCGCCTCGACCTCGGGCCCCTCGGAGACCTCGAAGCCCATGGCGACGAACACGTCGGCCATCCGCTCCTGGAGCGTGGTCAGCGGGTGCCGGGCGCCGCGCGGCGCACGGTCCCAGGGCAGGGTGACGTCGACGGTCTCCTCGACGAGGACGCGCTGGTCTCGCTCCTCCTCGAGCTCGGCCTGGCGCTTCTTCATGGCCTGGGCCACGGCGCCGCGGGCCGCGCCGACGCGCTTGCCCGCCTCGGCCTTGGCCTGGGGCGGCAGCGCGCCGATCTCCCGGTTGGCCAGCGCCAGCGGCGAGCGGTCGCCCGCGTGGGCGAGCCGGACGGCCTTCAGGTCGTCCAGGTCGGAGGCGGCGGCGATCGCGGCGAGCGCCGCGTCTCGGGCCTTGTCGAGCTCCGCGGGTTGCAGCGCGGTCACCTCGACGGGGTCGTAGGACTTGTTGGGTGCAGACATGGTGATGTGATGACTCCGGTCGGCGTGGGACGTCCGCAGTCTAGTGCGCGGACGGGAAAGATCCGGAAAAGCGTGCGTCTGCGCGCCGCCCGCGCGGGGAGCCCGGTGCCGTGGCGGCTGAGCGGACGCTCAGGCGGTGGCGTGGTCGGGGGCCCCGGCGGGCACGGTAAATCGGAACTCGGCGCCGCCACCGGGCGCGCGCCGCACGGTGATCGCTCCGCCGTGCGCCTCGACGAGGCCCTTCACGATGTAGAGGCCGAGGCCGGTGCCGCCGCGGCGGCCGGACGCTGGGCCGCGCCAGAACTGCCGGAACACGCGCTGGGCTGCCTCGGGCGGGATGCCCTCGCCCTCGTCGCGTACCGACACCGCGGCCCCCTTCCCGTGTCCGTCCGGCTCCACCACGATCGTGACAGTACCAGCGCCGTGCCGCACCGCGTTCTCGACGAGGTTGCCGATGACCTGGTCCATCTTGTCGGGGTCGAGCCAGAGATCGGGCAGCTCGCCCCGGGCCTCGAACCGGAACCGGTCGGCCGGGTCGCCCGCCGCGACGCGGCCCGCGATGATCTTGCGGACCTCCTCGGCGAGGTCCACCACCTGGCGGCGCATCTCCAGCCGCCCGGCCTCGATCCGGGACACGTCGAGCAGCTCGGTGATCAGCCGGGTCACCCGGTCGGCGTCGGCGTTCACCGTCTCCAGCATGACCAGCTTCTGGTCGTCGTTGAACCGGTGCCACTTCGACAGCAGCGTCGCGGTGAAGCCCTTCACGCTGGTCAGCGGCGACCGCAGCTCGTGCGCGACGGTCGAGACCAGGTCGGCCCGGTCGCGTTCGCGACGGGCCCGGCGCAGCGCGTCCCGCAGGGTGACCGTGAATCGTTCCACGTGCCCCCCGGCGTCCCGGCGGTAGGCGGCGCTCACCAGGAGCTCCGTGCCGTCCGGGAGGAAGAGGGTCTGCTCGGGGTGGCGGGTGCGGGTGGACAGCCCGTCGTAGGGCGCCGAGCATTTCCACCAGTCGCGGCCCTCGGCGTCGTGCAGCGGCAGGACGTCGCGGAAGTCACGGCCGATCGCCGCCTCCGCCGCGACCCCGGTGAGCCTCCGCGCGGCGGCGTTGAACACCGCCACCCGGCCGTCCGGGCCGGCGACGAGCACGCCGTCCGGCAGGTCGTCGGGATCGAGCGCCCCGGTTCCCGGCGCGGCGGCCTGCCCGGTCCTCGGACCGGGCACGCGCCGACGCGCGGTCGGGGAGTGCTCTCCACCCACGGACGGCCTCCAGAAACCGGACGGGACACGGCCTGACGACAACAGACTCTATCCGGAGACGGCGACGCCGCGGGACCCGAGAGCCTCTGCCGGGCAAGCGTTTTGTGTCCCTCCGGCTGCCCGCGGCACCCCGCTCCGCCTCGTCGCGGACGGCCGGGCACGGCACACGCGCAGCGGCCGCGCACGAGCCGCCACAGGCCGTCGGCGCGGGGGCCGGGAAGTGAGAAGCGGACCGGCGCGGGCGCCCGAAGGCACCCGCGCCGGTCCGCGTTCGTTACGTCAGCCGCGTCCCGCGGCGGTGGCGGCCTCGGCGGCCGCGACCGCGTCGGCCACGTCGGCGTGGAGCGGGAACAGCGTGTCCAGGCCGACGACGCGCAGCAGGCGCAGCTGGGCCGGGCGTACCCGGGCGAGCCGGACCCGGCCGCCGCGCGCGGCGAGCGCGTTGCGGACCGCCACCAGCACGCCGAGGCCGCTGGCGTCGCAGAACCGCACCCCGCCGAAGTCGATCACCAGGTCGGCGCAGGCGGACCCGCCCTGCGGGCCGGCGAACTCGGTCAGCCGGGCGCGGAGCGCGTCGGCGGTGCGCAGGTCGATCTCGCCCGCGACCGCGACGACCGTGGTCGTGCCGTGGACGGCGGCGAGCTCGGTCCGCAGCTGCGCGGGACCCGCGCAGGCGAACGCGGCGCGCCCGGCCGCCGGGGTGCCCGCCGGACCGCCCGCGGGGACGCCGGTGCGGCATCTGACCTCGGGTGCGCGCCGGGCCGTTCGCCGGGCCGCCGTCCCCCTGTGGTCGGTCATTCGATCCCCCATCTCGCGGCGTCGTCGCCGTCCCACGGATCCACCGTAGGCGGCTGTCAACGCGTGTGAATCCCCCGCCGGACCGGTTCGGTCCTCCTCCGAAGGAAGGAACCGCCGGTGCGGCCGTCCGGTCCCCGCCCGCCGCTCCGCGGCAGGTGGCGCGGCCCCCGCCGCACCGTCCGGACGGAGTCCATCCTCGCAGGCCGCGCGGGGTACGGCGGCCCGCGGCGCGGAACCGTCCGGTTGCGGTCAGTACCGAACCGGACGGCCCGGGACGCCGTCTTCTCCGGGTCGTTTCACGGCCTGGACCAGGGCATCCCCCCGAGACGGGGCGAAACGGATGCTCCTGGCCGGGACGGCCGTCAGGCGCGCTGCGCCCGCGCGGAGGCGTACAGGCACACGGCGGCGGCCGTCGCCAGGTTCAGGCTCTCGGCGCGGCCGTAGATCGGGACGCGGACCACCTCGTCCGCGTGCCGGAGGATCTCCTCGGGCAGCCCCCACGCCTCGTTCCCGAAGACCCAGGCGGTCGGGCGGGCCAGCAGCCCGCCGTCGATGGCCTCGTCCAGGGTGCGGTCGCCCGCGCCGTCGGCGGCGAGGACGGTCAGCCCCGCGGCCTTCAGGTCGGCGGCCAGCCCCTCGAACCGGGGGCCCATCACCACCGGCAGGTGGAACAGGCTTCCCGCGGACGCCCGGACGCACTTGCCGTTGTAGGGGTCCACCGACGCGTCGGTGAACACCACCGAGTCGGCCCCCGCCGCGTCGGCGGTGCGCAGCACCGTGCCGGCGTTGCCGGGGTCGCGCACGTGCGCGAGGACCGTCACGAGCTTCGGCGAGGCCGCCAGGGCGTCGCCGAGCTGCACGTCCACGAACTCGCAGACCGCCAGCAGTCCCTGCGGGGTGACGGTCTGGGCGAGCTCGGCCATCACCTCGCCGCTCACCCGCAGCACCGGCACGCCCGCCTTGTCGGCGGCCGCGATCAGCTCGGGGTGGCGGCTCTCCGCCTCGGCGGTGGTGAACAGCTCCGCGAGGCCGCCGGGAATGGCCAGCGCCTCGCGGACGGCCTGCGGGCCCTCGGCGAGGAACCGGCGCTCGCGGCGGCGGAACGCACGCTTGGCGAGCCGCCGAGCGTCCTTCACCCGTGGTGATCGGATCGAGGTCAGCTCACGGCCCGCCATGCTCACGCCGGTTCTCGTCGTGCCCGTCGTTCCGGCCGCGCTCAGGCGGCCTTCTCGCCCTCGGCCGGCAGCGCGGCCTTGGCGATCTCGACGAGCGCCGCGAACGCGGCGGCGTCGTTGACGGCCAGCTCGGCCAGCATGCGGCGGTCGACCTCGACCTCCGCGGCCTTCAGGCCCTGGACGAAACGGTTGTAGGTCATGCCGTTCGCGCGGGCGGCGGCGTTGATCCGCTGGATCCACAGCCGGCGGAACTGACCCTTCCGGTCCTTGCGGTCCCGGAAGGCGTACGTCATGGAGTGGAGCTGCTGCTCCTTGGCCTTGCGGTACAGGCGCGACCGCTGGCCGCGGTAGCCGCTCGACCGCTCCAGGACGACCCGACGCTTCTTGGCGGCGTTGACCGCCCGCTTCACGCGTGCCACGTGTTGAACTCCTTCGTGGGGGCCGGCGACTCAAATGCCGGCCGGTCGTACGGACTGCTGGTCTGGCGGCTGCTTACTTGCGCAGCAGCTTCTTGATGTTCTTCGCGTCGGCGGGCGAGACCACGACGGTGCCGTCGAGACGGCGGGTCCGCTTGGTGGGCTTGTGCTCGAGCAGGTGGTTCTTGTTGGCGCGGCGGCGGATCACCTTGCCGGAGCCGGTCAGCTTGAACCGCTTCTTGGCCCCGCTGTGGGTCTTGGTCTTCGGCATGGCGCCGTCGTCTCCCTCTCGTTCGGACCCCACGTGCTCGGGCACGGGGGCGCGCCTGATCGGCGTTGCACCACGGGTCGCGCGGTGCGACGCCAGGTCAGGCTCAATGTACGTGCGTCTCCGCCCTCTTCGGCCGGGCACGGCCCCGCTCACGCGAGACACGAGCGGCCCCTCCGGGGCGCGGCGACGCTCAGCCCTGGGCGGACTCCTGCTCTTGCTCGTGCTCCTGCTCCCGGGCGGCGCGCTCCGCCTTGGCCTCGGCCTTGGCCTCGGCCTTCTTCTTGTGCGGGCCGAGCACCATGATCATGTTACGGCCGTCCTGCTTCGGCCGGGACTCGACGAAGCCGAGCTCGTCGACGTCCTCGGCGAGGCGCTGGAGCAGCCGGTAGCCCAGCTCGGGGCGGGACTGCTCGCGACCGCGGAACATGATCGTCACCTTGACCTTGTCCCCGGCCTTGAGGAACCGCACCACGTGACCCTTCTTGGTCTCGTAGTCGTGCGGGTCGATCTTCGGCCGGAGCTTGATCTCCTTGATGATCGTGTGCGCCTGGTTCTTCCGCGCCTCACGCGCCTTCATCGCGGACTCGTACTTGAACTTGCCGTAGTCCATGAGCTTGGCGACGGGCGGGCGCGCGGTGGGCGCCACTTCGACCAGGTCAAGATCCGACTCACGCGCGAGATCAAGGGCCTTGGCGATGGGCACGATGCCCACCTGTTCGCCGTTCGGGCCGACGAGCCGGACCTCGGGCACGCGAATGCGGTCGTTGATACGCGGTTCGGCGCTGATGGGACCTCCTAGGAGCCGTACCTGTGCAAGCTTGCGACCGGTGTACCCCGGGGCCTCTCATGCGAAAAGCCCCGCACGACACGCATGCGGGGCCACCTTCGGTCGAGCGCGCACCCCTGCCGGGGCGGCGTGCTCGGAACGGACGCCGAGGCGCCGTTCACGGACCGGGACCCACCGGCCGCTGGCCGGTCAGGTGGGAGGTGGCCTCCGCTTGAACGTCCGGCGCGTCCCTTCCGCGAGGAAGAAAGCACAGGACCGGTCGACCACCAAGACTAACACCTCTTGAGCACTGCTTGTTCCACCCCGCCGGGGTTTCCGTCCGGTTCGACGGGGTTCCCCCCGGAATTCCGGCGAACCGTCTCAGGCGCCGAGCCGGGGAGCGGTCCACCACGCCGAAGGCGGGCGGGACGAGCGCCGCCCTCCGACACGGTAGCCGATCACGACGCCACCCCGGCGGTGACGTGGTCGTCCAGGCGCCGAACGATCCCCACGACCATGGGAAACCTGGTCGGACCACCCGATGGTCACGGCGTGGCCCTTCTCCGGCGCGGACGAGACGGCCGCCAGCTGGCCGATCAGGGCGGGCGTCCCCCGGGCCAGGGTGCTGTCGAATCGGTAGCGGGACCGCTGTCGCAGTGTCGGACGTGGCGTGGGACCGTGCATCGCTCTCCCCCCGGAGGGTCATGATCACGCTGCGCAGCTCGATACGGCACCGTTCCGGGGGCTGTCCCCGGGGCCTGAGGAGGGTGTCCGCCGGGGGTGAGGGGCATCTTCCCGAACGGTGCCAAGCGGCGGACCGATGCCGGGGTTACGGTTGGACCAGGACGGCCCGCCGGGCCGCGCTGCCAGGGGTTTCCGTCATGCCCGCATCCGCCGCGTCCAGCGTCTCGTCCGGTCCCGCGCCCGGCGCCGCGCCCGGGGTCCACTCCGCTTCCGTGCCGGCTTCCGTGCCGGCTTCCGTGCCGGCTTCCGTGCCGGCTGCGGGCTTTCCTCCGCCCGGCGTCCCGGTCCGGCTGGAGTTCGCGCAGAAGGCGTTCATCGTGTCGGGCGGCCGGCTGCTGATGGTGCGCAAGTCCGCCACCGACCCGCACCACCCGGGCCGCTGGGAGGTGCCCGGCGGCCGGCTGCACGTCGCGGGCGACCTCGATCTCGACGACCACATCCGGCGCGAGGTGTGGGAGGAGGTCGGGCTGAGGGTCGATCCGGGGCCGCCGTTCCACCTGTGGCAGTGGTCCATGCCGGACGGGCCGGACGGTTCCGGCGAGCGGGTCCGGGTGGTCGCGGCGGCACGGTTCTGCCGTCCGCTGACCCTGGACGTGAGCCCGGAGAACCGGGTGCCGGACGACCATCTCGGGGAGTCGGCGTGGGTGCCGCTCGGCGCGGCCGCCTCGCTGGACCTCATCCCGAGCCTCCGTCCGGTGCTGCGGGAGTTCCTGCGGCGGTACCCGGCGACCGGCTGATGGCCCGGGTCGGCCGTCCGGACGGGCCGGTGGACGGGACGGCGGTGGCGGCGCCGGGTCTGGACGGCGCGGCGCGGCGGCGGTTCTCGGTCGTGGTGCTGGGCGACGTGCGCTTCGAGGTGCGGGCGACGCTGCCGGACGTCCGGTTCGCCGAGGTGTCCGCCGACCGGCTGGCGTACGCGCCCGCGCGCGCCGTGGTCGGCGGGACGGCGGTGAACATGGCGCGGTGGGCGGTCCGGTACTTCCGGCGGGTGGCGGTGCTCGGGCGGATCGGCGACGACGACCTCACCCCGGTCGTCCGGCGGGAGGTGCGCCGGATCGGGGCGCGTGACCTGCTGCGCGCCGAGTCCGGGACGGCGAACGGCCTGACGGTCATGCTGCGTGACCGGGCCACCGGCGGCGGGCACGGCGCGCGGCTGCTGGTCGCCGGGCGGGACGCGCCCGACCGGCGGCTCTCCCCCGCCGACGTGCGGGACGCGGCGCGTCCGATCCGCCGGGCGGACGCGCTGTGCTGCGACGGGTACGCCTCGCTCGGCCCGGTCTCGCGGGCGGCGCTGCGCACGGCGATGGAGACGGCGCGGGCGGCGGGCACGCTGGTGCTGTTCGACCTGGTCCCGCACGACGTGGACGCGCGGCTCCCCATCCAGGACGTGCTCGCGCCGCTTCCCCTCGCGGACGTCGTGGTCAGCGAGGCCGCGACGCTGGCGCGGCTGGTCGAACGGCCCGTCCCGGTGACGGCGGACGGCGCACGGGCGCTCGTCCCGGCGCTGGACGCGCTGGTGCCGGGGCGTCCGCTGTGGCTGCTGCGGTTCGGGCCGTCCTCGCTGGAGGGTGTGCTCGCGCACCGCCGGGACGACCTGACGCTCACCTACCCGTCCGGCTACCGGGAGGGCGTGGAGCGGATCGGGTTCGGGGACCGGCTGGCGTCCGCCGAGCTGTACTGGTGGCTCGCGCGCCGTGCGGCGTCGTAGGGCGCGTGTCAGGCGGCGAAGTCGAGGCCGTCGGCGGCTGAGCGCATGGTGTCGTGGAAGCGCGCTTTGCTCTCGGGGAGGGCGAAGGTCTCCTGCCAGCGCCATGGGCCCGGCAGGCGCAGCGCGGTCGCGGCCGCCTTCCGGAGGTACTGGCTGGGCACGCCGTCCCCGGGGTGGACGGTCGCGATCCCCGATTCCTCGACGAAGAGGTAGGAGCGTCCGGCGCGGTGCCGTTCGCGGAGGACGGCGTGGCCGGCCGGGACGCCGTCCAGGCCGTCCTGGGCGAGCAGCGCGCGGACGCCGGTGACGCCCGGCAGCAGGTGCCAGTGGAAGTGGTCGACGCAGGCCCCGCCGCCCTGGGGCGTCGCCGGGCCGTGTTCGAGGACGAGCAGCGACGGATCCCCGTACGCGCGGCGGTAGAGGCGGGCGACCGCACCGCGCCAGGCGAGCGCGCGTTCCCACAGGCCGGGGCCGAAGGCTCCCGCGCAGGGCAGGTGCCCGGCCGAGACGAGCAGCAGGTGGCCGGCGGTGAGCGGGGCGAGGTCGGGCATGAGGAGGAACGCGTCGTCGGCCGCCGCCACGGCGTCCGGTCCCGGCAGCCCGGCGATCGCGTTCAGCCGGAAGCGCAGGGGCGGGCACAG
Source organism: Actinomadura harenae (assembly GCF_003696215.1). GTDB lineage: Bacteria > Actinomycetota > Actinomycetes > Streptosporangiales > Streptosporangiaceae > Spirillospora > Spirillospora harenae. Next base: position 74,163 of record NZ_RFFG01000031.1, on the reverse strand, counting down.
GACGCAGTCGGCGTCCGGGTGGGTGGTCGTGTCCGTGGTCGTCCGGCCCGCCGCCATGCCGCCACCTCCGTCGCCTGGACGGTGCCGGCCGGGACGTCCGTGAGCGGCGCGGGCCGCCACAACCCGGACGCCCGGACGGTAGAGCACCTGTCCATATGGGCACATACCCGGTAGAAGGCCCGCATAGTGAACTCCCCCCTGAACCAGCGCCCCCGCCGCACCGACCGTCCGCCGAACGAGCGGACGGCGGACCGCCGTTCCACGGAGGGCGCGGGCGCCGACCGGCTGGACATGGCGCTGCTCCACCGCACGCTCGACGACTCCCTCGACGTCCTCCGCGACACCTACGTCCCCGCCAACGGCACCGGCGGCGGCTGGTACCACGAGCTGGCCCGAACCGAACCCGGCGCGACCGCCACCGCCCTCGGCCTGCTCGCCTTCACCACCGCCGGACGTCCCTTCGCGCACTTCGACGCGAGCCTGGCGTTCCTCGCGCACCGCCAGGTGGACTCCGTCGACCCGCTGCGCGACGGCGGCTGGGCCACCAAGACCAGCCTCGGCCTACCGGTGGTCGAGGCGACCGCGTGGATCGCGCGGTTCCTCGCCGTCGCCCGCTGCGACCTGCGCCCGGACGCGCCGGACCTGCGCCGCGCCTACCGCTGGCTGCTGCTCAACCAGAACCCCGACGGCGGCTGGGGCTCGCTGCGCGGCGCACCGTCCCGGACCTGGCTGACCTGCCTGGCGCTGCGCGCGCTCGCCCGGCTCAACCCCTACGACCCGTCCGTCGGGCGCGGCGTGGAGTGGCTGACCGCCGACCGGACCGCGCTGCGCCCCGCCTGGGGACCGACCCCGGACGCCGCCCCGACCGTCGCGCACACCGCGTTCGCGCTGGTCACACTGGCCGAGGCCCGGCCCCGCCAGGAGAACGAGCGGCTGCCGGCCGCCTACGACTGGCTCGCCGCGCACCTCGACCCGTCCGACGACCACACCTGGATCGAGACCTACGACGTGATGCCGCACGGCCCCTCCGCCGCCCCGATCTGGCGGATGGCGCTGTGGCACTCCGGCCTGCCGCTCGCGGTGACCGCGCTGGTGCACGACCCGCGCGGGGCGCCCGGCCCGCTGCTCGGACGCGCCGTCCGGACCCTGCTGGCCGCCGACGCGGGAGGCCCGTCCTGGTCCGGCTACCCGGCGGACGGCCGCACCTCGCTGTGGACGCTGTGGTGGCGGCTCGACGCGATGATCGAACTGGCCCGGATGCCCCTCGCCCGCCCCCGCGACGTCTGCACTGGCTGCCGGACGCCACGGTCGTCCAGCGGGCGCACGCCCGCGACCGTTCGCTGCCCGCGCTGCTGCCGGGCCGCCCGCGCCCGGACCCGGTCCGGCTCGTCCGGCGGTACTGGTCGTCGCTGCTGCTCGGCGCGGTCGTGGCCGGCGGGCTCGCCGGCGTCGGCGCCCGCGCGTGGGGCTGGCGCGAGTTCTGGCTCAGCGTGATCATCCCAATGGCGATGACCACCGCCCACGAGTCCCTGCGCCGGCGCAGACCCGCCGAGTGAACCGGGTCGGGCCGTCCGGCGGGTGGAGCGGGTCGGCCCGTCCGCGGGTGGAGCGCGTCAGGCGGCGCGGCGGGCCAGTTCGGCTTCGCCCGCGGCGCGCATCGCCTCGACCGGGACGTCGTCGCGGCCGGTCATGAGGGCGACCTGGCGCACCGCCTGGTGCAGGAGCATCTCGAAGCCCCCGACGACGCGTCCGCCCGCCGAGGCGACCGCGCGCGCCAGCTCGGTCGGCCAGGGCGCGTACACCACGTCGAACAGCGCCGCCCCGGACGCGGCGACGGGCTCGGCGAACGCGTCGGCCGCCCGTCCGGGAAGCGTGGAGACGACCAGGTCGGCGGGAAGGGACCCGCCGGCCTCGTCCAGCCGGACGACCTCGGCGGACACGCCGAACCGCGCGCCCACCTCGACCGCCTCCGCGGCGCGCTCGGGGCTGCGGACCGCGACCGCGACCCGCGACACCCCGAACCGGGACAGCGCGGCCAGCGCGGACGCGGCCGTCGCACCGCCGCCCAGCACGACCACGGACGCGACTCCGTCCAGCCCCGCCTCGCGCAGCGCCGTGACGATCCCATGGACGTCGGTGTTGTCGGCGGCGCGCCGCCCGTCCCGCAGGACGAGCGTGTTCGCGCCGCCGACCTTCGCCGCGAGGTCGGACACCGAGTCGGCGAGCGACAGCGCCACCCGCTTCAGCGGCATCGTCAGCGACAGGCCGCGCCACGACCCGTCCAGGCCGGCGAGGAACCCGGCCAGGCCGTCCTCACCGACCTCGAACGCGTCGTAGGACCAGCCGGAAAGGCCCATCTCCGCGTACGCGGCACGGTGCAGCACCGGGGACAGCGAGTGGGCGACCGGCGATCCCAGGACCGCCGCGCGAGCGGAACTCACTTGCCCTTCGGCGGGTGTTTGGCCAGCCACTGGTCAAGCTTGTTCTTCATCGTGGTGAACTCCGCCTCCGTCGTCCCGTACTCGGTGTAGCCCGTGGTCGGGTTGGTGGTGACGAAGAACAGCCAGTCGCCCGGCGCCGGGGCCAGCGCGGCCTTCAGCGCGTCGGCGCTGGGGTTGTCGATCGCGCCGATCGGAAGCGGCTTCACCTTGTAGGAGTTGTAGGGCGAGTCGACCTGGGTGTCCTTGATGGTGACGTGGAGGGTCCGCTTGTTCAGCGCGTACAGGACGGTCGTGTCGAGCTGCAGCGGACGACCGATCTTGATGCGGTTGTAGAGCACCCGCGCGATCTTCGGGTAGTCCGCCTTGGTGCCGCCCTCGGCCTGCAGCAGGCTGGCGAGGGTGACGACCTGACCCGGGTCGAGCTTGACCGCCCTGGACTTGTTGACCAGGTCGAGCTCGCGCGCCTCCTGGTTGAACCGCTCCACCATCATCTTGAGGATGTCCTTGGCCGGGGCGTTCGGGTTCAGGTTGTACTGCCCCGGGAAGAGGTAGCCCTCCACCTTGCCCTTGGCGTAGGACGGGAGACCGAGGCCCCGGGTGTCCTTCGCGGCGGCCTGGAACTTCTTCACCGAGATGCCGGTCTTCTTCGACAGCTTCTCGTAGACCTCGATCGCGCGCAGCCCCTCCGGCAGCGTGATCATGTTGCCCGCGCGGGCCTTCGGGTCCAGCAGCAGGGCCATCGCGGCCTTGGACGACATCCGCAGCCGCATCTGGTAGTAGCCCGGCTGGAGGCTGGACGCCTTCGGTTCCTTGCCGTACACCTTCAGGAACGCGCGGACGCTCTTCACCACGTCGTGCTGCTGGAGCGTCGCGGCGATCGCCGACCCGCTGTCACCCTCCTTGACCTGGACGATCACGTTGCCGGCGCCCTGGCCGGAGTAGTCCGGCGGATGCATCCGGCCGTCGAGCCAGGCGTAGCCGAGCACGCCGCCCGTGCCGACGATCGCGACGAGGAACGCCAGCGCGAACATCACCGCGGCGCGGCCCTTGCCCTTGCTGCGGCGCTGCCGCTTGCGCGAACGCCGCTGGTCGTCGCGGCTGCGCTCGCCGTCCCGGTTCAGCTGGTCGTCGAGAAGATGGCCTCCCTGGCCCTGACCTTGGCCCTGCTCCTCGTACTCGCCGTACTGGCCGTCGTAGTACTCGTCCTGCTCGTACTGCTGCTGACCGTACTGCTGCTGGCCGTGCTGCTGACCAGGCTGCTGTTGAGCGGGGTGCTGAGCCTGCTGCTGCCCTGGATGCCCCTGGGCCTGCGGCTGCCGCCCGTACTGGTCATACTGCCCCTGGCCGCCGCCGTACTGCTGTTGCTGTTCGTACTGCTGCTGTTCGTACTGGTGCTGGTCGTACTGGCCCTGCCCGTACTGATCCTGCCCCTGCTGGGCGTACTGCTCCTGGCCGTACTGCTCCTGCGCGTGCTGGTCCTGGGCGTACTGGTCCTGACCACGTTGCCCCTGACCACGTTGCCCCTGGCCGCGCTGGTCCTGACCGCGCTGGTCCTGACCGCGCTGCCCTAGGCGGCGCTGGCCCTGACCACGCTGGCGGCCGCGCGGGTCCCGGCCGGGACGCGGCTGCTGCTGCCCCTCGGGACGGCGCCGACGGCCGCGGCGTGGCTCGGGTTCGGGTTCGTTCGGCGGGTCGTCGAAGAAGTCCACGTCACTCACCCGCTCCCCGGACGCCCTCACCGGGTGGACGCCCGGTCAGCCGCTCACCGTCGAGGGCCGCCTGGAGCAGGACCGCCGCGGCGGCCTGGTCGACGACCTTGCGCCGGGCCTGACCGTGGACGCCACCGGCGCGTAGTCCGCTCTCGGCCGTGACGGTGGTGAGCCGTTCGTCGTAGAGCCGGACGATCTCGGGGGATAGACGCTCCGCCAGCATGGTGGCGAACCGCCGGGCGGACGTCGCCGCCGGGCCCTCACGGCCCGACAGCGACGTCGGAAGTCCCACGATGACCTCGATCGCCTCGTTCTCCTCGACCAGCCTCACCAGCCGGTCGACGTCCCCTTTGCCCGCCTTCACGGTCTCCAGGGGAGAGGCAAGGATGCCGCCGGGGTCGCAGCGGGCGACGCCGATCCTGACGCTGCCCACGTCGACTCCGAGTCGGACTCCGATCCTCATGCGGCCCCTACGGCTCGTTCGACGGCGGCCAGCGCCTCGCCGATCTTGCCGGCGTCCGCGCCTCCGCCCTGGGCGAGATCGTCCTTGCCACCGCCGCCACCGCCGAGGGTCTTGGCGGCGAGACCGACCAGCTGCCCGGCCTTCAGGCCGCGCTCGCGGGCGCCCTCGCTGAGGGCGATCACGACGACGGGACGGTCCTTGGGCGCGCCCGCGACCATCACCACGGCCGGACGGCCCTGGAGGCGGCCGCGCACGTCCACGGCGAGCTTGCGCAGGTCGTCGGCTCCGGTGCCGTCGGGGGCGCGGTGCCCCACGAAGGCGATCCCGTTGACGTCCGCGGCCTGCTCGGCGAGCCCGGCGGCGGCCTGCAGCACCTGCTGGGCGCGGACCTTCTCGAGCTCCTTCTCGGCGTCGCGCAGGCGGGTGACGATGCCGGAGATCCGCTCGGGCAGCTCCTCCTTGCGCGCCTTCAGCTGCTCGGAGAGCTGGTTGACCAGCACGCTCTCGCGGGCCAGGAAGCGGAACGCGTCGATGCCGACCAGCGCCTCGACCCGGCGGACGCCGGCGCCGATGGACGACTCGCCGAGCACCTTCACCAGGCCGAGCTGCCCGGACCGCGCGACGTGCGTGCCGCCGCACAGCTCCCGGGAGTAGTCGCCGATCTCCACGACCCGGACCTCGTCGCCGTACTTCTCGCCGAACAGGGCGAGCGCGCCCATGGCGCGGGCCTCGTCGATCGAGGTGTGGAACGCCCGGACGTCCAGGTCGTTGATCAGGACCTCGTTGACCTCGTCCTCGACGTCGCGCAGGACGCTGACCGGGACGGCGCCGGACGCGGTGAAGTCGAACCGGAAGCGTCCGGGCGAGTTCTCCGAACCGGCCTGCGCGGCGGACTCGCCGAGCGCCCGCCGGAACCCGGCGTGCACCAGGTGCGTCGCCGAGTGCGAGCGGGAGATCGCGTTGCGCCGCTCGACGTCGACCTCGGCGTAGGCGGTGTCGCCCGCCTGGGCCTCACCGCCGCGGACCACGCCGCGGTGCACGATCAGGCCCTTCAGCGGCGACTGGACGTCGCGGACCTCGATCTGCGCGCCGTTGCCGAGCCGGATCACGCCGGTGTCGGCGAGCTGGCCGCCGCCCTCGGCGTAGAACGGGGTGCGGTCGAGGACGACCTCGACCTCGTCGCCCTCGCCGGCGGCGGGCACGTTCGCGCCGTTCACCAGCAGGCCGACCAGGCGGGCCTCGCCGATCAGCCGGCCGTAGCCGATGAAGTCGACCTTGCCGCCCGCCTCGGTGAGCAGGGCGTCCAGGACGGAGACGTCCAGGTTGCCGGTCTTCTTCTCGCGCGCGTCCTGCTTGGCGCGGTCGCGCTGCTCCTTCATCAGCCGCCGGAAGCCGTCCTCGTCCACTGACAGGCCCTGCTCGGCGGCCATCTCGAGGGTGAGGTCGATCGGGAAGCCGTAGGTGTCGTGCAGCTTGAACGCCTGGGCGCCGCCGAGCACCTGGGCGCCGGAGCGCTTGGTGTCGGCGACCGCGGTGTCGAAGATCGTCGTGCCGGTGCGGAGCGTGGAGAGGAAGGAGTCCTCCTCCGCGTCGATCACCGTGTGGATGTTCGCGGCGGTGCGGATGAGCTCGGGGTACTGCTCGCCCATCGCCTTGATCGCGACGTCGGTCAGCTCGTGCATGAGGCCCGCGTCCTGAGCGCCGAGGAGCCGCAGGTTGCGGATCGAGCGGCGCAGGATGCGGCGCAGCACGTAGCCGCGGCCCTCGTTGCCTGGGCGGATGCCGTCGGAGACCATCATCGTGCCGGACCGGACGTGGTCGGCGATGACCCGCAGCGACACGTCCGCGCGGTGCTCGCGGCCGTAGGTCGTGCCGGTGAGCTTGGCGGCGCGGTCGAGGACCCGCCACAGCGTGTCGGTCTCGTAGATGTTGTCGACGCCCTGCAGGACGGCGGCCATCCGCTCCAGGCCCATGCCGGTGTCGATGTTCTTGTGGGCGAGCGGGCCGAGGATCGGGAAGTCGTCCTTGCCCGTGCCCGCGCCACGCTCGAACTGCATGAACACCAGGTTCCACACTTCGAGGTAGCGGTCCTCGTCGACGACGGGGCCGCCCTCGCGGCCGTACTCCGGCCCGCGGTCGTAGTAGATCTCCGAGCAGGGGCCGCACGGCCCGGGGACGCCCATCGACCAGAAGTTGTCGGCCATGCCGCGGCGCTGGATGCGCTCGGTGGGGACGCCGACCTTCTTGTGCCAGATCTCGGCGGCCTCGTCGTCGTCGTGGAAGACGGTGACCCAGAGCTTCTCCTCGGGGAACCCGAACCCGCCCTCGGACTGGGGGCTGGTCAGCAGGTCCCAGGCGAACGGGATCGCCTGCTCCTTGAAGTAGTCCCCGATCGAGAAGTTCCCCAGCATCTGGAAGAACGTGGCGTGCCGGGTGGTCCGGCCGACCTCGTCGATGTCCGGGGTGCGCACGCACTTCTGGGAGCTGGTCATCCGCTGCGACGGCGGCGTCCGCTGGCCGAGCATGTACGGCTTGAACGGGACCATCCCGGCGTTCACCAGAAGGAGGGTCGGGTCCTCGGCGACCAGGCTGGCCGAGGGCACCACGGTGTGCCCGCGCTCTTCGAAGAACTTGAGGAAGCGGCGTGCGACCTCTGCCGACTCCATATCAGTGGCCATCCTTGTCGTTGACGATCGTGTAACGCGCCCGCAGGACCCGGCGCGGGGCGCGGGGCTCCTCGGGTTCGGGGAGGGTCCGGTCGATCCCGACCGCCTCCCGCAGCTCCTCCTCGCGCGCGGCCGTCTCCGCCTTCACGTCGGCGGCGAGGTCGCGCAGCCTGCGGCCCGCGCCCTGCCCGGCGTGGACGGCCCGGACGGCGACGCCCTCCGGGGACCACTCGTGGGCCAGGCGCTCGACGCGCCGCTTGACGCGGTGCGTGGCGTAGACGCCCGCGCCCGCGCCGACCGTGAGCCAGAACAGCCGCTTCACCGGCGCCTCCCACCACGTCCGGACGTTCCGGAGGAACCGCGCGCGGCGCTCCGGGACGACTGGGCCGGGAGCTGAGGACGGCTCGGCGGCCGCTCCTCCCCCGCCCGGTTGCCGAGGACCTTGCGCACCCCGTAGGAGAACGCGGCGGCCTTGACCAGCGGACCACCGACGACCGAGGTCATCACGGTGGTGACCGCCGAGACGTTCTGGGTGACCGAACCGACCTGCTTGGTGATCACGTCCGTGCGGCCGAGCTGCTCGTTGGCGCGGCGGACGGTGCGGGCCATGTCGTCCATCAGCGGACCGGCCTGCTCACCGAGGTCCTCGACCATCTTGGTCGCCTCGCCGAGCAGGCGGGCGAGTTTGAGGAGGGTGTAGGCGAGGAAGGAGACCAGCACCGCCCAGAACACGGCCACGATGAGACCTGCGAGCTGTCCACCAGTGAGCATCAGGGCTTTCCGTTCGCTGTGTCGTCTGTACGCGGGTTCGGCCATGGCCGGGCTGGTCTGACAGACCTTACCGTGGTCCAGGCCCCCGGGAGGGCCACCTCCCCGGCCCTCCGGCACAAGATGATCTCGGCCCGGTTCAGCCGTCCTTCGGCCGCGACGTGCCGCGCAGAACCGCGCGGATTCGCCCCAGAACCTCCGTGAACCGGGCCTCCGCGCCGTGCCGCGTCGGCCGGTAGTACTCGCGCCCGTGCACGTTGTCGGGAGCGTACTGCTGCCGGACGACCCCGCCGGGGTGGTCATGAGCGTATTTGTACCCCGCGCCGTGCCCGACCTTCGCCGCGCCCTTGTAGTGGGCGTCGCGCAGGTGCGCCGGGACCGGTCCGACGAGGCCCTTGCGGACGTCGCCGAGCGCCTCGTCCACGGCCGTGATCACCGCGTTGGACTTGGGCGCGACGGCGAGGTGGATCACGGCCTGGGCGAGGTTGATCCGGGCCTCGGGCAGCCCGACGAACTCGACGGCCTGGGCCGCGGCGACGGCGGTCTGGAGCGCGGTCGGGTCGGCCATGCCGATGTCCTCGCTGGCGTGGACGATCAGCCGCCGGGCGATGAACCGCGGGTCCTCCCCCGCCTCGATCATGCGGGCGAGGTAGTGCAGCGCGGCGTCGGCGTCGCTGCCGCGGATGCTCTTGATGAACGCGCTGATGACGTCGTAGTGCTGGTCGCCCTCGCGGTCGTAGCGGACGGCGGCCCGGTCGACGGCCCGCTCCAGCACGCCGACGTCGATCGTCGCGCCGGGCTCGGCGACCATGGCGGCCGCCTCCAGGTAGGTCAGGGTGCGGCGGGCGTCGCCCCCGGCCAGCCGGATCAGGTGGTCCTCGGCGGCCGGTTCGAGGGCCGTCTCCCCCTTCAGGCCACGCTCGTCGGCGAGGGCGCGGCGGATCACCTCGCGCAGGTCGTCCTCGGCGAGCGGCTCGAGGGTGAGCAGCAGCGACCGGGACAGCAGCGGGCTGATCACGGAGAAGAACGGGTTCTCGGTGGTCGCGCCGATGAACGAGACCCAGCGGTTCTCCACGGCGGGGAGCAGCGCGTCCTGCTGGGCCTTGTTGAAACGGTGCACCTCGTCCACGAACAGGACGGTCTGGCGTCCGGTCATGCCGAGCTCGCGGCGGGCCAGGTCGATCTCGGCGCGGACCCGCTTCACCCCGTCGGTGACGGCGGAGATCTCCACGAAGCGGCGGCTGGTGACCTGGCTCACGACCGTCGCCAGGGTCGTCTTGCCGGTGCCGGGCGGCCCCCACAGGACCAGCGACATCGGGGCGTCGCGCTCCACGAGCTGCCGGATCGGGGTGCCGGGGCCGAGCAGGTGCCGCTGGCCGACCACCTCGTCCAGGCCGCGCGGGCGCATCCGGACCGCGAGCGGCTGGTGCGCGCCGGCGGACGGGCCGCGCCCGCTCCCCGGCACCGGCTCACGGAGGCGCGGCGATCCCGCCCCGGCCGAAGTCGACCCCGAGGTCGGCTCCGAGGTCGGACTCGTGGCGGTCGGATCGTCGAAGAGGCCCTCCGGCTCCCCTGCTCCCAGGCTGCTCGTCACCTTCCGACACTATCTCGGTTCGGTGACAAGTCTGGTTGATCGGGAACGCGAGGAACGTGAGGGGCGTTGGTCAGTCCCGGAGGTGGACCGAACCCGGTGACCGGAACGGCGGCCCCGACCGCGCCACGGCGCGCGTCCCGGGCCCTCAGGAGCGCACCACGACGGCAGCACGGCCTGGCCGGGCTGTTCGTGGTGCTGTTCGCCGTGGCCGGGCTCATGTTCAGCTACGGGCTCGAACACGCCCCGCCGGTGGACCTCTGCCACCCGCACGACGCCGTCACCTGGTTCGGCCCGGGGGCCGAGGGCGCCCACCACCGGCTCCCCCACGGCGACGGCGAGTCCCCGATCCTGTCGGTCACCTCCCACGACCGCACGCCGCCCAGCCCCGTCGAAACGTGCCTCTGCCTGGCCGTCCTGCTGGGCATCATGCTGCTCGTGATGGCGGCGCGTGCGGGACGCCGGCTCCTGCTGCTGCCGGCGCGCGCCGGCTGGCGGTCGGCCGCTCCGGCCCGTCCGTCCCCCGCGTCCCTCTCCCTGGCCTCCCTTCAGGTCCTCCGGCTGTAGAGGCCCACGGGCCGCGTCTCCGCGGCCTCGCCTCGACATCCCCTGAGCACGGCCATCCGAGAGGACCTCTACAGCCATGTCCAAGAACGCGCGCTCTGGCGCGCCCAAGAACAGCCCCCGCCAAGGCAAGCCCGCGGCAGGCAAGACCACAGGCAGCAAGACCGGGGCCGACAAGTCCGCCTCCCAGAAGCCCCCGGCGCGGAAGAACGCCCTGACGGAGCGGCAAACGCCGTGGGGCACGATCACCTTCTTCACCGTGATCGGGCTGGTCGCGGCCGTCGCGATCGGCTTCGCGTTCATGCAGACCCGCTCGTCCGCCGACGGGCCCAAGATCGCGGGCCTGGTCACCAAGGACGAGACGAACCGCGACCACGTCACCACCCCGGTCAAGTACGACACGAACCCGCCGATCGGCGGCGCGCACGACCCGCTCTGGCAGAACTGCGGCGTCTACACCAGCGCGCTCCGCAACGAGAACGCCGTCCACGCGCTCGAGCACGGCGCGGTGTGGATCACCTACCGGCCGGACCTTCCCACCGACCAGGTGGTCAAGCTGTCGGCGAAGGTCGGCGCCACCGCGTACACGCTGCTCAGCCCCTACCCGGGCCTGGACTCCCCGATCGCGCTGAGCGCGTGGGGCAAGCAGCTCAAGGTCCAGAGCGCCGGGGACCCGCGGGTGGACGAGTTCCTGCGCGCCTTCGTCCGGGGCCCGCAGACGCCCGAGCCGGGCGCTGCCTGCACCGGCGGCAAGGCCACCCCGTGACCGCCGCCACCGAGACGGAGGATGGCGCCGAGGAGGCCGTCGCGGTGCCCGGGGCGTCGCGCGGGCGACGGACGATCATCGTCCTCGTGGTGGCCGTCGTGGCGGCCGCCGCCGTCCTGATCGTCTGGACACAGCGGTCCGGCAAGCCCGCGGCCGAGGGGCCGGAGGCCGGGTTCGCGCGGGACATGAGCGTCCACCACGCGCAGGCCGTCGAGATGTCGTTCGTCGTCCGCGACCGGACGCGGGACGACGCCGTCCGGCTGCTGGCCTACGACATCATCAACACCCAGGAGGCCCAGATCGGCATGATGACGGCCTGGCTGGACGGCTGGGGCCTGCCCAAGGCCGACCCCGCCGGGCCGATGCGCTGGATGGGCCACGGCGGGCACGGCGGGACGTCGCTCCCCGCGGACGGCTCCATGCCCGGCATGGCCACGCCCGCGCAGCTCGCCGAGCTGGGGAAGGCGTCCGGACGGCAGGCCGAGACGCTGTACCTGCGGCTGATGATCGCCCACCACCGGGGCGGCGTCTCGATGGCCGAGGCCGTCCTCGGCCGGACCGGGAACGCCCAGGTCACGCGGCTCGCCCGGACGATGGTCGAGGGGCAGCGCGCGGAGATCACGCTGATGGAGCGCATGCTCGCCGAGCGCGGCGCGCCCGCCGCCTGACGGGCGTGCGACCGGCGCCCCGGTCCACGGCGGGATCGTCGTGGACCGGGGCGCGGGGCGGCCCCCGGCCCGCTTGACAGCGATCGCCGATCGCGGGTGACTGACGGCATGACAGGCAGCGGAGCGAGCGGAAGCACGGACGGCGGCCACGGCGGACGGGGCGGCGGAGGCGCCCTCCCCGACGGCTACGAACGGGCCCTGGACCTGTTCGAAGGCGTGGTCGGAGCCGTCCCGCATGACGGCTGGGACGCGCCCACTCCCTGCGCGGGCTGGACGGCCCGCCAGGTCGCCGGGCATGTGACCGGCGGCCAGTTCATGATCCGGGCCCTCGCCACCGGCGTCCCCCAGCCCGACGTCAACATCGAGCCCGAGCGGTTCTGCCCCGGCGACGTCCCGCGCGCCTGGCGCGCCGCCCGGCGGGAGTGCGCGGCGGCGCTGACGGACGAGGCGCTCGCCCGTCCCATCCCGCTGGGCGGGCTCGGCGAGGTGCCCCTGAGCGACTTCCTCGCCGGATACGTCCTGGAGCCGCTCGTCCACACCTGGGACCTCGCGGTCGCGACCGGGCAGCCGTCCCGGCTCGACCCGGACCTGGTCCACCACGCCTTCGCCACCGCGCGGATGATCGCCGCGCCGATGCGGGAGGCCGGGCACCTGGGCCCGCCGCTCACCGCGCCGCCCGGCTCCGGCGAGCAGACCCGGCTGCTGTCCTTCCTCGGCCGCGACCCCGCCGGCCGCCCCACCGGCGCCTGACCGTCCCCGAATCCGAGCGGGCCCGGAAACGAGCGAGCCCGGCGGGTCCCGAGGGACCCGCCGGGCTCGGCGTCATCGGATCAGGAGAACTCGGCGAGGGTGCGCTCGGCCTCGGAGAGCCAGGCGCGGCGGGCGTCGAGGGCCTCCTCGGCGTCCCGGACGTCCTTGTCGCGGCCCGACGCGCGGGCCTTCTCCAGCCGCTTCTCCAGCTGCTCGATCGAGGAGCGCAGCTGGTTCACGGTCGCCTCGGCGCGGGCGCGCGCCTCGGGGTTGGTGCGCCGCCACTCCGACTCCTCGGCCGTCCGGACGGTCTCCTCGACCTTCCGGAGCCGGCCCTCGAGCCGGTCCCGCATCTCGCGCGGGACCATGCCGGCGGCCTCCCAGCGCTCCTGGATGCCGCGCAGCGCCTGCCGGGCCGCCCGCACGTCGGTGATCGGAAGCAGCTTCTCCGCCTCGGCGAGGATGCGCTCCTTCTCCTCGGCGTTCCCCTGGAACTCGGCGTCGCGCTCGGCGAACACCGCGCTGCGGGCCTGGAAGAAGACGTCCTGCGCGCCCTTGAAGCGGGCCCACAGCTCGTCCTCGGTCTCCCGGGAGGCGCGGCCGGCGAGCTTCCAGCGGCGCATCAGGTCGCGGTAGGCGGCGGCGGTCTCGCCCCAGTCGGTCGAGCGGGACAGCGTCTCGGCCTCGGAGACCAGCCGCTCCTTCTCGCGCCGGGCGTCCTCGCGCTGGTCGTCCAGCGTCGAGAAGTACGCCTTGCGGCGCTTGGTGAAGGCGTTGCGGGCCGTCGACAGCCGCTTCCACAGCGAGGTCTCGGTGGGACGGTCGACGCGCTCGGCGGCCTTCCACTCCTCCACCAGCTCGCGGAGCCGCTCGCCGCCGTTCTTCCAGTGCGTCTCCTCGGCCGCGATCCGCTCGGCCTCGGCGACGATGCGCTCCTTGACCTCGCGGGCCTCGGACCGGGCGTGCTCGCGCTGGGCCTTGACCTCCTCGCGGCGCTTGCCGACCAGCCCGTCCAGGCCGTCCAGCCTGCGCGCCAGCGCGTCCAGGTCGCCGACGGCGTGCGCCTCGGTGACCTGCTCGCGCAGCTTGGCGATGCTCTGCTGCGCCTGCTGAGGCTGCAGGTCGGTGGTCCGGACCCGCTGCTCCAGCAGGCCGATCTCGGTGACGAGAGCGTCGTACTTGCGCCGGAAGTAGCCGAGGGCCTCATCCGGGGCCCCGGCCTGCCAGGACCCGACGACGCGTTCGCCGTCAGCGGTACGCACGTAGACCGTGCCGTCCTCGTCCACCCGGCCCCAGGGATCGGTCGCGCTGGACACCCTTGCCTCCTGAATCGCGGGTCCGATCGTGTGCGCGCCGGAGTGCGCGGTCGTGTCCACACTCATCGGACCCTCCACACCTTAGTATCCCGATCCCCTATTTCCCGGCGATCGCGACGTCCTCGATCGTGACCTTCTTCTTGGGCTCACCCGTGCCGTCGTCACCCGCCTTGGCGATACCGCCCTTGGCGACCTTCGACAGCACGTCCATACCCGAGGTGATCTTGCCGAACACGGTGTAGTCCGGCGAGAGCTGCGAGTCCCCGTACACCAGGAAGAACTGGCTGCCGTTGGTGTCCGGGCCGGCGTTCGCCATGGCGAGGGTACCGGCGCCGTACTTGGCGCCCGTCGTGTTCTCGTTGGCGAACTTGTAGCCGGGCCCGCCCTGGCCGGTGCCGGTCGGGTCGCCGCACTGCAGCATCTGCAGGCCGGTTCCCGTGGACAGGCGGTGGCAGTGGCTGCCGTCCCAGAACTTCTTGCTCGCCAGGAACGCGAAGGAGTTGGTGGCGCACGGGGCCTTCGCCCCGTCCAGCGTCAGGCCGATGTCGCCCTGCGAGGTCTTGACCGTCGCCTTCACCACGCCGTTGTAGGCGGGCTTGACCGACGGCTTCGAACCGTCCTTGAGGGCGCCCTTGTCCGGAGAACTGTTATAGGCGCACTCACCGGGCTTCGCCTTGGACTGGTCGGCCTGAGCCGACGGCTTGGCGTCGTCCTTCTTCTTGTCGTCCTTGTTGAGGGCGAACGCGGCGGCCGAGCCGCCGCCGATGACGACGACGGCCGCGACCGCCGCGCCGACGATCCTCAGGTTGCGGGCGCGGGCCTGCTCGGCCTCCCGGCGCGCCTGCTGGCGCTCATAGCGCTGACGCGCGAGCTGCTTCTTGCGGTCCTTCGCCGCCACGTGCCTGCCCCTCCGTGTGATCATCGTGTGATCAGGTGAACGTGCAGCGCATAGTAGCGGTACCGGGGCCGTCGTTGGCCCCTCCGGGCGCTCCCGGCCGCCCCCGGATCCCGCCGACACGGCGATCCCGGCATCTCGTTCGCGGCGGGACCGGCCGCGCCGGTACCCTCGTAGGACCGCGTGTGCGGCGGTGACCGGCCGGTTCCCGGCCGGATCGCCGGACCCGACGCGCCGTCCGGATGCGGACGGCGCCCGTTCGGCCCGTGCCCACCGCACACTCAGCGAATTCACAGGAAGGGACGGCCGTGCTCGTCGCCGGGTTCCCCGCCGGATCGTTCGCCGCGAACTGCTACGTCGTGGCTCCCGCCGCGGGCGAGGAGTGCGTGATCATCGACCCCGGCCAGGACGCCGAGGCCGGGATCGACGAGATCCTGCGCGAGCACCGGCTGAAGCCGGTCGCGGTGCTGCTCACCCACGGTCACATCGACCACGTCTGGTCGGTGGCCCCGGTCTGCGGCGCCAAGGACGTGCCCGCGTTCGTCCACCCGGACGACCGCGACCTGCTGACCGACCCCGGCAAGGGCCTGTCCCTGGCCACCCGGCAGCAGTTCCTCGGCGGCCTGACGCTCACCGAGCCGGACGACGTCCGCGAACTGGCGGACGGCGTGAGGCTCGAGCTGGCCGGCCTGGAGATCACCGTCGACCACGCGCCGGGCCATACCGGCGGGTCGGTGACCTTCCGGACCCCGGCCGCAGGTGAGATCCCCGAGGTGATGTTCACCGGGGACCTGCTGTTCGCCGGATCGATCGGACGCACCGACCTGCCGGGCGGCTCCTACGAGCAGATCGTGGACAGCCTCTCCCGGGTCTGCCTGAGCAGGCCCGACGAGACGGCCGTCCTGCCCGGCCACGGACCTCAGACGACCATCGGCCGTGAGCGCGCGACCAACCCCTTCTTGGCGGAACTGAAGCCCGCCGACGGCCCGCACAAGGGATTCTGACCCACAGACATGAGTTCGAGCTTCCAAGCCCCCAAGGGCATCAGTGAGTACGTGCCGCCCCGCGCGGACCTCTTCTACGCCGTCCGCGAGGCGTTCGCCGAGCGCGCCCGGCTGGCCGGATACGGCTACCTGGAACTGGCGGTGTTCGAGGACACCAACCTGTTCAAGCGCGGCGTCGGCGAGTCCACCGACGTGGTCTCCAAGGAGATGTACACCTTCACCGACCGGGGCGACCGGTCGCTGACGCTGCGTCCGGAGTTCACCGCCGGGGTGCTCCGCGCCGTCCTGGAGCACGGCCTGCACAAGCAGGGCGGGCTGCCGGTCAAGGTGTGGACGACCGGCCCCGCGTTCCGCGCCGAGCGGCCCCAGCAGGGCCGCTACCGGCAGTTCTACCAGCTGGACCTCGAGGCGATCGGCAGCGAGGACCCGGCCGTCGACGCCGAGGTGATCGCGATCTCGGCGGGCTGGTACCGCTCGCTGGGCCTCACCCAGGTGCGGCTGCTGCTGAACTCGCTCGGCTGCAAGAACTGCCGCCCGGCCTACCGGGTCCTGCTGCAGGAGTTCCTGCGCGGCCTGGACCTGGACGACGCGACCCGCGAGCGCATCGAGATCAACCCGCTGCGCGTGCTGGACGACAAGCGTCCCGCCGTCCGGGAGCAGCTCAAGGACGCCCCGCTGATGGCCGACCACCTGTGCGGCGACTGCAAGGCCTACCACGACCGGGTCCGCGAGCTGCTCACCGACCTCGGCATCGCCTTCGAGGACACCCCGACCCTGGTCCGCGGGCTGGACTACTACACCCGCACCACCTTCGAGTTCGACCACCCGCTGCTCGGCGCCCAGTCCGGCATCGGCGGCGGCGGACGCTACGACGGCCTGTCGGAGGACATCGGCGGCCCCGAGCTGCCCGGCATCGGCTTCGGCCTCGGCCTGGACCGCACCGTCCTCGCCCTGGAGGCCGAGTCGGCGTCCGGCGGGCAGGGCCCGGCGTTCACGCCGAAGCCCCGCTGCGAGGTGTTCGGGGTGCCGCTGGGCGAGGCGGCCGAGCGGCGCGTGTTCGACCTGGTCGCCGGGCTGCGCGAGGCCGGGATCGCGGCCGACATGGCGTTCGGGGGCAAGAAGCTCAAGGGCGCGATGAAGGACGCCGACCGGTCCGGGGCGCGGTACGCGCTGATCCTCGGGGAGCGGGACATCGCCGACGGGGTCGTCCAGCTCAAGGACCTGACGTCCGGGGAGCAGACGCCCGTCGCGCTCACCGACACCACTTCGACGTTGAAGGAAAGGCTTTCACGATGATCCGCTCGCACGAGGCGGGGACCCTCCGCAGGGAGCACGCCGGGCAGCAGGTGACGCTGGCCGGCTGGGTGGCGCGGCGCCGCGACCACGGTGGCGTCACCTTCATCGACCTGCGCGACGCCTCGGGCGCCGCCCAGGTCGTGTTCCGCGAGGAGGACACCGCGCACGACCTGCGGTCGGAGTTCTGCGTCAAGATCACCGGCGAGGTCCGGATCCGCCCCGCGGGCAACGAGAACCCCGAGCTGCCCACCGGGGAGATCGAGGTCGCCGCGACCGAGATCGAGGTGCTGAGCGAGTCCGCGCCGCTGCCGTTCCCGATCGAGGGCGACGTCAACGTCAACGAGGAGATCCGGCTCAAGTACCGGTACCTCGACCTGCGCCGCGAGTCCGTCGCCCGCGACATGCGAATCCGCTCGCAGGGCTCGTACATCATCAACGACGTCATGCGCGACCACGGCTTCGTCAACGTCGAGACCCCGACGCTGACCCGGTCCACCCCCGAGGGCGCGCGCGACTTCCTGGTGCCGGTGCGGCTGCGTCCGGGCCACTGGTACGCGCTGCCGCAGTCGCCGCAGCTGTTCAAGCAGCTGCTCATGGTCGGCGGCCTCGAGCGGTACTTCCAGATCGCCCGCTGCTACCGGGACGAGGACTTCCGCGCCGACCGGCAGCCGGAGTTCACCCAGATCGACATCGAGATGTCGTTCGTCGAGCAGTCCGACGTGCTGACCGTCGCCGAGGACCTCGTCCGGCGGCTCTGGCGCGACATCGTCGGCCACGAGATCGGCGAGATCCCCCACATCACCTACGCCGACGCCATGGCCCGCTACGGCTCGGACAAGCCCGACCTGCGGTTCGGCCTCGAGCTGACCGAGATGACCGAGTACTTCGCGAACACCTCCTTCCGGGTGTTCCAGGCCCCCTACGTGGGCGCGGTCGTCATGCCCGGCGGCGGCTCCCAGACCCGCAAGGAGCTGGACGGCTGGCAGGACTGGGCGAAGCAGCGCGGCGCGCGCGGCCTCGCCTACGTCCTCGTCCAGGAGGACGGCACGCTCGGCGGCCCGGTCGCCAAGAACCTGTCGGACGAGGAGAAGTCGGGCCTGGCCGCCAAGGTCGGCGCCGAGCCCGGCGACGCGATCTTCTTCGGCGCCGGCAAGCCGCACGCCACCCGCGAGCTGCTCGGCGCGGCACGGCTGGAGATCGGCCGCCGCAGGGACCTGATCGACGAGGACGCCTGGGCGTTCTGCTGGGTCGTGGACGCCCCGGTGTTCGAGTCCGTCGAGGACGACAAGGGCGAGCACATCGGCTGGACGTCGGTGCACCACCCGTTCACCGCGCCGAAGCCCGAGCACGCCGACCTGGTCCTGACCGACCCGGGCGCCGTCCTCGCGAACGCCTACGACATCGTCTGCAACGGCAACGAGATCGGCGGCGGCTCGATCCGTATCCACCAGGCCGAGATGCAGCAGAAGGTGTTCGACGTCCTCGGCCTGTCCAAGGAGGAGGCCGAGTCGAAGTTCGGCTTCCTGCTCGAGGCGTTCAAGTTCGGCCCGCCGCCGCACGGCGGGATCGCGTTCGGCTGGGACCGGACGGCCATGCTGCTGGCGGGCGAGTCGTCCATCCGCGACGTGATCGCCTTCCCGAAGGCCGCGTCCGGCTACGACCCGCTGACGGCCGCGCCGACGCCGATCACCCCGGAGCAGCGCGCCGAGGCCGGGATCGACTTCGTCCCCGAGGACGAGGACGACGAGGCCAAGGCCGGCGAGAGCGCCTGACCCCGACCCCCAGGGCATGAGAAAGGGCTGGTCCGACACTGTCGGACCAGCCCTCTTCTTGTCTCCGGGTCAGCGGTTGGTGCCGCTGGTGACGCGGTAGACGTCGTACACGCCGTCGATGGACCGGACGGCCTTCAGGACGTGCCCGAGGTGCTTCGGGTCGCCCATCTCGAAGGTGAACCGGCTGACGGCGACCCGGTCGCGGGTGGTGGTGACCGACGCCGACAGGATGTTCACGTGCTGGTCGGACAGGACGCGCGTGACGTCCGACAGGAGGCGCGGGCGGTCGAGCGCCTCGACCTGGATCGCGACGAGGAACACCGAGTCCTCGCCGGGCGACCAGCGGACGTCGATGAGCCGGTCCGGCTGCTCCTTGAGCTGCGCGACGTTCACGCAGTCGGCGCGGTGCACCGACACGCCGTGGCCGCGGGTCACGAACCCGACGATGTCGTCGCCCGGGACCGGGGTGCAACATCGGGACAGCCGCACCCACACGTCCGCGTCGCCCGCGACCACGACGCCCGGGTCCCCCGCGGGACGGGTGCGCTTGCGGCGCGTCGGGAGGGCGATCTCGGCCATGTCCTCGTCGGCGGACTCGACGCCGCCGAGGGCCTCGACGAGTTTCTGGACGACGCTCTGCGCCGAGATGTGCCCCTCGCCGACCGCCGCGTACAGCGACGAGATGTCCGGGTAGCGCAGGTCGCGGGCGAGGACGAGCAGCGCCTCCCCCGACATCATGCGCTGGAGCGGCATGTTCTGCTTGCGCATCGCGCGGGCGATGGAGTCCTTGCCGGACTCGATCGCGGTGTCCCGGCGCTCCTTGGAGAACCAGTGCTTGATCTTGTTGCGGGCGCGCGGCGACTTGACGAAGTTCAGCCAGTCGCGGGACGGCCCGGCGTCCGCGGCCTTGCTGGTGAAGATCTCGACGGTGTCGCCGTTGTCGAGGGCGGACTCCAGCGGCACGAGACGTCCGTTCACCCGGGCGCCGATCGTGCGGTACCCGACCTCGGTGTGGACGGCGAAGGCGAAGTCGACCGGCGTCGCGCCCTGCGGCAGCGCGATCACGTCGCCCTTCGGGGTGAAGACGAACACCTCCGACACCGACAGGTCGAAGCGCAGCGACTCCAGGAACTCGGCCGGGTCGGCGGTCTCCTTCTGCCAGTCGAGCAGCTGCCGGAGCCACTGCATGTCGGCCGCCTTCCGGCCGCCGACCGTCTCCTCCTTGTACTTCCAGTGCGCGGCGACGCCGTACTCGGCGCGGCGGTGCATGCCCCAGGTGCGGATCTGCAGCTCGACCGGCTTGCCCTCGGGCCCGATCACGCTGGTGTGCAGCGACTGGTACATGTTGAACTTCGGCATCGCGATGTAGTCCTTGAACCGGCCGGGGACCGGGTTCCACCGCGCGTGGATGGTGCCGAGCGCCGCGTAGCAGTCGCGGACGGTGTCCACCAGGATCCGGATGCCGACCAGGTCGTAGATCTTGTCGAAGTCGACGTCCCGGGCGATCATCTTCTGGTAGATCGAGTAGTAGTGCTTGGGCCGTCCGACCACGGTGGCCTTGATCTTGGCCTCGCGCAGGTCGCCGGAGACGGCCTCGATGACCTCCTGGAGGAACACGTCGCGGCGCGGGGCCCGCTCGGAGACGAGCCGGGCGATCTCGTCGAACCGCTTCGGGTAGAGCGTGGCGAAGGACAGGTCCTCCAGCTCCCACTTCAGCGTGTTCATGCCCAGCCGGTGCGCGAGCGGGGCGAAGACCTCGAGCGTCTCGCGGGCCTTCTTCTCCTGCTTGTGCCGCGGCATGTAGCGCAGCGTGCGCATGTTGTGCAGCCGGTCGGCCAGCTTGATCACCAGGACGCGGATGTCCCGGGACATCGCGACGACCATCTTGCGGACGGTCTCGGCCTCGGCGGCGTCACCGTACTTGACCTTGTCGAGCTTGGTGACGCCGTCCACCAGGGCGGCGATCTCGTCGCCGAAGTCGGCGCGCAGCTCCTCGAGGGTGTACTCGGTGTCCTCGACGGTGTCGTGCAGCAGGGCCGCGCACAGCGTCTCGGTGTTCATGCCGAGCTCGGCGAGGATGGTCGAGACGGCGAGCGGGTGCGTGATGTACGGGTCGCCGCTCTTGCGCTTCTGGTTCCGGTGGTAGTGCGCGGCCACGTCGTAGGCGCGCTCGATCTGCCGGAGGTCCGCTTTCGGATGGGTGTTGCGGACGGTCTTGATGAGTGGTTCGAGTACCGGATTCATGGCGGGACCGCGCTGGGATCCGAGCCGGGCGAGCCTGCGCCGCACCCTGGCCGCTGATGGTGGGATCGGGGCCGTGCCGGAACCCGCCGGAGCGGATTCGGGCGGGTTGCCCGCGGCCGGTGCCCCGCCGGACGCCGAGGCGCCCGCGGCGGTGCTCCGTTTGACGGGGGGCTTGGCAGAGGACTTGGTGGAGGACTCGGCGGAGGGTTCGCCGGAGGGTTCGCCGGAGGGTTTCGCGGGGGTGGACCCGGCGGGCTCCGCCGGGCCGCCGCCGGTGGACGCGGCCTGCCGCGTCTTCCCCGCGGACGGCGTCTCAGCGGGCGCCTGGGCCTTCGGGGCGGACGCGGTGGCCTCTGCCCCACCTTTGCCCGGGGACGCCTTCTCCGTGGCCTCCTGGGCCTCCTGGGCCTTGTCGACGGGCCTGGTCTGGGCGGCGGATACCGGGCCCTGACCTGCGGAGCCCTTGCCCGTGGGGCCCTTGAGCGCCGGATCCGCAGGCACCGGATCCGTGGGCGCGGGGGTGGGACCGGGGTTCGCGGGGAGGGGGTCGGCGGGCACCGCCGCGCCGTTCGGCGCGGGCGCGCTCGCCTGCGCGGCCGGAGCGCGCACCGCGGCCCCGTTCGGAACGGCCGGACGCTCGGCGTCCGTCCGCGCTCCGATCACCGCGTCGGTTGATACCACCTCACCGGGCACCCAGCCTCCTCGAAGCCGTGCGGGCGCGATCTCGCCACGTGGCCGGGCGGGAGCGCCCGTCCCCGCCGGTCCCCTGATTCGGCCAGTGTATCCGGCCCCTTTTTCGCACCCGGCCGAATCGGCGATCTCGGGTGCGTGATCAGTAGAACATTCTTGCGGGACGGGACATTCCGCACGTTTCGGGAGGGTGAGGGCTCCTAGACGGTCACCAGGGCGTGCACGTCCAGGCCGTCCAGCTTGTCGCGGCCGTTGAGGAAGCCCAGCTCCATCAGCACCGACAGGCCGACCACCTCGCCGCCGCCGCGCCGGACCAGCTCGGCCGCCGCGCACGCGGTGCCGCCGGTCGCGAGCACGTCGTCGACGATCAGCACGCGGTCGCCCGGCGCGAACGCGTCGGTGTGCATCTCGATCGTCTCGGTGCCGTACTCGAGGTCGTAGTTCTGCTCGTAGGTCGCCGCGGGCAGCTTGCCCTTCTTACGCACCGGGACGAAGCCCGCGCCCATGTGGTAGGCCACGGGGGCGGCCAGGATGAAACCACGCGCCTCGATCCCGACGATCTTGTCGACCGTGCCGCGGCCGTAGTGGTTGACCACCGTGTCGACCACGCCGGCGAACGCCACGTGGTCGGCCAGCAGCGGGGTGATGTCCTTGAACAGCACGCCCGGCTTCGGGTAGTCGCTCACGTCGCGAATCCGGTCCTGGATCAGCTTGTCGAGGTCCACGGGTCTCCTCTTGCGTTTTCCTTCGGGGCGGGGCGGCCTACGGGCGGCCGCCCCGGCACAGTGCGACGGCCGTGCCGCCCACCCGGTGAACCGGGGGACGGACACGGCCGTCATGCTCGTTCGAGCAGGTCGTCCCAGAAGCCTACTTGCCGCGGCGCTGTTGACGGGTGCCGCGCTTGGGCTGCTGGCGCGGCCCCTGCTGCATGACCTTCCGCAGCGTGACGCCCGCGGGCACCCCGTCCTGCGCGGTCCCGCCGGAGGGCACGTCGTCCGACGGGTCGTCGTCCAAGGACGCCTCGTCGTCGTCCGCCGCCGGCCGGGCCGTCGCCCTGGCGACCTTGGCCTGCTGCTTCGGGCTCTGCTCGCGCTTGGCGATGTTGGCCCGCAGCTCCTTGAACCTCGGCTCGCGCTCCTTCAGCTGGACCAGCAGCGGCGTCGCCACGCAGATCGAGGAGTAGGTGCCGACGATCATGCCGACGAACAGGGCGAGCGACAGGTCCTTCAGGGTGCCGGCGCCGAACAGCGTGGTGCCGATGAACAGGATCGCCGCGACCGGCAGGATCGCCACCAGCGAGGTGTTCAGGGACCGGACCAGGGTGCTGGACAGCGCCTGGTTGGCCGCCTCGCTGTAGGTGATCTTCGACTTGGCGTTCAGAGGCCGCGTGACCTCCTTGATCATGTCGAACACCACGACCGCGTCGTACAGCGAGTACCCGAGGATCGTCAGGAAGCCCAGCACGGTCGCGGGCGTGACCTCGAACCCCGACCAGGCGTAGACGCCGGCCGTGATGATCAGGTCGTGCACCAGGGCGACCATCGCGGCGACGGCCATCCGCCACTCGAACGCGACCGACAGGTAGGCGATGATCAGGATCATGAAGACGATGAGCGCCTGCCACGCCTTCTTGGTGATCTCACCGCCCCAGGACGCGCCGACGATCTGACTGCTGATCTGGTTCTCGGAGACGCCCAGCTTCGTCGAGACGTCCTTCTTGACCTCGTTGACGTGCTTGGGGTCCAGGCTCTCGGTGGTGACGCGCCAGTCGCCGCCCGCCTTCTGCACGGTCGCCTGGTGCACGCCGGCGGAGGTGACCGCCCCGCGCACCTGCTCGATCGAGGCGTGCGACGCCTTGGCGATCGTGAAGACCGAGCCGCCCTTGAACTCCACGCCGAAGGTCAGGCCCTGGACGAGCAGGCCGACGAGGGAGAACACGATCAGGAGGCCGGAGATCGAGTACCAGACCTTCGGCCTGCCGACGATGTCGGCGCTGATCTCACCCCGGTAGATCCGGGAGATGACCGCACGCAGTCCCATGATCAGACCTCCTGGCTCGTCGGGCGGGCGGTGCCGTTCGCGCGGGTCTGCGCCGTGCGGCGCAGTCTCGCGGCGTCCAGCCCCGACAGCTTGTGGCCCTTGCCGAAGAACGCGGTCCGGCTCAGCATCGACATCAGCGGCTTGGTGAAGAGGAACACCACCACCACGTCGATCAGCGTGGTCAGACCCATCGCGAACGCGAAGCCCGCGACGCCGCCGACGGCGAGGAAGTACAGCACGACCGCGGCGAGGAAGGTCACCGCGTCCGCCACCAGGATCGTACGCCGCGCGCGCTTCCAGGCGACCTCGACCGACGGCCGCAGGGCCCGTCCGGCGCGTAGTTCGTCGCGGATCCGTTCGAAGTAGACGATGAACGAGTCCGCGGTGATGCCGATCGACACGATCAGGCCGATGATGTGCGGCAGGCTGAGGCGCCAGCCGATGTTCTCACCGAGGATCACGACGGCGACGTAGGTCATCCAGGACGCGACCACCAGCGAGCCGACCGCGACGAGGCCGAGGCCCCGGTAGTAGACCAGGCAGTACAGCAGGACCAGCGCCAGGCCGATGCCGCCGGCGATCAGGCCGCCGCGCAGCTGGTCGGCGCCCAGCGTGGACGACACCTCGTCGATCGCGCTCATTTTGAACTCGAGCGGGAGGGCGCCGTACTTGAGCTTGTTGGACAGGTCCTCGGCGTAGGTCTGGGTGAAGCTCTCCGCCGGGCCGTCGATCCGGGCGCTGCCGCCGGTGATCGGTCCCTGGTTGATGGACGGGGCGGACACGACCTGGCCGTCCAGCACGATCGCGACCTGCGACTGCGGGGACGACGGGTTGGCCTGGTAGGCCTTGGACGCCTCGGTGGTGGTCTGCGAGAACTGGTTGCCGCCCTTACCGGTGAAGGTGAGGTTGACCGACCAGCTCGACTGGCCCTGCGAGGTGTCCGGCGGCATCGCGCTGGCGGACTTGACGTCCTCGCCGAGCACCCGCACCGGGCCGAGCAGGTACTTGGTGACCGACCCCTTCTCGGCCTTGTCGTCGCACGCCACGACCCACTTGCGGTTCACGTCGTTGGAGCCCGGGACGGTCGGGCCGCCCTTGGGCTCGCAGACGGTCTGCTGGAACTGGGCGATGGCCGCCTTGTCGTCCACGCCGGCGAAGTCGTTGCCGTCCGGCGCGACGGGCGTCTGCGCGGACGGGTTGGCCGACGGCGTCGGCGAGGCCGACCCGGACGGCGTGGTCTTCGGCGAGGTGGACGGCGTCGGGGCCGTCAGCGCCTGCGACAGCGCCCGGCCTCGCGGCGTGGACGAGTCGGACGGCGTGCCGGTCGGCTTGTCGGTCGGCTTGGCCGAACCGGTCGCCTTGCCCGACGGGGTGCCCGCGCCAGGGATGGTCGCCTTGCCGGACGGCGTGCCGGTCGCCTTGGCGCCCGGGCTGGACGTCGGCGTCGGCGTGGTCGCCGGAGCCTGCGCGGGCAGGCCGCCCGCCTCCGCGAACACCTGCCGGAACTGGAGCTTGGCGGTGGAGCCGATCGTCTCCGCCGCGCGCCCCTGGCCCTGCCCGGGCAGGTTGACCACGATGTTGTTGCCGCCCTGCTTGGCGACCTCACCGTCCGAGACGCCGAGCCCGTTGACCCGCTGCGTCATGATCTTGACGGCCTGGTCCATCTGGCTGCTCGGCGGGTTCTTGCCGTTCTCGGTGTGCGCGGTCAGCGTGACGGTCGTCCCGCCCGCGAGGTCGAGCCCCAGTTTGGGGGTCCCCGCTCCCTGCATGAACATCACGCCGGTGAGGGCCGCCATGACCGCGAAGAGCGCCAGAAGTGTGCGCCCCGGCCTGGGGACATTGCTACGAGACGATGCCACTGGTCGTCGAACTTCCCGTCTTGTCGGTGCCGCCGCGGGTCAGGCGGAGGGCTTGTCGGCCTTGCCCGCGTGGGCGGGGGCCTCGTCCTCGTCCTTCGCGTCGGCCTTAACGCCCGCCTTCACGGCGGTCTTCCCGGCCTCCTCGACGTCGTCGACGTCGACGGCCTTCGCCTGCGACGCGGCGTCGTCCTTGGCGGCGGCGTCCGGGGTCTCGTCCGGCTCGTCGCCGTCGAGCTCCTCGTCGGCGGGCTCGTCCTTCAGGACCTGCATGACGGCCTGCTTGACGAACTTCGCCTCCACGCCGGGGGCGATCTCCAGGACGATGCCGTCGTCATGGACCTCGACCACCGTGGCGTGCATGCCCGCGGTGGTGATGACCTTGGTGCCCGGCGCGATGCTGCTCTGCATGTTCATCTGTTCCTTGCGCCGCCGGCTCTGCGGGCGGATCAGCAGGAAGTAGAAGACCAGCGGAACGGCCAGGAGGAGCAGCAGGTTGAACGCGCCGCTGCCCCCCGAACTCGCTGCCAGGGTGTGAATGTCGCTGCCCATTAAGGGGCGTCCTTCCGATTTCGGTTTGCCCAGCCTGTGGCCGGTAGGCCGCGTCTCGGGACCGTCGGCTGGTGGACGGTGTGACCAAGTCCCGGAGTCTAGAGAGTACGCGAGACCCCGGCAACGACGTGACGAGCGGCACTCCAGGGAAGTTCCCAACCCGTTACGCCCTGATCACGCAGCCGTGATCATGTCACCCCGGTCACGTCACCCTCGGACACCGCCGGAGCCCCCCGCTACCCGGGCTCATCGGCCGTCTCGTCCAGATCGAACAGCGCCACTCCGGCCAGCGGGGCGGTCGGGGGCGGGGTGAGGCCCAGATGCGCCCACGCGGCGGGCGTGGCGATGCGTCCACGAGGCGTGCGGGCCAGAAAGCCCTGCCGGACCAGGAAGGGCTCGGCCACCACCTCGACCGTCTCCGGCTCCTCCCCCACCGACACCGCCAGGGTGGACAGGCCGACCGGACCGCCGCCGAACTTGCGCAGCAGCGACCCCAGGACGGCCCGGTCGAGACGGTCCAGCCCCCGCTCGTCCACCTCGTAGAGCGCGAGGGCGGCGCGGGCGGTCTCCAGCGTCACCGTGCCGTCGCCCCGCACCTCGGCGTAGTCGCGGACGCGCCGGAGCAGCCGGTTCGCGATACGCGGCGTGCCCCGCGACCGGGACGCCACCTCCGCCGCGCCCTCGTCGGTGATCTCCACCTCCAGCAGCCGCGCGGACCGCTGGACGATCACCTCGAGCTCCGCCGGGACGTAGAAGTCCATGTGCCCGGTGAAACCGAACCGGTCGCGCAGCGGACCCGGCAGCATCCCGGCCCGCGTCGTCGCGCCCACCAGCGTGAACGGGGCGATGTCGAGCGGGATCGCGGTCGCGCCCGGCCCCTTGCCGACCACCACGTCGACGCGGAAGTCCTCCATCGCCATGTAGAGCATCTCCTCGGCGGGACGCGCCATCCGGTGGATCTCGTCCAGGAACAGCACCTCCCCCTCGGCCAGCGTGGACAGCACGGCCGCCAGGTCCCCGGCCCGCTCGATCGCGGGACCCGAGGTGATCCGCAGCGGCTGCCCCAGCTCGGCGGCGATGATCATCGCGAGGGTGGTCTTGCCGAGCCCCGGCCCGCCCGACAGCAGCACGTGGTCGGGCGTGCGGCCGCGCCGCAGCGCGCTCCGCAGCACCAGCGACAGCTGCTCGCGGACCCGCTCCTGCCCGACGAAGTCGTCCAGCCGCTTGGGGCGCAGCGCGGCCTCGATGACCTGCTCCTCCGGCCCCTCGGCCCCGCCGCCGACCAGGCGCTCGCCGAACTCGCTCATCGGCTCAGCTTCTTCAGCGCCGCCTTCAGCAGCTCACCGACCGGCGGGACCTCGGTGCCGTCCAGGTCGGCGGCGACCGCGTCCACGGCCGCGTCGGCGTCCCGGACCGTCCAGCCGAGGTTCACCAGGCCGGTCTGCACCTGCGCGCGCCACGCCTGGCCCGCCCCGGGACGGCGTCCCGGGACCTCCGGCGCGCCGACCGGGCCACCCAGCCGGTCCTTCAGCTCCAGAACGATGCGTTGCGCACCCTTCTTGCCGATGCCCGGCACCTTCGTGAGCGCCGTCACGTCCTCCTGCGCGACCGCGAGGCGCAGCCCGTCCGGGGAGTGGACGGCCAGCATCGCCAGCGCCAGCCGCGGACCCACGCCGCTCGCCGTCTGCAGCAGCTCGAAGATCTGCCGCTCGTCGTCGTCGGCGAACCCGAACAGGGTGAGCGAGTCCTCCCGCACGACCATCGACGTCGGGACGTGCGCGTCCTCGCCCACCTTGAGCCCGGCGAGCGTCGCCGGGGTGCACTGCACCGCCATGCCGACGCCGTGCACGTCGATCACCGCGCCGTCCGGCCCGGCGGCGGCGACCTTGCCGCTGACGAACGCGATCATCTCGGGAATCCTCCTCGACTACGGGAACGCGCCGCCTTCTGCGCCTCGGCGATCCGGGCGGCGTTGATCTCTGCCTGTGTGGGACCGGCCTGTCCCGGGACGGTGGGCCCGCGTGCCGCGGCCAGCCGCGCCTGCCCGCCGCCCCGCCACACGTGGCAGATCGCCAGGGCGAGCGCGTCGGCGGCGTCGGCGGGCCGGGGCGGCGCGTCGAGCCGCAGCAGCCGCGTCACCATGGACGTGACCTGCGCCTTGTCCGCGCGCCCGTTGCCGGTGATCGCGGCCTTCGCCTCACTCGGCGTGTGCATCGCGACCGGAAGGCCCCGGCGCGCGGCCGCGACCATCGCCAGCCCCGCCGCCTGCGCCGTGCCCATCACCGTGCTCACGTTGTGCTGCGCGAACACCCGCTCCACCGCCACGACCTCGGGGCACAGCTCGTCCATCAGCGCCTCGATGCCCCGCTCGATGCCGAGCAGCCGCAGCGCGACGTCCTCGTCCGGGGCGGTGCGGACGACCGAGACGTGCACCAGGCTCAGCGGCGCGCCGGGAACACCCTCCACGACGCCGACGCCGCATCTGGTGAGCCCGGGGTCCACGCCCATCACCCGCACGGCCCCGCCCTTCGATCATGTGTTCGGCCGACGCCACGCTATCGGACACCGGCGACGAGCGCGCGCAGGCCGTGCCGTGCCCGCCCCCGCCGCCGGCAGTAGTCGCGGCTAGTAGTAGTCGAGGGCGAACGGCTGCGCCGCGAACACCGCGTCCAGCGCCTCGGCGCGGACGTCCCCGCCGTGCAGGAGGCCCGCCCGGCGCAGCGTGCTCACCGGGACGCCCGCGTACAGCGCCGCCAGGCCGCGCGGGCCCACGCGGACGGCCGTCGGGTCGTCCGGGGCGGGTTCGAGGCGGCCCTCGCCGTCCTTGACCGTCAGCATCCAGGCGCCGGTGTTGGCGGGCAGGATCCCGTCGGTGATGTGGACCGGGATCTCCGCGCTCACCCCGGGCCGGTAGCCGCGCAGCTCGACCGCCTTCGGCGCGTCCAGGACGCGCAGCATCCACTGGGTCCGGTCGATCATGTCGTGCTCGCGCTCGCCGACCAGCCACAGCACCGGGTCGTACGGGGCGAGGTTCGCCGTCACCGTCTCGGCCGTGGACGCCCCGGACCCGACGATCGCCCAGAGCGCCCGCGCCGTCCCCTCCGAGCCCGCCACGACCTTGTCGATCACCAGCGAGGCGTTGTCCGCGCTCCACCGGTAGGCCAGGAACCCGTCCTCGGCCAGATAGGCGAACCAGTCACTGTGCTTGAGCCGGGTCCGCCACAGGTCGACGCCCATGTCGACGGGTCCGCAGTCGCGGGCGGCCTCGTGGACGCGCGCGACCGTCGCCGCCACCTCCTCGGCGTCCTCCGGGCCCACCCGCCGGACCGGGACCCGCTCGGCGCGGATGCCCCGCAACCCCTCGGTCTTCAACGTCACCCGGTGCAACCCGCCCGCGTGCTCCCAGCCGAGGCCCCGGTACAGGGCCGTGGTGGCCGGATGCAGCGCCGACAGCGCGTCCCCGAGCTCCACGGACCGCTGGAGGGTGGCCGTCACGATCGCGCGGCCCGCGCCGCGTCCCCGGTCCTCGGGGGCGACCGTCACCCCTGCCAGTCCGCCCGTCGGGACGGCCCGTCCCGCCCACCACTGCCGGAACGGGAGCATGCGGGCGGTGGACACGAGCCGGTCGCCGTCGAAGCCGCCGAGCTGGCGTCCCGCCGCCATCACGCTCGCCGACCCGTCCCGCCATGAGGCGACGTCGGCCTCCGGCACGGGTCCGAAGGAGCGAACACGGTTGTCCAGGGCGGCATCGAGGTCATCGGGGGTCAGCTCGCGAATTTCCATGATCCCCACCCTAGGCAACCAAAACGACGGACGCCGCCCCCCGGTGTCCGGGAGACGGCGTCCGCGAAGGCGCGTGCGACGCGTCAGGCGTCGATCGCCTCCATGATTTCGTCTGAAACGTCGAAGTTCGCGTAGACCTCCTGGACGTCGTCGGAGTCCTCGAGGGCGTCGAGGAGGCGGAACACCTTCTTGGCGTTCTCCTCGTCGAGCGGGACCGACATCGTCGGCAGGAACTTGCTCTCGGCCGACTCGTAGTCGATGCCGGCCTCCTGCAGGGCCTTGCGGACGGGGAGCAGCTTGCCCGCCTCGGAGACGACCTCGAACTGGTCGCCGAGGTCGTTGACGTCCTCGGCGCCGGCCTCGAGGACCGCCATCATGACGTCGTCCTCGGAGGTGCCCTCCTTGGGGACGATGATGACGCCCATGCGGTTGAACATGTACGCGACCGAACCCGGGTCGGCGAGCGAGCCGCCGTTGCGGGTGAGCGCGACGCGGACCTCGGAGGCGGCGCGGTTGCGGTTGTCGGTGAGGCACTCGATGAGCACCGCGACGCCGCCGGGCGCGTAGCCCTCGTACATGATGGTCTGCCAGTCGGCGCCGCCCGCCTCCTCACCGGCGCCCCGCTTGCGCGCGCGCTCGATGTTGTCGTTCGGGACGGAGCTCTTCTTCGCCTTGTAGATGGCGTCGTACAGCGTGGGGTTGGCCTCGGGGTCGCCGCCGCCGGTACGCGCCGCGACCTCGATGTTCTTGATCAGCTTCGCGAAGAGCTTGCCGCGCTTGGCGTCGAGGGCAGCCTTCTTGTGCTTGGTCGTCGCCCACTTGGAATGGCCGGACATGCTTAATCCTCCTCGATCGCCCGGCGCACCAGATCGGCGAAGTAATGGTGCACGCGGTGGTCGCCCGTCAGTTCAGGGTGGAACGAGGTCGCCATGAGGCGGCCCTGGCGGACGGCGACGATCCTACCGACGTTCGGGCCGCTCTCGGCACGACCCAGCACCTGGACCGCGTCACCGACGCCCTCCACCCAGGGAGCGCGGATGAACACGGCGTGGAACGGCGTGTCCCCCATGCCGGTCAGCGGGACCGGCGCCTCGAACGAGTCCACCTGCCGACCGAAGGCGTTGCGGCGCACCGTCATGTCGATGCCGCCGACCGTCTCCTGCCCGGCCACGCCGCCCTCGATCCGGTCCGCCAGCATGATCATGCCGGCGCAGGAGCCGTAGGCGGGCATCCCGGCCTCGATCCGCTTGCGCAGCGGTTCGAGCATGTCGAAGGCCCGGGCGAGCCGCCACATGGTGGTGGACTCGCCGCCGGGCACCACCAGGCCGTCCACGCGCTCCAGTTCCTCGGGGCGGCGGACGGTCAGGGTCCGCGCCCCGGCGCCCTCCAGCGCTCGCGCGTGCTCGAGCACGTCGCCCTGCAGGGCGAGCACGCCGATCGTCGGCACAGTGGTCACCGATGGTCCTTCCGGGGAGATCTCGGAGGGTCGTTATGACCCTAAACGTTCCTTACAACGCCCCTGGGCCCGCGGTCCCTTCCCGAGGGGTCGCGGCCGGGGGCTAGGCCGGTCGGCGGAGCCGGAAGCGGCGCAGGGGCAGTTCGAGCGGCAGGAAGCCGTCCGGGCCGAGTGAGGCCAGGTCACGGCCCACCATGTGCTCGCGGGCGATGGCCAGGCCGAACTCCTCGGGCGAGAACGGCAGCGGCACGTCGGACGCGCCGTCGTCGATCGCCGTCCAGTAGGGGCGTTCGGCGGGCATCCGGCCGCCCTGGTCGATGACCACGCCGTCCTCGCTGGTCACGAACACCTCGCGGCGCAGGCCGCCCTCCTCGTACCAGCGGAACCAGCAGCCGGACGCGACGTTCTGCAGGACCAGGACGCCGCAGCGGGCCCCGGGCAGGGCCGCGGCCACGGTGTCGGCGATCCGGCGGGCGTCGTCGTCGAGGCCGAACAGGCGCCGGTCGCAGACCAGCAGCGCCCCCTCGAACGCGCCGACGAACAGCTCGTCCTCGTAGGGCCAGAGCGCGAAGTCCAGGACGGTCTCGCCGGTCTCGACCAGGGTCGCGTCCGGGTAAAGCCGCCGGGCGAGGTCCGCGCCGGCGGCGGCGTCGGGGGTCAGGCCCGGCCGGAACACCTCGGCGGGCTCACCGGTGGTCGCGCAGGCCAGAGCGACGGTCCACCCCATGCTCGTCCATCCCCTCCCGCGGCCGGTCGCCGCCCACGGGGGTTCCGGGTCCCACCGGCCGCGCGGCCAGCGTAAACCCTCCCGCCGGGCGCGGGCAGGCCGGAGCCGAAAGAGGAGCGGCCGGGCCGCGCGCCGCGTCCCGGCGGGACGCGGCGCGCGGACGGGCGGCCGGAGTGGTCACCGGCCGCCCGCGGAGGTCACCAGCCGCGGTGGGCGAACTTCTGGTCCTCGCCGAGGGAGGCGACGTTGATGCCGACCATGGCGTCGCCGAGGCCGCGGGAGACGCGGGCGATCACGTCGGGGTCGTCGTGGAAGGTGGTGGCCTTCACGATGGCCTCGGCGCGCTGGGCCGGGTTGCCGGACTTGAAGATGCCGGAGCCGACGAACACGCCCTCGGCGCCGAGCTGCATCATCATCGCGGCGTCGGCCGGGGTGGCGATGCCGCCCGCGGTGAACAGCACGACGGGGAGCTTGCCGGCCTCGGCGATCTCCTTGACCAGCTCGTACGGGGCCTGGAGCTCCTTGGCCGCGACGTACAGCTCGTCCTCGGGCAGGTTCTGCAGGCGGCGGATCTCGCCACGGATCTTGCGCATGTGGGTGGTGGCGTTGGAGACGTCGCCGGTGCCGGCCTCGCCCTTGGAGCGGATCATGGCCGCGCCCTCGGTGATGCGGCGGAGCGCCTCGCCGAGGTTGGTGGCGCCGCACACGAACGGCACGGTGTAGGCCCACTTGTCGATGTGGTTGTCGTAGTCGGCCGGGGTCAGCACCTCGGACTCGTCGATGTAGTCGACGCCGAGCGACTGCAGCACCTGGGCCTCGACGAAGTGGCCGATGCGGGCCTTGGCCATGACCGGGATGGAGACCGCGTTGATGATCCCGTCGATCATGTCGGGGTCGCTCATCCGGGAGATGCCGCCCTCGACGCGGATGTCGGCCGGGACGCGCTCGAGCGCCATGACGGCGACCGCGCCGGCGTCTTCGGCGATCTTGGCCTGGTCGGGCGTGACGACGTCCATGATCACGCCGCCCTTGAGCATTTCCGCCATGCCACGCT
Organism: Actinomadura harenae; assembly: GCF_003696215.1. Classification (GTDB taxonomy): domain Bacteria; phylum Actinomycetota; class Actinomycetes; order Streptosporangiales; family Streptosporangiaceae; genus Spirillospora; species Spirillospora harenae. The sequence continues at coordinate 41,092 of NZ_RFFG01000031.1, read as the reverse complement.
TGACGCGGGCGGTGCCCGTCGCGGGGGCGGTGTTCTCAGGGGCGTTGCTGGGAGTGGACACGGGCATTCCTCACGTGGGCGGACGACAAGTCTGATCACATGATATTGCCTGCTAGGGACGCCCCTCGACCCGGCAGAGTGTCAGCGGCGCCCGGCCGGGCCTTACGGCATGTACGACAGCCATACGAAGAACACGCCTTACGCCGTCCGGACGGGCCGGAGCGCCTTGTCCCACGCGGTTTCGGACCTCTACGGCATGTAGGGCTTTCCATCGTTCACCAGGACGATCCAGACCTGTCCCGGTGCGAAGTTCAGGGGCTTGCCGTCCGCCGTCGTGAAGGTGGTGCCCTTGTCCTCGGCGGGACGGGACCACTTCGCGTCGAAGGCCTTGCCGTCGCGGTAGACGGTGGCGGTGCCGGTCCCGGTGGTGTGGATCAGCGGCGTGTAGGCGCCGAGGAAGTCGTGGAACTGGGAGCGGGTGGTCTTGGCGCGCTGGACGACGACGGTCTGCCCTCCGACGCGTCCGCCGTTGGCGTCCATGTCGGGGCGCCCGTGGAAGGACGCGAGCCACCGCTTCTCCTTGGCCGACCAGGTGAACTCCATGTCGGCGGCGGGCCACTTGGCGCTGAAGGACGCGGTGGGCGTGCCGCCGTCCGGGGCCGGGCCGAAGCGGAACCCGACGTCCTGCGGTGGCTGGGCCTTCGGGGCCTGGGCGAGCAGGTCCTTGGGGTCGGCGTAGAGGTTGTAGGGGATCTTGCGCGAGTTGTCCCGGACGTAGGCCTTGCCGCCGTTGTCCTGCGAGATGTCGTACACGGGCGCCTTGCGAATGTACTTCTTCATCTTGCTCTGGACGCCGGAGAACGCGAACGCCGGGCGGCCGAACTGCGGCAGCAGGTGCAGGTCGGAGATGCGGGCGCTGCGGACGGGCCCGACCCGCTTCGGCAGGCGGGACGAGAACACGCCCATCAGCCGGGTCTCGCCGCCCTCGACCTGCTCGACGTAGACGAGATCGGCGGCGGACACGCCGCTCTGCGGCATCGCCGGCGAGGTGTTCTCGATCTTCACGGCGAGGACCGGGTTGTTCAGGCCCGTCTTCCCGCCGTTGAGCGGGTGGTAGCCGAGGGTCGTGGGCGTGCCGCTCGGGCCTCGCTTCAGGGACTCCGTGGACGAGCCCTTGCCGCCCCCGCCGCAGGCGGCGAGCGTCCCGCAGAGCAGCGCGCCCCCGATCCCGGCGGCCGTCCACGTTCGCAGGGTCCGATTTCGGGCGAAACCCACGCCTTCTCCTCGGTTCGACGACGTGATCGGCCCCGAGGGTAGCCGACGCCCCGACGGGACGCCGCTCGCCCGTTCCGTCCCGGAGTGGGGCGGAGCCTAGGGGCGGGGCGGGTCGTCGTCGATCTCGAAGAAGCCCGGCCAGGCGGCGCGTCCGGCCAGCGGCAGCACTCTGATCAGCAGTTTCCTGCGGGCCGTCCGGGCGGACGCGACGGCGTCGTTGTAGAAGCTGCGGGCGTAGACGACCTTGGCGGACGCGGCCGCGAGCTCCTCCAGGACGGCCTCCCCCTCCGGCCGGGCGGACACGGTCGCGGTGAAGTCCGGCTGGTCCACCACGGCGCGCAGGGCCCGGGACAGGTCGCTCTCGGCGAACTCGCGGGACTCGGCGTCGGCGGTGCGGGCCTCGTGCGCGGCGGTCGCCAGGACGAGGCTGGTGGCCGGGTCCAGCAGCCGGGACGCCGCCAGCTCCAGCGCGACCGCGGCCCGGCGGACCAGCGCGGCGTCCAGCGCGGCGCGGGCGGTCTCGACGCGGACGTGCAGGCGGTCCAGCCGGGTGGCGCGCCGCGACACGTACACGCCCACGAGGAAGACCACGGCGACGACGAAGACGACGTCGTAGATCCAGTCCGGCAGCATCGCGGGTCCTTGTCAGTCGTGCTTTCAGGCGTGATCTTCAGGCGTGATCTTCAGGCGTGATCTTCGGGTGTGATCTTCGGGTGTGCTCTTCAGGCGTGGTCTCCGGGCGGCCCGGGCGGGCCCTCTCAGGCCCCGCGGCCGGACTCGACGACGGTCCGGCCGGGCAGGGCGACGGTCTCGTAGACGCGCAGGACGTCCCGGGCGACGGCCGACCAGTCATAGCGGCGGACGGCGGCGCGGGCCTCGGCGGACAGCTGCTTGCGGCGGGCCGGGTCGTCCAGCAGCTCGCCGGCGGACGCGGCCAGCGCCGCGGCGTCGCCGACCGGGAACAGGGCCCCGGCGCGGCCGCCGAGCAGCACCCGGTCGAACGCCTCGATGTCGCTGGCGAGGATCGGGGCGCCCGCCGACATGGCCTCGGCCAGGACGATCCCGAAGCTCTCGCCGCCGGTGTTGGGCGCGACGAACACGTCCACCGAGTGGTAGGCGCGGACCTTGTCCGCCTCGCTGACCATGCCGAGGACCACGACCCGGTCGCGCAGGGCGGGCGAGACGCGGGCGACGACGTCGTCGGCGTCGCCGGGCCCCGCGACCAGAAGCCGCAGGCCGGGGCGCTGCGGACCGAGGATCTCGAAGGCGCGCAGGAGCACCTGGAGGCCCTTGCGGGGCTCGTCCATGCGTCCGAGGAAGCCGAGCACGCCGCCGTCCGCGCGCGCGCCGGGGGCGGTGCCGGTGGTGTCGCGGCCGGGCCAGCCGGGCAGCGGCTCGGCCATCGCGTACCGCTCGGTGGCGACGCCGTTGGGGATCAGCACCGCGTCCCCGCCGAGGTGCTCGACGAGGGTCTTGCGGGCGGCCTCGGACACCGCGATCCGGCCGGTGATCTTCTCCAGCGCGGACTGGAGGATCGGCGCGGTCACCGACACGACCCGCGACTTGGTGTAGGACGCGTGGAAGGTGCCGACGATCGGGCCGTCGGCGGCCCAGCAGGCCAGCAGGCCGAGGGACGGCGCGGCGGGCTCGTGGACGTGCAGCACGTCGAAGGCGTTCTCGTGGATCCAGCGGCGCACCCGGCTCGCGGACAGGAACCCGAACGCCAGCCGGGCGACCGAGCCGTTGTAGGGCACCGGGACGGCGCGTCCGGCGGACACGACGTACTCGGGCAGCCGGGCGTCGTCGTCGGCCGGGGTGATCACCGACACGTGGTGGCCGTACCCGATCAGCGCCTCGGCGAGGTCGCGGACGTGCTGCTGCACCCCGCCGGGGACGTTCCAGGTGTACGGGCAGACGATCCCGACCCTCACCGCGCGTCCCCCGCCGGACGGGCCGGCCGGTCGAGGTCGGCGACCCACACCTTCTGGAGCATGTGCCAGTCCTCGGGGTGCTCGGTGATGCCCTGCTGGAAGACCCGGGCGAGCTCCTGGGTCATGGCCTGGACCTTCTCCCGCCGGTCCCCCTCGGCGGGGACGGTGATCTCGTCGTGCACCCGGGCCCCCCAGTCCTCGCCCTCGTACCAGAGTGTCACCGGATGGAGCGCCGCGCCCGTCCGCATCGCGAGGGTGGCGGCGACGGCGGGCATCCGGGCGGTCTCGCCGAAGAACTCCACGTCGATCCCGGACTCGGTGAGGTCGCGGTCGACGACGAGGCAGACCGGGCGTCCGGCGCGGAGCCGCTGGGCGAGCCGTCCGAAGGCGGACGCGCCCTGGTGCGGCAGGACCTCCATTCCCAGACTCTCACGAAACTTAACAAACCGGTCGAAAAGGGACTCGGGCTTGAGGCGCTCGGCGACCGTGGTGAACGGGTGGCCCATATGAACGAGCCAGGCCCCCGCCTGCTCGTAGTTGCCCATGTGGGGCAGGGCCAGGACGACCCCGCGGCCCGCGTCGAGGGTCGCGAGCATCGACTCGTGGCCGCTGATGGCCATGTGCCCGACGATCCGCTCCCGCGAGTACTCGGGGAGCCGGAACACCTCGAGCCAGTACCGGAAGTAGGACCGCATGACCCGCTTGGACATCAGCCGGACGCGGGCGTCCGGCTCGTCCCGGCCGAGGACGCGGCAGAGGTTGCGCTCCAGCTGCCGCACGCCCGCGCCGCGCTTGCGCCAGGCGCGGTCGGCGATCCGGGTGAACAGCGCGCGGGCGAGGCGCTCGGGCATCTTGCGGACGACCGTCCAGCCGAGCGCGTACGCCGAATCGGTGAGCCGGGCCATCGCCCGCTCGCCGCGTCCGGGGGGCCGGGCGCCGGGACGGTCCCCCTCCGTCCCGGTGGCGGTCATGCGCGCCGTCCCGGCGCGTGCCGCTCCTCGTTCAGTTCGGCGGTCTCCCCGGACGGCTCCGGGGTCTCCGCGGCGGGCTCCCGGCCGGACTCCGCCCCGGGCACGCCGTCCGCCCCGGGCACGCCGTCGGCGCCGGAGCCGGGCACCGGCCGCGCCGGGGGCTCGCCCGGACCGGCGTTGGCCTGCTGGTACACGGTCGCGAAGCGCTGCCCGACGGTGACCGTGCTCAGCACGGCGAGCAGCCACAGCGCGAAGGTCAGGATGTAGGGGACGCCGAGGCCGTCGAACCCGGCCGCGACCAGAACGATGATCAGCCGCTCGGACCGCTCGGCGATGCCGACGTTGCAGGTGTAGCCGAGGCCCTCCGCGCGGGCCTTGGCGTAGGACACCACGACCCCGGCGACCAGGCAGAACAGGGCGACGGCGGCGAGGTCGTCCCGGCCGTCCCGGGACAGGCCGACCATGAGCCCGGCGAAGATCGCCGCGTCCGCGACCCGGTCCATCGTGGAGTCCAGGAACGCCCCGAACCTCGAGGATTTGCCGGTGACGCGGGCGACCGCGCCGTCCAGCATGTCGAACAGCACGAAGGCCGTGATCACCATCGTGCCCCAGAAGTAGTGCCCCTGAGGGAAGAAGACCAGCGCCCCCGTGACGGTGCCCGCCGTGCCGACGACCGTGATCGTGTTGGGCGTCACGCCGGTGCGCGCCACTCCACGTCCGATGGGCGTCAGGACGCGGCCCAACGCGGGCCGCAGTTTGTTGAGCATCGCCGTCCGTTCATCGAGGCTTCGGGAGTTCGAGGGCCGGGCATCGCGGGGGCGGACAAGGGCGGCCCAGCGCGCGCCGCGCGGCGCGCCCATCGTAGTGCTCATCAATACCACCTCACCCCTTGTGATCCGCGCCGACACGGGAAAGGGTGAGGAGACGGATGTGACGCCGCTCACTCCGGGCAGAACCACCAGGAGGAGCGTGACGGGCTCCCATGGCGGGAGCCCGCCCGAGGAGGTGTGTCATGACGGACAGAGCAAGCCACCCGGGTGGCCATGGCAGGGCACCGGAGGCCGACCGGCCGGGCAACGTGCGCAACGTCGCGCTGGTCGGCCACTCGGGGGCGGGGAAGACGACGCTGACCGAGGCCCTGCTCGCCGCGACCGGGACGATCCAGCGCGCGGGAAGGGTCGAGGACGGCACGACGGTCAGCGACTTCGACGACGTCGAGGTGCGCCAGCAGCGCTCGGTGAACCTCGCCCTCGCCCCGTTCGAGTACGGCGACGTGAAGGTCAACCTCATCGACACGCCCGGGTACGCCGACTTCGTCGGGGACCTGCGGGCCGGGCTGCGCGCCGCCGACGCCGCCCTGTTCGTGGTCTCCGCCGTGGACGGCGTCGACGGGCTCACCCGGATGCTGTGGGACGAGTGCGCGGCCGTGTCGATGCCGCGCGCGGTCGTGGTCACCAAGGTCGACCAGCAGCGCGGCGACTTCGACGACACCCTGACGCACCTCCGGGAGGCGTTCGGCGAGGGGGTCCTGCCCTGCTACTTCCCGGTGTCCAAGGGCGAGGAGCTGACCGGGCTGATGGGGCTGCTGACGCAGCGGTGCTTCGACTACGCCACCGGGGAGCGGGTCGAGTGCGCCCCGGACCCGGCCTACCTGGACCGGATCGCCGAGCAGCGGGCCTCGCTGATCGAGGGGATCATCCAGGAGAGCGAGGACGAGTCGCTCATGGACCGGTACGTCGCCGGTGAGGACATCGACGTCAAGGCCCTCATCGAGGACCTGGAGAAGGCGGTCGCGCGGGGCAGCTTCTACCCCGTCCTCGCGACCTCGGTGCCGCACGGCCAGCAGCCCGGCCCGGTCATCGGGATCGCCGAGCTGCTGGAGGTCGTGACCGAGGCGTTCCCGTCCCCGCTGGAGCACACGTGCCCGGAGGTCGCGCCGGTCGCGGGCGGCCCGCCGCGCCCGATCGCCTGCGACCCCGAGGGGCCGCTGGTCGCGGAGGTCGTCAAGACCGTGTCCGACCCGTACGTGGGCCGGATCTCGATGGTCCGGGTGTTCTCCGGGACGCTGCGCCCGGACAGCACCGTGCACGTCTCGGGGCACGGCATGACCGACCGGGGCCACGAGGACCACGACGTGGACGAGCGGATCGGCGCGATCAGCTCGCCGCTCGGCAAGACCCCCAGGACGGTCACCGAGTGCGTGGCGGGCGATGTCTGCGCGGTCGCCAAGCTGGCCCGCGCGGAGACCGGCGACACCCTGTCGGATCCGGCGAACCCGCTGGTCATGGCGCCGTGGTCGATGCCCGACCCGCTGCTCCCGGTCGCGATCCGGGCGCAGTCGAAGGCCGACGAGGACAAACTCGGGCAGGCACTCGGGCGGCTGGTCGCCGAGGACCCGACGCTCCGCCTGGAGAACAACGCCGAGACCCGGCAGCTGGTCCTGTGGTGCATGGGCGAGGCCCACGCGGACGTGCTGATCGACCGGCTCGCGTCCCGGTACGGCGTCGAGGTCGAGCGGATCGACCTGCGGGTCCCGCTGCGCGAGACGTTCGGGGGCAAGACCGACGGGCTCGGGCGGCACGTCAAGCAGAGCGGCGGGCACGGCCAGTACGGGATCTGCCACATCGAGGTGGAGCCGCTGCCGTCCGGGGAGGGCTTCGAGTTCGTGGACCGCATCGTCGGCGGCGTGGTCCCGAGGCAGTTCATCCCCTCGGTGGAGAAGGGCGTCCGGCAGCAGATGGAGCGCGGCGTGTCCGCCGGGTACCCGCTGGTCGACATCCGGGTGACGCTGTACGACGGCAAGGCGCACTCGGTCGACTCGTCCGACATGGCGTTCCAGGCGGCGGGCTCGATGGCGCTGAAGGACGCGGCGGGCAAGGTCCCGGTGCTGCTGCTGGAGCCGGTGGACGAGGTCAGCGTGCTGATCGCGGACGAGTACATGGGCGTGGTGATGTCCGACCTGACGTCCCGGCGCGGGCGGGTGCTCGGCACGGAGACGCTGGCGGCGGGCGGCCGGACGGTGATCCGCGCCGAGGTGCCGCAGCTGGAGATCACCCGGTACTCGATCGACCTGCGGTCGTTGTCGCAGGGCACGGGCAGCTTCCACCGGACGTTCCTGCGGTACGAGCCGCTGCCGTCGCACCTGGCGGACAAGGTCGCCGAGGAGGAGAAGGCGGACTGACCGGGTTCCCCGCCGGCCGCTGAGCGATCCCGGTGATCGGGGGCCGTCCCCGCGCGGACGGCCCCCTTTCTCCGCTTTTCTCACAGCTTGGTCACCCCGCTGGGGAATTCTCGGCGAACTATGAGATTCTTTTCAGCTGTGACAAACACGGGGGACGAGCGGGGCCGGGAGAAACCGAGCCGCCGCAACATCATCAAGGGCGCGGGGCTGGCCGTGGGCGGCCTGGCCGTGGGGGCGGCCGGCGGGGCCGCCGCCGTCGCGGCGGTCCCGGACGGGACGCCGAAGTCGGCCATGGCGATCCCGGTCGCGGGGCCGTGGCGCCCGGCGCACGGGCACGTGGACGTGACCTGGTCGGTCGACACCTCGCAGAAGCTGGTGGCGCTGACCTTCGACGACGGCCCGATGCCGAACTGGACCGGGATGGTCCACGACATCCTGGACGCCGAGAAGGCCAAGGCCACGTTCTTCATGGTCGGCGAGCGGGCGGTCGCCAACGCCAAGATCATCCACGGCCGGATGGACAGGCACGAGGCCGGGAACCACACCTGGGCGCACAAGGACATGTCGCGCCTGACCCACGCCGAGGCCGTGGACGCGATCCACCGGGCGCACAAGGCGATCGCCCAGATCACCGGCAAGGAGCCCCGGCACCTGCGGCCGCCCTTCGGGCAACTCGGCGGGACCACGATGAGCGCGGCGGGCCAGCTCGGCTACGACCTGACGCTCTGGGGCATCAAGATGCTCGAGAAGACCTACGAGAACCACCCGCAGGGCCTGGTCGACTACATCGTGAACAACGTCACGCCGGGGACGATCGTCCTCGCGCACGACCACGGCAACCCCGACCGGCTCGTGGCGCTGCGGAACCTGTCGAAGATGATCCAGGGGCTGCGCGCGAAGGGCTTCGAGTTCGTCACGGTCTCCGAGCTGGTCGCCGCGTCCGGGCCGCCCGCCCAGGCGCCGCAGAAGCCGTCCCGGTCGCCGTCGCCGCTCACCGGGCACTGATCCCGGGGACGGGTCAGGACCCGTCCGGCCAGGCGTCGGCGATCAGCCGCCGGGTGTCGTGAAGCAGTTGCGGCAGGACCTTCGTGTGGCCGACGACCGGCATGAAGTTGGTGTCCCCGCCCCAGCGGGGCACGACGTGCTGGTGCAGGTGGGCGGCGATGCCCGCGCCCGCGACCTGGCCGAGGTTCATGCCGACGTTGAAGCCCTGCGCTCCGCTCGCCGCGCGCAGGGCGGTGATCGCCCGGCGGGTGAACACGGCCAGCTCGGTGTACTCGTCCTCGTCCAGGCCGGTGTAGTCGGCGACGTGCCGGTACGGGACGACCATGAGGTGCCCGGAGTTGTACGGGTAGAGGTTCAGCACCGCGTAGACGCCGTTCCCCCGCGCCACGACCAGGCCGTCCTCGTCGCCCATCTTGGGGATCTCGCAGAACGGGCAGCCGCCGTCCTCGCCGGACGCCTTGTTCTCGCCCTTGATGTAGGCCATCCGGTGCGGCGTCCAGAGGCGCTGGAAGGCGTCGGGAACGCCGGCTCCGCCGCGTTCCTCCTCGATCTCGGGTCCGGGCGGGCCCGCCTCCCCCGTCGCGGGCGCGCTGCCGCGCACCTCCGGCACCACGGGGCCCTCCGGCTCTACGCTCAAGGCGGCGCTCTCCTTTGCTGACGGCCTGACCAGCCAGCATAGAGAGGCACTCCGGACCGGCCGCCGCCGGGTCACGGGCGCCCAGCTCAGGCGGCGTGGCCCGGGTGCCCGGCCGTCAGACGGGACAGCCGTCAGACGGGCCGACCTCCAGGCGGGCCGGGCGCCCGGCGGGGCGGGCGTCAGGCGGGGCGGGCGTAGCAGGTCTGCATGTCCACGCCGACCGACAGGGTCGTGATCTTGACGCGGCGGACCAGGGTGGGCGCGACGGCGAAGTGGAAGGTCCGCGTGCCCGCCGCCCGGACGGTCGCCTGGTCGCTCAGCGGGCCGTGGCCCGCGACGGTGACCTCGGCCTTCACCACGCCGGCGCCGCCGACGGTGACGGCGACCTCGACGCCGGAGGCGCCCCCGGCGCGGTAGGAGGCCGTGCCCTGCGGGCAGTAGTCGAAGCCGACGGCGCCGTCCGTGCCGGGCATGGGCGCGCCCTGGTCGCCGGGCTGCGCGGTCGTCCCCGGGGACGTCCCCGGACGCGACGGCGACTGCCCGCCTCCCCCGCCCTGCGGCTGCTGCACCGGCCCCGACGAGGACACGGCACCGCCGGGCGCGCCGCCCGACGGGCCCTGGCCGCCCGTCCCGGAGGCGGACGGCCCGGACCCGTGCCGTCCGCCGAAGGCCTGGAACACCAGGACCGCCAGGGCCGCCGAGACCAGCAGGGCCGCGCCCCCGTAGCCGAGGAGGCGGGCCGCCGTCACGCCCGGTCCGGCGGACGGCGGGCTGCTGGTCTTCATGCTGCGTACTCTCCGGGGGGGTGCTGACGTGCGGCTGATCAGACCTGGACGCGCTCGCGCACGGCCTTGACGATCTCGTCCACGGCGTCCGGGATGGCGACGCCGTTCTTCTGCTCGCCGTTGCGGTACCGGAACGAGACGGCGTCGGCGCTCACGTCCTCGTCGCCCGCGAGCAGCATGAACGGGATCTTCTGCTTCTGCGCGTTGCGGATCTTCTTCTGCATCCGGTCGGACGAGGCGTCCACGTCGATCCGGATGCCGTGCTCGCGCAGGGCTGCGGCGACCTTCTCCAGGTGCGGGACGTGCGCGTCGCCGATCGGGACGCCGACGACCTGCACCGGGGCGAGCCACGGCGGCATCGCACCCGCGTAGTGCTCGATCAGGACGCCCATGAACCGCTCGACCGACCCGAACAGCGCCCGGTGGATCATCACCGGCTGCTGCCGGGTGCCGTCCGCCGCCTGGTACTCCAGGCCGAACCGCTTCGGCTGGTTGAAGTCGAGCTGGATGGTGGACAGCTGCCAGGTGCGGCCGATGGCGTCGCGCGCCTGCACGGAGATCTTCGGGCCGTAGAACGCCGCGCCGCCCGGGTCGTCCATGAGGTCCAGGCCGGAGTCCAGCGCGGCCTGGCGCAGCGCCTCGGTGGCCTCCTCCCAGTCCGCGTCCTCGCCGATGAACTTGTCGGACTCGTCGCGGGTGGACAGCTCGAGGTAGAACTCGCGGAGCCCGAAGTCGCGCAGCACGCTCAGGACGAACTGGAGCAGCGACTTCAGCTCGTCGCCCATCTGCTCCTTGGTGGTGTAGATGTGCGAGTCGTCCTGGGTCATGCCGCGGACGCGGGTGAGGCCGTGCACGACGCCGGACTTCTCGTACCGGTACACCGACCCGAACTCGCAGAGCCGCAGCGGCAGCTCGCGGTAGGAGCGGCCGCGGGCCCGGAAGATCAGGTTGTGCATCGGGCAGTTCATCGGCTTGACGCGGTAGTCGACGCCGTCCAGCTCGAAGGGCGGGAACATGTCCTCGCCGTAGTAGGGCAGGTGCCCGGAGATCTCGAACAGCGACGACTTGGTGATGTGCGGGGTGTTGACGAACTCGTATCCCGCGTCCAGCTGCCGCTGGCGCATGTAGTCCTCCATCTCCTTGCGGATGATCCCGCCCTTGGGATGGAAGACCGGCAGGCCGCTGCCCAGCTCGGACGGGAAGGAGAACAGGTCGAGCTCGGCGCCCAGCCGGCGGTGGTCGCGCTTCTCGGCCTCGGCGAGCATCGCCAGGTACTCGTCCTGGCGCTCGCGGGTCTCCCACGCGGTGCCGTAGATGCGCTGGAGCTGCGGGTTCTTCTCGCTGCCGCGCCAGTAGGCGCCGCCGGACCGCATCAGCTTGAACGCGGGGATCACCCGGGTGGTCGGCAGGTGCGGACCCCGGCAGAGGTCCTTCCACCGCAGGTCGCCCGACTTGGCGTCGAGGTTGTCGTAGATGGTCAGCTCGCCCGCGCCGACCTCGACGTTCGCGCCGTCGTCGGCGGACGCCGCGCCCTTGAGGCCGATCAGCTCCAGCTTGTACGGCTCGGCGGCGAGCTCGGTGCGCGCCGCGTCGTCGGAGACGACCCGGCGGGAGAACCGCTGGCCCTGCTTGACGATCTCGCGCATCCGCTTCTCGATGCGCTTCAGGTCGTCCGGGGTGAACGGCTCGGCGACGTCGAAGTCGTAGTAGAAGCCGTTCTCGACCGGCGGGCCGATGCCGAGCTTCGCCTCGGGGTGCAGCTCCTGGACGGCCTGGGCCATCACGTGCGCGGCGGAGTGCCGCATGATCGCGCGGCCGTCCGCCGAGCCGATCTCGACCGGCTCGACGACGTCGCCCTCGGCCACCTGGTGCTCGAGGTCGCGCAGCTGCTCGTTGACCCGCGCCGCGATCACGGTGCGGCCGTCGGCCTCCAGGGCCTGGCCGGCGGTCGTGCCCGCGGGCACCACCCGCTCGCTCCCGTCGAGGGTGATGCGCAGCTCTGACACGGTGTCTCCTCGCGTTTCTGGTCGGGTTTCGGAATGGTATCGACCGGGACCCCTGAACGCGGTGAGGCCCCGGGAGCTCGCTCCCGGGGCCTCACCGCAGTTCGAAGATCAGGACGTGCGGCCGTGACGCCGGGACGGACCCGGCGTGGTCGTCAGCGCCTTCACGGCGGCGAGCACGGCTCTCACAGGGGCGAGTGTACTACGCGCGTCCCGAGGGCAGGGCGCCCGTTATGGGCGCCGGTCAGGGGCGCCGGTTGATGGGCGCCGGTTGATGGGCGCCGGGCACGGGCTTCGGTCACGTGGTGGACGGCCTGGAGTGCTGTGAGGGCGACTGGAGCTTGTCCATGTCCTCCAGTTCGCGGCCCTTGGTCTCGGGGACGCTGCGCCAGACGAAGAAGAACGCGAGCGCGGCGAACAGCGTGTAGAGGCCGTAGGCGAGGCCGAGGGACAGCCCGGACAGCCACGGGAACGTCACGGTGATCAGCCAGTTGGCGATCCACTGGGCGGCGGCGGCGACCGCGAGCGCCGAGGCCCGGATGAAGTTGTTGAACATCTCGCCGAGCATCACCCAGACGACCGGCCCCCAGGTGGAGGCGAAGCCGAACACGTACAGGTTGGCGGCGACCAGCGCGACCGGCCCGGCCACGTCGCCGAGCTTGGGGTTGCCGTGCACGACGGGCGCGGTGGCGAAGCAGACCGCCATGACGCCGAGGGTGACCGCCATCAGGGCGGCGCCGAACAGCAGCAGCGGGCGGCGTCCGATCTTGTCCACGAGCGCGATCGCGACGAGCGTGGAGCCGACGTTGACCAGCGAGTTGATCACCGAGGTGAGCATCGCGTCGTTCTCGCCGAACCCGGCGGCCTGCCACAGCGTGGTCCCGTAGTAGAAGATCACGTTGATGCCGACGAACTGCTGGAACACCGACAGCAGGATGCCGATCCAGACGATCGGCAGCAGCCCGAACCGGCCGTCCCGCAGGTCCCGGAGGTGGACCGGGCGGTCCGAGGCGATCGACCTGACGATCTCGCCGATCTTGACGTCCACGTCCCCGCGTCCGGTGACCTTCCGCAGCACCTGCCGGGCGCGGGCGAGCTCCCGCTTCTTGACCAGGTAGCGGGGGGACTCGGGGATGACCAGCGAGACCACGCCGTACAGGATGGCGGGCACCGTCGCGGCGGCGAACATCCAGCGCCAGGCCGAACCGCCCCAGGGGACGTGGCCGGTCGCGCCGCCCACCGACACCCGGGCGATGATGTAGTTCACCACCAGCGCGGAGAAGATGCCGAGGACGATCGCCATCTGCTGGAGCGAGCCGAGCCGTCCGCGGAGGTTCGCCGGGGCGATCTCGGCGATGTAGGCGGGCGCGATCACCGACGCGGTGCCGATGGCCAGGCCGCCGCACACGCGCCAGAACGTCAGGTCCGCGGCGCTGAACGCCAGGGCGGAGCCGACCGCGCTCACCACGAAGATGACCGCGGCGGCGACCATGACCTTGACCCGGCCGACCCGGTCGGCGATCGGGCCGGCGCACCAGGCCCCGGCGGCGCAGCCGAGCAGCGCCGAGGAGACCACGAACCCGATCCAGAACGAGTTCAGGTGGAACTGCTCCTTGAGCGCCCCCACCGTCCCGTTGATCACCGACGAGTCGTAGCCGAACAGGAACCCGCCCAGCGCGGCGGCCCCGGCGAGCATCACGGCGACGGCGGCGGAGTGCCCGTGCGCGGCGGTACTGGTCGACGTGCCGGTCTCCCTGCCCTCCGTAGTCATGTCGGTGATCTTTTCCCCGGAAAGGATCGGTCACTCCCGGCGGACGGCCAAGGTTCGGCCGGGTCCGCCCGGATCGACACGGACCGGATCGACACGGACCGGGATCGCCGCGGACCGGATCCGCGCCGACCGGATCCCGCGGGCCGGCCGTCCGATACCCGAGGTGGGGTCGTGATCTCCCTCTCCGGAGGCAGGCGGCCGTGACCTCGGGCGGAATAGTCTCCAGGGAAATGAGCGACCAGCCTTCTTCCTCCTCCGCCGCCGCGTCCGGCGCGCCGGCCGGCGCCGACCTGGTGCGGGCGGCGCTGCGCCGCGCGGTGCTGCCCGGCGTCGCGACCGGACCCCACGCGGTGCGCCCGTCCCTGCCGCGCAGGCGGCGTTCGCGTGTGCCGCTGATCGTGCTCGTGACGCTCCTGGCGATCGGGTTGACCGGCGGGACCATCGCCATCCCGATCTCGGTCTCGCACCGGTCGGGCGACGAGAGCGTGTTCCTCGGCCTCCTCCAGGCCGCCCCACTGGCTGTGGCGCTGTTCCGGCCGCTGCTGGCGTGGCGGATCATGGCGGCCGGGCTGCTGCTCGGCGCGCTGGTGATCGGCGGCCCGCACTTCTGGCCGTGGACGCCGACCGCCTGGCTGGCGTTCATGGTCGTGCTGTTCTGCATCGGGATGGCCGGGGACCGGACCGTCGTGGCCGGCGTCGGCCTGGTCAGCGTGGCCGGGGTCGTCGGCCCGGCCACGATGGTGGCGATGCCGGTCTGGTTCGGGCTGATCCTCTCCACGCTGGCGCTGCTGGCGCTGGTGTTCGGGGACGCGGTGGGCGGACGGCGGATCGCCGAGCGGGCGCTGCGCGAGCAGGAGGAGCTGCACCGCCGCGACCTGGCCCGGCAGGCGGTCCTGGAGGAGCGCGCCCGGATCGCGCGGGAGCTGCACGACGTGGTCGCGCACCACATGTCGGTGATCGCGATGCAGGCCGAGGCGGCCCCCTACAAGATCCCCGAGTTGCCGGACCAGGCCCGCGCGACGTTCGTGGTGGTCCGGGACGCGGCCCGCCAGGCGCTGACCGAGACCCGGCGGGTCGTCGGGCTCCTGCGCGCCGAGGACGAGGCGGCCGAGCGGGCCCCGCAGCCCGGCCTCGCCGGGCTGGACGAGCTGCTCGAGGCGGCGCGGCGGTCGGGGCTGACGGTGACGAGCTCGGTGACGGGGATGCCGCGTCCGCTCGCGACGGGCGTGGACCTGTCGGCGTTCCGGATCGTCCAGGAGTCGCTGAGCAACGCGTCCAAGTACGCGCCGCGCGGGGCGGCGCGGGTGGAGATCGGCTACGGGGACGAGGCGCTCGACGTGGCCGTCCGGGACGAGGGGCCGGGGCCGGACGGCACGCCCGAGTCGTCCGGCGGCGGGCACGGGCTGGTCGGGATGCGGGAGCGGGTCGCGATGCTGGGCGGGTCCCTGAGGGCCGGTCCCCGCGGGGACGGCCGTCCCGGCTGGGCGGTGTCCGCGGAACTCCCCTACGGAGAGCCGGACTGACCCGCACCGGAACGAACCGGGGTGTTCGCGCCCGGGGGACGCCCTAGGGTGATCTCGTGACGATTCGGGTGCTGATCGCCGACGACCAGGTGATGATTCGCGACGGACTGGCGGCGCTGCTGTCGTCGGATCCGGAGATCGAGGTGGTGGGGCAGGCGGGGAACGGCCGGGAGGCGGTCGACCTCGCCCGCGAGCTCGCCCCGGACGTGGTGGTCATGGACATCCGGATGCCCGAGATGGACGGCCTCGCCGCGACCGCCGAGCTGGCCGGCGACCCGGACAAGAACGACGCGGACGCCCCGAAGGTGCTCGTCCTGACCACCTTCGACCTGGACGAGTACGTCTACGAGGCGCTCGGCGCGGGCGCCAGCGGGTTCCTGCTGAAGGACGCCCCGGCCGCCGACCTGGTGCAGGGCGTGCGGGTCGTGGCGTCCGGGGACGCGCTGCTCGCGCCGTCCATCACCCGGCGGCTGATCTCCGACTTCGCGCGCCGCCGTCGGCACGAGCGGCCGAGTCCGGCGGCGACGGCCGCGCTCACCCCGCGCGAGCGGGACGTGCTGCGGCTCATCGCGCGCGGGATGTCGAACGCCGAGATCGCCGCCGAGCTGGTGCTGGCCGAGCAGACGGTCAAGACGCACGTCGGGCACGTCCTGACGAAGCTGGGGCTGCGCGACCGCACCCAGGCCGTCGTGTTCGCCTACGAGAACGGCGTCGTCGGCGACTGAGCCGTCCCGTCCGGGTGGCGAACGGCCCGGGTGCGGCCGTCCCGTCAGCGGGACGGGTCGAGGACGAGCTTGCCGGTCGTGCGGCGGGACCGCAGGTCCTCGTGGGCCCGGCGGACCTCGGACAGGCCGTACTCGCCGCCCGCGACGACCTTGAGCCGCCCGGACGCGGCGAGGCCGAACAGCTCGTCCAGCGCGGCGCCCATGACGTCCCCGGGCAGCTGGAACACGTGCGCCAGCCACATGCCCGCGACGGTCGTCGAGTGCGACATGAGGTTGGCGGGCTGGACGGGCTTGGGCAGCTCGCGGGACGCCATGCCGTAGAAGGCGAGGCGGCCGAACGGGGCGAGCGCGGTGAGGCTCTGGTCGGTCACGGCGCCGCCGGTCATCTCCAGCACCACGTCCACGCGGCGCCCGTGGTTGGCCTCGATCAGCGCGGCCTTGAGGTCGGGCTCCTTCGGGTCCACGGCGATGTCGGCGCCGAGGTCCAGTGCGAGGGCGCGCTTCTCCGCGGACGAGGCGGTCGCGATGACCCGTCCCGCGCCCCACGCCTTGGCCAGCTGGACGGCGAGGGTCCCGACGCCGCCCGCCGCCGCGTGGACGACGACCGACTCGCCGGGGGCCAGGTGGGTGCTGCGGCGCAGCAGCAGCCAGGCGCTGACGCCCTGGACGACCATGCCGAGCGCGGTGACGTCGTCGATCGCGTCCGGGACGTCCCAGGCGGTCGTGAGCGGCGCGACGGCCTTCTCGGCGTAGCCGCCGGTGCCGAGCAGCGCGACGACACGGCGTCCGTCGGGGGTGCGGCCGACGACCTCGCCGCCGGGCACCATCGGCAGGGTCTGCCGGGACAGGTAGCTGTTCTCGGCCTGGTGGGTGTCGGCGTAGTTGATCCCGGCCCGGTCGACCTCGACGAGGGTCTGGCCGTCGCCGGGCACCGGGTCGGGCAGCTCGACCGGTGTGAGGACCTCGGGCCCGCCGAACTCGGTGATCTGGATGGCGCGCATCTGCTCTCCTACTCGGCGGGCTCGGCTTCTCGGGGGGCTCGGCTTCTCGGCGGGCTCAGCGGGGCCCGGGGACGCCGCGGAACCGGAACGGCTCGGACGGGCGGCCGGGCACCACGTACCAGGCTTCACCGGCGCCGTCCCCGTCCAAGATTGCCATGAACGCGTCCACCACGTCCGGGAGGGGCAGGACCGGGAACCCCTGGCGTTCCAGCTCGTCCTTGATCGTGGCGATGATGTCGGTCTCGGCGAACGACGGGCAGAGGGCGTTCACCCGGATGCCCTCGGCCCGGTGCGCGGCCCCGAGCGCCCGGACGAGCCCGATGACGGCCGCCTTGTTCGCGCCGTAGACCGGGTCGAAGGGCGTGGCGGTGAGCCCGGCCATGCTGGCGGTCGCGACGATGTCGCCGCCGCCCCGGGCACGCAGGGCGGGAAGGGCCGCGTGGACGCCGTAGACGACGCCGTCCACGTTGATGGACATCGCGCGGCGGTAGGCGGCGGGGTCGAAGTCGTCGCCGAGGCCGAAGCCGCTGATCACGCCCGCGTTCAGGAACGCCAGGTCGAGGCCGCCGAAGGTGTCCACGGCGGTCTGGACGGCGCGCTCGCTGTCGGCGGGCTCGCGGACGTCGCAGCGGACGAACGCGCCGTCCAGCTCGGCGGCGAGGGGCCGTCCGGCGTCCTCGTCGACGTCGGCCAGGACGACGTGGACGCCCTCGCCGGCCAGCCGCCGGGCGGCCGCCGCGCCGATGCCGTTCGCGCCGCCGGTGATGAGCGCGACCTTCCCCGCGCGCCCGCTCTCCGGCCCTCCCGCGCGTCCGCTCGAGCCGGGGTCCGCTGGTCCCTGGAACGCCGTCATGGCACCTCACCTCGTAAGTAACTGACCCGTCAGTTACTATAGCTCCATGGACTTCGGTTTGAGCCCCCGCGCCGAGGAGTACCTCGGCCGCCTGCAGGACTTCATGGACGCCCACGTCTACCCCGCCGAGCCGGTGTACGCCGAGCAGCGCCGGGAGCTGATCGCCGCCGGACGGCCGCACGACCTGCCGCCCGTCGTCGAGGAGCTGAAGGCCGAAGCGCGCGAGCGCGGCCTCTGGAACCTGTTCCTCCCCGACAGCACCGACCCGGCGCACGGTCTCACCAACACCGACTACGCCGGCCTCGCCGAGGTGACCGGGCGCTCCCCGCACCTGGCGCCCGAGGCGCTCAACTGCGCCGCGCCCGACACCGGCAACATGGAGGTGCTGCACCTGTTCGGCACCCCCGAGCAGAAGGAGCGGTGGCTGAAGCCGCTGCTGAACGGCGAGATCCGGTCCGCGTTCGCGATGACCGAGCCGGACGTGGCCAGCTCGGACGCCACCAACATCTCCACCCGGATCGAGCGCGACGGCGACCACTACGTCATCAACGGCCGCAAGTGGTGGATCACCGGCTCGGCCGACCCGCGCTGCAAGATCATGATCGTGATGGGCAAGACCGACCCGGACGGCCACCCCTACCTCCAGCAGTCCATGGTGCTGGTGCCGATGGACACGCCCGGCGTCGAGATCGTCCGGTCGCTGCCCGTGTTCGGCTACCACGACCAGGAAGGGCACTGCGAGATCCGGTTCACCGACGTCCGCGTCCCGGTGGAGAACCTGGTCGGCGAGGAGGGCGGCGGTTTCGCGATCGCGCAGGCCCGGCTCGGCCCCGGCCGCATCCACCACTGCATGCGGGCGCTCGGCATCGCCGAGCGGGCACTGGAGCTGATGTGCCGCCGCGCGATCGACCGGGTCGCGTTCGGCAAGCCGCTGGCCGCGCAGGGCGTCGTCCGGCAGCAGATCGCCGAGTCCCGGATGGCGATCGAGCAGGCGCGCCTCCTCACCCTGAAGACCGCGTGGCTGATCGACAAGCAGGGCGTGAAGGCGGCCCGCTCGGAGGTCGCCGCGATCAAGGTCGTCGCGCCGCGGGTCGCCCTCGAGGTCGTCGACCGGGCCATCCAGATCCACGGCGGCGCGGGCGTCTCCGACGACACCCCGCTCGCCGCGATGTGGGCCGGGCTGCGCACGCTCCGCCTCGCGGACGGCCCCGACGAGGTGCACGTCCGGTCCGTCGCACGCGCGGAGTTGGGTAAGTTCACCGCACGATGAACAACACCACGGGGGGCATGGGCGCGAGCCCGGGCACGCGGCGGCGAATGCCGCAGGCGCGGCGGCGGGAGCAGCTGCTCGGGGTGGCGCTGCGGGAGTTCGGGCGGCGCGGGTACCACTCGACCCAGATGGAGCACGTGGCGGCCGCAGCGGACGTCTCCAAGGCGCTGCTGTACCAGCACTTCGCGTCCAAGGAGGAGCTGTTCGCCGAGGTCGTCGGGTCGGTCGTCGCGGAGCTGACCGGACGGCTCGGCGCCGCCGTCCGCGCCGAGGACGACTCGGTCGACCGGATCCGGGCCATGGTGCGGGTGCTGTTCGACTACGCCACCGACGAGCCGGACGCCTGGACGCTGGTCATCCGGCACCTGGACAAGCCGGAGGTCGGGCCCGGCCTGCGCGAGCTGCGCGACCGCCTGGGCTCCTCGTTCGCCGACCTGCTGCTGATCCGGCGCCGCGCCGATCCCGCCCTGTCCCCCGCCGAGCTCGCGGTCAACGAGCACCGCGCCCGGCTGCTCGTCCCGCTGATGTACGGGTCGATGCTGTCGATGGTGTCGTGGTGGCTGGAGCACCCGGGCACCCCGCGCGACCGGGCGGAGGCGATGGCGGTCGAGTTCATCTGGCTCGGCCTTGACCGCCTCCGCACCGGTGAGCGCCTGCGTCCCCCGGAGGGGCAGGAGCCCCCCGGGGAGGAGTCCTCCGGGGACGAGTCCTCCGGGGAGGAGCGCTCGGCTCAGTAGTCCGCGACGGGGCCCGGCTGGACGGTCGGGACCGTCAGGGAGGCGTTCGACGCGTCCAGCCAGCCGAGAGCCTTCTGCGGGGTGAACAGGGCCGTGCCCGGCGTGATCTGGAGCGCCAGCCGGTGGCCGGGGCCGACCTTCCAGGACACGGCCTCCAGGTCGCGGTCGACGGTGTGGCGGCGTCCGTCGAGCGTGATCGGGACCGGGGTGGCCTGGTTGCCGACGACGAGCCCGGTGTCGACGTCCACGATCTGGGCGTAGACGGCGGTCTTCGGGTGCAGGGCGCGGCCCTGGTAGGTGAGCTTCAGGTGCGGGACGCCGACGGCCTGGCCGTCCTTCTTCGGCGACGGGATCGCGACCGTGAGGCCGTTCTTGGCGGGCTGCGCGACCGTCTGGGAGCCGGAGGTGTCCAGCGAGCTGAGGTTCAGGTGGCCCTTGCCGGACGCGCGCAGGGGCGCCTCGGCCGGGGCCGGGTAGGACGCGGCGGTCCGGTACACGCCGTCCTGGTCGATGTACTCGAAGCCCGCGCCGGTCTTCACCGAGGCGTCCTTCTTGAGGTAGCGGGCGAACCAGGCGAGGGTGGCCTGGTTCAGGTGGTCGGCCGACCCCGGCTTGGTCGTGCAGGTGCCGTGCCCGCCGCAGAACCAAATCATCTTCACGGGCGCACCGTGCGCCTTGATCGGCTTGTAGAACGACAGCCCCTCGCGCAGGGTGAACAGCGTGTCGACGGTGCCCTGCATCACGAGGGTGGGGATCTTGACGCGGTCGACGAGGTCGCCCGCGCCCGCCTGCATGAACCGCTTCTGGACGGACGGCGACAGCGTGCCGTTCAGCGTCCCGGACGCGCAGCCCTCCAGCACCTTCCCGGCGATCCGGTTCCCGTTCATGACGCCGCCGAGGCAGAGCAGGGAGCCCCAGCCCGCGCGGTAGACCTCGTCCCGGTAGAGGCTGCGCTCGACGCTCTGGAACGCGATGGTCGGGGTGATCACGTCGACGCGGCGGTCCATCCCGGCGACGACGAGCTGGATGCCGCCGCCGTAGCTGCCGCCCGCCATGCCGAGGCGCGGGTCGCCGGGGCGGTCGAGCTGGACCTCGGGCTGCGCCGCCGTCCAGTCGATGATCTTCATGACGTCGCGGCCCTCGACGGCCGGGGTGTCCACGTTGGCCGCGCCGTCGGAGCCGAAGCCGCGCGCGTTCCAGGTCACGACGTTGTACCCGGCGCCGGTGAGCAGCGCGAGCTGCCCCTTGGCGGGGTCGGTCTCGGCGCGTCCGCCCCAGCCGTGGCCGAGCAGGACGGTCGGGGCCTTGGACCCGGCGGCCAGCCCCCTGGCCGGGAAGAAGTTGGTGGTGATGCGGACGCCGTCGAACGAGGCGATCTTCACCGTGCGCGGCGCGGGCGCGTCGTCGGCGTGCGCGGGCACGGCCGTCACCAGGGGCAGGGCTGCGGTCAGCGCGGTCGCCGCGACGGCGGCGGCCCGGCGGGGTCCACGGGGCATGGGGGAACTCCGATGTCCAAGGGGGTAATCGATCACTGATCCGGATCCCAGTAGCTACACCCCCGCCTCCCTTCTGGGCAATCCCTGAGAATCCGCCACGAACCGCTGGCGTGGTGCCGGACGGCCCGATCGACGATCATGCGCGGGCAAAGAGTCGGCCGCCTCCCCGCGTCCCGCCACGGTCCCCGCGCACCCGGGCCTTAGCGTCGCCGCAGGTCGCATCGGAGCCCGGGGGGTCAGTGGACGAGGATCACGGCGAGGCCGGCGGCCCCGCCGAAGCCGACGCGGCCGGGAACGGATCGGATGATCGTCACCGCGACGGACCGGACGGACCGGCCTGGACGGACCCGGCGGACACGGGAGGGACGGGCACCACCGGCGAGAACCCGCTGGCCGCGATGGAGGCGGCGCTGCGCGGCTCGCGCGAGCCCGGTGTCGGGACGGACGCCTACGCCACGCTCGACCTGGCGCTGCGGGTCGGGGAGCTGCTCCTGGCGGGCGGCGACACCGCCGAGTCCGTCGACCTGGCCATGGGCCGGATCGCGCGCGCGTACGGGCTGCCCCACACCGAGAACAACGTGACGCTCGCCGCCGTCGGGATGTCCTACATGCCGCGCGGGGACCGTCCCCCGGTGACGGCGGAACGGCGCGTGCGGCGGCGGACGCCGAACTACACGCGGCTCGTCGCCGTCGACCAGATGGTCCGCGAGGCGGCCGGCGGGCTGCTCGGCTTCCAGCAGGCCAAGTTCCGGCTCAGCGACATCATCGGGCACCCGACGGCCTATCCCCCGTGGGTGCAGGCGACCGCGCTGTCGGTGCTGGGCGCGGCGGGCGCGGTGCTCGTCGGCGGCGGCGTGTACGCGGCGCTCGCCGCGTTCGTCGCGACGCTGCTCGGCGACCGGACCGGCGCGTGGCTCGGCCGCCGCGGCATGGCCGACTTCTTCCAGATGGCGCTGGCCGCCGCGATCGGGACGCTGGTCACCGTCCTGCTGGTGGCGACGGACGCGCCCGTGCGGTCCGGGACGGTCATCATCGGCGTGGTCATCGCACTGATCCCCGGGCGCGCGCTGGTGGTGTCCATGCAGGACGGCATCGCCGGGGACCTGGTGACCGGCACGACCCGGCTGGTGGAGGTGCTGTTCGTCATCGTCGCGATCCTGAGCGGCATCGGCGCGGTCACCTACGTCGCCGCCCGCAACGGCGTGCCGATCTCGCTGGCGCACCTCCCGACCGCGCCGACCCTGATCGCCGCGCCGCAGACGCTCGGCGCGGGCGCGATCGCGGTGACGTTCGCCGTCTACCACCTGGTGTCGGGACGGCTGCTGCCGCCGGTCGCCCTCGGCGGGATGCTGGCCTGGGCCGTCCTGGTCGAGATGCGCGGGCTGGACCTGCCCGCCGCGCCCGCCACGGCCGTCGCCGCGACCGTCGTCGGGCTGCTCGGCACCGCCTACGCGCGGATCATCCACGTCCCGGCGCTGGTCTGCGTGACGCCGTGCATCGCGCCGCTGATGCCGGGGACGCTGATGTACCGGGGCATGCTGGAGCTCACGACCGGGCGGACCGGGGTGGCCGCGGTGGTGCTCGCCGAGGCGCTCGCGACGGCGCTGGCGATCGGCGCGGGCGTCTACGTGGGCGGGGAGCTGCTCCGGCTCGCCCGTCCGGCGCGGCGCGTCCTGCGTCCGCCGAGGCGCGTCGGCACCTGACGTCCCGGGCGTCCCACGCGGGACGTTTCGGCAGGTCCCACCGCGTGTCCGGGCACCTGGCGGACGTCTGGGCGTAACGATTTCGACTCGGGCGGTTCCCCTCGGCGTAGTCACGGCGGGACGATGCGTGCGTGGCAGCCGACGGGAGTGGCGCGACGACGACAGCGACGACTGCGGCGACGACGACCGGGGGTATCGGCGGCCGTCTGCTCGCCCAGGTGGGGTCCTGGCCCGATGTGACGGTGGTCCCCGCCGACTGCGGGCTCGGCACCGCGCTGGCGGCCGGCGGACGGCAGGTGCTGCACCTGCACGGCGGGGACGAGGCCGAGTTCCGGCTGACCCGTCCGGTGCTGGACCGGCTGGGCGAGACGCTCGCCGGGTCGGGCCGGGTCCGGGTGCGGCCGGGCGGCGAGTGGGCCGCGGTCCGCCTCGACACCGACTCCGACCTCGCGCTGGCGCTGGCCCTGACCAGCGTGGCGCTCAAGGCGACCGGGACGGTCCGGGACGCGGCGCCGTGCGGCGCGGCGTCCCGGACCGGCTGAACCGGGCTCGGCTCTGGGGCTCGGGTCAGGTGAGCCTGGCCAGGGCCTCGGCGGCGCGGTGGCAGTCGTGGAAGGTGCAGTAGAGCGGGACGGGAGCGAGCCGGACGATGTCGGGCTCGCGGGCGTCGGCGATGACGCCCGCCTCGTCCGCGAGGGCCTTCACGAGGGCGCCCGCGTCCGCGACGCGCAGTGAGAGCTGCGTGCCGCGCTGCGCGGGATCGTCCGGGGTGATGACCTGGACGCCGCCGACCGGGGCGAGCCGTCCGGCGAGGTAGGCCGTGAGGCGCTCGCTCTTGGCGCGCAGCGCGGCCATGCCGACCCGGTCGAAGATCTCCAGGGAGACCAGCACCGGCGCGAGGGCCATGATCGGCGGGTTGGACAGGGCCCAGGCGTCGGCGGTCGGCGGGTGGTCGACGTCCGGGTCCATGCGGAAGCGGATGTCGGCGCGGGTGCTCCACCAGCCGTCCAGGCGCGGCAGCGCGGTGTCGCGGACGTGCCGTTCGTGGACGAACGCGCCCGCGACCGCGCCCGGCCCGCTGTTGAGGTACTTGTAGGTGCACCAGGCGGCGAAGTCGACGTCCCAGTCGTGCAGGCTCAGCGGGACGTTCCCGGCGGCGTGCGCCAGGTCCCAGCCGACGACGGCGCCCGCCTCGTGGCCCGCGCGGGTGAGCGCCGCCATGTCCATGAGCTGGCCGGTCAGGTAGTTCACGCCGCCGAGCATGAGCAGGGCGACGCGGTGGCCCTCGCGGCGCAGGTAGTCGGCGACGTCCTCGGTGCGCAGGGTGTCCTCGCCCGGGCGCGGCCTCAGCCGGACGACCGTCTCCGCCGGGTCGAGCCCGTGGTGGACGGCCTGGCTCGCGACCGCGTAGGAGTCCGACGGGAACGCCGCGTCCTCGATGACGATCCGCGTCCGCTCCCCCGCCGGGCGGTAGAAGCTGGCCATCAGCAGGTGCAGGTTGACCGTCAGCGAGTTCATCGCGACGACCTCGTGCGGGAGCGCGCCGACCAGCCGCGCGGCGGGCTCGGTCAGCAGCTCGTGGTACGACACCCACGGGCGCCGGGCCTGCGTGTGCCCCTCCACGCCGAGGCGGGACCAGTCGGTCAGCTCCTCGGCCAGCCGCGCCGCGGTCGCCTTCGGCTGGAGGCCGAGCGAGTTGCCCGCGAAGTACGCGGCCTCCTCGTGGGGGCCGCCGGGCGCGGGCGGGATCAGGAACTCGGCGCGCAGCGTCGGGAGCGGGTCGGCCGCGTCGAGGCGGCGCGCCTCCCCCTCCAGGGTCCCGGCTCCGCGGGTCCCGGCCTCGTCGGTCACTTCTTCTTTCCTTCGATCAGGTCGAGTGCCACGTCCACGATCATGTCCTCCTGACCGCCGACCATGCCGCGGCGGCCCACCTCCACCAGGATCTCCCGGGTGTCGAGGCCGTAGCGGCGGGCCGCGTCCTCGGCGTGCCGCAGGAAGGACGAGTACACGCCCGCGTAGCCGAGCGTCAGCGTCTCCCGGTCCACCTGGACGGGCCGGTCCTGCAACGGCCGGACGATGTCGTCGGCGGCGTCCATCAGCCGGAACACGTCACAGCCGTGCTTCCAGCCCATGAGGTCGGCGACGGCGACGAACGCCTCCAGCGGGCAGTTCCCGGCGCCCGCGCCCATCCCGGCGAGCGACGCGTCCACGCGGCGGACGCCGTTCTCGACGGCCACGACCGAGTTCGCGACGCCGAGGCCGAGGTTGTGGTGGGCGTGGATGCCGATCTCGGTCTCGTCGGACAGGACGTCCCGGTAGGCCCGGACGCGGTCGCGGACGCCGTCCATGGTCAGCCGTCCGCCGGAGTCGGTCACGTAGACGCAGTGCGCGCCGTAGGACTCCATGAGCCGCGCCTGCCCGGCGAGCGTCGCGGCGTCGGCCATGTGCGACATCATCAGGAACCCGGCGACGTCCATGCCGAGCTCGCGGGCGGTCGCGATGTGCTGGGCGGAGATGTCGGCCTCGGTGCAGTGCGTCGCGACCCGCACCGACCGGACGCCGAGCTCGTGCGCGCGCTTGAGGTCGGCGATCGTGCCGATGCCGGGCAGCAGCAGCGTCGTGAGCCTCGTGTTCGGCATGACCTCGGCGGCCGCCGCGATCCACTCCTCGTCCAGGTGCGCGCCGGGACCGTAGTTCACGCTCGACCCGGCGAGGCCGTCGCCGTGCGCGATCTCGATCGCGTCCACGCCCGCCGCGTCCAGCGCGGCGGCGATCTCCCGGACCTGGTCGACGGTGTAGCGGTGCCGGATGGCGTGCATGCCGTCCCGCAGCGTCACGTCCTGGACGTACAGCTCGACGCTCTCTGCCGCGGTCATCGGGTCGCCAGCCTCTCTGCCACGCGCAGCGCGGCGGACGTCATGATGTCGAGGTTCCCGGCGTAGGCGGGCAGGTAGTGCGCGGCGCCCTCGACCTCGAGGAACACCGACACCAGGTTCCCGGGTCCGCCCCCGGCGAGCGCGGCGAGGGGGTCGGCGGCGTCCAGCGGGCGGATCTGCACCTTCTGCTTCAGCCGGTAGCCCGGCACGTACGCGGCGACCTCGCCGATCATCTTCTCGATCGACGCGGTGACCTGCTCGGGATCGCAGTCGCCGGTCACGCAGTACACCGTGTCCCGCATGATCAGCGGCGGCTCGGCCGGGTTCAGCACGATGATCGCCTTGCCCTTCGCCGCGCCGCCGACCTCCTCCAGCGCCCGCGAGGTGGTCTCGGTGAACTCGTCGATGTTCGCGCGGGTGCCCGGCCCGGCCGACCGGGAGGCGATGGACGCGACGATCTCGGCGTACCGGACGGGCGTCACCCGCGACACGGCCGCGACGACGGGCACGGTCGCCTGGCCGCCGCAGGTGACCATGTTGACGTTGGGGGCGTCGAGGTGCTCGTCCAGGTTGACGGGCGGGACGACGTAGGGGCCGATCGCCGCCGGGGTCAGGTCGACGATGCGCCTCCCGTAGGGCGCGAGGACCTCGGCGTTGTGCCGGTGCGCCTTGGCGGACGTGGCGTCCAGGACGACCGTGACGTCCGCGAACTCCGGCATCGCGACCAGGCCCTCGACGCCCTCGTGGGTCGTGGCGACGCCGAGCCGGCGGGCCCGGGCGAGCCCGTCGGAGTCCGGGTCGATCCCCGCGAGCACCGCGACGTCGAGCAGGTCCGACGTCCGGAGCACCTTGATCATCAGATCGGTGCCGATGTTGCCCGATCCGATGATCGCGACGCGCTGCGCGTCCGGCATGGCACAGTCTCCCTTCCGTGACAGAAATCGGCGAAGGCCGTGGTGGTCTCCGTGCCGAGGGCGGCGACGTCCGGGCCGGTCCCGGTGAGCGGGGCCAGCCTCCGGTCGCCGAGGGTGCCGAGGTGGAACGGGACGTCCACCAGGTGCGCCGCGCCGAGCGCCACGCCCCGGTGGGCGAACGGCGAGCGGTGCGCGAACGTGACGCGGTGGACCTCGCCGCCGTGCGCGGCGTGCCAGCGGGCCAGCTCGTCGGCGGGGCGGCGCCACACCAGCTCGGTGCGGGCGTCCGCGGCCGACAGCGTGGCCGGGTCGATCGCGGCGAACAGCCGCGTCTCCTCCGCGGTGGTCGTCACCAGCAGCGGGACGTCCGGGACGGCGCCGGACCGGACCGCGTCCATCGGGTGCCGGGGCAGGAACGAGCCGTCCACGACCGGCGCGACGGGCAGCACGCCCTCGACGGGCGGAAGCGTCCGCGCCGCCTCGCCCTCGGCCGCGAGGACGGCCCGCAGCGGCGCGGACCGCGGCTGCGCGCGTCCGAGGGCCCGCCGGAACGCGGTCGTGAACGCGCGGGCGCGCGCCACGGTCGCGAAGCCGTACGGCAGGGCGCTCATCACCGCCGCGCGGTGGAACAGGCCCCGCGCGCTGGGCGCGGCCATCAGCGCGAGCACGCTCATCCCGCCCGCCGAGTGCCCGGCGAGGGTGACCCGGTCCGGGTCGCCGCCGAACCCGGCGATGTTGGCGCGGACCCATTCCAGGGCCGCGACCTGGTCGCGGAGCCCGAGGTTCGCGGGGATCTCGTCGTCGTGGCCGAAGCCGAGGACGCCGAGCCGGTAGTTGACGGTGACGACGACCAGGCCGTGGTCGCGGGCGAGGACCGTCCCGCGGTACATCGGCTGCGCGCCGGACCCGGACACGAACGCGCCGCCGTGCAGGAACACCAGGACCGGGCGGCGGCCGGGCACCCCCGTCCTCCCGGACACCCTTGATCCCCCGGGCACCCTTGATCCCCCGGGCACCCCGGGCACCCCGGGCACCCCCGGCGTCCAGACGTTCAGGGTGAGGCGGCCCTCGCGCCCGGCCTCCGGGTCGATCTCCAGGCCGGGCACCCACCCCATCCGGCCCGGACGCTGCGGGACGGGCGGGCCGAACACACGGGCCTCGCGGACGCCGACCCACGGGACTGGCGGCTCCGGCGGCGCGAACCGGCGGGGCGGCACGGCGTAGGGGACGCCCGCGAACAGGGTCGTCCCGTCGTCGGGGCCGCCGCGCACCGTCCCGGTGGCGGTCGCGACCGCCGTCATGAGGAGAGCCCCGCCGGCGGACGGCCCGCCGGGGCGCCCCCTGGGACGTCTCCTGAGGCGTCCGCCGGGGCTCCCGCGCGGGCGAAGAACCGCTCGGCGTTGCCGCCCAGGATCGCCGCGCGGTCGGCGTCGGACAGGCCCGCGCAGGCGCGGACGGCCGAACCCGGGTCCTTCTCGCCCAGCGGGAACGGGTAGTCGGTGCCGAGCATGACGCGCTCGACGCCCATGACGTCCACGAGCAGCCGCAGCGCGCGCGGGTCGAACACGGCCGAGTCCACGTGGAACCGGTCGGTGTACTCCGACGGCGGGCGCGGCGAGTCGGCGCGGACGATGTCGCGGTTCCGCCAGGCGTTGTCGGCGCGTCCAAGCAGGAACGCGAAGCTGCCGCCGCCGTGGCAGAAGCACAGCCGCAGCGTCTCCGGAAGCCGCTCGAACGTGCCGCCGAGCATCATGGCGAGGATGCCGAGCTGCGTCTCGGCGGGCATCCCGACCAGCCACGGCAGCATGTGCCCGCGCATCCGGTCGGTCGCCATCATGTCCCACGGGTGGACGAGCACGGGCAGCCCGAGGCCGGCGCAGTGCGCCAGGAACTCGGCGATCGCGCCGTCGTCCAGGTTCCGCTCGCCCACGTGGTTGCCGATGTGGACGCCCCGGTGCCCGGCCGCGGCGGCGCGCGTCGCGACGTCGCAGGCCGTCGCGGTGTGCTGCAGCGGAACCTGGCAGAGCGGCAGGAGCCGCGCCGGGTCGGCCGCGCAGTACCGCAGGATGCGGTCGTTGACCAGGTCGCACCAGGCGGCCGCGCGGGACGGGTCGGCCTCGTACCCGAACATCAGCGGCGTGGACGAGACCGCCTGGACGTCCACCCCGGACGCGTCCATGTCGGCGAGGCGGCGGGCGGGCTCCCACAGGCCCTCGTCGACCGGGCGGTACTCGGCGGCGCCGCACATCATCATGCCGGTGCCGTCGCCGTGGTCGCGCAACCAGGGCTCGTCCGCGTCGCTCAGCAGCCGTCCCTCCGCGCGGGTGATGCGCGGGAAGACGTGCGCGTGGACATCGAAGACGCTCACGGGGACCTCCGTTTCCGGGCGTGCTCGCGCCGCCCCCGGCGGTGCGGGCCGCCGGGAGGGACGCTGTCGTCGGGCTCAGGCGCGGGGCGCCGTCGTCTCGGGTCGGGCGCGGGGCGCCAGGGTCGGGTCAGGCGCGCGGCGCCGTAGTCGGGACCATCGCCTCGGGCCACCGCTTGCCCGGGTGCGTGGCACCGCAGTTCGGGCACTTGCGGTCGCCGTCGAAGAAGGACTGGAACACCGGCGGCAGGTCGTCCACGATCGACCGGACCTGCATCTCGGCGCGGTGCACCAGGTGGTGGCACTCGGTGCAGTACCACTCGAAGGACTCCAGCTCGCCCTCCGGGCGGGCGATCTCCACGACCAGCCCGACCGAGCCCGGCTCGGGCCGCTGCGGCGAGTGCCGGACGTGCGGGGGCAGCAGGAACACGTCGCCCTCGTTGATCCGCACGTCGACCGGCGGCCTGCCCTCCTCCTCCATCACGCGCAGCACCATGTTGCCCTTGAGCTGGTAGAAGAACTCCTCGCGCGGGTCGTCGTGGAAGTCGGTGCGCTGGTTCGGGCCGCCGACCACCATGACGATCATCCCGGCGTCCTCGAACACCTGCTTGTTGCCGACCGGCGGCTTCAGCAGGTGCTCGTGCTCGGCGATCCACGCCTGGAAGTTGAACGGCGTCCCGTGGACCATCTTCGGAAGCGTCATGTCCCGGTCTCCTCCTGAGGGATGTGCGCGACGCACGAGATCTCGATCAGCAGATGCGGGTGCGGGAGCTGGTGCACCGCGACCGTGGTGCGGGCGGGCCCGGTCTCGTCGAAGTACTCGCCGTAGACCTCGTTGTAGCCGCCGAAGTCGTTCATGCTGACCAGGTAGGTCGTCACGTTCACGACGTCGGACAGGTCGCCGCCGGCCGCCCTCAGCAGGTCGCGGATGTTCTCGATGACCGCGCGGGTCTGCTCGCGGACGTCCAGGTCGGTGACGCCCATCGCGTCGGCGCTCGCCCCGGCGAACGTCCCGTCCGGACGCCGCGAACTCGTCCCCGACACGAACACGAGGTCGCCCGCCCGCCTCAGGTGCGGGAACCTCCCGCGCGGCTTGGCCTTCCCCTCGACGAGGATCGCGTCGCTCATCAGGTCGTCACCTCCACGGAGCCGAGGCCCGCGCCGGTGACGCGGACGTGCGCGTCCTTGGGCAGCGGGACGGCGGCCGTCGCGGCCCCGGCGAGGACGACGTCGCCCGCCCGCAGCACGATCCCGGCGTCGGTCGCGAGCCGCGCGGCGGCGCGCAGCGCCCGGACGGGGTCGCCGAGGATGGCCGCCGACGAACCGGTCTGGACGACGCGCCCGTCGATCTCCAGGAGCATCCCGACGTTCGCGACGTCCCGGGGGCTGTGCCAGGCGCCGACGCCGAACCCGGACGCCGACGCGTTGTCGGCGATCACGTCCGGCAGGGTGAACTTGAAGCCGTCGTAGCGGGAGTCGAGGATCTCGTAGCCGACCGCGATCCCGGCGACGGCGGTGTCCACGTCGGCGGCGCGGGTCACGTCCCGGCCGATGAGGAAGACGATCTCCGGCTCGACGCGCGGATGGATCAGCCCGGACACGTCGGCCGCGGACTCGACCAGCATCCGGTCGGTCAGCTGGCCCCAGATGACGTCGTCGACGCCCATCTGGACCATCTTCGCGCGGCTGGTGAAGCCCATCTTCACGCCCGCGAACCGCTCGCCGCGCTTGCGCCGCAGCTCGATGCCCGCACGTTGCACGTCGTAGGCGACGGGCACGTCCAGGCCCGCCTCGGACGCGCTGAGCATGCCGACCGCGCGGCCGTCGCGGCGCGCCCCGTCCAGGTGGGCGGCCAGCGCCCTCACGTCCGTCACGACGCGTCCTCCTCCTTCGCGGATTCCTGTCCGAAGGCGACGCGGACGTCGCCGAGTCCGTCGATGCGGGCCTCCACGACGTCGCCGGGCGCGACCGCCGTCATCGGGCCGAGCGCGCCGGTGAGGACGGTGTCGCCCGCGCGCAGCGGGCGCCCGACCCGGACGAGCATGTCGGCGAGCCACAGCGCCGCGTTCAGCGGGTGCCCGAAGCAGGCCGTCCCGGTGCCGGTCGAGACCTGCTCGCCGCGCCGCTCCAGCACCATCCCGCACAGCCGCAGGTCGACGTCCGCGAGCCGGACGGGACGGTTGCCCAGCGCGTACATGCCGCAGGACGCGTTGTCGGCGACGGTGTCGGCGAGCGTGATGTCCCAGTCGCGGATCCGGCTGCCGACGATCTCGATCGCGGGCAGCGCGAACGCGGTCGCCCGGATCAGGTCGGCGACGGTGTGCCGCTCGTGCGTCAGGTCGTGCTCCAGGACGAGCGCGACCTCGGCCTCGGCCCGGGCCTGCATGACCGCGCCCGCCGGGATCTCCGCGCCGTCCGGGACGGCCATGTCGGCGAACAGCATCCCGAAGTCGGGGGTGTCGACGCCGAGCTGCCGCTGGACGGCCTGCGACGTCAGGCCGATCTTGCGGCCGGCCAGGCGGCGGCCCTCGCCCAGCCAGGTCGTGGTCAGCCGCTCCTGCACGGCGTACGCCTCGTCCGGCGTGGCGACCAGGTCGCGGACGGGCGCGCACGGCGTCCCGCTCGCGTACGCCGCGAGGATGCGGTCGGCCGCCTGCTCGACGGCGGTTGTCGCGGTCTCGGTCACGGTCTCGCTCTCAGATCTGGATGCAGACGTTGACGGGCTCGGAGAAGAAGTCCAGGGAGTACTCGCCGCCCTCGCGGCCGATCCCGGACGCCTTCACCCCTCCGAACGGGGTGCGCAGGTCGCGCAGGTTCCAGCAGTTCACCCACACGATGCCCGACTCGATCCGGGGCGCGACGCGGTGGGCGCGGGACAGGTCCCGGGTCCAGACGGTCGCGGCGAGCCCGTACTCGCTGTCGTTGGCGAGCCGGACCGCCTCCTCCTCGGTGTCGAACGGCGCGACGTGGCAGACCGGCCCGAAGATCTCCTCCCGGACGGTCCGTGCCTGCTCGGGCAGCCCGGTCAGGACGGTCGGCTCGACGTGGAAGCCCTGGTCGCGGCCGTCCCCGAAGACCGGGACGCCGCCGCCCGCGACGACCGTCGCGCCCTCCTCGACCGCGAGGCGGTAGTACGACAGCACCTTGTCGCGGTGCTCGGCGGAGATCATCGGGCCGTAGCCGTCGAGCTTGCGGGCGCGTTCGCCGAGCCGCTCGACGAACGCGTCGAAGACGGGCCGCTCGACGTAGACGCGCTCGGTGCACAGGCAGATCTGCCCGGAGTGGGTGAAGGACGACCGGACGGTGCCGTCCACGGCCGCGTCGAGGTCGGCGTCGGCGAACACCAGCGCCGGGTTCTTGCCGCCGAGCTCGAAGGAGACCGGGGTGACGTGGTCGGCGGCGTTCCGCATGATCGCCGCGCCGGTCGCCGACTCGCCGGTGAACGCGATCGCGTCCACGCCCGGGTGGCCGGTGAGGAACGCCCCGGCGGCGTCCGCGCCGTGCCCGTGCACGAGGTTGAACGCCCCGGCGGGCAGCCCGGCGTCGTGGATCACCTCGGCGAGCAGCGTCGCGGTCGAGGGGGTCTCCTCGGACGGCTTGGCGACCACGGCGTTCCCGGCGGCCAGGGCCGGGGCGACCTTCCAGGTCAGCAGGAGCAGCGGCAGGTTCCAGGGGGAGATGACCGCGACGACGCCGAGGGGCCGCCGGACGGAGTAGTTGAGGGCCTGCCCGGTGCCGCCGCTCCACCCGGGGACGGTCGTGGTGTAGGCGCGTTCCGGACGGCCGTACAGCAGGTCGGCGTAGGCGCGGAAGTTGCCCGCGGCGCGCGGGATGTCCACGGTCGCGGCCAGTTCGCGGGGCTTGCCGGTGTCGCGGACCTCGGCGTCGACGAACTCCTCGAAGCGGGCGTCGATGCCGTCGGCGATCCGGCGGAGCGCCGCGGACCGCTCCTCGGGGGAGGTGGCGCCCCACTCGCCGGACAGGGCGGCGCGGGCGGACCGGACGGCCTCGTCCACGACGGCCTGCGGCGCCTCGGGCGCGGTCCCGGCCTCGCCGCCCGTCACCGGGTCGACCAGGGGGAAGGGCGCGCCGTCCGTCCGGAACTCGCCGCCGACGTAGTGCCGCACCCGCATGCCGTCTCGCCTCCAGGATCGTCCGGGGTCGTCCGGAACCGTCGTCCCGACACCGCGATCATCTCTCCGCCAGCTATGCACGTCCAATACCCATTGGCACTCTTGCTATATCAAGGGGGTTATTGGTAGGAAGGCGGCATGCGCGCGATCGACCTGCTGAACGGGCGGCTCAAGCTGCGGCATCTGGTGCTGGTGGTGGCGATCGCCGACCACGGCAGCGTCCTGCGCGCCGCCGAGCACCTCCACCTGGCCCAGCCCGCGGTGACCCGCAGCCTGCGCGAGGTCGAGCGGATCCTCGGCGTGGAGCTGTTCACCCGGGGGCCGCGCGGGGTGACGCCGACGCTGTTCGGCGAGGCGTTCGTGGAGCACTCCCGGGCCGTCCTGGCCGAGCTGCGCCGCGCCGGGGAGCGGATCACCGGCCTGGCCGACGGCCAGGTCGGGACGGTCACCATCGGCACCCTGCTGGCCGGGTCGAACGTGCTGCTGCCGCGCGCGATCGCGGCGCTGAAGCGGGAGCGGCCGGGCATCACCGTGATCGTCCAGGAGGCGACGTTCGACGCGCAGGTGCCGCGGCTGCTGGACGGCGAGATCGACATGGTCCTCGGACGGCTCAACCCGATCGGCGACCAGCCGGGGCTGCGGCAGATCGTCCTGTACGGGGAGCCGGTGCGGCTGGTCGCGCGGGCCGGGCACCCGGCCCGCGACCGCCCGGGCCTGACCCTCGCCGACCTGCTCGACTACCCGTGGGTGCTGCCGCTCCAGCAGACCGCGCTGCGCAGCGAGCTCGAGGACGTGTTCCGGGACCGGGGCCTGCCACTGCCCTCCGACCTGGTCGAGTGCACGTCGGTGCTGACCGTCCGGACGCTCGTCCGCGACACCGACATGATCGCGGCGCTGCCCGACCTGGTCGCCCGGACGGACGCGGGCGTCGCGCCGCTGCCGGTGCCGCTGGACCCGGTGCGCCGCCAGGTCGGCGTGACGATCCCGGACAAGCGGCCGCTCACGCCGTCGGCGCGGCTGATGCTCGACCACCTGCGGACGCAGGCGGCCGAGATCATCGAACGGCCCTGATCAGGCCTCCCGGCCGAGGGCCGCGAAGAGGCCGAGCAGGGCGCGGCTGACCTCGGTGTCCGGGTCCTCCAGCTCGAGGACGAGGTCGAAGTGGTTCAGCCCGGACGCCACCAGCAGCTCGCCCTCGTCGCCCCAGTGCGGCTGGAAGCGCCGGGTCTGCTCGACGAAACCCGAGCCGTCCTCCGAGCCGACGGCGAACACGGCCGGGAAGCGCCGTCCCATCGGCTGGAACGCCGGGCTCAGCCGGACGGCCGTCTCCTCGTCGAGCCGCGCGTACTCGTTGACGTAGGTGCGGACGATCGGCCGCAGGTCGAACAGGCCGCTGAACGGCATCGCGGCCTTGACGACGTCGGCGGGCAGGCCCAGCCCGTCCTGCCAGCCCTCGACCATGGTCATCCCGGTGAGGTGGCCGCCCGCCGAGCTGCCGCCGACGACGATCCGGTCCGGGTCGAGGCCGTGCTCGCGGCCGTGCCGCCACACCCAGGCGACCGCCGCCCGCGCCTGCCGCACGATCTCCCCGACCGTCACCTTCGGAGCGAGGGTGTACTCGGGGACGACCGTCGCGACGCCCCGGCCGTGCAGCATCCGGGCCATGAAGGCGGTGTCCTCCTTCGCCCCGGCGAACCAGAAGCCGCCGTGGAAGAAGATGAACACCGGGCGGAGCTCGCCGTCCTCGGTGCCCCACACGTCCAGCCGCTCGCCGCCGTCCTCGTCGTAGACGACGCCGGGGGTGCCCGCCAGGCCGTCCACGGCCGCGTCGGAGTCGGACCGGTAGCGCTCCATGAGCGGGACGAAGTCCTCGCCCGCCTTGCGCCGCACGTTGTAGGCGACGTCGAGCTGCTCGTCGCTGAGGCCCTCGGTCAGATCATCACGCAGGTCCATGAAGATCACACTATGCCGGGAAGGCCCCGCGATCACGCGTTGAGGTAGGCGAGGACGGCGAGGACGCGGCGGTGGCCGCTGTCGGACGGGGGCAGCCCGAGCTTGGCGAAGATCGCGCCGATGTGCTTGCCGACCGACCGCTCGGTGATCACCAGGGTGGTCGCGATCGTGGTGTTGTCCAGGCCCTGGGCCATCAGGCCGAGCACCTCGCGCTCGCGCGGGGTGAGGGTGTTCAGGGGGTCCCGGCGGACGGACATGAGCTGCGCGACGACCTCGGGGTCCAGCGCGGTGCCGCCGGACACCACCCGGTCGAGCGCGTCGAGGAACTCGTCCACCCGGCCGATGCGGTCCTTCAGCAGGTAGCCGACCGCTCCCCCGCCGTCGGAGAGCAGCTCGGCCGCGTAGGTCTCCTCGACGTACTGCGACAGCACGAGGATCGGCAGCCCGGGGATCGCCCGGCGCGCCGCGATCGCCGCCCGCAGGCCCTCGTCGCGGAAGCCCGGCGGCAGCCGGACGTCGAGGACGGCGGCGTCCGGGCGGTGCTCCAGGAGCGCGGGCACCACCTCGGGCCCGGCGGCGACCGAGGCCACGACCTCGTGCCCGCCGGACTCCAGGAGCATGATCACCCCTTCCCGGAGCAGCACGTTGTCCTCGGCGATCACGATCCGCACGGCAGGTCCACCTCCAGGGTCGTGCCCCGCCCGTCGGGGCTGTCGATGCGGGTCTCTCCGTCCAGGGCGGCGACGCGGCGGCGGATCCCGGCCAGGCCGCTGCCCTTGATCTCGTCCGCGCCGCCCTTGCCGTCGTCGGCGACCCGGACGCGCAGCAGCGGGCCGAGCCGCTGAACGGACACCTCGGCGCTCGCCGCGCCCGCGTGCTTGGCGACGTTCGTCAGGGCCTCGGCGACGACGAAGTAGGCGGCGGCCTCGACGGCGGCGGGCGCGCGCAGGCCGGCCGCCGGGACGTCCAGCCGGACCGGGATCGGCTGCGCCCCGGCCAGGGCGCGGACGGCCCCGCCGAGGCCGCGGTCGGACAGGATCGGCGGGTAGATGCCGCGGATCACCGTCCTGAGCTGCATCAACGCCTCCTCCACGCCGTCCCGGGCGGCGAGGAACAGCTCCCGGGACGCGGCCGGGTCGGCCTCGAAGCGGCGGTCGGCGAGCCCGAGCCTCAGTGCGACGGCGACGAGCTGGGCCTGGGTGCCGTCGTGCAGGTCGCGCTCGATGCGGCGCAGCTCCGCGCCGTGCGCCTCCAGGGCCCCGGAGCGGGTCTCGGTCAGCTCCTCGACCCGGGCCTGGAGATCGACACGCCGCCGCGGCGGCGACAGCAGCAGTTCGGCGACCCTGGCCTGGCCGCGCGCCATCGGCGGGAACGCCCACACGACGATGGCACCGTACATGGCCGCCTGGAGGAACGGCAGCGTGAGCGCCTGCTCCCAGGTGTGGAGGGGGACGAACGCCGACACCGACCCCTCGGCGACCGACCGCCACCACAGCGGCAGCGTGAGCGAGTAGATCGCCGACGGGGCCAGCAGCACCGCGAGCAGGCCCGTCATCAGGCCGAGGATGCCGTGGATCAGCAGCCAGGCCAGGGTGCGCCACGTCGCCGGGTGGCGCATCAGGCGCACCCCGTCCTCGACCGCCGAACCGGTCGACGGCGGCGCCTCGGGGGCGGCGATCTCGCGTCCCAGGTACCGGGACGCGCGGCGGCGCTCGACGTCCGCCAGCATCTGGACGGGGCGCATCAGCATGGGGAACCAGGGCAGCGCCACGAACAGGACGCCGAGCAGCAACAGCAGCGGCACCAGGTAGAAGCCCAGGAGCGCGGGCGCGGCGGTCGCCAGGCCCACCGCCAGGTACACGATGGCCTGTCCCGAACGCCGCAGCTGCCCCCTCATGCCGCCCACGCTATTCCACCCGCGGACCCCGCCGAACCGGGCCGGCCCCCGTCCCATGGTGGGGCTGGCTACACCATGGGGAGGGGGCCGCGCCCTGATGGCGGACGATCTCCGCGTCCGTAGCGTCGAGGACGTGAACAGCGCGATGACCATGACGCACGCCGGCCCGGCGGTGCGCCTCGACATGGTGACCAAGGCCTACGGGCAGGCCAGGGCGCTCGACGGCGTCTCGTGGGCGTTCCCCCGCGGCGGCTTCACCGCCGTGATGGGTCCGTCCGGCTCCGGGAAGAGCACCTTCCTGCACTGCGCGTCCGGCCTGGACCGCCCGACGTCCGGGACGGTGTGGATCGGCGACACCGACCTCGGCCGCCTGCGGGAGGCGGAGCTGACGCGGCTCCGGCGCGAGCGGATCGGGTTCGTGTTCCAGTCGTTCAACCTCATCCCGTCCATGGACGTCGAGGAGAACGTCGCGCTGCCGCTGCGGCTCGGCGGCCGCGCGGTGGACGCGGGCCGGGTCGCCTCCGTGCTGGGCCGGGTGGGTCTCGCCGACCGGCTGCGGAGCCGTCCGAACGAGCTGTCCGGCGGGCAGCAGCAGCGCGTGGCGCTGGCCCGCGCCCTGGTGACCGAGCCGGAGGTCGTGTTCGCCGACGAGCCGACCGGCGCGCTCGACCCGCGCACCGCCCGCGAGGTGCTGCGCCTGATGCGCGAGGCCGTGGACCGGGCCGGGCAGACGGTCGTGCTGGTCACCCACGACCCCGTCGCCGCGGCCTGGGCCGACTCGGTGCTGTTCCTGGACGGCGGCCGGATCGTGGACGAGCTGCGCTCCCCCACCGTCGCGTCCGTGCTGGCCCGCTGGGACGGGGTGACCGCGTGAGGTCGCTCCGGCCGAAGAAGGAGGACTTCCAGGGCGCGTCCCTGGGGATCTTCGTGACCCTGCTGCTCTCGACCGTACTGGTCGGGGCGTTCGGGGTGCTGCTGGAGTCCGGTCTCCGCGCGCACGGCCCGGTGAAGCGGTACGGCGCCGCGCACGCGGTCGTCACCACGCCCGGACGCGTCGGGATCCGGACGAAGTCGCCCGGTTCGAAGCCCAAGATGCAGTACGCGCCGAGGACCGAGCTGCCGCGCATCCCCGTCTCGGCCGCCGACCGCCTCCGGCGGGTCCCCGGCGTCCGCGCGGTCATCGCGGACGTGTCGTTCCCGCTGGTCACCACCACCGGAACCACCCTGTCCGGGCACGGCTGGGACTCGGCCGCGCTGGGCGGGATCACGCTCACCTCCGGACGCGCCCCGCAGGCGCCGGGCGAGGTCGTGCTCTCCGCGTCCGCGGGGGCGAAGGTCGGCCAGGCCGTCAGGCTCCAGGCGGACGGCGCGCCCGCGCCCTACCGCGTCACCGGCCTCGTCGGCCGCGGCCCCGCCTCGGCGTACTTCGCGCCGGACGCGGCGGCCGTGCTGAGCGGGCACCCGGGCTTCGCGACCGCGCTCGGCGTCCTCGCCGACCACGGCACCAAGACCGGAGCGCTGCGCTCCGCCGCGCCCGGCCTGTCCGTCCTGACCGGCTCCGCGCGCGGCGACGCCGAGGACCCGGCGGTCGCCTCCGTCCGGCCCGACATCGTGGAGCTCTCCGCGGCGGTCGGCTCGACGTCGCTGATGGTGGCGCTGATCGTCGTCGGCGGCCTGCTCGGGCTCCAGGCGCGGCGGCGGTCCCGCGAGTACGCGCTGCTCCGCGCGGTCGGCGCGACGCCGAACCAGGTCCGCGGACGCGTCGTCCGCGAGGCCGTGCGCACCGCGCTGCCCGCCGCCGCGGCAGGCGGGGCGCTGTCCCTGGCCGCCGGGGCCGCCCTGCACGCGACGATGCGCGGCCAGGGCGTGCTGCCCTCCGGGTTCGCGCTCGCGGTGAGCCCGCTGCCCGCGCTCGCCTCGTTCGCGATCACCGTGGTCACGACGGTGCTGGTGGCGCTGCTGGCGTCGCTGCGCCTGTCGGGGATCCGGCCCGTCCAGGCGCTCGGCGAGACCGCCGCCGACCCGTCGGCGCCGGCGCGCTGGCGGTCCGCGGTCGGGGCGCTGCTGCTGGCGGGCGGGGTGGGCACGCTCGGTCTGTCCCTGAGCATGTCGGGCGCGATCGCGGCGGCCTCCATCAGCGGCATGATCACGGCGCTGATGGCCGGCGTCGCGCTGCTGTCGCCGGTGATCGCTCAGCTCGGCGCGCGCGTGCTGGGCGGGGCCGTGGCCCGGTTCGCGCCCGTCACCGGACGCCTCGCCCGGCAGGCCGCCGAGGCCGCCTCCCCGCGCGCCGGGGCGGTGCTGACGCCGGTCGCGCTCGTCATCGCGTTCGCGGTGGTGCAGCTGTCGGGCATCGCGACGGTCCTGGACGCGACGGCCGCGCAGGCCGCCGCCGCCGACCGCGCGGACCGGGTCCTCGTGTCGTCCGGGCCGGGCGTGCCGTCCGGGGTCGCCGACGCGGTCCGGGGCGTCCCCGGCGTGACGGCCGTGACGCCGGTCCACCGCATGACCGTGCACCTGCCGGTGCGCGAGGTGGGCGACGTCAAGCTGCGCACCTACCCCGCGCGCGGCCTCGGCGCGGACGCGTCGAAGACCCTCGACGCGAAGGTCACCAAGGGCAGCCTGGACGCGCTGACCGGCACGACCGTCGCGCTGAGCAAGGACCTCCCCGGCGGGGCAAAGCTCGGCTCGTCGCGGACGCTGTTCCTCGGCGACGGCACCCGGATCGAGGCCCGCGTCGTGGCCGTCTACGAACGCGGACTCGGCCTCGGCCAGGTGCTGCTCCCCCGCGACCTGGTCGCCGCGCACGCCGGTTCTCCCCTGGACGACCACGTGCTCGTCCGCTGCTCCGGGCCCTGCTCGCCCGAGACGCTCCGCGCGCTCGACGCGGTCGCCTCCCGCTTCACCGGCGTACGCGCCCTGGACCGCGCGTCCTTCGGCGAGGCGACCTCCCGCGAGCTGCGGACGCAGGAGCTGATCAGCCAGATCATCGTGGCGGCGATCGGCGGGTTCGTGCTGGTCGGCGTCGTCACCACGCGCACGCTCGCGACCGCCTCGCGCCGCCGCGAGCTCACGCTGCTCCACAAGGTCGGCGCGACCCGCGCGCAGGTGCGCGGGTCGGTCCGGCTGGAGGGCGCGATCGTGCTCGGCACCGGCGCGGTCGCCGGGCTCGCGGTCGCGGCCGTCACCACCGTGGCGCTCGCCGTGGTCGTGACCGGGCAGCCCATCCCCTCCGCCCCGTCCCTCCCGTTCCTCCACTGAACCCACCCCGAACCCCACACAAAGAAGGAGTCCTCCCATGAGCGCAGGCGCCCGCTGGACGCTGTTCGTCATGCTGCTGACCGTGAACGTCGTCTACCAGTTCGCGTACCCGAACACCTGGCACCAGATCGTCGTCAGCTCCCTCACCGGCCTCGGCCTGGTCGGGCTTCTGATCGAATACCTCGCCCGGGGCCGCCGGGAGCGGTGAACCGTGCCCGTGCCCGCGCGGTCGCCGTTACGATCCTGGAGTGCCAAGATCGGTGTTGGCACGAATTGGACCGGAACGGCGTGATATGGACGACCTGGACCTCGACCTCCGAGAGCGGCTGCCGGGAGACCTCCCGAAGCTCTTCCCCGACGGCGACGCGGACCGCGCGTTGTCGGTCGCGCTGCCGCCCGGCGACGTGGTCTGGCCCGACCCCGGCTTCCCGCAGCGGCAGTTCATCCGCGCGCCCGCGCTCTGGCTGAGCGACGACCCCGTCGACGGCTCCCTCTGGGCGCGGGTGCGCGCCGAGCACGCCCGCTCCGGCCTCTGGCCCGTCCTGCTGGACGAGTCGGACCAGCCGTGGGCCGCCGGGCAGATAGCCCCCGAGCCGGTCGCCGAGATCGGCAACTACGATTCCGCCGCGTTCATGTACGAGGTGTGGAGCGACTTCGCCGAGCAGGCCGCCCCCGAGGACTTCAAGGACCTGGAGCCCTACGGGCGGCACTGCCCCGGCCCGGCCGCCGCGGGCCCGGCCCTGGACGACCCGGACGCCGCCGCCGACCGGCACGCCCGCGTCCTCGCCGCGCGCGGCCTGTCGCTCGGCCTGGTCGCGGTCGAGCG
>NZ_RFFG01000030.1 GCF_003696215.1 Actinomadura harenae | reverse complement strand
ACCAGGCGCGCAGCGGCACCGTCGGCGGCCTCGTGGTGACCGGGCCGCTCGGCGTGCCCGCCGACGCGACCGCCGCGCTCCGCGGCGCGCCGGGCGTCCAGGTCGCCACCGAGGTCGTCCACAGCACCGTCTACCTGGGCCGGGACCGGTACCGCGCGGCGGGCGTCACGCCCGAGCAGCTCACCCGGACGCTCGACCCGGGCGTGCGCGGCGGCTCGCTGTCCGCGCTCGCGCCCGGCACCGCGGGCGTCAGCCGCAACTCGGCCGGGGCGCTGCACGCCAGGCTCGGCGGCACCCTCGACCTGCGGCTCGGCGACGGCACCCCGGCGAAGGTCCGCGTCGTCGCCCTCTACGACCGGGGCCTCGGCTTCGGGGACGTCCTGCTCCCGCACGACCAGGTCGCCGCGCACATCGACGACCCGCGCGCGTCCGAGGTCGTCGTCAGCGGCGGTTCACGCGCCGCCGTCGACGCCGCGCTGCGCGCCTTCCCCGGACTGAAGGCGGGGCCGCCGAGCGCCCCGCCCGCGGCCGGCCCGGACGGCGGAAGCTCGACCGTCAACCTGGTCATCATGGCCCTGGTCGTCGCGTTCACCGGCATCGCCGTCGTGAACACCCTCGCCATGGCGACCAGCGGCCGCCGCCGCGAGCTGGCGCTGCTCCGCCTCGTCGGCACCGAGCGGAGCCAGGTGCGGGCCATGCTCCGCTGGGAGACCCTCGCGGTGACCGTCATCGCGGTCGCCGTCGGCTCCCTGATCGCCCTGGCCACCCTGGCCGCGTTCAGCGTCGGCATCGCCGGGACGCCGCTCCCGCACGTCCAGCCGCTCGGCTACGTCCTGATCGTCCTCGCCGCCGCCGGCCTGGCCTGGGGCGCCACCGCCGTCCCGGGACGCAACGTCCTCCGCACCCCGCCCGTGGAAGGCATAGCCCTCCGCGAGTGACCCCGGGCCCTCCACGAGTGCCCCCGCCACGGCCCTGAAGGACGGCCGTGCGCCCCACCACACAGGCGGTGCCCCCGCCAGGGCCCTGACGGCGGGCGGGGGGCCCGACCCCACTGGGGGGCGCACGGCCGTCGCGTTCAGTCGGCGTGCCCGCTCACCATCGGGAAGCACGAGCACACCGCACCGCCTGATGCGCCGGTGGACGGAGCGTTCCAAGGGGCCGCCTGGTCCGGCGCTAATCCGGAGACGGGATCCAGGCGGGAGCGGGCCTCGCTCTCCTCGGGATAGCCGTGGTCGGCGCAGCGGGCCAGGGCCTCCCGCCACGAACCCTCCGCGTTCCCGCGCGCACCCGAGGCGTCCTGGGCGTCGCCGAGCGCGAGCAGGGTGCGGGCCTCCCAGAGGGGCATGGCCAGGGCGCGCCAGATCTGCACGGCGTGCTCCAGCAGCACCACGGCGGCGGCCGGGTCGCCCTGGGAAAGGAGCACCTCGCCCAGGCCGCGCAGCGCGACCGCGTGACCGAAACCGCCCGCCAGGCCCAGCTCCGTGAACTGCCCGATCGCCTGCCGGTACAGCGAGCGGGCGCGTTCGGGCTGGTCCCAGAGCCGGTAGAGGTCACCGAGGCTGTTCAGCGCGTACGCCACGCCGATCCGGTCGCCCAGCACGGTCAGCCGCGACCGGCACTCCTCCAGGTGCGCGGCGGCCTCGGCGAACCGGCCGGTGTCGCGCTCGATGATGCCGATGTTGCGCAGCATGAGCGTCGCGTACCGGGGACGTCCGAGGGCCGTCCAGATGACCTCGCCGCCACGGAACAGCTCGGCCGCCGACTCCGGCTCGCCCAGCTCGAGCCGGATCTCGCCCAGCCCGGCGAGGCACTGCGCCTCGCCGACGCGGTGGCCGATCCGGCGGGCCGTGTCCAGCGCCGCGGTCAGCGCCGCGACGGCGCGCTCGTGCTCCCCGGCCTGCCGGTACCCGTCCGCGCAGTGCACCAGCGCGTCCACCTCGCCCACCCGCTCGCCGAGCCCGGCGAACAGGGCGCGCGCCGCCTCCGCGTGGCCGTGGTGGGCGTCCGCGTCCTTGAAGAACGCGGCGAGCTCGGTGAGGCCCCGGTGCGCGACGGCCTCGGCGAGCCGGTCGCCGTGCTCGCGGCCGGCGGCGAGCAGCGCCTCGTGCGTGGACGTCCACTCGTCGAACCGGTGCCGCATGTCGAAGTAGTTGGTGAGCGCCTGCGCCAGCTGCCAGGCCGCGGTCGTGCGGCCCGTCCGGCACGCCTGGTGGATCAGCGCCACCAGCGTGGACAGCTCCGCGTCGAACCAGGAGAACGGCTCGGCGACCAGCGTGTCCCTCAGGTCCGGGCAGGCCACGGGGAACGGCACCTCGGCGCGGAGCACCCCGAAGCACTGGCTGGGCAGCCGCCGGTCGCCCGCCACGGCCAGCGACAGCCACGCGGCGAACGCCCGGTCCAGGACGGTGTCCCGCTCGGCGGGCGGGTCCTCCTCGGCGGCGACCTCGCGGGCGAACAACCGGACCAGGTCGTGGAACCGGTACCGGTCGAACAGGGGTTCCGGCCCGGCC
Organism: Actinomadura harenae; assembly: GCF_003696215.1. GTDB lineage: Bacteria > Actinomycetota > Actinomycetes > Streptosporangiales > Streptosporangiaceae > Spirillospora > Spirillospora harenae. Next base: position 91,384 of record NZ_RFFG01000030.1, on the reverse strand, counting down.
GCGACGGTGTCCAGCAGCCGGGCGTCGACGAGCCGCTCGGCGATCCGCGCGGCGCGGGCCTGCGGCAGGCCGAGCACCGCGCCGACCGCCCACCCGGGGAAGGACGGGACGCCCAGCGAGCCCAGCGCGCGGAACGCGCGGCGGTCGACGTCGCGCAGCCCCTCGTAGCTGAACCGCAGGCTCGCCCGCACGTCCAGGTCGCCGAGCTGGAGCTCGTCGAGCCGGTCCTGCTCGTCCTCCAGGGACGCCACCAGCCGCGCCAGCCTCCAGTGCGGACGGCTCGCGCCCCGCGCGCAGGCGACGCGCAGCGCGATCGGCAGCCCCCCGCACAGCTCCACCAGGCGGCGCGCGGCCTCCGGCTCGTCCGCCGCGCAGCCGGGACGGCCCGCGACCGTCGCGACGAACGCGAGCCCGTCGGCCAGGTCCAGCGGGGCGAGCGGCAGGTGCGCCGAGCCCTCGATCGCGCCGAGCGGCTGCCCGCTGGTGACGATCACGCCGCACCGGCCGCCGCCGGGCAGCAGCGGCCGCACCTGCCGCACGTCGGCGGCGTTGTCGAGGACGACCAGCACCCGCCGGTCGGTGAGCCGGCTCCGGTAGAGCTGCCGCCGCTCCTCCAGCGTGGACGGCAGCACGATGTCGCCGCCGAGCGCGCGCAGGAACCAGGCCAGCACCTCGGCCGGATCGAGCCGCCGCCCCTCCGCGCCGCGCAGGTCCACGTAGAGCTGCCCGTCCGGGAAGTCGCCCGCGAGCAGGTGCGCGGCGCGCACCGCCAGGGCCGTCTTGCCGACCCCCGGCATCCCGGAGATCACGGTCACGACCCCCGCCGCGCCGCCGCCCGGCGCCCCGGCGGGCTCCACGTCCCACCGGGCCGAAGGAACACCGTCCGTGTCGGGCCGCGTGTCGGGCTGGGGCAGGGGAGCGGAGCCGCGGACGAGGGACAGGAGGCGGTCGAGGTCGCCGGCGCGGCCCGTGAAGTCGGCGATGTCGTGCGGCAGCATCGCGGGACGGACGCCGTGCCAGGCGCTCACCGGGCGCCGGGGCTCCGGCTCGTCCGGGAACGGGGAGCCGGGCCGGTCGAGGTCCGCGCGGACGCGCGCCGGAACCGACAGCGGCTCCTGGTTCAGGATGGACAGGTGCGCGGCGCGCAGCTCCTCGCTCGGGTCGACGCCGAGCTCGTCCCGGAGCGTCCGCCGCGCCGTGTCGTACACGGCGAGCGCGTCGGCCTGCCGCCCGCTGCGGTAGAGCGCGGTCATGAGCTGCTCGTGCAGCTTCTCCCGGTAGGGGTGGTCGGTGACGAGGCGGGTCAGCTCGGCGATGACCTCCTGGTGGCGGCCGAGCGCCAGGTCGAGGGACATCCCGGTCTCGACCGCCGCCATGTACTCCTCCTCCAGGCGGGGGAGCTCGGCCGCGACGAACGGGTCGGCGACGTCCGCGAGCGGCGCGGGGCCGCGCCAGAGCGCCAGCGCCCGCGTGATCTCCGCCGCCGCGTCCGCGTGGTGCCCGGCGGCCGTCAGCTCGCGGCCGCGCTGGACCAGGTCGTGGAACTCGTCGTAGTCCAGCCACGCCGAGCCGAGCCGCAGCAGGTAGCCGGGCTGCTGCCGGACGATGACGACGTCCGGCCCGAGGAGCTTCCGGAGCCGGGAGACGTAGGTGTAGAGCTGCGCCGTCGAGGTGGACGGCGGCGCGTCGCCCCAGAGCATCTCGCTGAGGGTCTGGTAGGGCACCGCCTGGTCGTGCCGGAGCAGCAGCGCCTTGAGAACGGTCCGGGGTTTGCTTCCCTTAACTGCGAGAGGGCGATCGGGTGAACGGATGTCCAGCGGGCCGAGGATGCGGAATTCCATGGGCGTCTTTGGACCTCGCGGCGCGCGCCGGCCGACCGCCGTGTGGGTGGCGCGCGTTCCGTCTGGTGTGGTGGGGAGACTAGTGGGAGGGCGGGATGTCGGCGGTGAACAATCATCGAGTCAGTGTCACTGTCCGGTGATTATCATCGTTGTTCTAGCATGCGGCGGCCAGGCTCCTCGAAAGGTGACCGGAAATGGTCACCCAAAGTGACTGCGGGGCGTGGTGAGGGGATTACGAAGAGGTTCTCGTGTGACACCGTGATGCCGCGCGGAAGAGCGGAAACGCCTCCGTGTGACCTCCGGGGATGGGGTGCTCCCTCCCTCTGTGGACCATGCTGAGAATCTCACGGTGTCGGCCCTCGGTGGCGCCGCATCGCGCCGTGGCGGCCGTGCGGATCCGCAATGTCATCGCCTCGCAGAGTGACGACGGCATCCGTCGCGCCAAAACCTGGAATCCGGCCTCCGGACGTCCCTGGTATCGGATGTTTGCACGACGTCTTATATGTGGAACTCATGGGATTTGGCTGTGCATCTTTTCAGGGTGAGTCGATTTCGGATAGGCACCGGGTAATCATTGGGCATCGCCTCTCGTTGGTTCGGGGAAGTCGTGAGGTCCCGGGCCTGGACGGGGAGGTTCGCGCGCGGCCGTCGCCGCCGCGTCCGGGGCGGAGAGCCGGTGGTTTCGGTGGTGTTCCGGTGGACACCGGCGGGTGGCTCCGGGATGATCTGCAGTGCTTTGCACCCCACATGACGACCCTTTTCGTTCGAGTCAAGGAGTGCGATGCGGACCCTCAGCCTCCTTGCCGACATCCGGACCCCATGGGAGGGCTGATGGAGCACGACGGACGGTCTCCGGACGGGAGCGACGGCGAGCGGCGGACGGATGACGCCGAGCGGCGGGTGGGTGACGCCGAGAGGCGGCCGGGCGCCGCCCGCTCCGCTCATCCGTCCATTGATCCGGAGGTGCCGCACTCGGCGCGGATCTGGAACCACTGGCTCGGCGGCAAGGACAACTACGCCGCCGACCGGGCGGCCGGGGACAAGGTGCGCGCGGTGTACCCGGCGATCGTGGACGTCGCCCGGCAGTCGCGGCTGTTCCTCGGCCGCGCCGTGCGCCACCTGGTCGCCGAGGAGGGCGTCACCCAGTTCCTGGACGTCGGGACCGGCCTGCCGACCGCCGACAACACCCACGAGGTCGCCCAGCGGCTCGCGCCGCGGTCGCGGATCGTGTACGTCGACAACGACCCGCTCGTCCTCGTCCACGCCCGCGCCCTGCTCACCTCCACGCCCGAGGGGGCGTGCGCCTACATCGACGCCGACGCCCGCGACCCGGAGCGGATCCTCGCGCGGGCCGCCGACACCCTCGATTTCACCCGCCCCGTCGCGCTGATGATGCTGGGGATCCTCGGCAGCATCTGGGACGACGGGGAGGCGATGGCCGTCCGCGACCACCTGGTGGACGCCCTTCCCCCGGGCAGCCACCTGGTGCTGGAGGACGGCACCGGCGCGGTGGACCCCGACGCCGCCGCCGACGCGGAGCACGTCCGCGCCGAGGCCGGAGACCCTTACAAGCTGCGTTCGCCCGAGGGGCTCGCCGAGTTCTTCCACGGCCTGAAGCTGCTGGACCCCGGGGTGGTCGCGGTGTCGCGGTGGCGTCCCGACCCGAACCCGTGGGGGACGCCGCCGGAGGTCACCGCCTACGGAGGCGTCGCCGCCAAGCCGTGACCGCCGCGCCCGCCTTCGGGTGGGCGACGCCTCCCGGGGGACCCCGAGCCGGTCCGCGACCCACGTGGCGAGGCCGTGCCGCCCGAACCCGCAGGCGCTGGTGTTTTCGCAGCTCAAACGCATGAAGGCCCGAGCGTTCCGGTGAGCGGACGCCGGGACGTCGCGGTGATCCGGGACGTCCCGGCGTGGTCGGGCGGTGACCGTCCGTCGTAGGGGGTTAGGGGGGGCTGGGGCGCGTTAGGGGCTGGTCTGGCCGAGTCGGCTCGTGTGAGCGTGGGGCGTGGCTTTGGGCGGAGATGTCTTTTTGGGGCGGGATGTCCTCCGTTGGGACCGGAACTCGGTGCCCATTCGCGTCGTCGGCGAGCGAAGGAGAACAACAGCATGCGCGGGGACGGCCTCGTTCGTGAACCGGTCGCGGTGGTCGGCGCCGCGTGCCGGCTGCCCATGGCGCCGACCCCCGAGCGGTTCTGGGAGAACCTCCGGGACGGCGTGGACGCCGTCCGCGCCCTTCCCGAGGGCCGCGCCGAGGCGGCCGAACTCGCGGGCGGCGACGGCGACGACGCCCTCCGCGCGCGCCTGACGGCGCGGACCGGCGGCTTCCTGGACGACGTCGCGGGATTCGACGCCGCGTTCTTCGGCGTCTCCCCGCGCGAGGCCGCGGCCATGGACCCGCAGCAGCGCCTCGTCCTCGAACTGAGCTGGGAGGCGCTGGAGAACGCCCGGCTGGTCCCCGCGTCCCTCGCGGGCACCCGGACCGGCGTGTTCGTCGGCGCCGTCTGGGACGACTACGCCGCGCTGCTCGGCCACCGCGGCGCCGCCGCCGTCACGCCGCACTCGCTCACCGGGACGAGCCGGGGCCTCATCGCGAACCGGACGTCCTACGCGCTGCGGCTCGCGGGACCGAGCCTCACCGTGGACTCCGCGCAGTCGTCCTCGCTGGTCGCCGTCCACCTCGCATGCCAGAGCCTGCTGTCGGGCGAGAGCGACGTGGCGCTCGCCGGAGGCGTGAACCTCCACCTCGCCGGGGAGAGCACGGTCCGCTCCGCCGAGTTCGGCGGCCTGTCCCCGGACGGCCGGTGCTTCACCTTCGACGCCCGCGCGAACGGCTACGTCCGGGGCGAGGGCGGAGTGGTCGTCGTCCTCAAGCCGCTCTCACGGGCCCTCGCCGACGGCGATCCCGTGCTGGGCGTGATCCGCGGCAGCGCCCTCAACAACGACGGGGGAGGGGACGGCCTGACCGTGCCCGACGCGCAGGCGCAGCGCGACGTCCTGCTCGCCGCCTGCCGGAACGCGGGCGTCGACCCGGCCGAGATCCGGTACGTCGAACTGCACGGGACCGGGACCAAGGCGGGCGACCCGGTCGAGGCGCGCGCGCTGGGCGAGGCCATCGGGACGGCGCGTCCCGGCCGTCCGCCGCTCCGCGTGGGATCGGTCAAGACCAACATCGGGCACCTGGAGGGCGCGGCGGGCGTCGCCGGGCTGCTGAAGGTGCTGCTGGCCGTCCGGAACCGGGAGATCCCGCCGAGCCTGAACCACCTCACGCCGTCGCCGCGCATCCCGATGGACGAACTGAACCTGCGGATGCCGACAGAGCCCGAACCCTGGCCGGACGGACCGGGCCCGATCGTGGCCGGCGTCAGCTCGTTCGGCATGGGCGGCACCAACTGCCACGTCGTCGTGACCGAAGCCCCGCCCCGCCCCGACACGGACACGGACGCGGAGGCTGAGGCGGAGGCGGAGAAGCGCGCGGTCGTCTCGGACGCCGCGACGCCGCCCTGGGTGCTGTCCGCCCGAAGCGGCCCCGCGCTGCGCGCCCAGGCGGACCGGCTCCGGACCCACGTCGCGGACCACCCCGCGTTCACCCCCGACGACATCGGGCTGTCCCTCGCGACCACCCGCACCGCCTTCGACCACCGCGCCGTCGTCCTCGCGGGCGACCGGCCGTCCGCGCTCACCCGGCTGCGCGACGGCGCGCCCCACCCGGACGTCGTGACCGGAGCCGCCGGGGAACCCGGCCGGGTCGTGTTCGTCTTCCCGGGGCAGGGCGGTCAGTGGCCGGGAATGGGCGCGGCCCTCTGGGACGCCTCGCCCGTCTTCCGGGACCGGCTCCAAGAGTGCGCGGACGCCCTCGCCCCGCACCTCGACTGGTCCGTCCTCGACGTCGTCCGCGGCGCCGGGACGGCCGAACTCCTCGAACGCGCCGACGTGGTCCAGCCCGCGCTCTTCGCGACGATGGTCGCGCTCGCCGGACTGTGGCGGGCGGCCGGAGTGCGTCCGGACGCCGTCGTCGGCCACTCCCAGGGCGAGATCGCCGCAGCCTGCGTGGCGGGCGCCCTGTCCCTGGACGACGCGGCGCGGATCGCCGCCCTCCGCAGCCGGGTCATCGCGGCGCGCGCCCGCCGCGGCGGCATGGCGTCCCTCGCCCTGTCCGAACGGGACGCCGCGGCGCGCCTCGCCCGCTGGGAAGGACGGCTCACCATCGCGGCCGTCAACGGCCCCACCGCCACGGTCGTGTCCGGCGACGCCAAGGCCGTCGCGGAGATCGTCGCCGCCTGCGAGCGTGACGGCGTGCGGGCCCGGCGCGTCCCGGTCGACTACGCCTCCCACTCCCCGCACGTCGAGGATCTGCGCGCCGACCTCGAAGCCGCCCTCACCGGCATCGAGGGCGGGGACGGCGAGGTCGCGTTCTACTCGACGGTGACCGGCGGACGCCTCGCCGGAACCGAGCTGAACGCCGCCTACTGGTACCGCAACCTCCGCGAACCCGTCCGCTTCGAGCACACGGTCCGGACCCTGCTGCGCGACGGGCACGGCGCGTTCGTCGAGTGCAGCCCCCACCCCGTCCTCACCCCCGGCGTCGAGGCGACCGCCGAGGACGCCGGAACCGCCGCCCTGGACGTCGCCGTCACCGGCTCCCTCCGCAAGGACGACGGAGGCTGGGACCGCTTCCAGCGCTCCGCCGCCGAACTCCACGTCCGAGGCGTCGACGTCGACTGGGGCGCGCTGTACGCGGGCCGCCGCGCCCGGCTCGTGGACCTGCCCGCCTACGCGTTCCAGCGACGCCGCCACTGGCTGGACGCCCCCGTCCTCCAACACGCGGTGGGAACACCCGCCGACGCGAGCACCCCCGAACCGTCCGGCGACGAGACCGACTCGGTGCTTCAGACGCGGCTGGCGGCGCTGCCCGAAGCGGAACGGGCCGACGCCATCCTGGAACTGGTGCGCGCCGAGACGGCGACCGTCCTCGGGCACTCCGACCCGCGAGCCGTCGGGGTTCGGCAGGTCTTCAGGGACATGGGCTTCGACTCGTCCCTCCTCATGGAACTGCGTGCGCGGCTCGCCGCCATGAGCGGCCTGCACCTGCCCAGCGGAACGCTGTTCAGCCACCCGTCCCCGGCCGCCGTCGCCGAATACCTGCGAGCCGAACTCTTCGGCACGCCCACCGAAACGACCCCACGGGCCACCCCGGCCAGGACGGACGAGCCGATCGCGATCGTCGGCATGGCCTGCCGGTATCCCGGCGGCGTCCGATCGCCGGAGGACCTGTGGCGGCTGGTCTCCGACGGCGTGGACGCGATCTCGGAGTTCCCCTCCGATCGCGGCTGGGACATCGCGCGACTGTTCGACCCCGACACGGAGCGCCCCGGCACCACCTACGCGCGTTCCGGCGGTTTCCTGCACGACGCGGCGGAGTTCGACGCGGGGTTCTTCGGGATCTCGCCTCGTGAGGCCCTCGCGATGGACCCGCAGCAGCGGCTGCTGCTCGAAGTGTCCTGGGAGACGCTCGAACGCGCGGGCATCGACCCGTCCACAGTGCGCGGCAGCCGGACCGGCGTCTACGTCGGCGCGATGCAACAGGACTACGGGCCGCGACTCCACGAAGGATCCGACGAGACCGCCGGATTCCTCCTGACCGGCGCCACCGGCAGCGTCGCGTCCGGCCGGATCGCCTACACGCTCGGCCTGGAAGGCCCCGCCGTCACCCTGGACACGGCCTGCTCGTCGTCCCTCGTCGCGGTGCACACGGCGGTCGAGGCGCTCCGGCGCGACGAGTGCTCCCTGGCCCTCGCAGGCGGCGCGACCGTCCTGGCGAACCCCGGGCTCTTCGTCGAGTTCAGCCGCCAGCGCGGCCTGTCGCCGGACGGTCGCTGCCGCGCGTTCTCGGCGGACGCCGACGGCACCGGCTGGGCCGAAGGCGTGGGCGTCCTGCTCCTGGAACGCCTGTCGGACGCGCGGCGCAACGGCCACCAGATCCTCGCGGTGGTGCGGGGGAGTGCGATCAACCAGGACGGTGCGAGCAACGGCCTGACCGCTCCGAATGGTTTGGCGCAGGAGCGTGTGATCGGCCGGGCGCTGGCGAATGCCGGTGTGGCGGCGTCCGAGGTGGACGCGGTGGAGGCGCATGGCACCGGGACGACGTTGGGCGACCCGATCGAGGCGCAGGCGCTGATCGCGACCTACGGCCAGGACCGTTCTGCCGACCGTCCACTGTGGCTGGGATCGGTGAAGTCGAACTTCGGGCACGCGCAGGCGGCGTCGGGCGTCGCCGGTGTCATCAAGATGATCATGTCCCTGCGGAAGGACACCCTGCCGCGCACCCTGCACGCGGACGAACCGACCCCCCACGTGGACTGGTCGGCGGGACACGTCCGGCTCCTGACCGAGCCCGTGCCCTGGCCACGCGGCGAACGCCCCCGGCGAGCGTCCGTCTCGTCCTTCGGCATCAGCGGGACGAACGCACACGTCGTCCTGGAAGAAGCGCCCCAGGACGAGCCGTCACCGGTGGAACAGGTCGCTGCGCCTCCGGTGATCCCGCTGGTGGTGTCGGCCCGCTCGGAGGACGCCCTGCGCGCCCAGGCCGCCCGCCTCCGCACGTTCCTGACGGACACTCCGGACGCTGACGCGGGTGCTGTCGCGCGGTCGCTGCTCGCCTCGCGCACGCTGTTCGACCACCGCGCGGTGATCCTCGGCGCGACGCGCGAGGAACTGTCCGGGGGCCTGTCCGCGCTCGCCACCGGGGGGACGGCGCCCGGCACGGTCTCCGGATCGGCCCTGCCCGACGTGGGACGCCGCGTGCTGGTGTTCCCCGGACAAGGGTCCCAATGGACCGGAATGGCCTTCGCCCTCTGGGCACAGTCCCCGCCCTTCCGCACCCGCCTCCAGGACTGCGCTGAGGCCCTGCGGCCCCACATCGACTGGTCGCTGATCGACGTGGTGACCGGCGCGGGCGATGCGACGCTGCTGGAGCGCGTGGACGTGGTTCAGCCTGCGTTGTTCGCGGTGATGGTGTCGTTGGCCGAGGTGTGGCGTTCGCTGGGCGTGGTCCCGGACGCTGTCGTCGGCCACTCGCAAGGCGAGATCGCTGCGGCATGTGTTGCCGGTGCTCTGTCACTGGGGGACGCGGCGAAGGTCGTCGCGCTGCGCAGCCAGGCGATCGCGCGGTTCGCCGGCGAAGGTGGCATGGCTTCGGTCGGATTGTCGGCTGACGCGACCGCTGAACTGGTCGAACGCTGGGACGGGCGGTTGTCGGTCGCCGCGATGAACGGCCCGTCGGCGACGGTCGTCTCCGGTGACGCCGAGGCGATCGACGAGCTGGTGGCGCACTGCGAGGCCGAGGGCAAGCGGGCACGGAAGGTGCCGGTGGACTACGCCTCGCACTCGCCGCACATGGACGTCCTCAAGGACGACCTGGCCGCGGTTCTTGCGGGCGTGACAATGAAGGCGTCGGAGGTGCCGTTCTACTCGGCACTGACGGGCGGTCGTATGGAGACCGCCGGTATCGGGCCCGGGTACTGGTTCGAGAACTTGCGTAACCCCGTTCGCTTCGACACCGCGATCCGGGCTCTGCTGGACGACGGTCACCGCGTCTTCGTGGAGTCCAGCGCTCATCCGGTCCTGACGATGGCGATCGAGGAGACCCTCGAAGTCGCTGAGATCCCCGATGCCGTCGTGGCCGGGACGTTGCGGCGCGGTGAGGGGGACACCCGGCGCCTGCTGACGTCCGCCGCCGAGCTGCACGTTCGTGGAGTCCGTGTCGACTGGGCGGGGCTGCTGGGCGGCCTGCCTGCCCGGCCGGTCGATCTGCCGACCTACGCGTTCGACCGGCAGCGCTACTGGTTGGAGGCACCGCGGCCCGAGGCCGTGGAGAACCCGGCGTCGGACGATCGGATCTGGGGGGCGGTCGAGCGAGGGGACGTGGACGGCCTGGCCGCCGAGCTGGGCGTGGACGCCGACACGCTGACGCCGGTCGTCTCCGCGATGTCCGACTGGCGGCGGCGCAACGACGAGCGGTCGGTCATCGACGGCTGGCGCTACCGCGTCGTCTGGCGGCCCGCCGGGATCGCGTCGGTGGCCGTGCTCACCGGCCGCTGGGTGGTGCTGACGCCGTCCGGCGCCGCGGCGGACGGGCTGGACGCGGCGCTGGTGTCCGCCGGTGCGCAGGTCGTCGTCATCGACGCCAAGGCCGGGTCGGACCGGGCCGCGCTGGTGGAACGGCTGCGGGCGGTGTCCGCCGACGGGCCGGTCGCGGGAGTGCTGTCGCTGCTGGCGTCCGGCGGAACGCGGACGTCCGGCAGCCTGGAGCCCGGCCGGGAGCTGTCCGCGACGCTCGCGCTCGCTCAAGCGTTGGGAGATCTCGACTTTACCGGCCGGTTGTGGATGGTTACCCGTGGCGCGGTCGCGGTCTCCGAGTCGGACGGGTCTCCCGATCCCGAGCGGGCGTCGGTCTGGGGGCTGGGCCGGGTCGTCGCTCTGGAGCATCCCGAGTTCTGGGGCGGCCTGGTCGATCTGCCCGCCGACGGACCCGGCGCGGACGAGCGGCTGGTGGCGGTGCTGGCGGGCGGCGCGGGCGCCGAGGACCAGATCGCCCTGCGCGCGTCCGGCGCGTACGCGAACCGGCTGGTGAGCGCGTCCGTCGCCGGAACCGCGCCCGTCCGCCGCTGGCGTCCCCGGGGCACCGCGCTGATCACCGGCGGTACCGGAGGGCTCGGCGCGCACGTGGCGCGGTGGCTGGCGCGCGAAGGCTGCACGCACCTGGTCCTGGTGTCCCGGCGCGGCGGCGACGCGCCCGGCGCGGACGACCTGGCCGGCGAGCTGACCGCTCTCGGCGCGCGGGTCACGTTCGCCGCGTGCGACGTCTCCGACCGCGAGGCCCTGGCCGCTCTCCTGGACGACGTCACCACCGACCAGACCGCCCCCCTCACCGTCGTTCACGCGGCGGGCCTGAACCGGCTGCGTCCCCTCGCCGAGACGTCCGACGAGGAACTCACCGAGGTCGTCCGGGCCAAGGCGGACGGCGCGCGGCACCTCGTCGGCCTCCTCGACCCCGCCAAGGTGGACGCCGTCGTGCTGTTCTCGTCCATCGCGGGCGTGTGGGGGGTCGGGGACCACGGCGCGTACGCGGCGGCCAACGCCTACCTCGACGCCCTCGCGGTGCTGGCGCGCGCGGAGGGGCTGCCCGTGCTGTCGGTGGCGTGGGGGCCGTGGGCCGGGGACGGGATGATCGCCGCCGAGCTGCACGACGTCCTGCGTCGGCGCGGTGTCCCGGTGATCGACCCCGGGCCCGCGATCGCGGCGCTCGGCCAGGCGCTCGACCACGACGAGACGTTCGTCGCCGTCGCCGACGTGGACTGGGAGCGGTTCGTCCCGGTTTTCGCCGGAGCGCGCGAGCGGCCGCTGCTCCGGGACCTGCCGGAGGCCCGGCGCGTCCTGGCCGCGAGCACGCCCGCCGACGACGCGGCGGACCTGCGGGACCGGCTGGCGGCCCTGGACGAACGGGACCGCCCGCGTTACCTCCTCGACGTCGTCCGGACGGAGGCGGCGGCCGTGCTCGGGTTCGACGACACCCGGGGCCTCGCCCCCGACCGGGCGTTCCGCGACATGGGCTTCGACTCGCTGACGGCCGTCGAACTGCGCAACCGTCTCGTCGCGGCCACCGGACTCCGGCTCGCGAGCACCCTCGTCTTCGAACACCCCTCTCCCTCGGAGATGGCCGCCCACCTGCTGGACGAGTTGCTCGGCGCGTCCGACGAGTCGGCGGCGGAGGAGGGGGCCGTGCCCGCGCCGCGCGCCCAAGCGGACGAGCCGATCGCGATCGTCGGCATGGCGTGCCGGTTCCCGGGCGGCGCGGCGTCCCCGGAGGACCTGTGGCGGCTGGTCGCGGACGGCGTGGACGCGATCTCGGAGTTCCCCGCCGACCGCGGCTGGGACGTCGAGCGGATCTTCGACCCCGATCCCGACCGTCCCGGTACGACCTACACCCGATCCGGCGGCTTCCTCCATGACGCGGCGGAGTTCGACGCGGGGTTCTTCGGGATCTCGCCTCGTGAGGCCCTCGCGATGGACCCGCAGCAGCGGCTGCTGCTCGAAGTGTCCTGGGAGACGCTCGAACGTGCGGGCATCGCACCCGCGGCCCTCAGGGGCAGCGCCACCGGCGTCTACGTCGGCCTCGCCGACCAGTCGTACGAGTCCCGCCTGGCCCGGGTCTCCCGGGAGGCCGAGGGGTACCTCATGACCGGTGGCGCGGCCAGCGTCGCGTCCGGCCGGATCGCCTACACGTTCGGCCTGGAGGGGCCCGCCGTCACCGTGGACACGGCCTGCTCGTCGTCCCTGGTGGCGCTGCACCTGGCGATCGAGGCGCTGCGGCGCGGCGAGTGCGAACTCGCGCTCGCCGGAGGCGTCATGGTGATGTCCTCACCGCGCCCGTTCGTCGGGTTCAGCCGCCAGCGCGGCCTCGCCCCCGACGGCCGGTGCAAGCCCTTCGCCGCTGCGGCGGACGGCTTCTCCCTCTCCGAAGGCGCCGGGGTCCTCCTGGTCGAACGGCTGTCGGACGCGCGGCGCAACGGCCACCAGATCCTCGCGGTGGTGCGGGGGAGTGCGATCAACCAGGACGGTGCGAGCAACGGCCTGACCGCTCCGAACGGTCCGTCGCAGCAGCGGGTGATTCGGCAGGCGCTGGCGAACTCCGGTGTGGCGGCGTCCGAGGTGGACGTGGTGGAGGCGCATGGCACGGGCACGACGTTGGGCGACCCGATCGAGGCGCAGGCACTGATCGCGACCTACGGCCAGGAGCGGCCCGCTGATCGTCCGCTGTGGCTCGGGTCGGTGAAGTCGAACATCGGCCACACCCAGGTCGCCGCCGGAATGGCCGGCGTCATCAAGATGGTGATGGCGCTGCGCGAGGGGATACTGCCGCGCACGCTCCACGTCGACGAGCCGACCCCGCATGTCGATTGGTCCGCCGGAGCCGTCCGGCTGCTGGACGAGCTGGTTTTGTGGCCGAGGGGTGAGCGCCCGCGTCTGGCAGGAGTATCCGGGTTCGGCATCAGCGGGACGAACGCGCACGTCATCCTGGAAGAGGCCCCCTCCGAGGACCCGTCGCCGACGGAACCGAAGACCCCGTTCCCCGTCGTCCCGCTGGTGGTGTCCGCGCGTTCGGAGGATGCGATTTGGGCCCAGGCGGCGCGCCTGCGCGGCTTCCTCGCAGACCGCCCGGACCTGGAGTTGGGCGAGGTCGCGCGGTCCCTGATGGCCTCGCGATCGCTGTTCGCCCACCGCGCCGTGATCCTCGGCGCGACGCCCGACGACGCCTCCGACCGGCTGCGAGCCCTCGCCGACGGCGAAGAGTCCCAGGGAGTGGTCACCGGATACGTCGCCCCTGACGCCGACCGCCGGGTGCTGGTCTTCCCGGGCCAGGGCTCGCAGTGGCTCGGGATGGGCGCGGGCCTGTGGCGCGAGTCGGAGGCGTTCCGCCGCCGCCTGAGCGAATGCGCGGAGGCCCTGGCCCCCCACACCGACTGGTCCCTGATCGACGTCGTGACCGAGGAGGACGCGGGCGGGCTCCTGGAGCGCGTGGACGTGGTGCAGCCCGCGTTGTTCGCGGTGATGGTGTCGTTGGCCGAGGTGTGGCGTTCGCTGGGCGTCGTCCCGGACGCTGTCGTCGGCCACTCACAAGGCGAGATCGCTGCGGCATGTGTTGCCGGTGCTCTGTCACTGGGGGACGCGGCGAAGGTCGTCGCACTGCGAAGCCAGGCGATCGCGCGGTTCGCCGGGCATGGCGGGATGGCTTCGGTCGGATTGTCGGCTGACGCGACCGCTGAACTGGTCGAACGCTGGGATGGCCGGTTGTCGGTCGCCGCGATGAACGGCCCGTCGGCGACGGTCGTCTCCGGTGATGCCGAGGCGATCGACGAGCTGGTCGGAGTCTGCGAGGAGGGGGGAGTCCGGGCGCGGAAGGTGCCGGTGGACTACGCCTCGCATTCGCCGCACATGGACGTCCTGAAGGACGATCTGGCCGCGGTTCTTGCGGGCGTGACGATGACGGCGTCCGAGGTGCCGTTCTACTCCGCGATGACGGGTGGTCGTCTGGAGACCGCCGGTGTCGGGGCCGAGTACTGGTTCGAGAACCTGCGGCGGCCCGTGCGGTTCGAGGACGCCGTGCGTGCGCTGCTGGACGACGGTCATCGGGTGTTCGTGGAGTCCAGCGCTCATCCGGTGCTGACGATGGCGATCGAGGAGACCCTCGAAGCCGCCGAGATCCCCGATGCCGTCGTGGCCGGGACGCTGCGCCGGGAGCAGGGCGATGCCCGCCGCCTGCTGACCTCGGCGGCCGAACTTCATGTGCGTGGCGTCCAGGTCGACTGGGAAGCGGTGGCCGGTGGCCGTCCCGCGCGGCCGGTCGACCTGCCGACCTACGCCTTCGACCGCAGGCGCTACTGGCTGGAGGCGCCCGAGGAGACCGAGGCCAAGACGTCCGCCGAGGACGGCCGGTTCTGGGACGCCGTCGAGCACGACGACGGCGAGCGGCTGGCCGCCGAACTCGGCGTGGACGCCGACGCGCTGACGCCGGTGCTTCCCGCCCTGGCCGCCTGGCGGCGCGGAAGCCAGGAGCGGTCGGTCATCGACGGCTGGCGCTACCGCGTCGCCTGGCGGCCGGTCGAGATCGCGCGGGCCGCCGCGCCGTCCGGCCGCTGGCTGATCGTGACCGGCGACCGGGACGACGTCCTCGCCGCCGGCGTGGCCGAGGCACTGGACCGCGCGGGAGCCGAACCGGTGATCGTCGAACCCGGTCAGGTCGAACCGGAAGCGGCCACGCCAGCGACGGGCGTGGTGTCCCTGCTGGGGGTTCCGGGGACGATGCGGCTGGTCCGGGCGTTGGCCGATGTCGACTTCTCCGGCCGGTTGTGGCTGGTCACCCGCGGCGCCATCGCCGTGTCGGACTCGGACGGGGCTCCGGATCCGTGGGCTGCGGCCGTGTGGGGGCTGGGCCGGGTCGTGTCCCTCGAACTGCCCGACCTCTGGGGCGGGCTGATCGACCTCCCCGCAGGTGAGGCCGGGGCGTTCGACCAGTTGACGGCACTGCTGGCCGAAGGCGGCGGAACCGAGGATCAACTGGCGGTGCGTCCGTCCGGGGTGTTCGCGAGCCGCCTGGTGCCCGCCCCGCTGGCCGGTCGCGAGCCCACGCGCACGTGGACGCCGAGTCACGGGACGGCGCTCATCACCGGTGGTACCGGTGGGCTGGGCGCGCATGTGGCGCGGTGGCTGGCGCGCGAAGGCTGCCCGCACCTCGTCCTGGTCTCGCGGCGTGGTCCGGACGCGCCCGGTGCGTCCGACCTGCGAGAAGAGTTGGTCGGGCTTGGCGCGCGCGTCACGATCGCCGCCTGCGACGTCGCCGACCGCGACGACCTCGAACGCCTCCTCGACGGCCTGGACGGCGGGGCCACGGCGCTCACGACGGTGATCCACGCGGCGGGCGTCGTCGGGGCGGAGGTCCCCGTGGCCGAGAGCGACCCGGCGGACGCCGAGGAGATCATGACGGCGAAGGTCGCCGGGGCCGCGAACCTCGACGCGCTGCTCGGCGCCGGGACCGTGGACGCCTTCGTCCTGTTCTCCTCCGGCGCCGGGGTCTGGGGCAACGGCGGTCAGGGACCGTACGCCGCCGCCAACGCCCACCTCGACGCGCTCGCCCGCGCCCGCCGGGCGCGCGGCCTGCCCGCGACGTCCGTCGCCTGGGGCGCCTGGGCGGGCGGCGGCATGGTGGACGAGGCCGTCGGCGACCGGCTCCGGCGCAGGGGAGTGCCTGCGATGGCCCCCGAACGGGCCGTCGCCGCGCTGCGGCAGGTGCTCGACCACGACGAGACCTGCGTCGTCGTCGCGGACATCGACCACGAGCGGTTCGTCGAGAGCTACACGATCGCCCGGCCCCGCCCGCTCCTCGCCGAACTGCCGCGCCCGCACGCGTCCGCCCCGTCCGGTGCGGATGCGGAAGCGGCGGAAGGCCCGGCATCGGAGTCCTCGGCGTTCCGGGCCCGGATGGCGGCGCTTCCGCCGGACGAACGCGACGAGCTCCTGCTGGACCTGGTGCGGACCCGGGCCGCCGCGGTCCTCGGCCACGCGGGGGCCGGAGGGCTCCCGGCGTCCTCGGCGTTCCGCGAGGCCGGGTTCGACTCGCTCACCGCCGTCGAGCTGCGGGACCGGTTGAACGCCGCCACCGGCCTCCGGCTCCCGGCGACGATGGTCTTCGACCATCCCACCCCGCGCGCGCTCGCGGCGTTCCTCGGAACGCTCGCGCCGTCCGCCGGGAACGACCGCGAACCGTCCGCCCTCGCCGGACTGAACCGGCTCGAGGAGGCGATCGTCGCCGGCCCGGTCGAACCGATCGCGCGGCGCGAGATCGCCACCCGCCTCCGGGGCCTGCTGCGCCGCCTGGACGACGCCGCCGACACCGCCCCGGGCCCGGACGACGCCGGGCCCGCCGACCTCGACACGGTCACCGACCAGGAGATGTTCGACCTGATCGACCGTGAGCTCGGACTGTCCTGATCCCCGCCCACCCCGCCCTCCCCACGTCTACTGCTCCCCGAGGGGTTGAACTCGATGGACAACGAAGCCCGCCTGCGGGATTACCTCAAGCGCGTCATGTCCGATCTCCGGCAGACCCGGAACCGGCTGGAGGAGGCCGAGGGCAGGAACCGGGAACCGGTCGCGATCGTGGGCATGGCCTGCCGGTATCCCGGTGGTGTCCGGTCGCCGGAGGACCTGTGGCGGCTCGTGGACGGCGGCGTGGACGCGGTCGCCGGACTCCCGGGCGACCGCGGCTGGGACGTCGAGGGCCTCTTCGACCCCGACCCGGAGACCCAGGGCGCCTACTACGCGCGCGGCGGCGGCTTCCTGTACGACGCGGCGGAGTTCGACGCGGGCTTCTTCGGGATCTCACCGCGTGAGGCCCTCGCCATGGACCCGCAGCAGCGGCTCCTGCTGGAGGTGTCCTGGGAGGCCCTCGAACGCGCGGGCATCGACCCGTCCTCACTCCACGGAACCCGGTCGGGCGTCTACGTCGGGTCGAGCAACCAGGGCTACGGGACCGAGCTGACGTCGGCCCCCGCCGGGCTCGAAGGACACATGCTGACCGGCGGGTCCAGCGCCGTCCTGTCCGGCCGTATCGCCTACACGCTCGGCCTCGAGGGCCCCGCCCTGACGACCGACACGATGTGCTCGTCCTCCCTGGTGGCGCTGCACCTGGCGGTCGAGGGCCTCCGGCGCGACGAGTGCACGATGGCACTGGTCGGCGGCGCGACCGTCATGGCGACGCTCCGCTCCTTCGTCGAGTTCAGCCGTCAGCGCGGGCTGTCGCCGGACGGTCGCTGCCGGGCGTTCTCGGCGGACGCCGATGGCACCGGCTGGGCCGAAGGCGTGGGTGTTCTGCTCCTGGAACGCCTGTCGGACGCGCAGCGCAACGGCCACCAGATCCTCGCCGTGATCCGGGGCAGCGCGATCAACCAGGACGGCGCGAGCAACGGCCTGACCGCCCCGAACGGCCCCTCCCAACAGCGGGTCATTCGGCAGGCGTTGCTGAACTCCGGTGTGGCGGCGTCCGAGGTCGACGCGGTCGAGGCGCACGGCACCGGGACGACGCTGGGCGACCCGATCGAGGCGCAGGCGCTGATCGCGACCTACGGTCAGGAGCGACCCGCAGATCGTCCGCTGTGGCTCGGATCGGTGAAGTCGAACTTCGGGCACGCGCAGGCGGGCTCGGGCGTCGCCGGTGTCATCAAGATGGTGATGGCCCTGCGCGAGGGGACCCTGCCGCGCACTCTCCACGTGGACGACCCGACCCCGCACGTCGACTGGTCCGCCGGAACCGTCCGGCTCCTGGACGAGCCGGTGCCCTGGCCACGCGGCGAACGCCTGCGGCGAGCGGGCGTCTCCTCGTTCGGCGGAAGCGGCACCAACGCCCACGTGATCCTCGAAGAAGCCCCCGAGACCGAAGCCGCCCCGGCAGGACGAGGCGGCGCGCTCCCGGTGGTCCCGCTGGTGGTGTCCGCGCGTTCGGAGGACGCGCTGCGCGCGCAGGCCGCCCGCCTCCGCGCCTTCCTGACCGGAACCCCGGACACGAACACGGACACGGTCGACGCGGCACGCACCCTGGTCACCGCCCGCTCGTCGTTCGACCGCCGGGCCGTGATCCTCGGAGCCGACCGGACCGAACTCGCCACCGGCCTCGCCGCCGTCGCCCGAGGCGACACGGCCCCCGGCGCGGTCCTCGGCTCGGAGATCCCCGACCTCGGCCGCCGGGTGCTGGTGTTCCCAGGTCAGGGCTCGCAGTGGCCGGAGATGGGCGCGGCGCTGTGGCGCGAGTCGGACGTGTTCCGCCGCCGCCTGACCGAGTGCGAGGACGCCCTGCGCCCCTGGGTGGACTGGTCCCTGTCGGAGGTCGTCTGCTCCCCGGAAGCGAGCGACCTCCTGGACCGCGTGGACGTGGTCCAGCCCGCGCTGTTCGCGGTGATGGTGTCGCTTGCCGAGGTGTGGCGTTCGCTGGGCGTCGTCCCGGACGCTGTCGTCGGCCACTCGCAAGGCGAGATCGCCGCTGCCTGCGTTGCCGGTGCTCTGTCGTTGGAGGACGCGGCGAGGGTTGTCGCGCTGCGAAGCCAGGCGATCGCGCGGTTCGCCGGTGAAGGCGGCATGGCCTCGGTCGCCGTGTCGGCTGACGAGACCGCTGACCTGGTCGAACGCTGGGACGGGCGGTTGTCGGTCGCTGCGATGAACGGCCCGTCGTCGACCGTGGTGTCGGGTGACGCCGAGGCGATCGACGAGCTGGTGGCGCACTGCGAGGGCGACGGAGTCCGCGCACGGAAGGTGCCGGTGGACTACGCCTCCCACTCGCCGCACATGGACGTCCTGGAAGACGACCTGGCCAATGCA
The DNA here is from genome assembly GCF_003696215.1 of Actinomadura harenae. GTDB lineage: Bacteria > Actinomycetota > Actinomycetes > Streptosporangiales > Streptosporangiaceae > Spirillospora > Spirillospora harenae. The sequence goes on along the minus strand of NZ_RFFG01000030.1, from coordinate 72,620 downwards.
CTGTCGGGCATCACGATGGGCTCGGCGACCGTGCCGTTCTACTCGGCGATGACAGGCGGTCGCATGGAGACCGCCGGTGTCGGGCCCGGGTACTGGTTCGAGAACCTGCGCAACCCTGTCCGCTTCGACACCGCGATCCGGGCCCTGCTGGACGACGGTCATCGGGTGTTCGTGGAGTCGAGCGCTCATCCGGTGCTGACGATGGCGATCGAGGAGACCCTCGAAGACGTCCGGGTCTCGGACGCCGTGGTGGCGGGGACGTTGCGGCGCGGCGAGGGGGACACCCGGCGCCTGCTGACGTCCGGCGCCGAGCTGCACGTGCGCGGAGTCCGTGTCGACTGGGCCGGGTTGCTGGGCGGTCCGCCCGCTCGGCCGGTCGATCTGCCGACCTACGCGTTCGACCGGCAGCGGTACTGGCTGGAGATTCCGCGCGCCCAGGCGGACACGCCCGCGCTGGACGGGCGGTTCTGGGAGACGGTCGAGCGCGCGGACGCGGACGGTCTGGCCGCCGAACTCGGGCTGGACGCCGAGTCCGCCGCCCGGGTCCTTCCAGCGCTGGCCGACTGGAGGCGGCGCAACGACGAGCGGTCGGTCATCGACGGCTGGCGGTACCGGGTGACGTGGCGTCCGGCCGCCGCCCCGTCCACCGGCGTCGTCGCGGGCCGGTGGCTGCTCGTCACGTCCGCCGACGGCGGCGGGGAGCCCCTCGCCACGGCCCTGAAGTCGGCCGGGGCCGAGCCGCTCGTCCTCGAAGTCGGGGAGTCCGAGACCCGGGACGTGCTGGCCGGACGGCTGCGCGGCCTGGCCGGCGACGAGCCGCTCACCGGGGTCGTGTCCCTGTTGGGGCTGACGGAGTCGGTGGTGCTGGTCCAGGCGCTGACCGATGTCGACTTCTCCGGCCGGTTGTGGCTGCTTACCCGTGGCGCCGTCGCGGTCTCGGAGTCGGACGGGGCTCCGGATCCGTGGGCTGCGGCCGTGTGGGGGCTGGGCCGGGTCGTGTCCCTCGAACTGCCCGACCTCTGGGGCGGGCTGATCGATCGTCCCGATGACGCGCCCCGGACGCTCGACAGGATCGTGGCGCTGTTGGCCGGAGGCGGCGGAACCGAGGACCAACTGGCGGTGCGTCCGTCGGGGGTGTTCGCGAGCCGTCTGCTGCCCGCCCCGCTCGCGGGCCGTGAGCCGAAGCGGCGCTGGACGCCGAGTCACGGGACGGCGCTGATCACCGGTGGTACCGGTGGGCTTGGCGCGCATGTGGCGCGGTGGCTGGCGCGCGAAGGCTGTCCGCACCTCGTCCTGGTCTCACGGCGTGGCCCGGACGCGCCCGGTGCGTCCGACCTGCGAGATGAGCTGGTCGGGCTTGGCGCGCGCGTCACGATCGCCGCCTGCGACGTCGCCGACCGCGACGACCTCCAACGCCTCCTCGGCGACCTCGAAGCGGCCGGGGACGCGCCGACGAGCGTCATGCACACCGCCGGAGTGGGCCTGCTGGTGCCGCTCGCCGACGTCACCGGCGACCAGTTCCACGAGGGCCTGGCCGCCAAGGCGCTCGGCGCCGCCAACCTGGACGCACTGCTGCCGGAAGAGGGACTCGACGCGTTCGTCGTCTTCTCGTCCGTGGCCGGGGTGTGGGGGAGCGGCGACCACGGGGCCTACGCCGCCGGGAACGCCTTCGCCGACGCGCTCGCCCTCAACCGCCGGGCGCGCGGCCTGCCCGCGACGTCCATCGCCTGGGGCATCTGGGACTCCGCCGACGACGCGGGCGGCATGGCCGTGGACGTCGTCCAGGAGCAGCTGCGCTGGCGGGGGATCGCGTTCATGGACCCCGCGACCGCCATCACCGCGCTCGGCCAGGCGCTCGACCACGACGAGACGTTCGTCGCCATCGCCGACCTGGACTGGGAACGGTTCGTCCCGGTGTTCACGGCGGCCCGGGAACGGCCCCTGCTACAGGACCTGCCCGCCGTCCGGCGGATCCTCCAAGCCGCGGACGGCGCGCGAGGCGAGACCGGCGCCGACGGCGGCGCGTCCCTCCGCGAACGCCTGCTGGAGCTGCCCGCCGAGGACCGGGAGCGGACCCTCCTGGACCTGGTGTGCGACCACGTCGCGTCCGTCCTCGGATACGGGCCGGCGCAGGACGTCGCCGCCGACCGCGCCTTCCGCGACCTGGGCTTCGACTCGCTCACCGCCGTGGAACTGCGCAACCGGCTCGGCGCCGCGACCGGCCTGCGCCTGCCGACGACGCTCGTCTTCAACCACCCCACCGCCCTGGCGCTGGCCCGGTACCTGGGCGCCGAACTCCTCCCCGGCGCGTCCGGCGGGACCGGGCCGGAACCCCGGAGGACGGCCTCGCCCGATCCCGACCCCGGCCCCGAGCCCGCCGCGGACACCGGCGCCATCGACGCGATGGGCGTCGCCGACCTGGTCCGCATCGCCCTCAACGACAACTGAGCCTCGACGCGGCACCGAGCGGAGTCCCCCCATGACCATTTCGCATGACCAGCTCGTCGAGGCGCTGCGCGCGTCCGTGAAGGAGACCGAACGGCTGCGGCGGGCGAACCGGCGCCTGGCCGACGCCACGACCGAACCGATCGCGATCATCGGCATGGGCTGCCGGTTCCCCGGCGGCTCCACGTCGCCCGAGGAGCTGTGGCGGCTCGTCCGGGACGGCGCCGACGCCGTCGCGGAGTTCCCCGGCGACCGCGGCTGGGACGTCGACCGCCTCTACGACCCGGACCCCGACCACGAGGGCACCAGCTACGTCCGCGAGGGCGGGTTCGTCTACGACGCGGCGGAGTTCGACGCGGGGTTCTTCGGGATCTCTCCGCGTGAGGCGCTCGTGATGGACCCGCAGCAGCGGCTGCTGCTGGAGGTGTCCTGGGAGGCGCTGGAACGCGCGGGCATCGACCCGTCCTCCCTCCGCGGCAGCGCGACCGGCGTGTACGTCGGCGCGGCCCACCAGGGATACGGCCTGGCCTTCGACGACCTCCCCGAAGGAGCGGAAGGACACGCGCTCACGGGCAGCGTCACCAGCATCGCGTCCGGACGCGTCGCCTACACGCTCGGCCTCGAAGGCCCCGCCATCACCCTTGACACCGGCTGCTCGTCCTCCCTGGTGACCCTGCACCTGGCCATCGAGGCCCTGCGGCGCGGCGAGTGCTCGCTGGCGCTCGCGGGCGGCGCGGCCGTGATGTTCAGCCCCGTCGGATTCGTCGGCTTCAGCCGACAGCGCGGCCTCGCCCGGGACGGCCGCTGCAAGGCGTTCTCGGCCGACGCCGACGGCATGGGCATGGCCGAAGGCGTCGGCCTCCTCGTCGTCGAACGCCTGTCGGACGCGCAACGCAACGGCCACCAGATCCTCGCGGTGGTGCGAGGGAGTGCGATCAACCAGGACGGCGCGAGCAACGGCCTGACCGCTCCGAATGGTTTGGCGCAGGAGCGTGTGATCGGCCAGGCGCTGGCGAATGCCGGTGTGGCGGCGTCCGAGGTCGACGCGGTGGAGGCGCATGGTACCGGGACGACGTTGGGCGATCCGATCGAGGCGCAGGCGCTGATCGCGACCTACGGCCAGGAACGCGCGACGGACCGTCCACTGTGGCTCGGGTCGGTGAAGTCGAACATCGGCCACGCGCAGGCGGCGTCCGGTGTCGCCGGTGTCATCAAGATGGTGATGGCGCTGCGCGAGGGGACGCTGCCGCGCACGCTGCACGCCGCCGACCCGACTCCGCATGTCGACTGGTCCGCCGGAGCCGTCCGGCTGCTGAACGAGTCCCTGCCCTGGGAACGGAACGGGCACCCCCGCCGGGCCGCCGTGTCGTCCTTCGGGATCAGCGGCACGAACGCCCACGTCATCCTCGAAGAAGCCCCGGCCGCCGACGCCGCCCCAGAGGAGCAGGACGCCGCCCTCCCGGTGATTCCCCTGGTGGTGTCGGCGCGTTCGGAAGGTTCACTGCGGGCGCAGGCCGCTCGTCTGCGCACCTTTCTGACGGACACTCCGGACGCTGACGCGGGTGCTGTCGCGCGGTCGCTGCTCGCCTCGCGCACGCTGTTCGACCACCGCGCGGTGATCCTCGGCGCGACGCGCGAGGAACTCACTGATGGACTGACCGCCCTGGCCCGAGGCGAGACCGCTGACGACGCCGTGACCGGAAGCGTCGTCCGGAACGCCGACCGCCGGGTGCTGGTGTTCCCCGGCCAGGGCTCGCAGTGGCTCGGGATGGGCGCGGGCCTGTGGCGAGAGTCGGAGGCGTTCCGAACCCGCTTGACCGAGTGCTCGGAAGCGTTGGCGCCTCACACCGACTGGTCGCTGATCGACGTGGTGACCGGCGCGGGCGATGCGACGCTGCTGGAGCGCGTGGACGTGGTTCAGCCCGCGTTGTTCGCGGTGATGGTGTCGTTGGCCGAGGTGTGGCGCTCGTTGGGCGTCGTCCCGGACGCTGTCGTCGGCCACTCGCAAGGCGAGATCGCCGCCGCGTGTGTGGCCGGTGCCCTGTCGTTGGAGGACGCGGCGAGGGTTGTCGCGCTGCGAAGCCAGGCGATCGCCCGGTTCGCCGGCGAAGGGGGCATGGCTTCGGTCGCCGTGTCGGCTGACAAGGCCGCTGACCTGGTCGAACGCTGGGATGGCCGGTTGTCGGTCGCGGCGATGAACGGCCCGTCGGCGACGGTCGTCTCCGGTGACGCCGAGGCGATCGACGAGCTGGTCATGGCTTGCGAGGAGCGTGGAGTCCGGGCGCGGAAGGTGCCGGTGGACTATGCCTCGCATTCCTCGCACATGGACGTCCTGAAGGACGATCTCGCCGCCGCTTTGTCGGGCGTCACGATGGGCGCGGCCCGCGTCCCGTTCTACTCGGCGATGACGGGCGGTCGTATGGAGACCGCCGGTGTCGGCGCGGAGTACTGGTTCGAGAACCTGCGTAACCCCGTTCGCTTCGACACCGCGATTCGGGCCCTGCTGGACGACGGTCACCGCGTCTTCGTGGAGTCCAGTGCTCATCCGGTGCTGACGATGGCGATCGAGGAGACCCTCGAAGTCGCCGAGCTCCCCGAACTCGTCGTGGCCGGGACGTTGCGCCGGGAGCACGGCGACACTCGGCGCCTCCTGACGTCCGCCGCCGAGCTGCACGTTCGCGGAGTCCGTGTCGACTGGGCCGGGTTGCTGGGCGGTCCGCCCGCTCGGTCGGTCGATCTGCCGACCTACGCGTTCGACCGGCGTCGCTACTGGTCGGGGCCTGCACCGGCAGGAGCGAAGGCTTCCCGGACCGACCCCGTCGACGATCTGCTCTACCGCATCGTCTGGCGTCCCTTCGGCAGGACGGCCGAGCCCGTGCCGGGTGGGCGGTGGCTGGTGGTCGCCGCCCTGGACGGTGAGGCGGACGACCTGGCGGCCGCGCTGGACGCCACGGGCGCGGGAACGGCCCTCCTCGCGGTCGGCGATGTGGCGCACGACCGGGCGGCGTTGGCCGGTCGTCTCCGCGAGGCGGCGGGCCGTGCGGACGCGGCGTTCACCGGGGTGGTGTCGCTGCTCGGCCAGGCGGACGCCCTGGACGCGCACGCGACGGCGACGCTGATCCAGGCGCTCGGGGACGCGGGGGTCGGCGCGCCGCTCTGGACGCTCACGTCGCGCGCGGTCGCCGTCTCCGAAGCCGACGAGCCGGCGGATCCGGAGCGTGCCGCGCTCTGGGCACTGGGACGGATCGCCGCGCAGGAGCACCCCGAGCGCTGGGGCGGCCTGATCGACGTCCTCTCGGGGGTGTCCGCGGCTGAGCGGGTGGCCGCGCTCCTGACCGGCGGGGCGGGCGACGAGGACCAGCTCGCGATCCGCGCCACCGGCGTCCATGCGCGCCGTCTCGTCCGCATGGCGCCCAGCGGGCAGCGAACGGGGGCCCCGGACGCCCGGACGCGCGGGACCGCGCTGATCACCGGTGGCACCGGCGGGCTCGGCGCGCTCGTGGCGCGCCGGCTCGCCAGCGAAGGCCATCCCCATCTCGTCCTCCTCTCGCGGCGGGGCCCGGACGCGCCCGGCGCGTCCGACCTTCAAGACGAGCTGACCGCGCTCGGCACCCGTGTCACCATCGCCGCCTGCGACGTCACCGACCGGGACGCTCTGGAACGGCTCCTCGCCGGGCTCGCCGCCGACGGGGACGCGCCGGACACGGTCGTCCACACCGCGGGTGTCCTCGACGACTGCGTCATCGACGCGCTGACCCCGGACCGGGCGTCCCGCGTGAACGCGCCGAAGGACGTGGCGGCGCGGCACCTGGACGAGCTGACCCGCGGCTTCGACGTGGCGGAGTTCGTGCTGTTCTCCTCGCTCGCGGGCACGCTCGGCGGCCCCGGGCAGGCCGCGTACGCGCAGGCCAACACGCGTCTCGACGCCCTCGCGCGACGCCGCCGGGCGGAAGGGCTGCCCGCCACGTCCGTGGCGTGGGGGGCGTGGCGGGACGGCGGGATGCTCGACGGCGCCGCCGCCGAACGCGTCCGGGGCCAAGGCATGCCGCCGATGGAGGCCGGCCCCGCGCTGGACGCGCTGCGCCGGGCGCTCGACGCCGGCGAACCCTGCCCGGTCATCGCCGGCATCGACTGGCCGCGGTACGCGCGGACGTTCGGCGCGGCGGGCGGCCGGACGGCCGTGCTGCGCGAACTCCCCGAGGCCCAGCGGGCCTCCGACACCACGACCGGCCCCCGAGAGGACGAGGCGGGAAGGTCCCTGCGCGGCCGGTTGTCCGCGCTGTCCGCGAAGGAGCGGGAGGCGGCGCTCGTCGACCTCGTCCGCGCCCAGGCCGCCGAGGCGCTGGGACACGAGGACGCGTCCGCCGTCGACCCCGACCGCGCGCTCCGCGACCTGGGCTTCGACTCGCTGACGGCGGTGGCGCTGCGCAACCGCCTCGGCGCGGACACCGGGCTGCGGCTGCCGGTCACGCTCGTGTTCGACCATCCGACCGCCCGCGAGCTGGCCCGGCACCTGACCGCCGAGCTGTTCGGCGAGAGCGGCGACGCCCCGGCGGCCGCGCCGGCCCGTCCCTCCATGGTCCCGGTGGACGAGCCGATCGCGATCGTCGGCATGGCGTGCCGGTTCCCGGGCGGCGCGGCGTCCCCGGAGGACCTGTGGCGGCTGGTCGCGGACGGCGTGGACGCCGTCTCGGAGTTCCCCGCCGACCGCGGCTGGGACGTCGAGGGCCGGTTCGACCCGGACCCGGAGCGTCCCGGCGCCTTCTACGCCCGCGAGGGCGGCTTCCTGCACGACGCGGCGCGTTTCGACCCGGGCTTCTTCGGGATCTCGCCGCGTGAGGCGATGGCGATCGACCCGCAGCACCGGCTCCTCCTGGAGACCTCGTGGGAGGCGTGCGAGCGCGCCGGGATCGACCCGGCCGTCCTGCGCGGGACCCCGGTCGGCGTCTACGTCGGCTCGAACTACCACGACTACGGCTCCCGGTTCGACCGGGCGCCGGACGGCTTCGAGGGGCATCTGGCCACGGGCAGCGCGGCGAGCGTCGCGTCCGGCCGGATCGCCTACACGCTCGGCCTGGAGGGGCCCGCCGTCACCGTGGACACGGCGTGCTCGTCGTCGCTGGTGGCGCTGCACATGGCCGGGCAGGCGCTGCGCCGGGGCGAGTGCTCGCTCGCGCTGGCGGGCGGCGTCACCGTGATGTCCTCCCTCGACACGTTCGTCGAGTTCAGCCGCCAGCGGGCGCTCGCCCCGGACGGCCGGTGCAAGGCGTTCTCCGCGGACGCCGACGGCGCCGGCTGGGCCGAGGGCGTGGGAATGCTCCTGGTCGAGCGGCTCTCGGACGCCCGCGCCCACGGGCATCCCGTGCTGGCCGTCCTCCGGGGCGGCGCGGTCAACCAGGACGGCGCGAGCAACGGCCTGACCGCGCCGAGCGGACCGGCCCAGCGGAAGGTGATCCGCGCCGCGCTCGACGCCGCCGGACTGGACCCGGCCGAGGTCGACGCCGTGGAGGCGCACGGCACGGGCACCCGGCTCGGCGACCCGATCGAGGCGGAGGCGCTGCTGGACGCCTACGGCCGCGACCGCGATCCGGGCCGTCCGCTGTGGCTGGGGTCGGTGAAGTCGAACATCGGGCACGCGCAGGCGGCGTCCGGCGTCGCCGGTGTGATCAAGATGGTGATGGCGCTCCGCGAGGGCGTCCTCCCGCGCACGCTGCACGCCGAAGAACCGACGTCGCACGTCGACTGGTCGGCGGGCGGCGTCCGGCTGCTGAACGAGCCGGTGGAGTGGCGCGGCGGCGACCGGCCCCGGCGGGCCGGGGTGTCCTCGTTCGGCGTCAGCGGCACGAACGTGCACCTGATCCTGGAGGAACCGCCCGCCCCCGCACCGGACGACTCCGGCGCGGAGGAGCCCCGGCGGCTGCCCGTCGTCCCTTGGGCGCTCTCGGCCAGGTCCGAGCCCGCCCTCCGCGCCCAGGCCGCCCGGCTGCGGGCCCGCCTCGCCGAGGCCCCGGAACCGGACGCCGCCGACGTGGGCCTCTCGCTCGCGGTGACCCGCGCCGGCTTCCAGGAACGCGCCGTCGTGCTCGGCGCGGACCGCGCGGAGCTGGAGACCGGCCTCGCCGCCCTCGCCGAGGGCCGGTCCGCCGCGAACCTCGTGCGCGGCACGGCGGCCCCGGCCGGGGACGGCGCGACGGCGTTCCTGTTCACCGGTCAGGGCTCGCAGCGCGCCGGGATGGGCCGCGAACTGTACGAGGCGTTCCCCGTCTTCGCCGACGCCTTCGACGAGGTGTGCGGGCACCTCGACGCCGAGCTCGGCCGTCCGCTGCGCGAGGTGATGTCCGGCGACCCGGACGTCCTCGACCGGACGGCCTTCACCCAGCCCGCGCTGTTCGCGCTCGAAGTGGCGCTGTTCCGGCTCGTCCGGTCGTGGGGGGTCCAGCCGGACGTCCTGCTCGGCCACTCGGTCGGCGAGCTCGCGGCGGCGCACGTCGCGGGCGTGTTCCCGCTGGCGGACGCCTGCCGTCTCGTCGCCGCGCGCGGACGCCTGATGCAGGAGCTCCCGGCGGGCGGCGCGATGGTCGCGATCCAGGCGGACGAGGACGAGGCCGTCCCGCTGCTGACCGGCGCGGTGGACCTCGCGGCCGTCAACGGCCCGGCGGCCGTCGTCGTCGCGGGCGAGGAACGGGCGGCCCTGGACGTCGCGGCGCACTTCGCGGGACTCGGCCGCCGGACCCGGCGGCTCCGCGTGAGCCACGCCTTCCACTCCCCGCTGATGGACCCGATGCTGGACGGCTTCCGCGCGGTCGCCGAGACGCTGTCCTACCGCGAGCCCGACCTCGAGATCGTGTCCGACCTGACCGGGCGCACCGTCCCCGGCGCGGAGATCGCCACGCCGGACTACTGGGTGCGGCACGTGCGCGGGGCCGTCCGGTTCCACGACGGCGTGCGGACCCTCGCCGACCGCGGCGTGACCCGGTTCCTGGAGCTCGGCCCGGACGGCGCGCTGACGGCGCTCGCCCGCGACGGCCTCGGCGACGCCGCCGAACGCGCCGTCCTCGTCCCGGCCCTGCGCCGAGACCGCCCGGAAACACAGGCGATCATGGCCGCGCTCGCCGGACTGCACGCCCACGGCGCGTCCCCGGACTGGGACGAGGTGTTCGCGGGCACCGGCGCGCGGCGCGTGGACCTGCCCACCTACGCCTTCCAGCGGCAGCGCTACTGGCTGGACGCGCCGCCCGCCGAAGCGGCGGACACGGCGGTGAGCATGGCGGCGGCCGGTGTGTGGTCGCCCGATCATCCGCTGCTGGGCGCGGCGGTCCCGCTGGCCGACACCGACGGCCTGGTGTTCACCGCCCGGCTGTCCCCGCGCACGCACCCGCTGATCGCCGAGCACGTGGTCATGGGCACCGCGCTGCTGCCCGGGACGGCGCTCGTCGAGCTGGCCGTCCGCGCCGGTGACGCGGTGGGCTGCGCCCACGTCGGGGAGCTGACGCTCGGCGCCCCGCTCGCGCTCCCCGACGACGGCGCGCGACGGCTCCAGGTGGTGGTCGGCGCCCCGGACGACCGGGGCGCACGTCCGGTCGGCGTGTTCTCCCGGGACGAGGACGCCCCCGACGACGAGCCCTGGACCCGGCACGCGGGCGGCACCCTCCTGCCCGCCGGACCGCCCGCCCCGGACGACGTCCCCGGAACCTGGCCGCCGCCGGGCGCCGAGCCCGTCCCGACCGGCGACCTGTACGAGCGTCTCGCCGCCGCCGGGTTCGACTACGGCCCGATGTTCCGGGGCCTGAGCGCCGCGTGGCGGCTCGGCGACGAGGTGTACGCCGAGGTCGCCCTGCCCGAGGAGCACCGCGCCGAGGCCGCCGGGTTCGGCCTGCACCCCGCGCTGCTGGACGCCGCCCTCCACACCGTCGCCCTCGGCCCCGCCGCCGACCGGGGCCGGGCCCTGCTGCCCTTCGACTGGAACGGCGTGACGCTGCACGCCACCGGCGCGTCCTCGCTGCGCGTCCGCCTCACCCCGGACGGCGCGGACACGGACACGGTCGCGCTGGCGGTCGCCGACGACGCGGGACGGCCCGTCGCGACGGTCGGCTCGCTCGTCCTGCGGCCGGTGTCCCCCGAGCAGATCCGCGCGCCCCGGACCGCGTTCCACGAGTCGCTGTTCAAGGTGGACTGGGTGCGGCTGCCGCTGGAAGCGGCGTCCACCGGCGGGACCGGGCGCTGGGCCGTCGCCGGGACCGCCGACGTCGCGCTCGCCAAGGCCCTCGGCCGCGCGGGCGTCCCGGTGGAGTCCTACCCGGACCTGCCCGCCCTCGCCGACGCCGTCGCCGCCGGCACGGCCGTCCCGGACGTCGTGGTCGTCACCTGCGCCGAAGACGACCCGGACGGAACCGCCGCCGGGGTGCGGCGGGCCGTCCACCGGATGCTGCGGCTGACGCAGCAGTGGCTGCACGAGGACGCGTTCGCCGCGTCCCGCCTGGTCGTCGTCACCGGCGGCGCGGTCGCGTGCCGGGACGGCGAGGACCTGCGCGACCCCGCGGGCGCCGCCGCCACCGGCCTGGTCCGCTCCGCGCAGTCCGAGCACCCCGACCGGTTCGTCCTCATCGACCTCGACGGACGCGACGTCTCCTACGCGGCGCTGCCCGCCGTGCTGACCGCCGCCGAACCGCACGCGGCGATCCGCGCGGGCGCGGTGCTCGTCCCCAGGCTCGCGCGGGTGAGCCCGCCCGCCGACGAGGCCGACCCCTGGGAGGCCGGCGGCACCGGCGGCACCGGCGGCACCGTCCTGATCACCGGCGCGACCGGGACGCTCGGCGGGCTCGTCGCCCGGCACCTGGCGTCCGCGCACGGCGTGACCGACCTGCTGCTGGTCAGCCGGAGCGGACGCGACGCGGCGGGCGCGGACGCGCTGCTCGCCGAGCTGGACGGCCTCGGCGCGCGGGCCCGGCTGGTGTCCTGCGACGCCGCCGACCGGGACGCCCTCGCCCGCCTCCTGGACACGATCCCGGCGGAGCGCCCGCTCACGGCCGTCGTCCACACGGCCGGGGTGCTGGACGACGCGGTGGTGTCCGCGCTGACCCCCGGGCAACTCGACACCGTCCTGCGGCCCAAGGTGGACGCCGCGCTGAACCTGGACGAGCTCACCCGGCACCTGGACCTGTCGGCGTTCGTGATGTTCTCCTCCCTCGCCGGGACGTTCGGCGGCACCGGGCAGGGCAACTACGCGGCGGCCAACGCGTTCCTCGACGCGCTGGCCTACCGCCGCCGGGCCCGCGGCCTGCCCGCGCGCTCCCTGGCGTGGGGCCTGTGGGCCGAACGCAGCGGGATGACCGGGAAGCTGGACGACGCCGACCTACGGCGGCTGGAACGGGGCGGCGTCACACCGCTGTCCTCCGAGGAGGGCCTGGCGCTGCTGGACGCCTGCCGCGCCCTGGACGAGCCGGTGCTCGTCCCCGCGCGGCTGGTCACCGAGGCGATCCGGGCGCGGGTCGGCGACGACGCCGTCCCGGCGATCATGCGCGGGCTCATCCGGGCCCCCGCCCGCCGCGCCGCCGCGTCACCGTCCTCCGCCGAGGCGGGTCCGCTGCTCGAACGGGCCGCCGCGATGACCCCGCAGGAGCGCCGCCGGGCCGTGTTCGACCTGGTCAGGGACGAGACCGCGACGGTACTCGGGTACGCGGGCGAGGAGACCGTCGACGCGGAGCGGGGCTTCCTGGAGCTCGGCTTCGACTCGCTGACCGCGGTCGAGCTGCGCAACCGCCTGGGCCGGGCGGCCGGCGTCCCGCTGCCCGCGACGCTCGTGTTCGACCATCCGAGCCCGGCCGCGCTCGCCGTGTTCCTCGACGGGCTGCTGCGCCCCGAGCGCACCGCGGTCCCCGCGCTCCTCGCCGGGCTCGACGCCCTCGAACCCCTGCTGGACGACGCCGACCCGCTGGACCCGGACGCGCTCGACGGCCTGCGGGACACGCTGACCGCCCGCCTCCGCCGCCTGCTCGCCCGCCTCGGCGAGCCCCCCGCGCCGCCCGCGTCCGCCGCGTCCGCCGCGTCCGCCGACGAGGCGGACCCCGACATCGGATCCCGTCTCGACTCGGCCACCGACGACGAGGTCTTCGACTTCATCGACCGCGACCTCGGGCTGTCGTGAACCCCGCGATCGACGACACGAACGGAGAGCGCCGGTGAACGAGGCGAAGCTGCGCGAGTACCTGAAGCGCGTCACCACCGACCTGCACCGCAGCCGCCTGCGGGTGCGCGAGCTGGAGGAACGGGACCGCGAGCCCATCGCCGTCGTCGCGATGAGCTGCCGCTACCCCGGCGGCGTCCGGACCCCCGAGGACCTCTGGGACCTGGTCGCCGACGGCGTCGACGCCGTCGGCCCCTTCCCGGACGACCGGGGCTGGAACGTCGACGAGCTGTACGACCCGGACCCCGGAAAGCCGGGGACGTCCTACGCGCGGGAGGGCGGCTTCCTCTACGACGCGGGCCGCTTCGACGCCGAGCTGTTCGGGATGTCCCCGCGCGAGGCCCTCGCGGTCGACCCCCAGCAGCGGCTCCTGCTGGAACTGGCCTGGGAGGCGTTCGAACGCGCCGGGATCCCGCCCGTCTCGCTGCGCGGCAGCCGCACGGGCGTCTTCACCGGGATCATGTACAACGACTACGGGTCCCGCGTCCGGCAGGCCCCGCCGGAGCTCGAAGGGTACGTCGGCAACGGCAGCGCCCCGAGCATCGCGTCCGGACGCGTCGCCTACACCTTCGGCCTCGAAGGGCCCGCGGTCACGCTGGACACCGCGTGCTCGTCGTCGCTGGTCGCGCTGCACTGGGCCTGCCGGGCGCTGCGCGCGGGGGAGTGCACGCTCGCGCTGGCCGGGGGCGTCACCGTCATGTCGACGCCCGTGACGTTCATCGGGTTCAGCCGCCAGGGCGGCCTGGCCCCGGACGGCCGCTGCAAGCCGTTCTCCGCCGGCGCCGACGGGACGGGATGGGGCGAGGGCGCCGGGCTCCTCCTCCTGGAACGCCTCTCGGACGCGCGCCGGAACGGCCACCCCGTCCTGGCGCTGGTGCGCGGATCGGCGGTCAACCAGGACGGCGCGAGCAGCGGCCTGACCGCGCCGAACGGGCCGTCCCAGCAGCGCGTCATCCGGCAGGCCCTGGCAGAGGCCAGCCTCGCCGCGGACGAGGTGGACGCCGTCGAGGCGCACGGGACCGGGACCGCGCTGGGCGACCCCATCGAGGCGCAGGCGCTCCTCGCCACCTACGGCAGGGGACGCCCCGAAGACCGTCCGCTCTGGCTCGGGGCGCTGAAGTCCAACATCGCCCACACGCAGGCGGCGGCGGGCGTCGGCGGCGTCATCAAGATGGTCCTGGCCATGCGGAACGGCACGCTTCCCCGCACCCTGCACGTCTCCGCCCCATCGACGCACGTCGACTGGACGGCCGGTGCGGTGCGGCTGCTCACCGAGCCGGTCGCCTGGCCCGAACCGGAGCCCGACCCCGACCCCGAGTCGGGCACGGGCCGTCCGCGCCGCGCGGGCGTCTCGGCGTTCGGCGTGAGCGGCACCAACGCGCACGTCATCCTCGAACAGGCACCGGAACCCGCGGAAACCGAGACGGACCCCTCCCCGAGGACACCGGAGACCGACCTGCCGGCCCCGGCGCCACGGCCGTGGACGCTGTCGGCGCGCGGCGAGGACGCGCTCCGGGGCCAAGCGCTCCGGCTCCTCGACCACGTCACCGGCGACCCCGGCCTCGACCCGGACGACGTGGCCCACTCCCTGGCGACCACGCGGTCGGCGCTCGGCCACCGCGCCGTCGTCCTCGGCCCCGGCCACGCCGAGCAGCTCAAGGCCCTCGCCGTGGGGGAGAGCACCGAGGGGCTCGTCCAGGGCACGGTCCGTCCAGGGGAGACCGCGTTCCTGTTCAGCGGCCAGGGCGCGCAGCGCGCGCGGATGGGCCGCGAGCTCGCCGTCGCCTTCCCCGCCTTCGCGGCCGCCTGGGACGAGGCCGCCGCCCACCTGGACCCGCTGCTCGACCGGCCCCTCCGGGACGCCGTCGACGACCCCTCCGGCCCGCTCGACCAGACCGCGTACACGCAGCCCGCGCTGTTCGCCTTCGAGGTCGCGCTGTACCGGCTCGTCGAGTCCTGGGGGCTCCGGCCGGATCACCTCGTCGGCCACTCGGTCGGCGAACTCACCGCCGCGCACGTCTCCGGCGTCCTGACGCTTCCGGACGCGTGCCGCCTCGTCGCGGCGCGCGCGGCGCTCATGCAGGCGCTGCCCCCGGGCGGCGCGATGGTCGCGGTCGAGGCGTCCGAGGACGAGGTCGCGGCGCTGCTCACCGACGGCGTCGGCATCGCCGCCGTGAACGGGCCCGCCGCGACGGTGCTGTCCGGCGACGAGGACGCCGTCACCGCCATCGCCGAACGGCTTGAGGCGACGGGTCGGCGCGTCCGGCGGCTGCGGGTCAGCCACGCCTTCCACTCGCCGCGCATGGACCCGATGCTGGACGCGTTCCGGCGCGCCGCCGAGACCGTCTCCTACAGCGCCCCCGACCTGCCGGTGATCTCCAACGTGACCGGTGCGCCCGCGACCGGCGACGACCTGCGCACCCCGGACTACTGGGTCCGGCACGTCCGCGCCGCCGTGCGGTTCGGCGACGGCATCGCCAACCTGGCCCGCGACGGCGTGACCCGCTACCTGGAGATCGGCCCGTCCGCCGCGCTGTCGCCCCTGGTCGAGGGCTGCGTGCCGGACCGTCCGGGCGGTGTCGTGGCCGTGCCCGCGCTCCGCCGCGACCGCCCCGAGGTCCGCTCCCTCCTCACCGCCCTGGCGACCCTGCACGTGACCGGCGCGGACGTCGACTGGGACGCGCCGTTCGCGGGCCGGCCCGCGCGGCGGGTGCCGCTCCCGACCTACGCCTTCCAGCGCCGCCGCTACTGGCTGGACGCCGGAACGGACACCCGCGCCGTCGAGCGGGCCGGCGTGCGCCCGCTCGACCATCCGCTGCTCGGCGCCGAACTCGCGACCGCCGAGGACGACGGCCTGCTCCTGACGGGCCGGATGTCCACGGCGACCCACCCCTGGCTGGCCGGGCACGCCGTCGGCGACGCGGTGCTGCTGCCCGGGACCGCGTTCGTGGAACTGGCCGTCCACGCCGGGGACCGCGTGGGCGGCGGCGAGATCGAAGAACTGACCGTCGAGTCGCCGCTCGTCCTGCCCGCGCGCGGCGCGGTCCGGATCCAGGTCGCGCTGGCCGCCCCCGACGCATCCGGACGCCGCGCCCTCACGATCCACTCCCACGACGAGGACGCCCCGGACGACGTCCCCTGGACCCGCCACGCCACCGGCTCCCTGCTCCCCGGCGACGACCTCCCCGAGGCGGACCCGGCGGCCGCCGTCCCGGCCGCGTGGCCGCCCGCCGACGCCGAGCCGGTCGACCTCGACGGCTTCTACGAGCGCCTCGCCGACCACGGGTTCGGCTACGGCGAGGCGTTCCAGGGACTGCACGCCGCGTGGCGCAACGGCGCCGAGGTGTTCGCCGAGGCGCGGCTGCCCGAGGGACACGACACCGAGGCCGGACGGTTCGGGCTGCACCCCGCGCTCCTCGACGCCGTCCTGCACGCCGCCGGGCTGGGCGAGGGCGGCCCCGGCGGACGGGTCCTGCCGTTCTCCTGGTCCGGCGTCCGGCTCCGCGCGGGCGGCGCGTCCGCCGTGCGGGCCCGGCTCCGACCGGCGGGGGACGACACCGTGGCCATCACGCTGGCCGACCCGTCCGGGCGTCCGGTCGCCGAGATCGACGCGCTCGTCCTGCGCCCGGCGGACGCGGCGACGGCCGGGCCCGCCCGGCACGACGCCCTGTACCGCCCGGAATGGACACCGCTGACCGTCGACGCGGCCCGCCCCGCTCCCCGGCGCTGGGCCGTCGTCGACGCCGCGCCCCGCGCCGTCACCACCGCGCTCGACGCCGCCGGGATCCACCTCGAGAACTACGTGGACCTCCCCGCCCTCCGCGCGGCCGTCGCATCCGGCACCGCCGCGCCCGACATCGTGTGCGTCGTCTTCGATCAGGACGAGGCGGACGCCGAACGCGCCTGCGCGGCGGCCCGCCGGGCCCTGCTGAGCGCGCGGGAATGGCTGGCCGACGACCGCCTCGCGTCCTCCCGCCTGCTCTTCCTGACCCACGGCGCGACGGCCGTCCACCCCACCGACGCGCCCGACGTGGCGCAGGCGGCGGTCTGGGGCCTCATCCGCTCCGCCCAGTCCGAGAACCCAGGCCGCTTCGCCCTGGCCGACATCGACACGGCGGACGCGTCGTACCGGACGCTGGTGGCGGCCCTGGATCTGGACGAGCCGCAGCTCGCCGTGCGCGAAGGCGTCGCCCACGCGTTCCGGCTCCGCCGCGCCGCGCCCTCGTCCTCGCCCGCCGACCGTCCCGAGCGCGCGTTCGGCGACGGGACGGTCCTGATCTCCGGAGCCACCGGCGCGCTCGGCGCGCTGACCGCGCGCCACCTGGTCACCGCGCACGGCGTGCGCGACCTGCTCCTCGTGAGCCGTCGCGGCCCGGCCGCGGACGGCATGCGCGAACTGGTCGCGGAGCTGGCCGGGCTCGGCGCGAAGGCGACCGTCGTGGCCTGCGACGTCGCCGACCCCGACGCCCTGGCCGAGGTCCTCGCCGCCGTCCCGGCCGACCGGCCGCTCACCGGCGTCGTCCACGCGGCGGCGGCGCTCGACGACGGCGTCCTCGGCTCGCTCACCCCCGAACGGCTCGACCGGGTGCTGCGGCCCAAGCTCGTCGGCGCGCTCAACCTCCACGACCAGACCCAGGACGCCGACCTGACCGCCTTCGTCCTCTACTCCTCGCTCGCCGGGACGCTCGGCGCGCCCGGACAGGCGAACTACGCGGCCGCCAACGCCGCCCTCGACGCGCTCGCCCGGCACCGCGCCGCGCGGTCGCTGCCCGCCGCCTCCCTCGCCTGGGGCCTGTGGGCCGAACCGGGCGGGCTCACCGCCGGGCTCGACGGCGCCGACCTGGACCGCATGGCCCGGAACGGCGTCGAGCCGCTGTCCGCCGAACAGGGCCTCGGCCTGCTCGACACCGCGCTCGCGTCCGGCGAACCCGTGCTGGTCCCCGCCCGGCTCGTGCCGTCCGCGATGCGGGCCTCGGACGGGACGGTCCCGGCGGCGCTGCGCAGCCTCGTCCGGACACCGCCCCGGCGCCGCGCCGCCACCGGCGACGCCCCGGCGGACCCCTCGGCCGGGTTCAGGGCCAAACTCGCGGACGCTCCGGCCGAGGAACGCGAACGCCTGCTGCTCGACCTCGTGCGCACGCGCGTCGCCGCCGTCCTCGGGCACGCCGCGCCCGACCGGGTCGAGGACGAGCGGGAGTTCCCCGAGATGGGCTTCGACTCGCTCACCGCCGTCGAACTGCGCAACGCGCTCGGCGAGGACCTCGGCGTCCGGCTGCCCGCCACCCTCGTCTTCGACCACCCGACCGCGCTCGCCCTCGCCCGGCACCTGGCCGCCCTCACGGACGCACCCGCCCCGGCCGGCGGGACGACCCCGGCCGCGAACGCCCCGGACGCGTCCGACACCCTCGCCGGGATCTTCCGGCGGGCCTGCGAGACCGGCCGGCCGCAGGAGGGCTTCGAACTGCTGATCGCGGCGGCGCGCGTCCGCCCCATGTTCGACGACCCCGACGCCGCCGACCGGCCCGCCGCGCTCGTCCGCCTCTCCAACGCCCCGGACGGCGGTGGAGGCGCCCGCCTCTACTGCTTCGCCTCGTGCATGGCCCTGGCGGGCGTCCACCAGTACGCGCGCTTCGCGGCGGGATTCCGCGACGCCCGCGCCGTGTCCGCACTGGCCGTCCCCGGGTTCGCCGCGGGCGAGAGCCTCGCGGGCACCGTGGACGCGCTCGTCGACGCCCAGGTCCGGCAGGTCCTGGACGACGCGGACGGCGCGCCGTTCGCCGTGCTCGGCTCCTCGGCGGGCGGCTGGCTCGCGCACGCCGCCGCGCAGCACCTGGAGGCGGCGGGCCGCCCGGCCGCCGCCGTGGTCCTGCTGGACACCTACCTGCCCGGCAGCGGGTTCGTGGCGAACTTCGGGTTCTCCCTGATCCACGGGATGCTCGAACGCGACGGGATGTTCGTCGACATGAACAGCGACCGGATGTCGGCCATGGGCTGGTACCTCGGACTGTTCGGCGAATGGCGGCCCGAACGCGTCGCCGCGCCCACCCTTCTCGTCCAGGCCTCCGAAGCGCTCTCCAGCACCGCGTCCGGCACGGCCGGGAAACCGGACGACTGGGCGGCGACCTGGGAATTCGAGCACAGCGCGGTGCGCGTCCCGGGAAACCATTTCTCGATGATGGAGGACCACGCGGCGACGACCGCCGCGGCAGTACAGGAATGGCTGCAAGAGCAGATCTGATCGTACCCGCGTCGGAAAAAGGTGACCTATGTCGGTAACGGGTGTCGTACTGGCCGGAGGCCGGGGAACACGCCTGGCCCCGCTCACCGACCGGACCAGCAAACAGCTGCTCCCGGTCGGCGGGAGAGCGCTCATCGAAAGGGTGATCGGCAAACTCGTCCAGGCGGGCGTCGAGGACGTCCTGCTGGTGATCGACGAACGGCACGCCTCGCAGTTCATGGGCCTGCTGGAGGACGGAGGCGGCACCGACCTGCGGAGTCTCGCCTACGTGTGGCAGCCCGCACGGGGCAGCGGGCTGCCGTCGGCGATCCGCCAGGTCCGCCACCACCTGACCGGCGACAAGTTCCTGGTCGCCTGCGGCGACGTCCTTTTCGAAGACGGAATCAAGGAGGCGGTCGACGCCTTCCGCGTCCAGGAGTCCGGGGCGCGGATCATCACCGTGAGAACCCCCGACACCGCGGGATACAGCCCGCTTCGCATCGCGGGCGACCGCGTCCTCGGAATCGGGGACAAGGATCGCGAGCTCCATACCGAAGGCCATATCGACCTCGGTTACTACCTGTACCACTCGGAGGTCTTCGACCTGATCGACGGGCTCGGCCCGTCCGATCGCGGAGAGACCGAGATCTGGGACCTCAACCGCATCTATGTGAGTCGTCGTGACATGCGCTGCTCGATCATTTCGGGCTGGTGGGCGGACGTGGGAGAGAGCATTGAGACGTACAGAAGCGTCGACGGCAGGTACGCCGATGCCGGCGTCTAGGCGGAACGGCCGGGACACCAGCGGCGATGACACGGGCGGCGGGGACGCCGTCGAGTTCCTGATCCTGGGCTCCGGGATGGCGGGCCTCGGAGCGGGTGTGGCCGCGCGCCGGCACGGCCGCGACAGCCTGATCCTGGAGGCCGGCGACGAGCCCGGCGGACTGTGCCGCAGCGTGGAGGTGCTCGGCTGCGAGTTCGACTACGGACCCAAGATCGTCATCGAGCAGGACGCCGAGAACTGCAAGGACCTGCTGGGCTTCCTGGAGGACAACCACGAGGCCTACCCGATGGCCGAGTCGGCCTACCTGTCCGAGTACGGCCTCGTCGGGTTCCCGCTGCAACGCCACCTGGTGGACCTGCCGGAGGCCGAACGCGACCGGATCATCGCCGACCTCGAGGCGCAGCGCGCCACGCCCCGCCGCGTGGAGAGCTACGCGGACTGGCTGGTCAACGGCTACGGCCGGTACTTCTGCGAGAAGGTCCTCTTCCCCTACGAGGAGAAGAAGTGGCAGATCCCGCTCGCCGACATGGACTACCAGTGGGCCCTGTCCCGCCCGGTCCGCGTCGACATGGACGAGGTGTACGCGGGCGCCCGCACGAAGCTGCCCCCCAACCGGACCTACTACTACCCGCGTGAGGGCTCGATCTCGACGCTCACCCGGCGGCTCGTCGAGCACAGCGGGCCGATCGAGGTCGGCCGCGAGGTCACCGAGGTCGACCCCGTCGGCAAGTACGTCGTCGCGGGCGGACGCCGCTACCACTACGAGCACCTGATCTCCTCCATCCCGCTGGACCGGATGGTCCGGATCACCGCCGGCATGGAGGACGCCGCCGACCCCCGGGGCCTGCTCGACTGGCTCGGCATCCGCGTGTTCAACCTGGTGTTCGACGGCGACCGGGACCTCGACGGCACCGCGATCTACTTCCCCGAGCGCGAGTTCGTCTTCCGGCGCGTCTCGGTCGTCGGCAACCTGTGCCCGGCCCTCGACCGCCCCGGCCGCACCCCGATCTCCGTCGAGATCTCCCTCGACCCGTCCGGGGGAGCCCCGCCCGCGGACGAGCAGCTCGACCGCGTCCTGCGCGACCTGCGGAAGGTCCCGCAGTTCGCCGCGCTCGGCGACCTCCTCGGCCACCGCGTCCTGGAGATCGAGCACGCCTACCCGATGCAGCGCAACCACATGCGCGCGCACGTCGACGACCTGCACGCCCGGTTCGCGCGCTTCGGCATCCGCGCCTGCGGGAGGGGAGGGCGGTTCGACTACTGCAACAGCGACGTCGCGTTCGAGCAGGGCAAACGCGCCGTCCACGACGCCCTCGCCCAAGCACGGGCCCACGCCCAAGCCCCCGACCCTGCCCCCGCCTTCGACCCCGCCACACCCTCTGCCCGGAACCAGTGACCCGGCCGGCACCAGCGAAAGGAAGACCGTGCGAGTACTTTTCGCGACCATCTCCGAGAAATCCCATGTGTACGCGCTGACACCCGTCGCGTGGGCGCTGTCCACGGCGGGCCACGAGGTCGCCGTCGCCAGCAACCCGTCCATGGTGGACACCATCCAGGGCACCGGGCTGACGGCCGTGTCGGTCGGCACCGACCACCAGATGCACGAGATGCTCACCCAGAGCCGCGCCTCGGTGCAGAACGACGTCGCCGACTGGACCGTCACCGACCCCGAGAAGCTCACCTGGGAACAGGTGCTGTTCAAGTACCGGGCGGCCGTGCCGTTCGCGTTCGCCGTCTACAACGAGTCGATGCTGGACGACCTGGTCGCCTTCGCCCGCTCGTGGCGTCCCGACCTGATCATCTGGGACCCGCTCACCTACGCGGGCGCGATCGCGGCCCGCGCGTCCGGCGCCGCGCACGCCCGGATCCTGTCGTCGGTGGACCAGTACTCCCTGATGCGCGACGCGTTCTTCGTCCTCCAGGAGCGCCAGCCGCCCGAGCGCCGCGAGGACCCGCTCGGCGAGTGGCTGACCAAGCTCCTCGGCCGGTACGGCTGCGCGTTCGACGAGGAGATCACCACCGGCCAGTGGAGCATCGACTACCTGCCCGACAGCCTCCAGGCCCCGCTGAACGTGCGGCGCGTCCCGGTGCGCTACACCCCGTACAACGGGCCGTCGCGGTTCCCGGACTGGGTGCTCGAGCCGCCGGCCCGCCCGCGCGTCTGCCTCACCCTCGGCCTGTCCTACTCCGAGGTGTTCGGCGGCGACTTCCTCTCCGTCCCCGACCTGCTGGACGCCGTCGCCGGGCTGGACGTCGAGGTGGTGACCACGCTGACCGCCGCGCAGGCCGACGAGCTGACCACGGTGCCGGACAACGTGCGGGTGGTGCGGTTCGTCCCGCTGCACGCGCTGCTGCCGACCTGCTCGGCGGTCGTCCACCACGGCGGCTTCGGCACGTACGCCACCGCCTACGTCAACGCCGTCCCGCAGCTGGTGGTGCACGCCCGGCAGGGCGACGCGCCGCTGAAGGCCCAGGCCATCGCGGACGCCGGCGCCGGCCTGCACATCCCCGCCGCCGAACTCACCGCGGACCGGCTGCGCGGCGACCTGTCCCGGCTGCTGGACGACCCGTCCTTCCGCGAGGGCGCCGAGCGGCTGCGCAAGGAGGTGCAGGCCACCGCGTCCCCGAACGGCCTGGTCACGACCCTGGAGTCGCTCACCGTCGACCACCGCCGTCCGGCCTGACCGTCCCGCGCTTCCCTGACCGTCCCTGGAGGACCCATGCCCGACCGGCAGAGCGAGCTGTACCTGAACCTGCTCAAGAAGACCCTGACCAACATCGTCTACGAGGACGCGCCCAACCGGACCCGCTTCGTCAAGAAGCCCTACTTCGACCTCGAACAGCGGATGAACGGCGAGGACTGGCCGGTCACCGCGCACACCATGATCGGGATGCGGCGCCTGGACAACATCCAGGAGTGCGTGGAGACCGTGCTCGCCGACGGCGTCCCCGGCGACCTCATCGAGACCGGCGTGTGGCGCGGCGGCGCGTGCATCTTCATGCGCGGCGTCCTGGCCGCCCACGGGGTGACCGACCGCCTGGTGTGGGTCGCCGACTCGTTCGAGGGGATGCCGCACACCGACGACGACGGCAACGTCACGGACAAGTGGCTCAAGCTGGACGACGACAACGACATCCTCGCGGTGTCGCAGGAGACCGTCCAGGAGAACTTCGCCCGCTACGACCTGCTGGACGACCAGGTCCGCTTCATCAAGGGCTGGTTCTGCGACTCGCTGCCGAACGCGCCGGTCGAGCGCCTCGCGGTGCTCCGGCTCGACGGCGACCTGTACGACTCGACGATGGACTCGCTGGTGAACCTGTACCCGAAGGTCGCGCCCGGCGGGTTCGTCATCATCGACGACTTCGTCATCCCCTCCTGCCGCCAGGCGGTGGAGGAGTTCCGGGCCAAGAACGACGTCACCGAGCCGATCCGCGAGATCGACAACGAGAGCGTGTACTGGCGGCTCGACTCCTGACCCCCGGCCCGCCGCCCCGGCCCCCGGGACCGGGGCGGCTGGGACCGGGGCGGCGGGCCATCGCGGGGACGCGCGTGCGAGAGACGCCGGTCAGACGGTGGAGGGGATCTCCGTGCGGTGCCGGACGGCCAGCTTCCGGTAGACGCGGGTCAGGTGCTGCTCGACGGTGCTGACCGAGATGTACAGCCGCTCGCCGATCTGACGGTTCGTGTAGCCCTGCGAGGCCAGCCGGGCCACCCGGCGCTCGGCCTCGGACAGCTCGCCCGTCCGGTCACCCGCGCCCGCCCCGCCCGCTCCGCCCGCCATGACGCCGCGCCTGCGCTCCTTCGCGGTCCCGACGGACTCGTGCGGACGCTGGTACACGGCGTGGTCGAACCGCGCCGACAGGGCCCCCGCCCCGCACGCGTTCGCCAGCTCCCACGCCCGCTGGAGGATCACCCGCGACCGGGACGGGTCGCCGAGCTTGTAGTAGGTCTCGCCCAGCCCGGCCATGGCCTTGACCAGCTCGATCCGCTCGCCGGCCGACTCCAGGACGTCCACCGCCTCGCGCAGCTCGCCGAGCCGGACGCCCGGCTTGCTCATCGCCGCGCTCAGCCGCAGCACCGCCCCCCGCGCCAGGCCGGGACCGGGCGCGAGCCGCGCCCGCTGCTCCTCGACCAGCTCACGCGCCCGCTTCTCGGCCCCGGCGGCCAGGCACGCCTCCGCCGCGCTGGTCCGCCAGGGCAGCACCCGCGGCGTGTCCATGCCCCACCGGGCGAGCAGCTCCCCGCAGCGCAGGAAGTCCTCGACGGCCGCGTTGGGACGTCCGGT
Source organism: Actinomadura harenae (assembly GCF_003696215.1). Classification (GTDB taxonomy): domain Bacteria; phylum Actinomycetota; class Actinomycetes; order Streptosporangiales; family Streptosporangiaceae; genus Spirillospora; species Spirillospora harenae. The sequence continues at coordinate 48,705 of NZ_RFFG01000030.1, read as the reverse complement.
CAGCAGGTAGTGGTGGCCGCGCGCATGCAGGTACTCCAGGCCGAACGGGGTCTGGAACACCAGGTCGTCCAGCTCCCGGCCCAGCCACTCGGCGGCCTCCTCGGGCCGTCCCATCAGGCTGGACGCCATCACCACGACCGCGATCTGCCCGCCGACGCCGACCCCGAGGGCCCCGGGGACGGACGTCGTGAGCGCCGACAGCGCCAGCTGCCGCGCGCGCGGCAGGTCGCCCTGCCGCAGCGAGATGCGGGCGCGCGCGCCGACCAGGTAGCAGTACCACGCGGGCTGCTCGGCCGCCGTCACCTGCTCGAACAGCTCGTCGCACCACCGGGCCGCCTCGGCGAGCCGGCCGGAGTAGGTGAGCGCGAGCAGCGCCTGCGTGATCGGCTCGAACGTCGACTGGTCGATCCGCTGGTCCCGGAGCCGCTCGGTCGCGCCCATCACCGCGGCCGGATCGCCCCCGCGCACCGCCTCCTCCAGCGCCCGCGCCGCGCGCGGCCGGGACCCGCCGGGGTCCGCGTGCCCGTCCCCGCCCCCGTCGCCGCCCCGGAGCTCGGCGAACCGCTCGGCGAACGTGGGGAACGCGACCGACAGCCACGCGCGGCAGTGCAGCAGCTCGTCCGCGTCGTCCGAGGCGAGCAGCGTGGTGGCGGCGGCGACGGCCGCGTCCAGGCGGCCGAACCACAGCGCCGCCTTGACGATCTCGGCCGCCCGGCGGCCGCCGAGCGTCCCGTCCGCCACGGCCTCGGTGAGCCGGTCGATGTGGCGCCGCAGCACGGTGATCCGGGCCGGCCCGCTCATCCGGATCATGGTGAGCGTCAGCTCGACCTCGCGGCGGGCGTCGCCGCACAGGTCGAGCGCCGCGTCCATGTGCGCCAGGGCCGCGTCCCGCCGTCCCTCGCGGAACGCCTGCGCGGCGGCGGCCTCGAACATCGACACGGTCCAGCTGTCCCGCCCGGCGAACTCCACCGGCAGGTGCCGGACGACCGTCCCCGCGTCCGCGCCCGACTCGTCCAGCAGCCGGGCGGCCCGCCGGTGCAGGCTCGCGCGCTCCTCCGCCGCCAGGTTCGACAGCACCGCCGCGTGCGCCTCCGGATGCCGGAACTCGTGCCCCTCGACCAGCCCGGCGGAGGTCAGCGCCTCGAGGGCGCGGCCCGCCGACCCGGCCGGGACCGTCTCCAGCATCCGGTCGAGCAGTTCGGGCGTGGTCGAGGGTCCGAGCGTCGCCAGCACCCGCGCGGCGGTCCGGATGGCCGCGCCCGAGCGGTCCAGGCAGCGCAGCACGGCGAGCCGGAACATCGGACCCGCGGTGACGCTCTCCAGGCTCTCCCGCTCCGGCCGCCAGGTCAGCCGCACCCCCGAGTCCGCCAGGATCGTCCGGACGAGCAGCGGGTTGCCGCCGCTCACCTGGTGCACCTCGGAGGCCACCCGGCGCACCGACCGCTCGTCGAGGTAGCGGCCGATCATCTTCGTGACCCCGCCCTCCGACAGCGGGCCGATCCGCACCCGGTGGTAGCGGGATTCGCGCAGCAGCTCGACGGGCGGGATCGGCCGGTCCCCGCTGGGCGGGAACCGCTCGGTGAGCACGAGCATGACGCGCGGCACGCGGGGCTCCCACATGAGGCGGCGCAGCCACTCGAACGACAGGGCGTCGCTGTGCTGGACGTCGTCCACGCCGATGATCAGCGGCGCGTCCCGGGTGATCTCCGCCAGTTCGCGGCCGAGCCGCCGCTGGATCCGGGCGGCGGCGTAGCCGGTGGGGTCCTCGGCCACGTCGTCGAGGGCGGCCAGGAAGTCCGGGCTCTCCAGCAGCCCGGCGATCCGGTCGCCGTGGCCCGGCACCGACACCGCGGTGGCGAACAGCTGGTCGACGATGCCGAACGGCACCGCGCTCTGCTCCGGCGCCGCGGTCGCGCGCAGGAAATGCGCGCCCGATCCGACCGCGGATTCGGTGAACGCGTGCAGCAGTTCGGTGCGCCCACTTCCCACCGCCCCGCTAATCAATACCGCGCTGCCCCGGCCTCGCGCGCAGTCGTCGAGAAGGCCCGCGAGGAGGGCCATCTCCTGCTCGCGCTCGATCAAAGTCATGGGGTTCGGTCACCTCCGCCACGCACTCGCGCGGACTGATCATCGCATGTTGACGTTACGTGGTGCGATCATCACTTTCAAGGTCGGCAACAAGGATTTCACAAACGGTTTCCGAAGCTGTCGAAATGGCGGGCGGGGCCCATTAACCCGCCGGGCGGCGCGGCCCGGCGGCGGCCGCCGGATGCGCCGGGAGCAGTCCCGACCGGCGGGCCTCGGTCAGGGTCGGCGCGCTCAGGTCCCTGGACGACAGGCAAGGGTCCAGGTCCGCCGGCCACTCGATCGACAGCTGCGGGTCGTACGGGTAGACGGTGTGCTCGCGGTCCGGGTCGTACTCGCTGGAACACAGGTAGGTGACCGCCGAGTCGTCCTGGAGCGCCATGAAGCCGTGCCCGAGCCCCTCGGCCAGGTACACGCACCGGCGGGACGAGTCGTCCAGCACGACCGACCGCCACTGCCCGAACGTGGGCGATCCGCAGCGCAGATCCACCACCACGTCGAACACCGCGCCGGTCAGGCAGGTCACGAATTTCGCCTGCCCGGGCGGGACGTCCGCGAAATGAATTCCGCGCAGCGCGCCGGCCTTCGACACCGAGCAGTTGACCTGCGCGGTGCGAAACGCGGAGCCGACCACGTCGCGGACCGTCGTCGACTTGAACAGCTCGAAGAATATCCCGCGCTCGTCGCCGTGCTTGCGCGGCGTGAAGACGAAGGCGCCGTCGATGCCTATTTCCTCTACGTACACATCCATGCGTGCCCCTGAAGGTGCGGCTGCGGAGAAATTAGCTGCGGAAAGGACCGGTGACCTGCGCCGCGGGAGTCGAAAGGGCGGGCCCGCCGCCCCGCGCCCGGCGGAACCGGCGGAACCGGCGGTACGGCGCGACCGGCACCGCGACCGGCACCGTGAGCGCGGCCCGCGCGGCCGGTCACGCGTCCCGCCGGCGCAGTGTCAGGTACCCGGCCAGCACCAGCGCCGCCGTCCAGCCGCACAGGATCGCCAGGCCCGCCCACGGGCCGAACGGCCAGCCGCTCGTCCGGACGTGCGTGACCAGCCCGCCCGCCTGGTCGGGCAGGAACCGCGCGGCGGTCCTGATCCGGGGGACGGTGGTCAGGATCGGCGACACCAGGAAGAAGAACGGCATCAGCACGCCCAGCGAGAGCATCGGGCTGCGCAGCACCGCCGACAGCCCCATCGCGAGCAGCGTGATCAGCGTCATGTACAGCCCGGCGCCGACGACCGCGCGTGCCACGCCGGGATCGCCGAGCGACGCGCCCCGGGCGCCGAAGATCGACTGCGCGATGCCGAAGGTGGTGAACGCGGTCGCCATCGACGTCACCAGCACCAGCGCCGTCGCGACCGTCAGCTTGGCGGCGAGGAACGCGCCCCGGCGCGGCACGGCCATCAGCGAGTACCGGACGGTCCTGGTCGTGTACTCCGAGCACACCACCAGGACGGCGAAGACGACCAGCACCAGCTGGCCGAGCTGCACCCCGATGAACCCCAGGTTGGTCGGGTCGAAGTCGGCCTTCTGCTTCGCCGACAGCGAGTCGAACTGGTTGTTGTAGACGGCCGCGATGACGGTGCTGGTCAGGACGGTGACCACGAACGCCGTGATGAGCGTCCACACCGTGGAGCGCACCGAGCGGATCTTCGTCCACTCGGCGAGCAGCAGGGCCCGCGCCGACCTCACTTCGCCGCCCCCTCGTGCGCGGTCCCCTCGGCGGAGTACTCCACCGAGTCCTCGGTCATCCGGATGAACGCCTCCTCGAGCGAGGCGTGCCGCGGGCTGAGCTCGTGCAGCGTCACCCCGCCCTCCGCGAGGACGTCGCCGACCCGCTCGGTGTCGCCGCCCTCGACCTCGAACGTCCCGTCGTCGTCGCGGCGCGCGGTGATCCCGGCCCCGGCCAGCGCGTCGAGCAGCTGCTCGGGCTGCGGGCTGCGGATCCGGATCCAGCTGCGGGCGTTGGCGTCGATGAACTCCGCCATCGAGGTGTCGGCGAGGAGCCTGCCGCGCCCGATCACGACCAGGTGGTCGGCGGTGATGGCCATCTCGCTCATCAGGTGGCTCGACACGAAGATCGTCCGGCCCTCCTCGGCGAGGTTCCGCATCAGCGTCCGGATCCAGCGCACGCCCTCGGGGTCCAGGCCGTTGACGGGTTCGTCCAGCAGGAGGATGGGCGGGTCGCCGAGCAGCGCGGCGGCGATCCCGAGCCGCTGGCTCATGCCGAGCGAGAACCCGCGGGTGCGGCGGCCGGCGACCTCGGCGATGCCGACCTTCTCCAGGACCTCCTCGACCCGCTTGGCCGGGATCCGGTTGCTCTGCGCGAGCCATCGCAGGTGGTCGCGGGCGGACCGTCCGCCGTGCGTGCCCTGCGCGTCGAGCATCGCGCCGACCCGGCGCAGCGGCTCGCCGATCCGGTCGTAGCGGGACCCGTCGATGACGACCTGGCCGCCCGTCGGCCGGTCCAGCCCGACGATCATGCGCATGGTCGTCGACTTCCCGGCCCCGTTCGGGCCGAGGAACCCGGTCACCAGGCCGGGCCGGATCCGGAACGACAGCCGGTCGACCGCCAGCGTCGAGCCGTACCGCTTGGTCAGGTCAGTCAGCGTGATCACGGTCACCTCCGGCGGACGCGTTGACGGGGACGGGCGCCTCGGTGGGGAGCGCCGGGTCGCGGAGGGGCTCCCACCAGTCGCGGCGGCCCGCGTACCAGGCGACGGTCGCGGCGAGCCCCTCGCCGAACGGCACCCGGGGCGTGAAGCCGAGCTCGCCCGCGATCTTCGTCGCGTCCACGGCGTAGCGCCGGTCGTGCCCCTTGCGGTCGGCGACCGGCATGACCATGGACGCGTCCGCGCCGACGGCCTCCAGCAGCAGCCGGGTCAGCTCCAGGTTCGACAGCGGCGTGCCGGGGCCGACGTTGTAGACCTCCCCGGGACGCCCGCGCTCGGCGACCAGCGCGACGGCGCGGCAGTGGTCGTCCACGTGCAGCCACTCCCGGACGTTCAGGCCGTCGCCGTAGAGCGGCACCGGACGGCCGTCCAGCAGGTTGCTGACGAACAGCGGGATGATCTTCTCCGGGAACTGGTGCGGCCCGTAGTTGTTGGGGCAGCGGGTGACGCACACGGGCAGACCGTGGGTGCGGTGGTAGGCCCGCACCAGCAGGTCCGACGACGCCTTGGACGCCGCGTACGGGGAGTTCGGCTCGAGCGGGGCGTCCTCGGCCCAGGAGCCCTCGTTGATCGACCCGTACACCTCGTCCGTCGAGACGTGCGTGAAGCGGCGGACGCCCGCGCGCAGCGCCGCGCTGAGCAGCACCTGCGTGCCGAGGACGTTGGTGCGGGTGAACGCGTCCGACCCGGCGATGGACCGGTCGACGTGCGACTCGGCGGCGAAGTGGACCACCAGGTCGACGCCGGTCATGACGTCCTCGACCAGCCGCGCGTCGCAGATGTCGCCGTGCACGAACCGCATGCGGTCGTCGCCCGCGACCGGGGCGAGGTTCTCCAGCCGCCCGGCGTAGGTCAGCTTGTCCAGGACGACGAGCTCGGCGGGGGTGATCCCGGGGTACTCGCCGCGCAGCGCGGACCGGACGAAGTGCGAGCCGATGAACCCGGCGCCGCCGGTGACCAGCACCCGGGGGCGGACGGGCAGGACGTCCCGGTTCATGAGGCCCCCACCGCGACGTCCATGACGTACCGCCCGTAGTTGCTCTTCGCGAGGGACAGGCCCAGCTCGTAGCAGGCCGCGGAGTCGATGAAGCCCATCCGCAGCGCGATCTCCTCGACGCAGGCGATCCGCACGCCCTGGCGGTGCTCGAGGATCTGCACGTACTGCCCGGCCTCGACGAGCGAGTCGTGCGTGCCCATGTCGAGCCAGGCGAAGCCGCGGCCGAGGTCGACCAGCCGGGCGGTGCCGCGCCGCACGTACTCCTGGTTGACGTCGGTGATCTCCAGCTCGCCGCGCGCGGACGGCTCCAGCCCGCGGGCGATCTCGACGACGTCGTTGTCGTACAGGTAGAGGCCGGTGATGGCGAGGTTCGAGCGTGGTTTCTCCGGTTTCTCGACGACGGAGAGCAGCCGTCCGGCCTCGTCGGTCTCGCCGATCCCGTACCGTTCCGGATCCCGCACTGGGTAGCCGAACAGGACGCATCCGGTGAGGTCGCGGGCGTGGCGTTGCAGCTCCGTGGAGAGCCCGGGGCCGTGGAAGATGTTGTCGCCGAGGACGAGCGCCACCGAGTCGTCGCCGATGTGCCGGGCCCCGATGCGGAACGCCTCGGCGAGCCCGTTCGGGACGGGCTGCTCGGCGTAGTCGAGGCTCAGGCCGAGCCGCGCGCCGTCCCCGAGGAGCCGCCGGAACAGCGGCAGGTCGGCGGGAGTGGAGATGACCAGGATGTCGCGGATGCCCGCGAGCATCAGCACCGACAGCGGGTAGTACACCATCGGCTTGTCGTAGACGGGGAGCAGCTGTTTCGACACGGCGACCGTCGCCGGGTGCAGCCGGGTGCCACTGCCCCCGGCCAGGATGATCCCTTTCATGAACTCACCACCTGGATTCGCTCGAACGCGGAGGGAAGGACGCGGGTGGACGGATCGAGGGAACGGGGAACCGCCGCCCGCACCCAGGGCGCGGACGTCGGCACGGTCATGGATCGATGTGGGCGGTCGGAAGGGGGAGGAACGGCCTGACGCGGGCGGCGCCTAGGACGTGCGGGAACCGGACGTGTGGTCACCGGACAGGGCGGGGCCCTCACGCTCACGCGAGCCGGGATCGGCGGGAGGCGCCCCGTCGCGCGCGCGGATGGTCACCGCGAACCGGACGAGCAGCGCGAACAGCGCGGCCTCCAGGACGGCCAGGCCGATCCGGTCGCCCGCCGAGCCGACGCGCTGCAGGATCGGGATGACCGGGACGACCAGCAGAGCGCCGCCGACGAGCGCGAGCCGGTGCCCGTCGCCCCAGCCGTCGGCGGACTCCCACCGGCGGACCAGCCAACCGAGGAGCAGCACGATGGCCGCGCCGCCGACCATCGGGACGAGGGCGTTCGTCCCCTTGGTCAGGGGCTTGGCGTAGCGGACGGGCAGGTCCATGAGTGCCAGGAAAGCGAGCCCGCCCACGGCGCCGGTGAGCAGGGGCATCCAGACCGGGGGAGCGGTCGCGCCCGGCCGGGTCCGCGCCGTCCCGGAGCCGCGCGGCACCAGGGCGGCGAAGCCGAGCGCCACGACCAGGAACGCGGTGAACGCGCGCGTCCCGGAGGGGGCCCAGTAGTTCTCCCGGCTCTCCGCGAGCATCACGCCGTGCGCGATCATTCCCACCAGGACGACCCCGACCGCGTAGGCGACCGCGGTGATCGCCAGGCCCTTCCGGCTGAGGAACGGGCGGTCCGCCCGCGCCGGGAAGAGCAGCTCGGTGAGGACGATGGGGATCGTGATGCTCCATACCGCGTGGTACACGAGCACCGCCTCGGTGAACACGCCGTAGAACCCGGCGACGTGCCCGCCCGCCCGCGCGCCCCAGGCCGCGGACGAGATGACGTCCGGGTTGAACAGCGCTTGGACGGCCAGCCCCTCCTCGACGATGCCGAAGGCGATGCCGAGGATCAGCACGCTGCCCCAGCCGCGTCCCCGCCGCCGCACGCACTCGCGGACGAGCAGGGCGCCCGCCCCGTACAGCGGGACGAAGAACACCAGGCCGGGGATGTCGGTGACCAGCGTCGACCCGGAGAGCACCTCCGCTATGAGGGGAGCGATGACGACCAGTGTCGCGGCGGGTGACCACCTGTGCATGTGACCGCTTTCCTGGAGCTGGCGGGGGTGACCCGCTGGCCGGCGGGGGGCTGGGCGGCGTGCGGTGTCGGCCGCCCCCTTCTTGGCGATACGATCGGATTGTAAACAGCTTGCGCGGCGGTTCGCAATCCGGGCGTACCGTAACGGCGGGCGACCGGCGATCAACGGACGGGTGATAGATGCCGAGGCGGGTCGATCACGAGGAACGGCGGCGGCAGCTCGCCGAGGCGCTGTGGCGGCTGGTGCGGCGGGGCGGGGTCGAGGCGGTCAGCCTGAGCCTGGTCGCCGCCGAGGCGCAGGTGTCGAAGGGTCTGGTCCAGCACTACTTCAAGAGCCGCGACCAGATGCTCGTCTTCGCCATCGAGTACGCCAACGAGCGGATGCGCGAGCGCATGGAGCGGCGGCTCGCCGAGGTGGCCGAGCCCGCGAGCCCGCGCCACGTCCTGCGCGTCATGCTCACCGAGCTGCTCCCCGAGGACGAGGACCGGCGCACCGAGTCGATGGTCGGCATCGCGTTCTTCGTGACGGCGCTGAACGACGCGGGCCTCGCCGCCTACTTCCGCGCCGGGTACGACGAGCTCATCCAGGCCACGATCGCCCAGTTGCGCGCCGCCCAGGAGGCGGGCGAGGTGCGGGCCGACCTCGACCCGCACCACGAGGCCGACATCCTGCTGAGCCTGGTCTACGGCCTGAACTCCCACATCCTGCTCGGCCAGCAGAAGCCCGCCACCGCCCTGGCCGTCCTCGACTACCACCTCGACCGCCTCGCCGCCGAGACCGACGCCCGCGCCGTGCTCACGACCAACGAGCGGAGCTAGCCCCGGCGGGGTCGGTGACCGGGAAAACGGTCGGGTCGTCCGTCCACAGGGTCGAGAACATGCCACCGCCCGCCATGGCGTCCCTTCCCTCGGGTTCACTCGCCGTACTTGGCCGAGCGTGGCCGCGGGCCGGCCGCTCGGCGCGCTGACCAGCGCCGATTCCGGCAACGTTGGCGGCGGATGGCGCCCGCCCGCGCATCCGGCCGTGGTGCCACGGGGGTTTCGGGCAATAAAGTTGCGCGCGTGGACGACGTGGACCGGGCCATCCTGGCCGTGCTCGAGAAGGACGGCCGGATCAGCAACGCCGACCTCGCCGCCCGGGTCGGGCTCTCGCCCTCGCCCTGCCTCCGGCGCGTCCGCCGGCTCGAGGAGTCCGGGGTGATCCGCGGATACCGGGCGCTGGTCGACGGCGCCGCGGTCGGCCGCGCCCTGCGGGTGTTCGTCGGCGTCCGGCTGGTACGCCACTCCCGCGAGCACGTGGCCGAGTTCGAACGCGAGGTCGCCCGGCTCTGCGAGGTGGTCCACAGCCACCACGTCACCGGCGACTACGACTACCTCCTCCAGGTCGAGGTCGCCGACCTGCCCGCCTTCGAGGACTTCCACGCCAACCGCCTGGCCGGCCTGCCCGGCGTGGCCGCTGTGAACAGCTACGTCACGATGAAGTCCATCCCGGGCCTCTGACCTGCGCGAATCCAGGCGTCACCGGTCGCCCTGGGAACCGGCGAGGCCGTCCAGAGGCGCGGCGGGTTGCCAGGCCACGGGGAGCTGGACGTCGACGCCGTCACGGCGGGCGAGGGGGAGGAGCGCCTCGATGGCGGTGTCGATCCGGTCGGCGAAGCGGGGCATCGGACGGAGCGGCCTGTCGAGGCCGGTGAAGAAGTCGTCCCAGTGGGTGAGGACGACGCGGCGCGCCCTGGTCGTGTGGACGACCTCGTCCCAGTAGCGGTGCGCGAACTCGGCGGACTGTCCGCCCAGCGCGCCGATGCTCAGGTACACGACGTCGGCGTGGTGCCCGGCCAGCATCCCGGGACGGTGGTTCGCGCTGGAGTGCAGCAGGATCCGTCCGGCGGGGTGGGCGACGAGGACGGAGTAGGCGTTGCCGGTCTGCCAGGCCCTCGCGCGCGCCGGCGGGACGAGGGGTTCGTCGACGGTCCCGGGAAAGTGGTCGCCGGGGCTGTGCACCGAGTCGAGGAAGGTGAGCTCGAAGCGGCCGTAGGCGAGGGTGTCGCCGTCCGCGACCACACGCAGGGACGAGGCCGGGACGGCGAGACCGCGCCCGATGTTGGCGGTGGACTCCGAGCCGATCAGGTCGGCGCCGGTCTCCAGGCTCCACAGCGGCGCGTCGAGCGCGTGGTCGTAATGGGAGTGCGCGCAGAACACGGCGCTCAGGTCGCGCGCTTCGAGCCGGTCGATCGCCGCGCGGACCAGGGCCCGGCTCGGCGCGATCTTGCCGAGGCCCACCCGCAGCAGGCCGGGCCGGGAGACGAAACCGTCGCAGAGCAGCGTGGTCTCGCCGTCGGACAGCAGGACGGAGCTGGTGCCCAGGAAGTGGGCGGTCACCCCGTCCGACGGGGCCGCGGGCGGTTGTTTGTGGGCGAGGTAGGGGCGCAGGCTCGGGCGTCCGAACGGGTTCCTCATGGCGGCATGCTCCCTTGCCGGCGGGTGCCGGTGCCATGCGGGGCCGGAGGTCCGGGCCCGCGCCCTGCTCGCGGGGTGCTTCTACGGTTCGGGGTTCAGGTCGATGCGGGTGTCGGCGGTCGCGATGACGGCCGGGTCGTGGGTGGCGACGAGGGTGACGCAGTCGTGGGCGCGGGTGCGGTCGATGATGAGCTTGGCGATCGCGTCGGCCTGGGTGCGGTCCACGGCGGCGGTCGGCTCGTCCACCAGCAGCAGGCCGGGGCCGAGGAACAGGGCGCGGGCCAGGGCGACGCGCTGGCGCTCGCCTCCGGACAGCTGGTCGGGCCGGTGCTTCAGCCGGTCCGCCAGGCCGACCTCCTCCAGCGCCGCGACGGCGCGGGCCCGGTGCCGCCGGGTGCCCCCGCCCGCGACGTACGACGCGGCGAGCAGCTGCTCGGTCGCGGTCAGGGCGCCGAGCAGGTTCCCGGACTGGAACATGTAGCCGATCCGCTCGCGGCGCAGCCGGGTGCGCTCGGCCTCGCGCAGCCCGGTGATGTCGGTGTCGTCCAGGACGACGGCGCCGGAGTCGGGGAGCAGGAGCGCGCCCGCGACCGCGAGCAGGGTGGACTTGCCGGAGCCGGACGGCCCGACCAGCGCGGTGACCCGGCCCGGCTCGAACCGCGCGGTGAACTCGTGGAAGACGGGCGTACGGGTCCGGCCGTGCCCGCGGGTGACGGTGACATCGGACAGGGAGAGCGTCATTGGGAGGCTCCGAACTGTGTCATCGGGCTGCACCGAGCATGGTGAGCGGATCGGGCGTGGTGACGCGCCGCAGGGTCAGGCAGGTGCCCGCGAGTCCGACGAGCGCGACGGCGGCGAGGGTGGCGGTGAGCGTCCCTGCCGGGAGGCTGAACGGGACGGCGGCGCCGAGCAGCAGCCCGGTCCCGAGGGCGAGCGCGCCCCCGGCGACCGTCCCGGCGACGACCACCAGCGCCGCTTGGAGCACCGTGTACGACAGCAGGCGGCGGCGCGAGGCGCCGATGGCGCGCAGCAGCGCCAGCTCAGGAGCGCGCTGGACGGTCCAGACCGCGAAGAACGCGCCGACGAGCAGCGGGGCGATCAGGTACAGGAACACCTGGATGGACGTCATGGTCACGCGTTCGCCCTTGTAGCCGGGGGCGGCCTCCAGCACCTTGGACATGGGGAGGGTCAGCGTGCCGAGGGCGTGGTCGGCGGCGGCCAGGTCCGCGCCCGACCTGGCTCGGAGCGCGACGCCCGACGCGTCCCGGGGGAGTCGCTCGGGCGTGGTCCGCGCGCCGGGGACGCCGAACCGGATCTCCCGCCAGGTGTCCAGCGGCAGGTATGCCGCCGGGACGTGGCCGTACGAGACGTCGCCGGTCACGCCGGTGACCGGGAGCCTCAGGCCCAGCCGGTCGACGGTGACGGTGTCGCCGACGCGGACGCCGTCGTCGGCGAGCTTCCCGGAGATCACCAGGCCCGGACGGGCGGCGTCGAGGCCGGTGCCGCGCCGCACGGCGGGGGCCGGGAACGTGCCGGGCTCGACGCCGAACGCGGCCATGTCGATCTCGAGGCCGCGGCCGGTCGTCCCGCGCGTGATGGTGACGCCGAGCGGCGCGGCCTCGACGCCGGGACGCTGCCGCCAGCCGGCGACCGTCGCCTCGTCCACCAGGCTCCGGTTGAACTGGTCGGACTTGGCGCCGGTCGCGAAGGCGACGTGGGTCGCGGGCAGGGCGCGCAGGGCGGACACGGTGTCGTTCCCGAGCCCGGTGGTGAATCCGGACACGATCCCGACGAGCGCGGCGACCAGCATGACCACCAGGCCCATCAGGAGGAAACGGCCGCGTGCCGCGCGGATTTCGCGCAGGGCGAGGAACAACGGAACCCCCAACTTAGAGACGCTGTGTCGCTAACTTAGCGGATAGCGACAGGGTGTCCGCAAATCGGGGACTACCATGTGGACGTGCCGAAGATCTCCGCCGCCACGGTCGCCGACCACCGGGAACAGCAGCGCCGGGCCCTGGTCCAGGCGGCCCGGGAACTGCTGGGGGAGGGCGGCGACGCCGACCGGGTGACCTTCGGCGCGGTCGCCGAGCGCGCCGGGCTGGCCCGCAACAGCGTCTACCGGTACTTCCCCGACAGCGCCGCCCTGTTCGCCGCCGTCGTCGCCGACGCCACCCCCCGCTGGACGGCGCACATCACGGCCCTCATGGACGCCGCCGAGACCCCCGCCGACAAGATCGCCGCGCACGCGCTCGCCCAGCTCGAACTGGTCCGCGACGGCGAGCACCGCATCGCCCGCGCCCTCGCCGCCGGACGCGACCGCGCGGCCCTCCGCCACGACGCCGCCCAGGCCCACCGGGGGATCCTCGAGCCGCTCGTCCGGGCCCTGACCGAGCTCGGCGACGACGACCCCGAGCAGACCGCCGTCCTCCTGCAGGGCCTGGTCAACGCGGCGACCCTCGCCCTGGAGAGCGGCGCCGACTACACCGCCCTGAGCACCCGGACCCAGAGCCTGGTCCGCGCGTCCCTGGCCGCGGTCACCGCCGCCTGAACCGAAGCGCAGAGCGCCTGACCCCGCCGCCCACGCGTAACCACCGCCGCCCACGCGTAGGTGGTTCCGCGATTACCACCCCTCGCAGGGCACTGGCTGACCCGCCGCCCGCCGCCGATGGTGAGGCCCGAAGGACTTCGGGTTCGCGGCAGAGAGGTCGGCATGAACGCACCCACAGAGACCGTCGGCGCGGGACGGGCTGGCTTCTCCGGACGCCGGCTCTGGTCGCTGGTGGTCGTCTCGTCCGCGATCGTGCTGGACCAGAGCGGCCTGGCGGTGGTGAACGCGGCGCTGCCCGACATGGGCCGGGACCTGGCGATCCCGGCGGCGACCCTCCAGTGGGCGGTGACCGGCTACGCGGTGACCTTCGGCGGCTTCCTGCTGCTCGCCGGTTCAGCAGGTGCGCGGTCTTCGCCTTCGGCATCGCCGTGTTCACGGCCGGGGCGCTGGCCTCGGCGCTTGTGCGGGCGCTGCGGCTCGGCGCCGACGAACGCGGCCACCTGTTCCGGCTGACAGGCTCCGACCAGGGCCCGCCGCGTCCGGCCGGGACGGCCGAGCGGGTGCGGCCGAGCGTCCACCGGATCCTGGAGACGCTCGGCGCGACGCCCGCGTATGTCATCGGACGCGGCATGGACGTCCTCGCCTGGAACCCGATCGCGGCGTCCCCGTTCATGGACTTCGGCGCGGTGCCCGCCGCGCGGCGCAACCTGCTGTGGCACGCGTTCTGCGACCCCGCCGCCCGGCGGCCGTACGTCGACTGGGGACGCGTCGCCCGGAAGGGCATCGCGGACCTGCGCCTGGCCGCGGTCCGCAACCCCGGTGACCCCGTGATCGCCGCGCTGGTGGGCGACCTGTCGGCGCGGAGCGAGGAGTTCCGCGCCTGGTGGGCCCGGCACGACGTCCAGGACCGGCGGAGCGGTCGTAAGGAGTTCGACCACCCGGTCGTCGGGAGGCTCAGCCTGGACTACGACGCCCTGCACCTCCCCGACGGCCCGACCAGCACCTGATCGCCTACACCGCCCCCACCGCCAGCACGTCCCACGCCGCCCCGATTGGTGATCGCCGACAAGGCGACAGTTCGGCCGCGATCTGCCGAACACTGCGGGCGCGGGGAATCGTCGCGACCGTCCCCGAACGCGCCGACCAGAATTCCGGTCGTGTTCTCCGCGGTTCGCACGGCGGACGCCCATCGACCTTCGACCCGGCTGTCTGCAAACGCCGCAACTTGGCCGAACGCTGCATTGGCCGCCTCAAGCAATGGGGGCATCGCCATCCGATACGACAAATTCGCCGGCAACTATCGGGCGGTGATCGTCTTGGTCGGCGACTTGATCCGAATGGTTGCTGCTCAAGCCCGTGTCCTCGTCAGGTCGCTCAATATCCGGGAGTGCATCTCACGGCGGTGTCCAGGTTCATCCCGACACAGGCGGAGGAGACGACACCGCTGTCGTTAACGGCTTGGTCGGCCGTGCTGGCAATCCCGTATATGGGGAGGTCGTTCACGAACTGCGTGCGGGTGACCTGGCCGTTGACCGGGTTCCAGACGGACAGGTACCCAAAGCACGTCGCGGAGGGCGCCGTGTTCCCGTTGACCATCACGTAGAAGGCGTAGTCGTGCCCTCCCGACAGGGAGGTGTAGAGGCTGATGTGACAGTTGTCAACGTCCGCGCTGCCTCGCAGAGTTCCTGCCGCCTGGGCGGGAGCGCTGACTGTCACCACTCCGGCGATCGCCGCCGCCGCGATCGCCGCCGTCTGGATGGCCAACTTCCGCTTCATTGACGTCCTCCTGTCAGTTGCCGGGAAGGGCTCTGCCCGGCAAGGGGGTCGAGCTCTAAATAGACATGGCGGTTGCTGCCAGGGCAAGTACTGCTGCCACATTTGTCCGAACCCGGCCGAACGTATTAAGGCCTCAGTGCTGGTGAGCTCGCATAATCGCCTGGGCGTATTCTGAGGTTCTCAGGAAGATGTGGCCAATGCGGCTGATCTGGGGCCAGCCCACTTCTCGGTGGGAGTGGTCACGCGTTGCGCGACTGCCGCCGCTCCCTTGCGACAAGGTCCTCAACGTCCGCGAGCTAGGGGGCGGTCGCGGTGGACAGCGTCCGGATCAGCCGGCGGTGCACGTGCAGGAGGGCGACGGACAGGACGATGAGGATGGCGTCCAGGATCAGGATCGAGACCAGCGGCGGCAGCCACCGGGCCGCGACCCCGGCGACGGCGCAGGCGGCGCAGGCGAGCACACGGGGCTTCCAAGCGTGCTTGGTGCTGACGTAGTACCACCACGCCTGAGTGAGCAGGTACAGGATGGGGCCGCCGAACAGGAGCAGTCCCAGCCGGGCGCTGCCGGGGCCGGTGGGGTGGGCGATCAGCAGCTCGGCCCCGACGGCCAGGAGCACCAGCCCGGACAGCGTGCCGTACTTGCCGTTCACCGCGCGCCGGACCGACAGCAGCGGGTCGGCCGTGGCCGCGACCTGCCGTGTCACGACCTCCTCGCCGCCGCCGAAGTAGGTCGCCCACAGGCAGACCAGGGCGGCGAACGCGCCGAGCGCGGCGGCCACCGTCGGCGGGTCGACCGGGGCGGCGGAGATCGCGGCCCCGATGGTCAGGACCGTCTCGCCGAGCTGCATGATGAGGAACAGCCGCACCCGCTCCACCATGTGCTCGGAGTCGAAGACGAAGTTCCGCGACAGCAGGGCCTGGCCCGGCAGCGGGTGCGCGAGCCACGTCCCGGCGAGGTCGACGGCGGCGGCCGCCCCCCACCACGCCAGCCGCGGCCCGTGGCCCACCGCGGCCCCGACCACCCACAGCGGGACCGAGACCGCCTCCCACACCAGGACCCGCCGATAGTGGTCCCGCAGGACCGACGTCCCCGTGGACGCCGCGGCCGTCAGGCCGGTCAGCAGCAGGATCGCCACGAGCGGCGTCGCGAACGCCCACGGACGGTCCGCGAACGCGTGCGGGATCTGGGCGTTCATGAACAGGCCGAGGCCCATCACCGTCACCAGCAGCGTCTGCGTCCGGGAGCGCCGGACGTCCAGGAAGGTGGCGTCGAAGCTGGTGAAGTGCCACATGCCGAGGACCGCGACGAGCATCACGGCGGTCTGGGCCAACCCGCGCCAGGACACGTCGCCGTGCAGGTGCTCCGCGAGCCCGCCGATGGCGAAGACGAACACCAGGTCGAAGAACAGCTCCAGCGGGGAGACCTCGCGGCGCGGTCCGGCCGACGACGCGGTGCTCATTTCGGGACGCCCGTGCGAGGCGAGGCGTGGCGTGGCTCGGCATGGGGATCACGGTAGGCCGGTGACCTGCGGACGAGCCGGAGGCGCGCGTGCCGCAAAGCGGAAAGCCGATTGCCTGGCGGGCGCATTGGCAATGGTTGGTGCGGCTTTGGGGAAAGCGACGGAAGAATCGGTGGCGAGACGGTTCTTTTCGGACCTGCCTTACGTGATCGCTGAACGCGGAGGGCGCGAACGAAGGGGAAAGGAAGGTCATGTCTGTCTCCAGTGCCCCGATCGGCCTCACACGGGCCGCCCACGTCGGCATCTCGGTCTCTGACCTGGACGTGTCGATCACGTTCTACAGGGCCCTCACCGGGACCGAACCCGTCGTCACGGACGAGACCATGCACAGCGTCCCGTTCGGCGGGTCCCAGGGCCTGCCCACCGCGAAACTGCGCTACGCCACGTTCAACCTGGACAACGTCGGCATCGACCTCATCCAGTTCCAGGAACCGGTCGGGCAGCGCACGAACGGCGCAGCGAACCGTCCGGGCTCCATGCACCTGTGCTTCAAGGTCGACGACTTCGACGCGGTGTACCGGCGCATGAAGGACGCCGGGTACGACTTCCTCGGCGACGACTACACCTTCCTCGCGGGCGAGGTCACGCCCGACGCGGCGCTCGGCACCAAGGTCGCCTACTTCAACGACCCGGACGGCACCAACCTGGAGATCATCCAGCCCGAGGGAGGCTTCGCCAACTGACGGCGGCCAGGACGTCCCGGCGGCGAGACGCACGACGACGACACCGAACCCGGAGGAAGGGAGCCCATCATGGTGGCCACGGACGGGACCGCGGGGGCCTCGGACGGGAACGTCGCCGAGCGGGCGATCGAGGCCGCGGTCTGGGCGCCGTCGGTGTACAACACCCAGCCGTGGCGGTTCGCCGTCGAGGACGACCTGATCACGGTGCGCGCCGACCCCGACCGGCAGATCGCGGTCGCCGACCCCGAGGGCCGGGAGATGCTCGTGAGCTGCGGCGCCGCGCTGTTCACGCTCCGCCTGGCGCTCCGCCACCTCGGACGCGAGCCGCACATCCGCCTGCTGCCCGACCCGGACCGGCCCCACCTGCTGGCGTTCGCCCGCCTCGCCCCCGGCACCGGGACGGCCGCCGACCCCGACCAGGCCCGGATGTACGAGGAGGTCTTCCGGCGCCGGACGCATCGCGGGGCGTTCCGCGCCGATCCCGTCGACGCCGGCGTGCTGGAGACGCTGGAGCGGGAGGCCGAGACCGAGGGCGCCCGGCTCCTCCCGGCGGCCGGGGAGCACGTCAGGGGCGCGCTCGCCGGACTGACCCAGGCCGCCGACCACCTGGAACGCGCCACCGGCGACTACCGGCGGGAGATCACGCGGTGGGCGCCCCGGCCGGGCAGCAGCCGCAAGGAGGGCATGCTCACCGACGCCTACCGGAGCGAGGACGTGTCCACCGAGCCGCACTTCCCCGCCCGGGACTTCTCCCGAGGGCAGGGCTGGGGCATCGGCGAACACCACGAACCGGAGTCCGAATCCGAACCCGGCGCACAGAAGCATCCGGGCGGTGGCCTGTTCACCGGCGAGGTGGCGCTGCTGGTGACCGCGGACGACACGCCCCTCGACTGGCTGCGCGCGGGCCAGGCCCTCCAGCGGATCCTGCTGCGCGCCGGGGTGGACGACGGCCTGTCGGCGGCCTTCCACACCCAGGCCCTGGAGATCCCGGAGCTGCGCGCGTTCATCGGTGAGCGGTTCTGCGCCGGAGGACACCCGCAGATGCTGATGCGGCTCGGCGTCCCCACGGGGGAGCGGATGAGGTCCGTCCGGCGCCCGGCGGAGGAGGTCACGCGGCGGGAGCCCCCGGCCGGGGGCTGATCAGCCGGGACCCGCGAGGGGTCCCTGGGGGACGGGCCCTCCGCGTGTCCATGCGACTCTGGGGTGAGGCGCGCGACGGGAGGGGACGAACCGGAAGGACGGCATGATGAGCTGGGGTTCCTCGATTCTCGTCGGCTACGACGCCACGCCCGACGGCGAACGCGCGCTGCGCTGGGCCGCGACCGAGGCGAAGCTGCGGAGACTGCCGTTGAGCGTCTGCCACGCCTGGCGCTGGCCCTACCCGGTCAGCTACATCGACAACGACGGCGCGGCGATCGTCCGGCGCATGGGCCAGAACCTGCTCGACCAGGGCGTCCTGCGCGTCCGGGACTTCGCCCCGACGGTCACCGTCCAGGCCCACCTGGCGGACGGCCCGGCGGACGCGGCGCTCCTGCACCTGGCGGGGGAGGCCGAGATGATCGTGGTCGGGGCGCACGACCGGGAGGACATGGCGCTCGGTTCGACCGCCCTGCGGCTGCCCGCGCGCGCCGAGCGTCCCGTCGTGGTGGTGCGTCCCGGGGGCGGCGACGGCGAGCACCGGCGCGTCGTTGCCGGTTTCGACGGCTCGTCCGGGTCGGACGCGGCGCTGGCGTTCGCGTTCGAGGAGGCGGCGGTGCGCGGCTGGACGCTGCGCGTCGTCTACGGCTGCTGGGAGCCGAGCGCCGCCTCGGAGGACGAGCTGAACCTGTTCGCCGACCGGGAGCGGCTGCGCCAGGTGCGCGGCGCCGAGCTGGAGCAGGCGGTGGCGTCCTGGAGCACCAAGTACCCGCAGGTGGACGTGCAGACCGCGCTGACGGTCACGCCGCCGCGCGAGGCGATGTTCGAGGCCGCGGAGACCGCCGACCTGGTCGTGGTCGGACGGCGCGGCGCGGGCAGCATCGGCAGGTTGCGCGTGGGCGCGACCACGACCGCGATGCTCATGCAGGCGCCGTGCGCGGTCGTCGTCGTCCCGCCCGCCGCCGAGATCTGACGCGCAGGGCCCGCACATCCCGGATCAGGCGGTGTGGCCCTCGGAGTGGGACGGGATGTCGGCGAGGACGAAGTAGTGCTCCTCCTCCTGCGTGAAGTGCAGCCGCAGGACGGCCGCCAGATCGCCGATCACCCGGCGCAGCTCGGCCGGGGTGTCGGCGCGGCCGGGATCCTCCCTGAGCTCCTTCCGCAGCAGGTCGATGCGGCGGGACAGGTCGGCGATCTCGGCGTGCGCGCGGCTCATCGCGCCCGTCGGGTCGGACCCGCCGAGCGCGGACGCGACGGCCGGGTACAGCAGCCGCTCGTCCCGGCCCTCATGCTCGGCGAGATCGTGGAGGAACGAGGTCAGCTCGGCGTCCGCGGCCTCGCGGGCGGCGGCGTCGGGCCCGGTCAGGGCGTCGGCCAGGGCGGGCAGGGCGTCGATGCGCGGCCACAGCCCGCGGTGCTCCTGGTCCAGGTCGCGGACGAGGTCGGCGTCGTCGCCGTGCAGCCGGGGCCAGCGGTCGCGTCCGGGGCCGAGGGCGCGCAGCGCGCCGAGGATGGCCGCCAGGTCGATGACCTCCTGGGTGACCGCGCCGATCGCGGGCGTCAGCAGCCCGAACGCGGCGACGACCATCGCCGCCAGCGACAGCCCCATCCCGCCGAGGACGCTCTGCCGGGCGATCCGCTGGGTGCGCCGGGCGATGGCGAGGCTCTCGGCGAGCCGCTCCAGCCGGTCCACGGTGATCACCACGTCCGCCGCCTCGGACGACGCGGTCGCGCCCCGCGCGCCGAGCGCGACACCGACCCCCGCGGACGCGAGCGCTGGGGCGTCGTTGACACCGTCCCCGGCCATCACGGTCGCGGCGTGCTCGCTCTCGGCCCGGACGACCGCGACCTTCTCGGCCGGGGTCTGGTCGGCGTGGACCTCGTCCGCTCCGACCAGGTCGGCGATCGGGCGCGCCACGGCCTCGCGGTCGCCGGTCACCATCACCGTCCGGTCGATCCCGGTGTGCCGGAGCATCTGGAACGTGCGCGCCGCGTCGGGACGGATCCGGTCGCGCAGCAGCAGCGTTCCCGCGAGGCGGCCGTCGATCCCGACGAACACGGTGATCGCTCCGCGCGCCGCCGCCCGTGACCGGACGCGGTCGAGCCAGGCGGCGTCGGCGTCCCCGGCGTCGGCCCAGCCGGCTTTGCCGACCGCGACGGGCCGTCCGCCGACCAGGCCGCGCACGCCCTGCCCGGCCTTCTCGGCGACCTCGGTGGGCAGGACGAGCGGCAGCTCCCGGTCGCGGGCGCCCCGCACGATCGCGGTGGCCAGCACGTGCGGCGACACCTGGTCCAGGGACGCCGCGGCGGCCAGCACCTCCCCGGCGTCGACCCCGTCGCGGGTCACGACGTCGAACAGCTCGGGCCGTCCGGTGGTGACGGTGCCGGTCTTGTCGAACAGCAGGACGCGGGCGCGGGCCAGCCGTTCCAGCGCCCCGCCGCCCTTCACCACGACGCCGCGCCGGGCGCAGCGCGACAGCCCCGACACGTAGGCGATCGGCGCGGCGAGGATCAGCGGGCACGGCGTGGCGACGACCAGCACCGCGACCGCCCGGACCGGGTCGCGGGACACCGCCCACGCCACCCCGGCCAGGACCAGCGTCAGCGGCAGGAACAGCCCGGCGTACCGGTCGGCGAGCCGGACGAACGGCGAGGTCTCGGCCGCCGCCTCCCGCGCCAGTTTGACGACCCCGGCGTACGCGCTGGACGACGCGTCCGTGGTGGCCCGCAACGGGAACGGCCCGCCGGCGTTGACGGTGCCGCCCCGGGCCTCCTCACCGGTGTGCCGCTCGACCGGCAGCGGCTCCCCGGTGAGCGTCGACTCGTCCAGGACGGCCGGGCCCGCCTCGATCCGCCCGTCCACCGGGACGACCTCGCCCGCGCGGACCTGCAGCCGGTCACCCGGACGCACCTCGGCGACGTCGACGGTCGTGACGCCCCCGGCGTCCTCACGGTGCGCGACGCGCGGCGCCAGCGAGAGCAGCGCGCCGAGGTCCCGCTGCGCCCGCCGCCCGGCCCGGCTCTCCAGCGCCTGGCCGCCGGTCAGCATCACCCCGATCACCGCGCCCGCCAGGTACTCGGCGGTCGCGAGCGTCCCGGCCAGGGCGAGGACGGCAATGACGTCGCTGCCGATGCTCCGGCGCCGCAGCCCCTCGACGACCGCCCACACGGCCGGGATCAGCGCCACCGCCGTCACGACCGTCCAGACGACGTCGGCGGCGCCGCGCGCCCCGGCGAACCAGGCCACGCCGCCCGCGATGAGCCCGCCCAACGTGAGGACGGGCAGCGCGTCGTGCCGCAGGTCCCACAGCACGCGGGACACGGTCCGCCGCGGTGCCTCCATGACCAGCCCCCTCCGGCCGCCCTGTCACAACATCATCGCCTACGGTGACCAGGTGCAGGTCAGTGGCCAGGGGTGAAGCCGGGAAGGGCGCAGCTCCCGGGGCGAGCGGGTCGCTATGTCGCGAGTGTCCGGAACCGGACGGACCCCGGCGACGGCGCCGGACGCGCCTTGTGCGCGCCGGAGGCCCCGAGGAGGCTGGGGCGGTCGGGTGATCCGTTCGCCCGGCCGACCCATCCGGGCTCCAAAGGAGGAGCATGAACAGAGCACGTCTCCCGGTCGCCGCGTCCGCGGCGGCCTTCCTGTGCGCGTCGCTGATCAGCGCCGCGCCCGCGCACGCCGCCGCCCCGGCGACCCCGGAGCGGACCAAGGTGCTGCTCGCGGCCCTGGCGAACATGCGGACGAACTACGCCAAGTTCGCCGACGACGCGCCCGGCCCGCAGGACGTCTTCGACTACCGCGTCGACCAGCTCTGGAAGCGCGGCATCGACGGCACCGGCACCACCGTCGCCGTCCTCGAGGGATGGGAGGACCCGAACATCGCGCAGGTCGTCCACACCTTCGACCAGCGCTACGGCCTTCCCGACCCGCAGATCAAGACCATCTACCCCGCCGGGAAGCTGCCCGCCCAGTGCCCGCCCGGCATGGTCAAGCTCGGCAGCTACGGCTCCTGCGACGCCTGGGCGGGCGAGCTCGAACTGGACGTCGTCTCCGCCCACCTCATGGCGCCCTACGCCAAGATCGTCATCTCGGCGACCCCCGCCGACACCGAGGCGAACGACGACGACGCCAGCCAGGTCGCGATGCCCGAGATCATGCGGGCCGCCGGGTACATCGGCTCCCACCACCTCGCGGACGTCATGTCCGTCAGCGACGGCAACGGCGAGAGCAGCTACAGCCACGGCGTCCCCGAGGTCCGGGCGCAGGACCCGGGCGCGCTCACCGCGGCCATGTCCGGCGTCCCGCTGCTCGGCTCCACCGGGGACTGCGGCGTCGTCCAGAACCTCCCGGTCGCAGCCGCCCAGTGCGGCAACACCTCGTCCACGCCCGACTCGGCGACCTGGGACGACTCGCCATGGGTCACCGCCGTCGGCGGCTCGGTCCCCAACCTCGACAAGACCGGGAAGAAGGCCGGACCCGACCCGGTCTGGAACGTGAAGGGCTACACCGAGGGCGCGGGCTTCTCCAAGATCTACAAGCGGCCCGCCTACCAGGACCCCGTCGCGTCCGCCACGGGAAGCCCGATGCGCTGGGTGCCCGACCTGACCATGGACGGCCAGAACGGCACCTCCCAGTCCGCGCCGACCCTCGCGGGCGTGCTCGCCCTCGCCTCGCAGCTCAACCACGGCCCGCTCGGACCGATCAACCCGGCGCTCTACGCGCTGGGACGCAGCGGCGCCAAGGCCGGGATCGAGGACGTCGTCTCGGGCGACAACACCCTGCACGCGTCGAACGGCACCGTCATCCCCGGGTTCAGCGCGGCCCCGGGCTTCGACCGCGCCAGCGGCTGGGGGACGCTCGACGCGGCGACCTTCGTGCCCAGCCTCGTCCGGCAGGTCCAGCAGGGCGGCGAGACCCGCGCGGCACGCGACCAGGCGCGGCGCGAACTGACCGGCCTCCAGCGGGCGATCACCTTCACCCGGAACGGGACCAAGGTCACGCTGACCGCGTCCGGGTTCCTGCCCGGCCACCCGGTCACCCTGCGGATCGACGGCCGCTCCGCCGGCACCCTCACCGCCGGTGACACCGGCACCGTCACGACGACCGTCGACGCCGGAGCACCCGGCGCCGCACGGCACGTCGTCGATCTCAGCAGCATGCTGATCACCGTCACCGGACGGTTCTGACGGGCTCCTGAGCGATCAGGACGGGGCGTCCGCCGCACCGCACGCCCCTCCCGCCCGCCGGACCGGTCAGCGACGCCAGGCGGGCATGACGTTGAACAGGTCGGCGGTCTTGGCCGGGTCACGTTCGACGAGGTCACCGAGCGTGTCGTCGATGCGCTTCAGGAGATCGTCCGACAGCTCGACGCCCGCGGCCGCGGCGTTCTCCGCGACCTGCGCGGGCCGCGACGCGCCGATGACGGCGCCCGCCACGTTGGGGTTCTGCAGCGTCCACGCGACGGCGAGCTGCGCCATGCTCAGCCCCGCCTCGTCGGCCAGCGGACGCAGAGCCTGAACCTTCTCCAGCACCGCGTCCGCCATGTACCGGCCGACGAACCGCGAACCGCGCTCGTCGGTGGCCCGCGACCCCTCGGGAGCCCGCCCGCCGGGCGCGTACTTGCCGGTCAGGACGCCCTGCGCGACGGGGGAGAAGACGAGCTGCCCCAGCCCGAGCCGCTCGGACGCCGGGACCACCTCGGCCTTGATGACCCGCCAGAGCATCGAGTACTGCGGCTGGTTCGAGATGAGCGGAACACCCAGCTCCGCCGCGAGGGCATGGCCCCGGACGATCTGCTCCGCCGTCCACTCCGACACGCCCACGTAGAGGACCTTGCCCTGCCGCACCAGGTCGGCGAACGCCCGCATCGTCTCCTCGAGCGGAGTGTCCTCGTCGAACCGGTGCGCCTGGTAGAGGTCGACGTAGTCGGTGCCGAGCCGCCGCAGCGACGTGTGGCAGCTCTCCATGACGTGCTTGCGGGACAGGCCCCGGTCGTTCGGGCCGTCCCCGACCGGCAGACAGAGCTTCGTGGCGATCTCCACCGACGACCTCCGCACGCCGCGCAGCGCCCGCCCGAGGACCTCCTCGGCGAGACCGCCCGAGTAGACGTCGGCCGTGTCGAACGTGGTGATCCCCGCGTCCAGGGCGGCCTGGATGCAGGCGACCTGCGCGTCCTGGTCGATCTGCCCGTCCATGGTCAGCCAGTTTCCGAACACGATCTCGCTGACGCGCAGCCCGCTGGTCCCCACCCGTCGAAATTCCATGATCGTCACCATAACCCCGCGCGAACGGGCCCCACGCCGGGCTTCCCGGTCAGTAGTAGTCGCGCATGAGGTCGGTGGCCCAGTCCGGCTGCGCGGTCTCGCCCTGCGGACCGAACTCGGCCATATAGGGCTTGATGTCGAGGACGGGAGTGCCGTCGACGGCGTCCAGACCCTGGACGTGCAGGTCGAGACCGTCCACCTTGACCAGGCGGCAGCGGGACACGCCGAGCCGGTTCGGACGGTTCTTACCCCGCTGGGCGAAGATCCCGACGAGCGGCCAGTCGGTGTTCCCGCGCGGATGCCGCGCCCCGGTCTGGATCTTGTCGGCGGGGACGCGGTCGAAGTGGTAGACGACCTCCAGGTGCGAGAAGGCGTCCAGGCCCGCGACCGCGTCGGGGGTGTACGCCGCGTCCAGGCGGACGATCGCGGTCTCGCCGCCCCAGTCGTCGTCCCGGACCTCCGCCCGGCCGCCGACCACCCGTCCGACCGGCACCGAGACCACGGCGTCCGGAGTGATGTCCTCAGGCATGACGGAACCTTTCGCTCGGCGATGATCGCCAAGCAACATACTGCCCCGCCTCCCACCACCCGCACGGCCACCGGCCCGACCCGCAGAGATGGCTGTCCGTATCTGACAAGTTACAAAGAGTGTCCATTTGGGGAGGAACGCTGCGAAGGTCACCATCACAGGGGAGTGGGTATGAAACGTCCGATCGCCCGGCTCGCGACCGGCCTGCCGGCCGCCACCGTCCTTGCGGCCGCCGCCGTCACGCTCGGCTCTCCGGCCGCGCACGCCGCCTCCGGGGTCGAGATCCGCACCTTCGCCAACAAGTGCCTGGACGTCGAGTGGAAGTCCGCCGACAACGGCGCCCGCATCGTCCAGCACCGCTGCCACCGCGAGTACAACCAGCGGTTCCGCTTCGTCCCGGCCGGTCACGGCCGCGTGGAGATCCGCACCTTCGCGAACAAGTGCCTGGACGTCCACCGGGCGTCCCCCGACAACGGCGCCCGCATCATCCAGTACACCTGCACAGGCGACGCCAACCAGCGCTTCCGCGTACTACCCGCACCCGGAGGCCGCCACTCGATCCGCACGTTCGTCTTCGACAAGTGCCTGGACGTGAACGAGAAGTCCGCCCGCGACGGCGCCCGCATCATCCAGTACTCCTGCACGGGCGACTACAACCAGCGCTTCGAGTTCCGCAACCGCTGACATCACCCACCGCCCCACCCAGGCCCCCGCCCACCCGGACGGGGGCCTCGCCCTACCCACCTCACTCACTGGCGGCGGCGGCCCCGTCCCCTGTGGTCAGGCGCCGCCCCAGACAGCTTGCCGCCCCTCACCCGTGCCTGAAGACCTGGGAAAGCACCGCCTGGTCCGAAGCCGTGATGGGCCGGTTCGTCACGGACCGGTTGGAGCGCCTGGTGGATCGACCGCGCTCGCGGGGTGCGGAAGATCACCAGCGAGCGGGTCGAAGCCCCAACTCGGGACGCAAGGGGCGCGACAAGCGCATGCCTGAGCCGCCGTGTTGACTTGATCACCAAAATGTCACTCAACGTTGTCAATTGACTACCCTGTGCTTTGGTGTGTGGTGGGGCTGGGCAGGTAGCGGGCGACGCCTGCTGGCAGGCGAACTCATGCAGGGGAGGTGACTTTCACGATGATCGCCTATGAGGTGCCCGAGGTGGTCGAGCTCGGTGACTTTGCTGAGCTGACCCGCGGGGGCATCGGAGATTGGAACGACTTCATCGCAGACCGCGGCTAGTGGTGAGGGTGACGTGTGATGGGTCCGGGTCGCGGTGATAGTTGGTTCGTGGTGGTGCCGGACACCGCCGCGGGTGCTGCGGTGTGTGAGCGGTTGCCGGGTCGTTCGGTGCTGGCTTACGCGTCGGGGCGTCCGTGTGTGGTGGCCGGTGCATCGGTGGAACTGGTGGTCGCCGAGGCGGGCCGGACTCGGTTGGCGGTGATCGGCTGTGCGTCGGTCACCGCTGATCGGTTGCGGGGGCTGGCCGAGCGGATCCGATGCCTGGAGGACGCTGACGCGGTGACCACCCTGCCTGGGAGATTCCACCTCGTCGCCGCGGTGGACGGGCAAGTCCGGGTGCATGGACCCGCCTCAGGGGGACAGCGGGTGTTTCACACCCGTGTCGGTGAAGTGGTGGTGGTCTCCGACCGGGCGAGTGTGCTGGCCGACTTGACCAGTGCGAGCTTGAACGTCGACGCTGTCGCCCTGCGGCTGGTGGGCCACGTGCCGCCCCTGTTGGCGCTTCCGCTATGGCAGGGAATCGAACAGATCCAACCGGGCGACGCCCTGCACCTCGACACCGACCGGACGTCCGTCCGGACGTGGTGGGTCCCACCCGAACCCGAACTGTCTCTCGAAGCGGGGGCGCCGGGCTTCGCAGCCGCGTTGAGCGAGGCGGTGCAGGCCCGGATCGACGCGGGCGAGGTGGTGGCGTCGGACCTGTCCGGCGGTTTGGACTCCACACCGATCAGCTTCCTCGCCGATGCCGCCGTCCGGCGCCGCGGTGGCCACCTTGTCACCTTCAGCCAGGGTCTGGACGACGCCGCACATGACGACCACATCTGGGCCGACCGTGCCCGCCGCCACCTGAACAGTCAGCACATCCATGTCCACGCCGGCGATCTGCCGGGCTGGTTCGCCGAGGTCGCCTCGCCTGTATCCGGGTTGGACGAGCCCATCCCGTGGCTGCACGGCCTGGCCTTGTTCACCGCGATCGCGGCCCTGCTGGGCGAGCACGGTGCCACGGTTCACCTGACCGGTCATGGCGGCGACGAGATCACCCTGCTGCCATCGTCCTACCTGCACGATCTGGCCCGCACCCACCCGGGGCAGCTGCGATCCCATCTGAGTGCCGTCCGCGCGCGAACCCGCTGGCCACTGATCGCGACCTTGCGTGCCCTCGCCGACAGGACCGGCTACCCGGCCTGGCTCGCCCAACAAGCCCCGCGGCTGACCACATCGGTCCCGCTGACGGGCGCCCCGGATCTCGGCTGGCAATGGCGGCTACGGCTTCCCGCCTGGGCCACCCCCACGGCCATCGACGCAGTCACCCGCCGCATTCGCCAAATGGCACCCGCCATCCGCCCGTACGCTCCCCTCCGCGCCCAGCATCAGGTGTTGAACAACGTGCGCACCACGACATGCATCGTCAACGCCGTCCACGAACTGACGAGGCGGGCAGGTGCCGCGCTGCACGCCCCCTACCTGGACGACCACGTCATCACCGCCGCACTGGCGATCCGCCTGGACCAGCGCGCCGCACCTGGCAGGTTCAAGCCCCTCACCACCGCCGCCATGCGCCCCCACATGCCCGCCGAGTGCCTGACCCGCACCACCAAAGGCGAGTTCTCCAGCCTTTTCTACGAAGGGCTGCGCACCCACCGCGACCAACTCCAAGCCCTCGCTGAGGACTCCCTGCTGGCCGGGCTCGGTCTCGCCGACCCGACGGCGCTGCGCCGAGCCTGTGCCCGGACCCCCGCTGACTTCGGGCAGAGCAGCAGCGACCTCAAGATCTTTGTCAGCACCGAGAACTGGCTACGTGCCCAAAGCACCCGATCTCCTGAACTCCCTGCGACTGAAGGCGGTGACCATGCGCTTGCCTGACCACATCACGATGACCACCGGCGAGGGCGGGGCGGTCCTGCTCAACGGGCAGACCGGCCGCTACTTCCAGATCAACGCCACCGCCCACCTCATCCTCACCGCCCTCCTCGACGGCGCGACACCAGACCAAGCCGCCGAGCGTCTGGCCACCACCTACCCGGACGCCGCCGACCGCGCCCAGACCGACACCACCGACCTGATCACTCACCTCACCGGCATCGGGCTCCTCATCCCATGAGCGTCTCCTACACCCACCAGCAACGTCCCCACCTGCCATGGCGACACCGACCCGCAGCCCTCACCGCCGTCGCCCTCGCCCACCTCATCGCCCGCCAACCACCCGCGCGCATCCACACCCTCCTCACCCACGCCCGCCGGGGCGCCAAGCCCGCCACAGCCGCACAGGCCAAGGCCGCACGCGACGCCGTCATCGCCGTCAGCCTGTCGTGCGCCGGAGAAGGGTGCCTGCCCCGCTCCATCGCCGCAGCGCTGCTCTGCCGCGCTCGCGGAGTCTGGCCCACCTGGCGCAGCGGGATCCACATGTACCCCTTCACCGCCCACGCCTGGATCGAAGCCGAAGGCCACCCCATCGACGAACCCCACCCACCCGGCTACTACATCCCCAACATCACCATCCCCCCGCATCCCCATCCATGACCACGACGCCGAGCCCGGCCTCAAGCACCTCAATGCCGTCGCGACCGATCGGCCACAGGTCTTCGACATCGCCTTCGGCGAGCAACACCTCCAGCAGGATCCAGGCAGCGCACCCCGAGCTCTCGCGCATGCTCCGCCGCATGTCAGCGGTATCGGCCCCCTTGATGCGCGCCCCTTCAGCGGGGCACCCCGCCCGCCCACCAGCCGTCGCCTCAGGCTCAGTCGGCTCCGTTCCCAAGGCCTGCCGATGAGCCGTCCGGGGACGCGGATCACTCGCCTTGCCCAGGTCATGCGCCGCGGCCGCGATCGGGCCGACACACCGTCCGCACCCCGATGCGAGCCCATCTCGACCGCCACCCTGCAGAGCTACTCCACCGCGTACGGGGAGATGACGCAGGCCAGCACTCTCACCATGGCGCGGCGGCTGCCGCGGCTCATCGGCCGGTTGATACGCCTCGGCTGGCGTGCCAACCCCCGTGATCTGCTGATCACCATCGTGTTCAACCTGGTCAGCGGCGTGTTCACGGCGTTCGGGCTGCTCGCCACCACCAAGGTCCTGACCGCGCTGTTCGCCGCGGGACCCACACCCGAGCGTGTCCGCGGCGCGGCACCCGCGCTGTTCATGGTGGGCGCGGCGATCGCGCTGAGGGCGTCGTGCACGCTGATCGCGCAGTGGGCGCAGATGCGGCTCCGCCCGCAGATCCAACGGCTCGTGGAGCTGCGCCTGTACGAGGCGACGACCGCGATCGATCTGGCCGCCCTGGACGACTCCGACCACCAGGACGCCCTGCAGCGGGCCAGGATCCGCGGCGTGGAATCCGCGTCCGAAATGACCGATGACGCCGTGGACATCGGTACCGCCGGCATCAGTGTGGCCGCTGCCGCCGGAACGCTCGGCGTGCTGCATCCCGCCTTGCTGCCGCTTCTGCTGCTGACCGCGGTCCCCGAAGCCTGGGCGGCGATCCGATCGGCTCGCATCTGCTACATCGCTCAGATGTCCCTGGTGGAAGTGCGCCGACGAAGCTGGATCATGGCCGAGCTGATGACCGAACGCCGGCAGGCCGCGGAGATCAGGTCGTTCACCATGCGCCCGTTCCTGCTCCGCCGGTATGGGCAACTCGCCGACCACATCCGTGAGGTGATGCTCGACGTCGCACGCCGCCGCACCGGAACACAACTGCTCGGCGACGTACTCCGCGGTGTCGCGACGGTGACCCTCTACGTCGTGCTCGGGCTGATGCTCTGGGGGGCGGTCATGCCGCTGGCGGTCGCCGGAACCGCGGTCCTGGCGATCCGCACCAGCCAAGCCTCCCTGCTGACACTCGTGCACGCCCTCAACCGCTGCTACGAACACGGCCTGTACTTCCAGGACTACATCGACTACTGCGCGATGGCCGAGCAGTCCGTCGCAGTCGACCCGGCCAGCCTGAAACCTGCCACCACGGCGAACGCCACGCCCCGCACACCGCTCGCCGCAGACGAGCCCGCGCCCGCAACCGGCGACCCCCTCGGCAACGCGGGCAGCCACAACGAACTCCACCTGAACGCGCTCCTGCGGTTCCGGCAGATCACCGCCACAGGCATCACCTTCACCTACCCCGGCGCCGACGCCCCCGCCCTACGGGACGTATCGGTGCGGCTCGGACGCGGCGAAGTCGTCGCCCTGGTCGGGGAGAACGGATCAGGGAAGACCACACTCGCGAAAGTCCTCGCCGCCCTCTACCGGCCGGACAAGGGCGACATCCACTGGGACGATCAGAACGCCTGGGACCTCGATCTCCACCTGCTCCGACAAGCGGTCGCCGTGATCGCCCAAGACCACACACGCTGGCCCATGAGCGCGGGAGACAACATCGCCATGGGCGACGATCTCACCGACGCCCGCATCCAGGCCCGCACCGACGCCGCCGCAGCGGCTGCCGGTGCCGACGAAGTCCTCGCCGGCCTCCCGCACGGCACCCAGACCCTGCTGGACCGCAGATTCGCGGACGGAGTGGACCTGTCCGGCGGACAATGGCAGCGCCTGGCCGCCGCACGCGGCTTCTACCGGAACGCGCCACTGCTCATCTGCGACGAACCGACAGCCGCCCTCGACGCCAAGGCCGAGCACCGCATGTTCGAGCAGATCCGCACCCACGCCCGCGAACACCGCAGAACCGTCCTGCTCATCACCCACAGACTCTCCAACGCCCGCCTCGCCGACCAGATCTACGTCCTCGCCAACGGCAGCCTCATCGACCACGGCACCCACCAAGACCTCATGAACCGCCACGGCCTCTACGCCGACCTGTACACCCTCCAAGCATCCGCCTTCGGCCAACCCACATGAACAGCGCGGCGTGGGGTGTGGTCGGGCGATCGCCTTCCCGAAGGCGGAAGCCGCCGCGGACGCGTGCGCGAGGCCGCCGACGACCACAGGGCGCCTGGGTCAGTGGGCCGGATGTGCGGAGGGCGGTCGTGAGGAAAGGATCGCGAGCCGGAACACCGTCCGCTCCTGGACGAGGCGGACGAACGCTCTGACGGCGTAGGCCCAGATCGCCGCGCATACCACCGCCGCCGCCCACACGGTCAATCCAGGAGGGCTGCCGTGGTGGGCGTTCGCCCCGACGTACAAGGAGAGCAGGACCGGCGGGGCCCCGCCGAAGAGAATGGTGGCGTACCAATCCGCCGATTGCGCTGGTCGAATGCGCCCCGTCCGGTTCGCCTGGGAGTTCTTGAACAACACCAGGTCGGCGCGATCGCCGCCGACGCAGACGTTGCGGAAGAACATCTCCCAGCTCAGGGCGTCGGCATCCCGGGTGCCCAGGGACGGGGCCAGCACCACGGCGATGTAGGCCGCGATCCGGTGGATCGACAGGGAATTGTCGATCCAGTACAGCCACAGCAGCGCCGAGATCCCGGAGAGCGCGGCCAACACGTGCGACGACCGGTTCGCCACCGAGAATCCCGTGCCGAACGCCGCCAGCCCGAGCGCCAGGATCGTGTACGAGATCGTGAGCCGGTTGGTGATCTCCTGGCGCAGTGCCTGGAACTCGCCCAGCTTGATCGCCTCGTCGTCGCACATCGACCGACCGCCTGTCTGCACCCTGAGGCTTGAGAAAAGCGTGACAGCATGTTCTCGCCTGCATTTGTTCGTACCGGATAACCACGACCGGGGCAAGGGAGGGCATGTGCGCGCGCTGAGGGTGTACACCGCCGGGGCGGGCCGCGGCCCCGAGCTCGCCGACGTGCCCGAACCCTCGGCCGACGGCGGCGACCTCCTGGTGGAGAGTCTCGTCCTGGGCGTCTGCGGAACCGACCGCGAGATCGCCGAGCACGGACTGCCGGCCGCGCCACCCGGCCGAGACTGGGCCGTGCTGGGGCACGAGTCGCTGGGACGCGTGCTGGAGGCGCCGGCGGGATCAGGGTTCACGCCCGGCGACCTGGTCGTCGGCATCGTGCGGCGGCCCGACCCGGTGCCCTGCCGCTTCTGCGCCACCCAGCGGCCCGACCTGTGCGAGAACGGGCGGTACACCGAGCGCGGCATCAAGGGCCTGGACGGCTTCGGAGCCGAGCGCTTCACCCTCGCACCCGAGTACGCGGTGCGCGTGGCCGCCGACCTGGGGCGGGCCGCGGTCCTGGTCGAGCCCGCCAGCGTCGCCGTCAAGGCGTGGGAACAGGCCGACCACGCGGCCGGGCGGCCCGCCGAGCGGGTGCTGGTGCTGGGCGCGGGACCGATCGGCCTGCTGTGCGCACTGCTGGGAGTCCAGCGCGGCCTGGAGGTGCATGTGGTGGATCGAGTCGAATCCGGCCCCAAACCGCGACAGACCAAGGCCCTCGGTGCCGCCTACCGCACCCGGACGCAGGACCTGACGGGCGGTTTCGACCGCGTCCTGGAGTGCACCGGCACCCTGCTCGAGGAGGCCATCGGCCTCACCGCCCCCGCCGGCGCCGCCTGCCTGGTCGGCGGCGGCGACCCGCGCTCATCCGCCGCCCTGAACGCGGGCGCGTTGAGTCAGGAACTCCTGGCCTGGAACAAGGCCCTGATCGGCACCGTCAACGCCAGCCGCGGCCACTTCCGGACCGCCCACACCCTCCTGCGCGCAGCCGACCACACCTGGCTGGAAGGCCTGCTCACCCAGTCCGTACCTGTCGAGGCCTGGCCCACCGCCCTCAGCCCCTCCCCGGAAGCCATCAAGTCGATCATCCACTTCCACGGCTGATGGTGATGATGCAGATGAGCATCTCCCCCCAGGGTGAGTCAGGAGTCGGCCAGATAGTGGCGAGCGCGGTCGAGGAACGTGCAGGTGAGGAGGTCCCGGTCGGATCCGTGTTGCCCGCGCTGGCGTTTTACCGCTTCGCGAACCCCTCCTTGTAGCAGCAGCTCCAACCCGAGTAGTGCCCGCGTGTGCGAGGTGTTGACGGCCGGCTCGGCCTCGAGCCAGGCCGCCAGCGCCGTCTCGACGCGGTCCGGACCGGCGACCCGCGCGCACCACCGGGCCGCGTCGAACCCGGCGTACCCGACGTAGGCGCTGGGGTCCAGGAGCCGCAGGACGCCGTCCCGGTCACGGATGACGTTGCCCAATCCCAGATCACCGTGCAGCAACGTCGCCGGCCCGGCCTCGTACAAGGAGGCGGCTTCCCGCCATCGGCCCGGCGGCTCGTAACCGCGTGCGGTAAGCGCGGCGACCGCCGCCTCCAGATACCCCGTCATGGTCGGGCCGAGCGGACGGCCGCCGGGCAATCCGTTCCCGGCGGCACCGATGCCGGTCCTGCCTGCGCCGGTCACGATCTGCGCCTCGGCCACGGCGTGGCCGGCGGCCATGATGGCTGCGAGTCCTCGGGTCAGCGCGGCCAGCGCGGCATCGTCGGCCAGATCGTCGCGACTGGGGAGGGTGCCCTCGACCCTGGCCATGAGCAACCAGGTCTGCGGCTCGTCACCGCCGTCCAGCACCGGCACCACGGGCACGCCGTGCCGCGCCCACAGCCGTAGCGCCTGCGCTTCGCCCGCGCGCTGCTTCCCGTAGACCTTCAGGACCACCTCGCCCCGCTCAGCGCACGAGAAGCCCAGCACCAGTTGCGGACGCGCCGCATTGCCCGTCAGGACACCTCCGAAGCGCCCGAGCCCCAGAGAGCGGCGGAGGGATCCGGCCAGCGCGGCGGCGAGCCGGATCTGGTCGCGGTCGTGCGCGTCCAGGCCGCCGCTGAGGACGATCCGCCGGTCCACCTGCGCGATCTGGGCGCGAAGCGCCGCGTCCAGCCCATCGGGGCTCGTCACATCCGCCTCCGGCCCGCCCGCCGATTGTTCGGACCGCCACGATAGTCGCGACCGCGGGTGGACCACGCGCGGATCGCGTCCCATCATCGGAACATCGGTTCCTGTCCGCCCCCGGTGGAGACGACGTTGCGCGGAGACATCATCGAGCCACCCGACCCCGCTCCGCCGCTCCCGCCCCCTGCCCTTGGCACCGGGCTCAGCAACCGGCTCCGCCGAATAGGCGAAGCCCATCGGATCCCCTGGATCGGGGGAGGAACCGTCGGCGTCGGCGCCTTCGCCGGAATCGTGGCAGGGGGAGTGGACGGGCCGCCCGGATGGGCGCTTGCCGTGTTCAGCGCGACCCTCACCGCCGGCACCACTTACCTGGGGCTCAGGTTGCGCGGGCTCCGCCGGTCCCAGCAGGAGCCCGCGGCCCCGGTGCGTTCGCTGTCGGTGTTCTGCCAACCGGCCGACGCGACTTACGGCGAATGGATCGCCGCCTGCCTGGCGATGGCGGCCCGCACGCGGGTGGAGTCCTACCGCGCCCTTGACCCGCCCGCGCCCGCCCCGAACGGCTCGCCGACATGGTCGGTGTGCGTGTTGTCGACGACGTGGGAGACGCTGGGTTCGCCCATGCTCGACCACTACGGACCGGATGCTGAGCTGCTCATCGTCGTGCGCATCGAGGATTGCGCCACACCACCGGAGCTGGGCGGCGCCGACATCGTCGACATCGGCCACCTCGACGAGGTCAGCGCGAGAACGTTGCTGTTCCACGAACTCGTCGCCCGTGGCGTCCTCGCCGAGAAGGACCTGCCGGAAACATCCGCCTTGCCGTCCGCCGGTGGCACGCCGTTCCCGTATGGCGGCCCGGCGATCACCAACCTCGGGCCGCCCGCCCCGACCTTCGT
Source organism: Actinomadura harenae (assembly GCF_003696215.1). Classification (GTDB taxonomy): domain Bacteria; phylum Actinomycetota; class Actinomycetes; order Streptosporangiales; family Streptosporangiaceae; genus Spirillospora; species Spirillospora harenae. The sequence goes on along the minus strand of NZ_RFFG01000030.1, from coordinate 14,018 downwards.
CGGCCGTGATGCGCTGGTGCGCGCCCTGCGCGCCCAGTTCCTGCACCCCGGGGACGAGGACCACGACGTGAGCGCCGTCGCCGTCGTCGGGATGGGCGGTGTCGGCAAGTCGAGCCTCGCCGTCAACCACGCCCACCGTTACCGGCGGCACTACGACATCATCTGGTGGATCACCGCCGACCGGCCCACCTCCCTGCGTGCCGGGCTGGCGCGGCTCGCCCTCAAGCTCGGCGTGCCCGAACTGGCGGACGCCGACCTGCTCATCGCCGAACTCCGGCGCGCCCTGCGCGAGCGGGGCCCGTGGCTGCTGATCTTCGACAACGCCGACTCGGTCGAGGACCTCCGCCGGCATTGGCCGAGCGGGGACGGCGGCCACGTGTTGATCACCTCCCGGCTGGCGGACTGGTCCGGACTGGTGCCCGGGCGTGCGGTGCTGCGCGTCCCGCCGCTGAGCGGCGACCACGCCGTTCGGCTCCTGTGCGACGGCACCGGTGACGACGATCCGGAGGCGGCCCGGACGGTCGCCCGCCTGCTCGGTCGGCTCCCGCTCGCGCTGACCCACGCGGTCGCCTACGTTCGGCAGGCCGCGACCAGCCTCGCCGTCTACGGGCGGCTCCTGGAGGACTCGTTGGAGGACGTTCTCACCCGCTTCCAGCCGTCCGACAGCGTCCAGCCGGTCGCGATGACCTGGAACCTGACGCTGCGCCGCGCTGCCGAACGCGACCCTCTCACCCTCGACCTCATGCGGTTGTGGGCGATGCTCGCGCCCGAAGGGCTGTCGCGCGACCTGGCGGGCGAGGGCGTCCCGGACCTGCCCGGCCATCTCACACCGGTGGCCCAGGACGCTGTTGCCTACGACCTTGCCGTCCAGCACCTGCACCGCTACTCGCTGATCCGGATCGAGGCGGGCGCCGCCGAGGTGCATCGCCTGGTCCGTTGACTGCACCAACTTGATGACTCGGTGGTGCATGGTGCGGAGGTAGGTGGACCATCGGGTCTTGTGCTTGAGGACGATCGGGTTGGTGGCGCGCACCGGGACCTCATGGGCGGCAGGAGTGATCTGCCTCGGGTTGGTGCGGTGGTGGTTGGGCAGGGGCCGGTTCCTTTCGTCGTGGTGGATGCTGCGGGGCGTGAGGTCGAGCCGGTCAGCCGGTACTTGCGGGATCTGCTGATCGGGGACGCGAGTCCGTTGACGTGCCGGAGTTACGGGCACGATCTGCTGCGCTGGTTCCGGCTGTTGTGGGCGTTGGACGTCGGCTGGGAGCAGGCGACCGAGGCGGAGACGGTGGCGTTGGTCGGCTGGCTGCGGACGGCACGCAACCCCCAGCGGCGCCGGTCCCGGGCTGACGCGCTGCCTGCCGGGACGGTCAACCCGACGACGGGCAAGCCGCTGCTGGCGGCGGGCTATGCGCCGCGCACGATCGCGCACAACCTGTCGGTGGTCCACGGCTTCTATGCCTTCCACCAGCACGGTGGGGCCGGGCCCCTGGTCAACCCGGTGCCCGAGAGCAAGGCCCGCCGGAACGCTCTTGCGCATCGCTCGCCGATCGAGGCTTACCGGCCGCACCGGCGGGCGCGGCTGCGGCCGAAGATCCCGGCTCGGCAACCCCGGGCGATCCCCGACGCGCAGTGGGCCGAGTTGTTCGGCCAGATGCGCTGCACCCGCGACCGCGCCCTGCTGGCCTGCTACGTCTCGTCCGCCGCCCGCGCTTCGGAGCTGCTGGGCCTGGGCCTGGAGGACATCGACTGGCGCAAGGGCCAGGGGTGGGTGATCTCCAAGGGGAGCCGGGCCCGGCAGCCGGTTCCGTTCTCGCCCGAGGCGCTGGCCTACCTGGCCGCCTACCTGGATGAGGTGGGACTTCCTCCGGCAGGCACCCCGGTCTGGCGCACCCGCCGGGGCGATCCCCGGCCGCTGACCTACTGGGCGGCCCGCCGGATCCTGCAACGCGCGACCGAGCTGCTGGGTGCGAACTGGACTCTGCACGATCTGCGGCATACCGCTGCGACCAGGCTTGCCCGGGATCCGGGGCTGACGCTGGTGGAGGTTCAGTCGATCCTGCGGCATGCGCATCTCAGCACCACCGCCCTCTACACGACGGTCGGGTTGGACGATCTGATCGACAAACTCGCCGAGCACTACCAGCGGCCGGCGCCCACGGCGTCCTGGCCGCAGGAGTATGCGGCCGACGACGTTCAGGCGGTGTTCGGTGCCTGGTAACAAGATCGGCAACAGCTACCGAGTGCAGGGCCCGACCACTAACCGAGTTCGGCGACACGACGCCGGCAGACAGGGCAACTTCGAACCCACGAGCGTGCTGCCCGCGCTGCCGGGGCCGCCGAGGAATCCCTTGCGTTCTGCTGGTGACTTGGCCAAGGCCACGCCCCTGGAGGTCAGCGCGGTCGCTCTGGAGCGCTTCGCGCCCGCTCGGACCAACGTCCAGCCGACACGCGCGGCGATCCTCGATCTCCTCCACGCGCTTGCCGAGCACCCCGGCGGAACCTGGCAGGAACGCTGGCAAGCCTCGGGCCACGACGACGGAATCCCGGTCACGACCCTGGCCGCGGGCGACCAGCGGCTTCATTACAGCCTGAACGGGGGCATCGGCCGCGCGTTCGCGATGCGGCTGATCCAGCCCAGCCTGATCGGGTTCCGCTGCCACAAGTTCTCCACCTACGCCTCGTGGTTCCGGCAGATCGCCCAGGACCCGCGGCTGGAGGAGTTCTGCGAGCGCGCCGACCGGCTCCCGGTCAGCCTCGCCCGCACGGCGAGGGCGGTCTTCGACGCGTGCTGCGCGTTGACGGTTCTTGGGATCAACTTCGAGGACCTGACCCCCGAAGCGTTCATGCACTACGCGGCCGAATGCCGCGACCGGGGCCTGGCCGGGGAGGGGAAGAGCTCGGGGACCTTTGCCGGCACGCTGGCCTGGACCGTCCTGCACGATATGGGCCAGTTCCCGGCCTCCGCACCCCGGACCCTGCGCGCTGCGGTGACCCGAGGCCAGCGCCCGGTCGAGGAACTCCTCGACCGCTACCACCTGCAGAACCAACAGGTCCGGAACCTCCTGGCCGACTACATCACCAGGCGGGCCGCCGAACTCGACTACGCCACCACCCAGCAACTGGTCAGGCTGTTGGGCCGGGTGTTCTGGAAGACGATCGAGGAGATCAACCCTGATCAGGCCGATCTGAGGCTCAGCGACGATGTCGTCGCCCGCTGGAAGGAACAGGTCTCGGTCCTGCCGAACGGCAAACCGCGGCTGGACCTGGACGGGCCGCTGATGGCGGTCCGGGCGCTCTACCTGGACCTGCACACCTGGGCGGTGGCCGAGCCGGAGCGGTGGGCGCACTGGGTCGCGCCCTGCCCGGTCCGCAACGCCGACCTGCGCTGGGCGCAGAAGCGACGCCGCCAGATCAACGAGCGGATGGCCCGGCGAACCAGGGACCGGCAGCCCCTGCTGCCGATCCTGGCTCAGCACGTCACCGACAAGTGGCAGCGGCTGCGCGGGCTTCTGGACGCGGCCAAGGATGTCGAGCTCGGCCAGGAGTTCACCGTTGACGGAGTCCGCTGGAGACGCGCTTCCACCAAGGACCAGCGGCACAACCGGCCCCCGATCCACGCGATCAACCTGGATACCGGGGACCTGGTGAGGGTCACCTTCGAGGAGAACCTGGCGTTCTGGGAATGGGCCGTCATCGAGACGCTCCGCCTGGCCGGGCTGCGCGCCGAGGAACTCACCGAGCTGAGCCACCTCAGCATCCGCCAATACCGGCGGGTAGGCGGCGAGGTCGTCGCGTTGCTGGTGGTCAGTCCCTCCAAGAGCGACCGCGAGCGGGTCATCCCGATGAGCGCCGAGCTGTTCCACGTCATCGCCCAGGTCATCCGCCGGCACCGGGACGAACACGGAACCGTCCCGGTCTGCTCCCGCTACGACCTGCACGAGAAGGTCTGGAGCGAGGACCTGCCCTACCTGTTCCAGACCGTTCACAGCGGAGCGCCACGCGCCATCTCCGCCACCACCGTCTGGCGCGTGATCCGCCGCCCCTGCCAGGAGCTCGCCGCGACGCGCCCCGAGTTCCAGGGCATCCGGTTCGCCCCGCACGACTTCCGTCGGCTGTTCGCGACCGAGCTGGTCAACAACGGACTCCCGATCCACATCGGCGCCGCGCTGCTTCCTGTGCAGCCTGCGTTCCGCCCAACCGACGAACAGTGCGGTCTCGGGGGTGATGAAGAAGTCGTCGTCAGACCATCCGTCGATGGTCGACGCCGCCTGTGAGAGCAGGTCGTAGGTGTCGGCGGTCACCTTCCCCGCCGCGCGGTCGGCCAGCACCCGGAGCGCGCGCAGCGTCGTGAGGTAGGTGTTGCCGGACAGGGACGCGGCCTCCAGCGAACGCGCCAGCCGCTCCCGCTGGTCCGTCCACCGATCGGCGATCAGCGCGCAGCACACGGCGGCCACGGTCAGCACGAGTGCGGGCCCGCCGTCGGTCACCGGCTCCCTCGGCCCGGCGCCGGACGTCGCCGTGAGGCCGACGGTGAGTTCAGGGGCGGGTTCGGCGTCGGCCGAGGCGGACGTCACGGCGGCCAGTTCGCCGCGGGCCAGTGCCTGACCTTCCAGGCAGCGTCCGATCAGGCAGTCCATCTGGCTGGCCAGCGCCGCGACCTGGATCCGTCGCGGGGTCCCGGCGGGAACCTCCGTGAGCAGGCCCTGCAACAGCGCCCGCGCCTCGGGCGCCCGGCCGACCAGGCCCAGCGCCCAGGCGTGACGGATCCTGAGATCCCAGGCGAACGCCTCGCCGACGTCCGCGTGGGGGAGTAGCCGCACGGCCGCGGCGAGCCAGTGGGCGATCACGTCCATCCGGTCGCGCCCGGTCTCGTCGGCCGCCGCCGTGAACACCCGGACCGCGGCCGCCGGGTCCGCTCCGGCCGAACGCTCGACATGGTGCGCTTGCCACGTCGCGGGTGCGCCGCGCCGCGCCAGCTCCGCCGCCACCCGAGCGTGGGCGGACGCCTTCCAGCCGGGCGCGGCGTCCTCATAGGCGGCTTCCAGCAAGGCGACGTCGGTGTGCCGCCAGTTTCCCTCGCCGTCCTCCTGGAGCAGCCCGGCCGCGACGAGGCCCGCCGGGTCGGGGCGGCCCGCACCGTAGGCGGCGCTCAGTAGCTCCCTGTCGAACGTGTGTCCTGCCACCGCTGCGGCGCGCAGTGTCGGCAGGAGCGCCGGATCGATTCCGTCAGGCATGGCAACCCCCGCATGGCCTCCGCCCGTTCTCATGAGTCCATCGATGTGACCGATGCGCCGGTCTGTCAACCGTTCCTGCATTTCCGTACAATCCGGGAGATCACGGAAGTCCCCGCGTGAGCCGCCGACGGCAGGCGATGAGGCTCGTCCTCAGCGCCGACCGGACGCCGAAGGGGAACTCCATGACCGCTGCCGAACCCGAGACCGCGGACGCGTTCAGCCCGGCGGCGACCCGGGTGGCGTGGGCCGTCCAGATCGCCGGGAACCCGTCCTCCGCAGAGCTCATCGCGGCCGCCGCCGGCCTCTCGCTCGGTGAGGCGCTGGACGGACTCGACGAGCTCGCAGGCCGGACGCCCCCCGACGACCAGCCGCGGCGCGACCTCGGTGAAGGCTCCGTGCGGCCCGCTCACCTCGTCCTCGCCCGGGCCGACGGCCCTTCGCCGGAGCCGGCCTGGATCCGCGCGGCTCACGTTCGCGCCGCCGCTCACCTCAACGCGGTCGGCGCGCCGTTCCAGGAGCAGGCCCCGCACCTGATGGAGTCGGCCGTCCCCGGCGACAACGCGGCGGCGCGCGTCCTCATCGAGGCCGCCGACGCCGAGCTCGCCGCCAGCCCGAACCGGGCGGAGGCGTGGGCCGCCCGAGCGGCGGCCCTCCTGCCGCACGGCGACCCCGCCGCCCTGCGGGCGACCAGCGTTCGGGCCGCCGCGCTGGCCGCTCTCGGCCGGGCCGCCGAGGCGCGTGAACTGCTCGCCACCACGCTGACGCCCCGGTCGGACGAAACGGACCGGGTCGCGGCGGCGGTCGAATGCGCCCGCCACGACCGGCTGCAGGGTCGTCGTCTGGACGCGTCGCACCTGCTCACCACCGAACTCGGCAGGACGGACCGCACCGAGAACCGCGCCGTCCTGGAACTGGAACTGGCCAAGACCCGCCTCGGCGAACGCGACTTCGCCGAGGCGGGCCGCTGGGCGTTCCGCGCGCTCGCCGACAGCGCCGACCGAGTGGTCAAAGCGGGGGCGCTCGGCCTGCTCGCGCTCACCGGACTGTTCACCGGAGACACGGCCCACCTCGGCGACCACGCCGCCCACGCGGCCGAGCTGATGGACGGAGCGCTCGACACCGAGGTGGACGGCCGCTCGGACACGGTGGCCTGGGTCGGCTGGGCGGAGCTCTTCCTCGGCCTGCCCGAGGACGCCGTCCGGCACTTCACCAGAGCCCGCCGAACCCCGCACGCGACCGCGCGCCCGGGCCGGGCACACCAACTCGCCGAGGCCGCCCTCGGACTGGCCTGCGCCCACGCCTGGTCCGGACGCCTCGACGAGGCATGGCGGACGGCGCTCGACGCCCACCGGCTCGCCCAGCTGACCGGCAGCGCCGAACTCTCGGCGCTGAGCGCCGCCCGGCTCAGCCAGATCGCCGGCATCCGCGGCGACGCGACCGAGGCGAACCGAGCCGCCAAGGAAAGCCGCGCCCTCCTGGACAACTCCGACGGCTGGTGGCCTTCGATCACACGAGTCGTTCTCGCCCAAGCATCCCCGGAACACCACGACCCGGCGGCCGCCCACGCCGAACTCCTCACGGCCGCAGGTGGCCCAGGACTGCCCGCCCTCCCATGCTCGATGCACCCCTACTGGTACGAGCGCCTGACAGACGCGAACCTCGCCATGAAGAACATGGACACCGCCCGCCGGTACGCCGGCCTCGCCGAACGCTCGACCGTCCACCTCACCCTCCCCGCCTGGTCCGCCTACGCCCACCTCGCCCGCGCCCGACTCCGCCTGGCCGAATCCACCCACCCCGAGGCGCCCGCCTCGGCGGAGGCCGCAGACGACGCGCTGCGGGCAGCGCGGACGTTCGCCGCCGTCCGGCTGAGACTTCCGGAAGCGCGGTCCAGGCTGGTGGCCGGTGTCGCGCTGAGCGAGGCCGGACGCCTGAGCGAGGCCCGCGCCGAACTGGCCACCGCACGCGACCTCTTCCGGCGATGCGGCGCGAAACCCCTGCACGAGCGGGCCGTGGCCGAGCTGCGACGGCTCGGGGCCCGGCTGCCCCGGCCCAGGTCCGGAGGGCTCCCCGAGCCGACCCCGCGCGAGGCCGAGGTGGCCGCGCTGGTCGCGCAGGGACTCACCAACCTGGAGATCGCCGCGCGGCTCCGGCTGTCCGTCAAGACGGTCGAGACCCACCTGAGCCGCGTCTTCGCCAAACTCGGAGTCCGTGGACGAGTCCAACTCGTCGAAGTGCTCGCCGACCGGACCGCCGCCGGATGACGCGGGCGGGAGGCCACGAGACCCCCGCCCGCCATGTGACATCACCCGTCCGGCGTCGTCGTCAGCAGGAGGCGGCGATCTCCACCTGGGTGGCGTTGCCGACGCTCGTCGGGTCGTAGTCCAGCCCGTTGTTCCGGATCTGGTCGGTGAGGTAGACCCACGCTCCGTACATCTTGTCGCTGTTGAAGCTCGCGCCGAACAGGTACTTCCCGTTGCCGTCCAGGAAGCTGGCGCTCTGGAACCACTGGTCGCCGTCGTTGTTGGTCTTGGTGCTGCCGACCCAGTGGAGGCGTGCGTGCGGCAGGTGCGCGCCCTTCGGGGTGTCCTGGTAGTAGTCGGTCCCCTCCCACGTGACGGTCGATCCGCTGAGCTGGGTGCAGTGCCCGATCCCCCAGTTCGCGGGGAGCGAGACGAACGGCCTGCCCTGGCCGTCATGCTGGACCGCGAGCACCAGGTTCGACGTACTGGAGGCCTCGGCGGCCTGCGGGAGCAGGGCCCCGCCCACGGCCACCGCCCCGCACAGGGCGACGGTGATCTTCATTTTCCTCATGCCGGCTTCCTCTCTGAAAGCTGTCCGGAAGGCACACGAGGATGGTCGGTCCGAGGCCACGGCCACAGCATCGGGGAAACCCGGAAGGACGACGCCGCCGAGCCCTCCCCGAAGGTCCGCGCGCCGACCCTTGCCGCGGACTCCCAGTCGCAGATCGTGTTGATCCGCTCGGGCCGCACGCCCAGCTCCACCGCCAGGTCCACGTAGCCGTCGCCGAAGGTGTCGACGAACGCGTCGACCCTCCCGCCCCCGGCCCGCCGGATCCGCTCGGCGACGCTCAACACCAACCCCGTCGTCATCCACCGAACGGCCTCGTCGAAGGACCCTCAAGCGGCAAGCGTGGTGGCGAACTCGTGGAGGTCGCGGGCGAGCGACTCAGGCTCCTCGTGCGGCGCGAAGTGACCACCACGGTCGAAGCGGGTGTAGCGGACGACACGGTAAGTCCGCTCGGCGTACTCGCGCGGCGGCACGGCGATGTCGTAAGGGAACGCGGCGACGGCCGTCGGCACGTCGCCCATCACCGGCCGGGGCAGCGGGTGCGCGAGGTGGTCGAAGTAGGGACGGAACGACGTGCCGATCGTGTTGGTGAACCAGTAGAGCGAGGCCTGCACCAGGATCTCGTCGTCGCTCCAGCGGCTGGAGACGTCCCCGCCGCAGTCGCTCCAGGCGCGGTACTTCTCGAGGATCCAGGCCAGCAGGCCGACCGGCGAGTCACTCAGGCCGTAAGCGAGCGTCAGCGGCCTGGTCTGCTGTTGGTGCTGGTAGGCGCCACCGTCCCTCTTCCAAGCCTCGATCCCCGACAGATAGGCCTCCTCGGCCGCCGAGAGGTCGCCGTGGTCGGCGGCCGCCATGACGGCCATCAGGTGAATCCCCGCGACTGCTTCGGGGTGGGATGCTCCAAGACGCGAGGTGACCCCGGCGCCGAGGTCCCCGCCGTGCGCGACATAGCGTCGGTGTCCGAGCCCCGTCATCAGACGGTGCCAGAGTTCGTGTGTCGGCACCTCAGTCGGCTGATCGGAGAACGTGAACCCCGGCAACGACGGCACCACGACGTCGTGTCCGAGCGCCGCCAGCCGGTGGGCCAGGGGGATCATCTCCGCGAACGTGCTCGGCCACCCGTTGGTGAGAATCAGCGGAAGACCCGTCGGGTCGTCCGCGCGCACATCGAGGAAGTGCACCTTCTGCGAGCCGACGGTCGCGATGCGCTGCGGCTCGGCGTTCAGGCGCCGCTCGTGGCCGCGCCAGTCGAACCCGTCGGCCCAGTAGTCCACCAGGCGGGCGAGGACGCCGACGTCGGTGCCCGCCGTCCAGGCCGGATCCGGCCAGGCCCGGGGCCAGCGCGTCGACGACAGCCGGTTCCGCAGGTCTGTGATCTCGCCGTCCGGTACCGCGATGATGAACTCGACAGGTTGGAGTGTGGTCATTCCGTCCTCCCCAGGACACCCCAGCGCCGGAGCCGCACTGAAGCGGACGAGGCCAACCGAGAATCTGACGAACCCGTCCCGATACCAGCCAAGCCCCTGCTCCCGATCACCGGAGGGCTGATCTCGTCATGAGCATTCCGTATCTGGCCCAGTCCGACCAGCACCAGCAACTGGAGTGGCTCGACGGCGGCACACTGTCGGTGCTCCTCGACGGCGCCGCGACCAGCGGCAACCTCACCGTAGGACGGTTCGCCGTGTCCAAGGGCGAGGCGCCGCCCTTCCACATGCACACGCGAGAGGACGAGGTGTTCCTCCTCCTGGAGGGCACCGCCCTGGTGTGGGTGGGCGAGCAACAGATGGAGCTGAGCGAGGGCGGCATCGTCTACCTGCCCCGCAACATCCCCCACGGCTACCGCATCACCTCGGCCACCGCCGACCTCCTGATGATCTGTACCCCGGCCGGTATCGAAGGCATGTTCCGCCACGCAGGCCGCGACCGCGCCACACCCCGCCCCGACAACTTCCAAATCGACCCGGCCACACTGGCCGAGGCCGCCGACACACACGGCCAAATCATCATCGGCCCACCCCGCTGACCCACCCCACCGGCATCAGGCCGCCATGCGGACCGCGCTGACCGAGCACTACGACCTGGAAGGCGCAGTCGCGACCACCGAAGCTCGCGCGGGACATGGGCATGCTCACTGCCCACCTGCACGAACACGCCGCAACCGTAGACCTGAGTGATTTCGACCGCCCGGTATGGGACGCGAACACGATCCTCCTCGGCGGACCGGCCCTCACCCGTCCCGCCGCCGACGGCGCCACCACTCTGCGCAAGGTCGCCGAGCTGATCACGCCTGCCCTCCAGGAAGGCGCCCCCACCACACAACACGCACCAGGCATCACCTGGGAAGACGCGGCGCGTTGGTAGCGTCGTCGACATCGCGCCGACCCGGCGCGGCGTGCTGTTCGAGCGAGAGGGACCAGATGTCCACGATCCGCAGGGCGGTGATCCCCGCCGCCGGACTCGGTTCCCGCCTGCTGCCCCTGACCAAGGCCATTCCCAAGGAGATGCTGCCGGTCGGCGACAAGCCGGTGATCGAACACACCGTGCGCGAACTGGTGGACTCCGGCATCACCGATATCGCCATCGTCGTGTCCGGCGGCAAGGCCATCATCCAGGACCACTTCCGTCCCAACCCCGCCCTGGTGGCGCAGTTGCGCGCCGACGGCAAGACGGCTTACGCGGACGCGGTGGAGGAGGTCGCCGAACTCGCGCGTCAGGGCCACATCACCTATCTCGACCAGCACGGCCCGTACGGCAACGGCACCCCGGTGCTCAACGCGGCCCGATCGTTCGGCGACGAACCGGTGCTGGTGTTGTGGCCCGACGACGTGTTCGTCGCCGAGGTGCCCCGCGCCCAGCAGCTGATCGCCGCCTACGAGCGGACGGGCTGCCCGGTACTGGCCCTCATGCCCATGGACCCCGGCGACTCGCAGCGCTACGGCGTGCCGGTCGTCAAGGACGACCTTGGAGAGGGCCTGCTGCGCATCACCGGCCTGGTCGAGAAGCCCGCCCCGGCCGACGCGCCCTCGCCGTACGCGGCGATCGGCGGCTACGTCGTCACCCCCGGCGTCATCGACGAACTGCGCGAGCAGACACGACGCTGGTACGAGGACGAAAGGAACGGCCAGCCGGTCGGCGAGGTCTACCTGACCGACGCCATCAACGCCTACGCCTCCACCAGGGAGGTGTACGGCCAGGTCATCCAGGGGCGTTGGTACGACACCGGCAACCCGTCCGGCTACATCGTCGCCCAGATGGCGTCTGCTCTCGCCCACCCCGAGTACGGGCCCGTCCTGCGCGGCCTGGTGGACGAACTCGACGGCCGTCGCCCGACGCCCCCGCGCTCCTAGCCGCGTACCGCGGCCAATGCCTGGTCGTACAGTCGAGGGCCATGGCCCTGCTGGGCGGTGAGGCTGGTGGGCATGGGGAAGCCGTGCAAAGGTCGACGCTCGACGATTCGTGTAGCGGAGAGGGGAGTCGACGGTGGCGCTGCTGTCGCTGCTGGCGGGCCTGGTCATCATCGGGTTCGGTACATATGAGGCGGCGCATGGTCGCCGCCTGCGACGCGATGGTGTCCACGCTGAGGGGCGGGTGATCCGCCACCGCCAGGAGCGCGGCACCGACGGGGTCGTCACCTACGCGGTGGTCGGCTTCGTTGACGCACAGGGCACCACGCACGAGTTCGAGCCCACCTCGTCCGGGGCCAGGGGCCTGCCGGTGGGCGGCCGGGTCCCGGTGCTCTTCCTCCCGGGTGCCCCGAACAGCGCACGAGTCGACCGCACCGGACGGCGGCTTGCCGGCATCGTCGGGCCGCTCGCGGGCGGGAGCGTGTTCACCGCCATCGGGATCTGGCTGCTGGCCACCGGCCGCTGAACCCGACCCGATCGCTTCCGCGGCGGCATCGGTCACGCGGATTCGGTGCGGCCCCGCCGCCCACGTGGGCGGCGGGGCCGTGACCTGCCGGGAGCCGGTCTATCCGAGCACCGGGTAGTTCGCGCGGAACACGTTGTGCGGGTCACGGGCGCGCTTGATCTCCCGCAGCCGCGCGAGCGTGCTGCCGGAGAAGGACTGCGCCGCCGTGTCACCGGGGGACAGCATGGTGTACGGCTTGCGGCCGCTGATGGAGGCTCCCAGGTCGGCCACGACCTCGGCCTGCTTGGCGCGCGTCGCGTCGGCCGTGTGCGGCAGGCCGAGACCCAGCAGGCCGAGCAGGTACGGCTCAGCCACCGCGCCGCTCGCACCGGCCCCTTCGCCCGGCTCGGCGAGGGCCCCGCCCAGGTGCCTGATCTGCACGTTGATGAGCGGCTCGACCGGCTTGGCCAGCAGGAGATCCACCGCGTCCGCGTCCAGGCCGGTGAGCAGCTCCGCGCGGGTGATGGACGGGACCGGATCGACGGGCTCGGCGGTGATGGTGCCGAGGTCGGCGACCGAGACGACGCCGCGGCTGTCGGAGATCGCGTCTTCGATCTTGTCGATGCGCCGCAGCAGATCCTCCCCATCGGCCGCCTCGCCCAGGTAGACCAGATCCAGCGTCACCACCGGCGGCGCACCGGGTGGCTGGAACCGGTTGATCCAGACGCTGAGTTCACGAGGCGCCTCGGCGGTGAGCTCCAGGAACGCGTCGTACACCGCCCTGGTCCGGTGCTCCGGCCAGACCACGCGCCCGCCGTACAGGACCGGCGCGGGATACAGGTCGAGTTCGAGGGCGGTCACGATCGCGAAGTCCCCGCCACCGCCGCGCAGCGCCCAGAACAGGTCGGGGTCGGACTCGGCGGTCACCCGGCGCGGCTCGCCGTCGGCGTCCACGATGTCGATGGCCCGGACGCTGTCGGAGGCGAAGCCGTGCTTGCGGCTGAACCAGCCGACCCCGCCGCCCAGGGTGTAGCCGGTCACGCCGACGCCCGGCGCGCTGCCGGACAGGCCGGTCAGCCCCAGCGGGCCGGCCGCCGCCAGCACCTGCCCCCACTTCGCGCCCGCGCCCACCCGGACCACACGCTCCTCCGCGTGTACTTCCACCTTGTTCAGCAGGCCGGTGCGCAGCAGGATCAGGCCGTCCACATCACCCGAGGCGCCGTGCCCGGTCGGCTGGGCGGCCACCGTCATGCCCGCCCGCCGTGCGTGGCGCACGAGCGCCGCCACGTCATCGGCGTCCGCGGCCTCCGCCACGGCCGCCACCGGCTGCCTGACGGTGAGGTTCCACGCCGTGGTCGCCGCTTCGAAGCCGTCGTCACCAGGGAGCAGCACGCGGCCTTCGAGGACACCGCGCAGGTCGTTGATGGTCATCGTCGAATCTCCTTCTTCACGTTCTCGACAGGGGAAGGCGTCAGGCGGACTGCGGGGCGGGCTGCGCCGGAGCGGCCGCGATCTTGCGGGTCTCGCGCAGCATCAGCAGGCCGTTGCCCACCATCAACGTCGCGGTCAGGCAGTGGACGCCGAACGCGACGGCCACGGAACCGTGGTGGGCCAGGACGTTGGCCATGTCGCCGTACGCGGCGAGGGCCTCCACCAGCAGCGCCCAGGCCAGCGCCCGGCGCTGGCCCGTCACCAGCAGGACGCCCAGGACCAGGGCCAGGACGATGTCGCGGTCTCCCTTGACGACCAGGAATCCGCCGCCGTCGCCGGACGGCCAGGTCGGCAGGCCGAAGGTCGGCGCCGTCGTCCCCGGGGTCAGGACGAACTCCGACCCGAACCAGAGGATGAACAGGACGAAGCCGGTGACCAGGACGGTGTTGACGTTCTTCAGCGACATGGTTCTTCTCCTCGGAGGTGCGAAGTAAGGGGGCGGGGTCAGCCGCGGACGCGGCGGATGTGGCGGGCGTAGCGAGGACGGCCGATGACGTGCCAGACGGCGCGGACCGGGGCGGGGAGGCCGCCGAGGACGAGGGCGCGTTCGGCGGGGTTCGCGTCCTCCAGAACGGCGCCGAAGAGGGTGAGCAGGGTGGGTTTGGGGGTGTTGTGCACCAGGTGGTCGCCCAG
>NZ_RFFG01000003.1 GCF_003696215.1 Actinomadura harenae | reverse complement strand
GGACGGCGGCGCCCGCGCTGGCCGTGCCCGCGCCGACCGTGCCCGCGCCGACCGGGACGCCGTCGCGGGTCCTGCTGCGCGCCGACACCGACCGCGACGGCCGCCTGACACCCGCCGACGACAAGGGGCGGGGCTCCTGGACCGCCGCCCGCGGCGCCATCATGCTGCCGAACCTGGACGACGACCGGTCCCGCTGCTCGTCCTCGGCCAAGGACGGCGCGCGGCTCAGCGACGCCGCGCTCGCCGGGTGCAACGACGCGTCCGACGACGTGGTGAACGGCGCGGCCGACCTCGCCGACCTCGCGCGGCTGGAGATCCCGGCGATCCGCGGCGTGTCCGGCTCGGCGAAGGGGACGCTGCTCCCGGACGCGCGTTCCCGTGACAAGGTCCGCGTCTTCGTCGAGCGCAAGGGGAGGTTCGTCGCGCTCGGCGCGGACGGCGTCCTGCACGCGGACGAGCTGCGCCGGGGCGTGCGGCTCGCGATCGAGGCGCGCGACATCGTCCGCGACCCCGCCGTCTGGTCGGGGTTCACCGACCTCACGCTGACCGTCGCCGACCGGGGCGCCACGCGGACCGACCGCGTGCGGCTGCGCGTCGCGCCGGTGCTCTTCGAGAACGACCTCATGCCGCTGAAGCGGGCGGTCGTCGCGAACCCGAAGGCGCCCGAGACCCTGGAGGGGCTGAAGGCTCCCTCCAGGTCCATGGTGGGGTCGGCCGAATACCGGCGTGACCTGCGGCGCGCCCTCGACGCGGACGGCCTGCGGAGCCGGTTCGTCGAGTCGCCGTCCGGCGGGGACCGGTGGATGGGCGACATGTACAAGACCGCCTACGCCTCGATGCCGGGGCCGGGCGGGGCCGAGCACCGCATCGCGGTGAGGCTCAGGTCGCCCGCGGTCACGCCGAACTTCCCCTCACGCGACCGTCCGCTGCGCGACGCGTCCCGTCCGGTGTTCACGATGCTGCGCGGCCCGGGGGTGGCCGGGGTCCAGCAGTTCGACGGGACGCGTGTCGACACTCCGGACGACAACCTCTACTACGGGTCGGCCGGTTCGACCGGCAACATGGGGACGATCCCGCCGACCCCCGAGTACCCCACCGGACGGATCGTCTACGGCGGCGAGGGGAAGTTCACCCCCGACCCGACGTTCACCAGGATGCTCGCCGCCCAGGGCTACCAGGACCCGATCTCCGTGGACACCACGTGGCTCGGCGTCGGGCACATCGACGAGTTCATGCACTTCGTCCCCGCGCGCACCGGCCGGGGCTGGGCCATGGTCGTCGCCGATCCGCGCCTGGGCATGGACATCCTCAAGGACCTCGCGAAGAGCGGCGGCGGAGGGCGGCGGCTCGTCGAGGGCGTCGCCGCGTCGAAGACCGACCACCCGAACATGACGGTGTCCGAGGCGCTGCGCGAACCGTCGCTGGTGGACGGCACGCGCATCGCGGGCCAGGGCGTCGACAAGGCCCTGCTGCAGCTCCGCGAGAAGGCGGGGATCACCGAGAAGGACATCGTCCGCGTCCCGGCGCTGTTCACCAAGCTCGCCCTGCCCGACGGCTACCCGCGTAACGACCTCACGGTCACCTACCTGCCGGACGCCGCCAACGGCGTCGGCACCGGAACCGGGGCGCGCGGCTACCTCGCGCCCGCCCAGCACGGTCCGCGGAAGGACGGAACGGATCTCTTCCAGCAGGCCACCGAGCGGGCGCTGGGGAAGGTCGGCGTCCACGTCCGCTGGATCGAGGACTGGGACTACGCCCACCACATCGGCACCGCGGGCGGCGACATCCACTGCGTCACCAACGTCGAGCGGGACCTGCGCGTGACGAGCCCCTGGTGGAAGGCCCCGCGGCACTGACCGGCCGGCCGTATGGGCGAAAGCATCACATAACAGTAAGTGAGGATTTATGCGCATCTGGTGATGAATAGGGGTGTGAGTTCGGTCCATGCCCCCGCGAGGGGGCTCCGGGGCCCGCACGGCCCCTCCGAACCCAAGTGGAGGAGCAGTGGCCACGCCAGGTGTCAGACCCGCGCCCGTGAGTCCGCCGTCGACACGATCCCTGCTGACTTTGGGGGTGGAAGAGGAGTTCCTTCTCGTCGACGCCCGCACCTTCGAACTGGCCGCCAAGGCGGCGACGGTGCTGGCCGACGCGGACGACGGCAGCGGGACCATGCACATGGAGGCCACCCGGTTCCAGGTGGAATCGGCGAGCCCCATCGCCCGCACCGCCGACGAGATGCACGGCCAGCTGCTGCGGCTGCGGCGCGGCTTCACCGAGGCCGCCGCCGCCCGCGGATGCCGGCTCGTCGCCAGCGGCACGCCCGTGCTCCGCAGGCTCGACGAGCCCGTCCTCGCCGACGAGCCGCGCCGGCACGTCCAGCGCGCCCGCTTCGGCGAGATGACCGACACGTTCGTCGACTGCGGCTGCCACGTCCACGTCGGGACGCTCGACCTGGACGAGGCGGTGCGCGCCGCCGACCACCTGCGGCCCTGGCTGCCCACGCTCATCGCGCTCGGCGCCAACTCGCCGTTCAAGGACGGCGCCGACACCGGCCACGCCAGCTGGCGCACGGTCGCGGGCTCGGTGTGGCCCTGCTCCGGCATCCCGCCGCGCATGCGCACGCCCGAGCGCTACCTGGAGTCCCTGGAGACGCTGATCTCCACCGGGACGATCATGGACGCGAAGATGGTCTACTGGGACGCCCGGCCGTCCATGACGTGGCCGACGCTCGAGATCCGCGCGCCCGACGTGGCGATGAGCGTCGAGGAGGCCGTCCTGCAAGCCGTCCTGGCGCGCGCGCTGGTGAAGGCGTCGCTGCGGGCGCACGAGCAGGGACTGCCGGTCCCCGCCGTCCGGGACGAGGTCCTCGCGCCGGCCCGCTGGCGCGCCGCGCGGGACGGCCTCGAAGGACAGGCCCTCGACCCGCGCACCGCCGAACTCGTCCCGGCCCACGCCCTGCTCGACGACCTCGTCGTCCACCTGGACGACGAGCTGCGCGAGGCCGGCGACCTCGACTACGTCGACGCCACCCTCGCCCGGCTGCGCCGGGACGGCTGCGGCGCGCACCGGCAGCGCAAGGTCTTCGAGGAGCGCGGCCGGTTCACCGACGTCGTCCGCTATCTCGCGGACGTCACCGAGGCCCGGGAGCGCTGACCGTCCCGCGGCGCGCGCCGCGGCGGTCCACAACCCGCCCGGGGCCCGCGTCGCGGCACGGTCATGTCCCGTGCCGACTCACGACCCTGACGTCAGCCGCCGAGGCTGACCGCGGCAGAAGGAGAGACCGAGCGATGATCCGCTCGCGCATGGCTCCCAACCTGAAGTTCAACCAGGTCGTGGACCGGCTGAACGCCGCCGGCGCCGACATCCTGAACCTGGCGTTCGGGGAGTCCCGGCTGCCACTCATGGAGTCGCTCGCCGAGCTGCTGTCGGCCGCGGCCTACCAGACCACCTACGGACCGGTCGCCGGAACGCAGGCCGTCCGCGACGCGGCCGCCGGATACTTCGGACGCCGCCGCCTGCCCACCGACCCCGAACGGGTCATCGTCGCACCCGGCAGCAAACCGCTCCTCATGGCCGTCCAGCACGCCGTCCCCGGCGACTGCATCCTGCCGCAGCCCTGCTGGAACAGCTACGCGCCGCAGGCGCGCCTCGCGGGCAAGACCCCGATCAGCGTGCCCATCACGCGCAGGTACGGCGGCGTCCCGGATCCGCTCGCGCTGCGGGCCGCGATCCGGACGGCCCGCGCGCGCGGCCTCGACCCGCGCCTCATGATCCTCACCGTCCCCGACACGCCGACGGGCACGGTCGCCTCGCCCGAGACCGTGCGGGCGGTGTGCGCGATCGCCGAGGACGAGGACCTCATCGTCGTCTCCGACGAGATCTACCGCGACATCATCCACGATCCCGGAACCGAGCTGCTCAGCCCCGCCGAGATCGTCCCGCACCGGACGGTCGTCACCACCGGCCTCTCCAAGAGCCTCGCACTCGGCGGCTGGCGCATCGGCGCGGCCCGGTTCCCGGTGGGCGAACGCGGCGACCGGATCCAGGCGGGCGTCATGGCGGTGGCCAGCGAGGTGTGGTCGACGCTGGCCCACCCGATGCAGGAGGCCGCCGACTACGCGTTCGGTGACCCGCCCGATGTCAGGCAGCGGCTGGAGGCGAGCGCCCGGCTGCACGGCGCCGTCGCCCGCGCGATGCACTCCGTCATGGTCGGCGCGGGAGCGCTGTGCCGTCCGCCCACCGGAGCCTTCTACGTCTATCCCGACTTCGAGCCGATGCGGACGCCGCTCGCCGCGCTGGGCGTCACCGACTCACGGTCGCTCCAGAGGTTCCTCTTCGACGAGTACGACATCGCCGTCTTCTCTGGTCACCTGCTCGGCGACGACCCGGACGCCCTGCGCTTCCGGGCGGCGACGAGCATGCTCTACGGCCCCACGGTCGAGGACCAGACGGCCGCGCTGGCGAGCGCCGATCCGGTGAACCTGCCGCACATCCGCAAGACCATGACCCGTGTCGAGACCGCCCTGGCGCATCTCCGCTCCCGCTGCCTCGAGGGCGCCGTCTGATCCACCGATCGACGGTTCGGGCAGGAAAGCCGTCAGCCCCTCGGGGATCCGAGGGGCTGACGGCTTCAGGCGCGGGGCCGCATCCTGGACGCCACTTCCGGACGTCAGGTCAGCGCAGTTCAGCGTGCCCGAAAAGTGCCGGCGCCTACTTGAACGCGGCGACGCCGTTCTTGAATCCGGGCAGGTAGCCGCTGGACTGGCCGAGCGCGGTCGGGTGGTAGGAGTTCCCGATCGGGATCGTGACCGAGTTCAGCCAGTCGTCGCCCGAGCAGAGCTCGTGGGTGTTGAAGATGGGCCTGACGTCGGAGAACGTGAACCCGGCGCGGGACGAGGCGGCCGAGATCGTGCTGTCGAGCGCGTCCGCGGCGGAGTTCAGGGCGGTCCGCTTGGTGTTGCTCAGGCCGATGCAGATCCCGCCGTTCATGTAGTAAAGGTGCGGGTATCCGAGCACCACGAATTTCGCGGACGGGGCCTTGGAACGCATCGACCCGTAGAGCGTGTCGAGCTTTCCGGGAAGCGTGTTCTGCGCGTAGGTCTTCGCGTTATTGACCGCCGTCAGACAGGTCGAGTCGGAGTTCAGCACGCACGTCTGCATGACGTTGGCGAACCCGGCGTCGTTGCCGCCGACCGTGATGCTGGCGAGCGTGGTCGAGGAGTTCAGGGCCCCCAGCTGGCCGCTGGTCACCGTGTCGGTCGTCGCGCCGGAGCAGGCGACGAAGCTGAACGACGACGGGCCGTTCGCGTTGGCCCAGAGCTGCGGGTACGCCTTGGTGCTGCGCGAACAGGAGCCGCTGGAGGAGTCGTAGGACCCGGCGCCGACGCCGGCGGAGTAGGAGTCGCCGAGCGCGACGTAGTTCTGGCCGGCGGCGTGCGCCGTCCCGGAGGTGAGCAGGGTCGCGCCGACCATGGCGGCGGTACCGGCGGAGAACGCGAGCAGGCGGGGGACGCGCATGGGGCACTCCTGAAACGGGGGGTTTGATCTCCTCTCTTATACATCGCGTCCCTAATTACAGTCCCCGTCAAAAAGCGCGCACTTTTCGGCGAGATTCGCCATTGACGCGAGGGGATCCGGCGACCTTCTCACGGAACGCCCCGGAACGCGTCATGTCGCGTTCGCGCGACGCGCCGGGGCGCTCACGCTCGGTGCCGGCACACAGGTCCGTGAACGGCCCATGAATTGGGCCTTGTTAGGACATGTCGTATGTGACATTTTACAGCCGTCCACACAAGACCGGCCGGTCTCGTCCAACTCTCCACTCCCCCCGTTCAGAGGAGAAGCTGGCCATGTCCGCACGCCGATGGGTGACCACGCTCCTGGCCACCGTCGCCATCGCGGCAGGAGGCATGGGCGCCCCCGCCCTCGCCGCCCCCGCTCCCACACCCGCCAAACCCGCTCCCGTCCACCACGACCGCGAGATCTCCGGCGCGACCAGGCTGGTCAAGCCGGACGAGATGAACGTGCGGAAGGGCGCCAAGCTCCGCGCCCCGCTCACGCCGTCCCTCGCCAAGGCCCCCAAGAAGCTCCTCAAGCCGGTCGCACCGACCCTCACCGCGGCCTCCTGCTCGGTGTCGGACTTCACCGGGAACACCGGAACCGCCCTGGTCAACGCCGTGAAGGCGGCGTCGGTCGACTGCATCAACAGCCTGTTCTCGATCACCGGGCAGGACCAGTACGGCGCCTTCCGCGAGGCGCAGATGGTCACGATCGCGAACGCGCTGCGCGGCAACGCCTCGTCCTATGACGGGACGAACGCGACCAGCACCGAGCAGCTCGTCCTGTTCCTCCGGGCGGGCTACTACGTGCAGTACTACAACCCCGGAACGGTCGGCCAGTACACGAAGACGCTGGCCACCGCCACCGAGGGCGCGCTGGACGCGTTCTACGCCAACTCGGCGTCGGGCACGGTCAGCGACGCGAACGGCGAGATCCTGGGCGAGGCGGTCATCCTGATCGACAGCTCCTCGGAGAACGCCCGCTACCTGTACGTGGTGAAGCGCCTGCTCGCCGCGTACAACAGCGCGTACGACGCGTCCTGGTACATGAGGAACGCGGTGAACAACGTCTACACGGTGCTGTTCCGCGGCCAGTGGGTCACCGGATACCCGGAGGCCGTGCAGGCCGACCCGAGCATCGTCGACGCGGTCTACGGCTTCGCCCGCGACCACGTGAACCTGCTCGGCACCGCCTCGGCGTTCCTGGAGTCGAACGCGGGCGGCGAGACCGCCCGGTTCGTCCAGTACGCGGGGTTGCAGAGCAAGGTGCGGCCGCTCATCAAGAGCCTGCTCGACAGCAGCTCCATCACCGGCACCACCGCGGCGCTGTGGGTCCGGGTCGCCGACGTCACCAGCGGTTACGACGACTCGAACTGCTCGTACTACGGCACCTGTGACCTGTCCA
The DNA here is from genome assembly GCF_003696215.1 of Actinomadura harenae. Classification (GTDB taxonomy): domain Bacteria; phylum Actinomycetota; class Actinomycetes; order Streptosporangiales; family Streptosporangiaceae; genus Spirillospora; species Spirillospora harenae. The sequence continues at coordinate 198,060 of NZ_RFFG01000003.1, read as the reverse complement.
ACCGCGTCAAGCAGGCCGTCCTGACGCAGAGCTACACGTGCAGCGCGAACGTCCTCCACATCATCGCCCAGGCCCTCACCTCGGACGAGGCGAACGCCGCCTGCACGAGCATGCTCAACCAGAACGCCTACTTCCACACCCTCGTGAACGACGGCGGAAACCCCGTCGCCAACGACTACAACTCCAACATGGAAGTGGTCGTCTTCCATTCACCGGACGACTACCAGACCTACGCCGGCGTCATCTTCGGCATCGACACCAACAACGGCGGGATGTACCTCGAGGGCGACCCGTCGTCCCAGACGAACACCCCGCGGTTCATCGCCTACCAGCGGTCCGACGACAACGGCTTCGCGGCCCGCATCTGGAACCTCAACCACGAGTACACGCACTACCTCGACGGACGTTACGACCAGTACGGCGACTTCAACGCCTCGACCGTCAAGCCCGACATCTGGTGGGTCGAGGGCGTCGCGGAGTACGTCTCCTACTCGTACCGGAAGCTCGACTACACCGACGCGCTCAACGAGGCCAAGAACCACACCTACGCGCTGAGCACGCTCTTCGACACCACCTACGACAACACCAATGTGAACCGCACCTACCACTGGGGCTACCTGGCGGTCCGGTTCATGTTCGAGAAGCACCCGGCGGACGTCACGCGCCTGCTCGGTTCCTACCGCGCCGGAAAGTACGACGACGCCTACAACTTCACCAAGTCCCTGAACTACGACAGCGAGTTCACCACCTGGCTGGACTCCCTCTCCGGCGGTGGCGGCACCCCGCCCGGCGGCGGCACGACCTGCGACGGGACCGACACGCGCACCCTCGGCAAGGACTGCCAGCGCACCGGGATCTCCGCGACCGCCGGGAACTACGCCTACTTCTACCTGTACGTCCCGGCCGGGACGAGCAGCCTCACCATCACGACGTCCGGCGGTAGCGGAAACGCCGACCTCTACTACAACCCGACCAGCTGGGCGACGACCGGCGCCTACACCTCCAAGTCCACCAATTCGGGGAACTCCGAGTCCCTGACCGTCACCGGCCTGAACGGCGGCGGCTACAACTACGTCAGCCTCTACGCCAACACCGGCTTCAGCGGCGTGACCATCTCCACCAAGTACTAGAACCCGACGGGAACGCCCTCACAGTGCCCGCTGTGAGGGCGTTCCCCCGTTCCGGGATCAGGACGTGGTCTTGCAGGTCGTGCCGTCGGCGAAGATCGGCGAATGCCCCGGGAACCGCCATTTGCAGACGTCGCCCCAGGTGACCGGGGTCGCTCCCGGGATGGTGCAGTAGTAAGAGGCGCCCTGCTGCGTCGCGTAGGCCATGCCCTTCGCGTTGCAGTAGCGGTTCATGTCGTTCGAGTTCACGGTTCCCAGCGTCTTCGTTCCGCCCTTGGGCTTGGAACCGCCACCACCACCGCCGCCACTGCCGCTGCTCTTGGTGGGCTGCGCGGTCTTTCTCGGCGTCTGGGACGGACGACCATCCGGGGAACCGGGCGAGGACACCGGGGCATGGGACGCGGACGAGGCCCCCGACGGCGTCTTCTTCGGCGTGCCCGGCGTCGTGGGCGTGGACGCCGTCCCGCTCGTGAGCGGCCCGGTCCCCACCGCACCGGCCCCCGCCTGCCCGGACGTGGCGTGGTGGCGGCCTCCCGAGTCCCCCGCCGTCCCGGCCATGTAGGCCGCGCCCGACGTCACGGCGACCAGGGCGGCGACCGCACCGACCAGCAGGACGGCACGACGTCGAGAACGCTTCGGCCGCTTCGCGTCCAGGGCGGTCTCGGCGCTTGAGGCGTCGGCGGTCCGCTGGGAGGGCGTGTCCGCCGCGGTCTCCTGGACCGGCGCGTCCGCGGCGGTCCGGCCGGGCGCGGACGGCTCGTCCTGCACGGTCACCGACGACTCGTCCGACGCGGTGATCGGCGACTCGTCCAGCACGGGGGCCAGGGCCGGTGCGGACGCGCTGCGGGACAGGCCGCGGAGGGACGCCAGGACGGCATCGGCTCCCGGACGGTCGGCGGGGTCCTTGGCGAGGCAGGCGCGGACGAGGTCGCTGAGCTGCGGGTCCAGGTCCGGGAGGTCGGGTTCGTCGTGGAGGATGGCGTGCATGACGGCCGGGATGGAGTCGCCGGGGAACGCGCGCCGCCCGGTGGCGGCGTAGAGCAGGGTGGCGGCCCAGGCGAACAGGTCGGCGGCCGGGCCGATCTCCTTGTTCGCGATCTGCTCGGGGGCCATGTAGGCGGGGCTGCCGACGGCCTGGCTGGTGGTGAGGGACTGGCTGAGGTCCAGGGCGCGGGCGACGCCGAAGTCAATGACGACCGGGCCGTCCGGGCCGAGCAGCACGTTGCCGGGCTTGAAGTCGCGGTGCACGACCCCCGCCTCGTGGATCGCGGCGAGCGCGGACGCGGTGTTGACGGCGAGGCGGTGCAGCGCGGCCCCCGAGCGCGGGCCGCGCGCCCGGACCGACGCGTGCAGGGACGGGCCGTCCACGAACTCGCTGACGATGTAGGGACGGTCGCCGTCGATGCCGCTGTCGAGCACCGGCGCGGTGCAGAACGGCGCGACGCGCTTGGCGATCTCGACCTCGCCGAGGAACCGGCCGCGCGCCCGCTCGTCGGTGACCAGGTGCGGGTGCAGCAGTTTGATCGCCACCCGCTGCCCGCCGGGACCCCGCGCGACGTGGACCGTTCCCTGGCCGCCGGTGCCGAGTCGCCGTTCCAGCCGGTAGGGGCCCACCGTGCCCGGGTCCCCCGGCAGCGCGGCCGTCGTGTCCGGCACTCCGCCTCCAGTCTCGGGAAATCCGCCCCGCAGATCGTACCGATACGGGACGTTCCGGGAAGGACGAAAGCGCCCGCCGGAACCGAGGTTCCGGCGGGCGCCCCTGTCGGTGGAGCGGGGGAGCGGCGGCCACGAGGCAACGGAGGCGGCCACCGCCGGCGGGGTGCGGACGAATCGGGCGGGACCTTCGCGGGCGGGGGTTCACGAGGACGGAGGCGGTCCCGTCCGTCCGGGGTGGAGCGGTGTGAGCGCGGGGTCAGCCGGGGTCACCGGTGGCGCCGGTGCTCCCCGTGGACGGTCAGGGTTCCGGCGGCGGGCCGAGGAGTCCGCCCCGGGCGGCGAGCAGCCCCGCCTGGAAGCGGCTCGCCGCGTTGAGGTCGGCCATGATGGACGCGACGTGGCGGCGGCAGGTGCGGACGGACATCCCGAGCCGCCGCGCGACCGTCTCGTCCTTGTCGCCGTTGGCGAGCATGCCGAGGATCGCGGTGCGCAGCTCCTCGGGTTCGCCCGCGTCGGGGCAGCGCCAGCCGTGGTCCCAGGTGAAGGCGAGGGTCCAGAGGAGCTGGTCGACGACGGGGGCGGCGGTGATCTCGACGGGTTCGCTCCCCGGCGGGCCCACCGGGAGCAGTGCCACGGAGCGGTCGAGGACGGCGACCGGCGCGGGCAGCCGGTCGACGGTGCGGATCTCTCCCCCGGCCTCGCTGAGCATGCTCGCGTAGCCGAGGAAGGCGGGGTCGGTGCGGACGGAGTGCGGATAGAGGACCCGGACCCGGATGCCGTCGTCCAGCAGGGCCAGGTCACGGCGCGTGCGGGCGCCGTCGGGCGGTCCGGTCGGCCGGGCGGCGAAGTACTCGACCCGGCAGTCGGGGAGGACGCCGGAGCCGGGCGTCCCGGCCTCGGCGCCGGTGGGCGCCTCGGCCGTGCGGTGCGGTGGGGTTGCCATGCCCTCCATAAGACACAATTTCCGTCCGCTTTGGCTGCGGACGCTCATTTCTCTATGCATTGTCCTCTGCCGCGACCGGGGCGTCACCGCCCGTATGCGTAACCGTGATATTTTCATTTCTTGAATTGCTTGGTGAAGGTTTGTTCTCGGCCGGGGCGGACACTGTTGATTTTTCGACCATTCCGGCGCGGGCGGCGAGCACGGCGACGAGGCCGATCGCTCCGCACCACAGCCAGACGGGCCGTCCGACCGCGTGCCAGAGCTCCACGCCGAGCACCGGCCCGAGCGCCGAGCCCAGGCCGAACATGGCGTGGGCCGACCCCAGGTAGCGGCCGCGCAGGCCGTCCGGGGCGGCCTTGGCCGGGTAGGCGAACATGGTCGGGCCGCCGACGATCTCGCCCATCGACCACACGACCGTGGCCAGGACCAGCGCGGCGATGCCGAGCGGCACCCAGTACAGGGCGAGGCCGCCCGCGAGCAGCGCGAGCCCGGCGACGCCGACGGCGCGGGCGGGCAGGCTCTGCGTCTTCTTCGTCAGGGGCAGCTCGCACGCGATGACGATGAACCCGTTCAGCGCGACGAGCGAGCCGTACACGACGGTCGGATGCCCGGCCGCCTTCACGGCGAGCGGCAGGACGGCGAGGTACTGCACGTAGATGAGCGAGTTCAGCAGGAAGGCGAGCAGGAACAGCAGGTAGCGGACGTCCCCGAGCACGGCGAGGTAACCGCCGGACGGCACCTCGGCCGCCGGCTCCTCCGCGCCGTCCGCCGCGCCGCCCTCCGAGGCGGCGGACGAGCGGCCGTCCGGCAGCGTCATGTAGGCGATCACCGCGTAGACCAGCGCCGCGACGGCCTCGCCCCAGAACAGCAGCGAGTAGGACGCCGCGAGCAGCAGCGACCCGAACAGCGGCGCGGCGGTCGCGCCGACGTTCTGCGCGAGCCGCAGCATCGCGAACACCATGACCTGCCGCTCGTCCGGGACCATCTCGGCGAGCAGGTTCGCCGAGGCGGGCCGGTACACCTGGGCGACCGCGCCGAGCAGGGCCAGCGCGACGAGGATCGTCCAGTACTGCGGCGCGTACAGCACGCCGAGCGTCAGCACCGCCGACCCGGCCATGGACAGGACGATCGTCAGGCGGCTCCCGATCCGGTCGGTGAGGCCGCCGCCGACGAGCAGCCCGAGCACCGTCCCGGCCCCGTACACGCCGAGCCCGATCCCGGCCTGCGTCGCCGAGAAGCCCCGGTGCGTCAGGTACAGGACGAGGAAGACCTGCACGAACGTGCCGAGCCGGTTGACGAGCAGCCCGGCGATGACCGCCCGGACCGGGACCGGCGCCTCCCGCCAGGTCTCCCACACCCCCGGCGGCCGTGCCCCGCCCTCGCTCACCCCGCGCTCCCGGCGCCGCCGCCGTCCGAACCGGCCCGCCCTGCGGCGCCGCCCGAACCGGCCTGTCCGCCCGCGTCCGGGCCGGCCTGTCCGCCCGCGTCCGGGGCGCGGCGCCAGGACGCCATGGGTGTCGGCTCGGACGGCGCGCCCGACATCGCGGGCCCCGCCGGGACGGACGCGGTGCCGGGCGGAGCGGGCTCCAGCGTGATCGCCTTGGCGGCGGCGTCCAACGCGGCACGGCACTCGTCCTCGGTGTCCGCGATCGCCAGGGCGGCGGCGTAGCGCGCCCACATGTACCCGTCCTCGGCGCGTTCGACCAGCTCACCGGGCTGCGCGATCGGGACGACCTTGTCGGTGGCCGGGTGCAGGAGCGCCTCGTCCACGCGGAGCGCGCCGAACACCGTCGCGACCTCCGGGTAGAAGAACTCGACGGCGGCCGCCCCGGTCCGGGTGCGTTCGACCGCGGGCCCCCGGCCGACGGCGACGGCCGCGGCGGCGAGCCCGGCGTCGATGCCGGTGACGCGTCCGCCCAGGTAGGGGATGAAGTCGCCGCCGAGCCGGCCGTTCAGTTCGACGACCCGGGGGCCGGTCTCGGTGAGGAACACCTCGGTGTGGGTCATGCCGGTGTGGAAGCCGAGCGCGGCGTGCGTGTCCTCCAGCACCTTGATCAGCGCGGGGTCGCTCAGCAGCGGGTCGTCCGCGAGCAGGACGTGCCCGATCTCCTCGCAGAACGGCTCGTAGCCCTTCCGCTTGTGCGCCAGGTACAGCGGGACGACCTTCCCGCCGAACACGGCCGAGTCGATGCTGATCTCCTCGCCGCGCAGGCACTCCTCGACGAGGACGCCGTACTCGTACTCCTCGACCTCGGGCAGCGTGGTGCCGCGCACCCGCTCGTAGGCGTCCGCGAGCAGGTCCGCCGACTCGACCACGATCACCGCGACGGACGCGGCGAGCGCGCGCGGCTTCACCACGACGGGGTAGCCGATCCGGGCGGCCTCCCGCGCGGCCTCCTCCAGCGACGCGACCGCGACGGACGCGGGCTGCGGGACGCCGGCGGCGTCGAGCGCGGTGCGCGACAGGTGCTTGTCGCGGCAGCGCTCGACGACGTCCGGGGACACGCCGGGCAGCCCGAGCGCCTCGGCGACGCAGGCGGCGGGCCAGATCCGCGCCTCGTCCCAGCAGAGGACACCGTCGAACGGATCGGTGTCGTGGACGGCGCGGGCGGCGGCGATCGCGAGGTCGGGCTCCAGCGTGTTCACCACGGTGACGCCGTCCACGTACTCCAGCTCCCAGGACGGTCGGGACTTGGCGAACAGGTGGATCCGGTACTCCCGCGCGATCGACTCGACGAGGTACTCGCGCCACGCCTGCATGCCGGTGGCGATCAGCGCCAGATGCGGACGGACATCCATTCCAGGGTCCCCTTCGACTCGGTCATCAACGACGCGTCCACGGCGACTCGGCCACAGCCCCGCCGGGCACTGCGCCGCATGGTGCCCCGGCGCGATCGAGACCGTCAATGTTTCATTTCGTCGCGGTTCGCGATGTCCGCATCACGGAAAGCGAATGGCGGCAGTTCAGCTCGGGCGGGAATCCCCGAGGCCCGCCGCGGCGGGGCCCCTGTCATCTTCCTGCCACCGGGAAAACGGCTTATCCGGGTCACAATCCCTTCCGTGGCGGCCGCCTCGATTCGGAAGACGTTCAACGGGAGATCGCATGGAGAAGTTGCAATATTCCTCGGCCCGGTTGACCGAGGAATACGGAATCCGCATCGGCCGGTGGACGCAGTACGCGGCCGACCGCGAGCTGCCCTTCGACGCCATGTGGTGCGTGATCCCGCCGGGCGGGTCCAGCGAGCGCGACCAGCACCCCGAGGTGGAGCTCTCGGTGGTGGCGTCCGGCAGCGCCGACTACGAGGCGCCCGGGTCCGGCGAGCGGACGGAGGCCGGGCAGGGCGCCGCCGTCCTGCTGCCGAGCCGGGAGCCGCACGTGATCCACAACCGCTCGGACAGCGAGCCGCTGGTGCTGCTGAGCATCTACTGGATGCCCGAGGAGGCCGCCCCGCCCGGGCAGGCCGCTCCCGAGGAGGCCGGCGAATGACCCGGCCGACGCGGATCGTCCTCACCACGCCCCCGCCCACGCCGAACGGTCCCCTGCACGTCGGGCACCTGAGCGGGCCGTACGTAGCGGGCGACATCGCGGCGCGGGCGCTGCGCGCGTCCGGCGCGGACGTCCTGACGATGTCCGGGCTGGACAGCCACCAGAACTACGTCCTGGCCAAGGCCGAGGCGCTGGGCCGTCCGGTGGACGAGGCCGTGCGCGACTATTCGGACCAGGTCCGGGCGGCGTTCGCGCAGGCCCGGATCGAGTACGACGTCTTCCTCGACCCTCTCCAGGACGCCGACTACCGCGACGCGATGCGGCGGCTCGTCGGGGAGCTGTTCGACTGCGGAGAGGACACCGTCCTCCACCGCTGCCCGGACTGCGGCCGGACGATGCACCACGGCTACGTCGCCGGTCTCTGCGGGACGTGCGGGGCGGGCGCGGCGGGCGGCGGATGCGAGGCGTGCATGGCCTACAACACCGCCGCGACGCTCCGCGAAGCCCGTTCGACCTGCTGCGACGCCGTCCCGGAGGAGTTCACCGCGCGCGTCCCCGTGCTGCGCCTCGAAGACCTCCGCGACCAGCTGACCCGCACGTGGGCCGGGGCCGAGATGCACCCGCGCGTGGTCGACCTCGTCCGACGGATGCTCCCGGACGGCCTGCCCGCCGTCCCCGTCGCCTACCCGACCGACTGGGGCGTCGACCTCGACGGCCCCGCGAACGGCCCCTTGCACGGTCTGCGCCTGGACGTCTGGGTCGAGATGGCGTTCGGCTACCTCTACAAGATCGCGCGCGCCCTGGACCCGTCCGTCCGCACGCTCGCCGACTGCGTCGCCGTGTGGAACGGCGTGGACGAGCTGTGGCACTTCCACGGCGTCGACAACTCGTTCTACTACGCCGTGCTGATCCCGGCCGTGTTCGCGGCGGCCGGGGTGAGGCCGGGCGTCCTGCGCGGGCTCGCGGTCAACGAGTTCTACCGCCTGGACGGCCTGAAGTTCTCGACCAGCCGGAACCATGCCGTCTGGGCGCTGGACATCCTCGGCGAGCAGGACGCGGGCGACGTCCGGCTGTTCCTCGCGCAGGACCGTCCCGACCGGTACGAGAGCGACTTCACGGTCGACGCGTTCAAGACGGGCGTCCCGTCCGCCGAGGCCGACCTGACGCGCGCCCGCCGCGCGCTCGCGCCGTCCGGGTTCGACCCGGCGCTCGCCGCGCGCCTGCTCCTGCCGATGCGGGACGACCCGCGGGCGCGCGACCTCCTCGCCCTGATCACGGCGGAGCCGTCCGGGGACGCCTCATGAGGATCTGCGTGGTCGGCGCGGGCCTGGCGGGCGCGCTCCTCGCCTGGCGGCTGCGGCTCGCCGACCGGACCGCCGAGGTCGAGCTCGCGGGCCCGCCCGAACCCGCCGACGCGACCGCCGCGTCCGGCGGGATCGTCCGCGGCTTCGAGCCCGACGCCGCGCTGCGCGCCGAGGCGACCGCGTCGCTCGCCGAGTTGTACGGCAGCCGCCTGCTGCGCGGCTGGGCCGCCTACCGGGAGACCGGCTCGGTGTACATCCAGGCCGGGCCGCCGCCGCTGCCGTCCGACCTGGCCGCGATCTGCGCGGCGCTGCCCGGGTCGGCCTCCCTCGCGGACGCGCCGGGCTTCCCCGACCGCCCGCCCGCGGTCGTCGAACGGCGCGCCGGGTTCGTGGCGCCGGGCGCGCTCCGCCGCGAGATCGTCGCGGACCTCCTGCGCATCGGCGGACGCCGCACGACCGCGCCCGTCACCGGCCTCACCGAGGAGCCGGACGGCGCGCTCACCCTGCGCCACGGCACGTCCAGAACCACGGCCGGGGCCGCGGCCGGGACCGCGTCCGGGACCATGGCCGCCACCACCTTCGACCTGGTCGTCCTCGCCGCCGGGCCGTGGACGCCGGGCCTGCTCACCCTGCTCGGCCTGCCCTGCGACGGGCTGCGCACCAAACGCGTCCAGTACACGGTGCACGCCGCGGAGAACCCCCCGTCGCGCGTGTTCGTGGACGAGACGACCAGCCTCTACGGACGCCCCCACGCCAAGGGCCTGCTGCTCGGCGTGCCCAGCGACCGCCACGACGTCGACCCCGACGACCGCTGGCCCGAGCCCGCGCTCGCGCACGCCGCGTCCGCGCTGGCCCGCGTCACCTTCCCCGGCCTGCGGCTCGGCCCGGCCGTCCGGACGGTCGTCGCCGCCGACTGCTACCACCCCGACCCCGGCCTGCGGCTCCGGCCGGTCTCCGGCGCGTCCCCGCGGCTGTCGACCTTCACGGGCGGCAGCGGCGGCGCGGCGAAGACCGCCCTCGCCGCGTCCCGTACCGCCGCCGAAGAGCTTCTGCGGCTCCGCACCCCCGCGTGACCCTTCAGGAGGCATCGCCCATGTCCGAGATCGACATCCCCCACCACCACACCGTCGGCGTCGGCGCCGGCCCGGCGAACCTGAGCCTGGCCGCGCTGTTCGAGGCCGTCGCGCCGCACCGGCTCGTCCTGCTGGAGCGGCGCCCGGTCTCCACCTGGCACCCGCGGCTGCTGCTGTCCGGCGTCCGCATGCAGACCTCCTGGCTCAAGGACCTGGTCTCGCTCGTCGACCCCACCCACCGGCTGTCGTTCGTCAACTACCTCGTCTCGTCCGGACGCATCTACGCGCTCATCAACGCCCAGTTCAACGTCATCCCGCGCCGCGAGTACCAGCGCTACCTGGCGTGGGCGAGCGAGCAGATCGAGGGGATCGAGTACGGCGTCTCGGTGGACGAGATCGGCTTCGAGGAGGGGGTCGGGTTCTCGTACGAGAGCGGCGGACGGACGATCGCCCGCTCCGACCACCTCGTCCTCGGCCTGGGCAGCGTCCCGTACGTCCCGCCGGGCCTGTCCGGGATCGTCGGCGACGACGCCTTCGTCCCCGAGGAGCTCACCGGCCGCCTCCCCGACATGGACCGCGAGGCGCCCGTCTCGGTCATCGGCGGCGGCCAGACCGGCGCCGAATGCGTCCTGGAGCTGCTCGGCCACGGCTTCACCGACGTCACCTGGCTCGGCCGGCGGCCCTGGTTCCAGCCCATGGACGACTCGCCGCCCGCCAACGACTTCTACCGTCCCGCCTACGTCGAGTTCCTCCAGCAGGTCACGCGGGAGACCCGGCGGCGGCTCATCGAGGGCCAGACCCTCACCGGCGACGCGATCACGCCCGGCGCCCTCCAGTCCATCTACCAGGCCAACTACGACGGGATGCTGCGCCTGGACCGGTACCCGCTCACCATGCGGCCCGGCCGGGACGTCACGTCCGCCGACCGCGACGGCGACGGGTTCGTCCTGTCGGCGACGTCCCCGATCGGCCACGAGAAGGTGCCCGCCCGGTACGTCGTCCTCGCCACCGGGCGCACGGCCACACCGCCGCCGCTCGCGCCGTCCCTGACCGAGCTCATCGACCACGACGACACCGGCGAGATGATCGTCGACTCGGACTACTCGCTGCGCTGGAAGGGCTCCGACCGCAACAAGATCTTCGTGCAGAACCGGGCCCGGTACACGCACGGCGTCGCGGACGCGAACCTGACCCTGCTCCCGGTCCGCGCCGCGACGATCATCAACTCGCTGTTCGAGCGGGACGTCTACACCGTCCGCGACGCCGCGCCCAGCGTCGTGTGGGGGTGAGCGGCGTGCCCATCGACTACGAGGGACGGCGGTTCCGCTCGTCCGCCGCCGAGACCGCGTCCGCCGGGGGCGTCCCCGTCGGCCGCTACCACCAGGACGGCGACACCGTCTGGGCCGACTTCGACGGCGGCCAGGTCGTCCGCGGCTACCTGGTCGGCCGCCGCTCCGACGACGACAGCCTGGACCTCGCCTACTGCCAGGTCCTCGCGGACGCGACCGTGGTCAGCGGCCGCGTCCGCTCCACCCCGGAGCTCCTGCCCGACGGCCGCGTCCGCCTCCGCGAGGAATGGGAACGCTACGGCCCCCACGCCTCCCAGGGCGTCTCGGTCATCGAGGAACTCCCCTCCTAGCCCCTCGGGCTCCGGCGCCCCCAGCCCGCCCTGGGGGCGCCGGTCACCGTGGGGGCGGCCTGGTGTGGCCCGGTGGATAGACCGGGTCGGCGCGAGGGTGGACGGACGCGCGCCGGCGGCGGACAGTGAGGAGAAGGGTCGGGAGCGTCGAGCGGGGGCGAGACGTGATGAGGAGCGGCGTCGTCGCGGCGGGCGCGGGACTGGCGTGCTCGGCCGCCGTGCTCGGCGGATGCGCGCACGGGGCCGCGAGCTCGATGATCAAGCCGATCGGGGTCGTGACCGTCGACTCGCATCGCGGCTGCAAACCCGGGTCGGCGGTCGGCGCCTGGCATGGCCGTCCCGAGGTCGAGGGGTCGGGCCGGAACGCGACCCTCTGGGCCCTCGCCGACCAGGTCCCCTTCAAGGCGGGCCGCGACGTCCGCCTCACGCTGCGCGTGACCGGGCACGGCGGCCTGCGGCTCAGCGCGCGCGGGCCCGGGGTGGACGACCTCCCGGCGGTGTCCGGACCTTCACCGGGCGGGATCGCCTACGACCGTCCCGGCGACGAGTGGACGCTGGTGTACCGCTTCCCGAGCGCGGGCTGCTGGCACCTCAGGTTCCACCGCGACGCCTCCGCGACGGGCCTCTGGCTGACCGTCCGGTCCTAGCGGCGCGCCCGGCCGGTCACCCCGGCCGGGCGGACGTCATCCCAGGTCAGGGACGCAGGCCGGTGACATGGTCCTGGAGCGCGGCCATGGCGAGGCGGTGCGGCTGCGGGCCCCAGGAGATCCGCGCGACGCCGAGTTCGGCGAGGCGGGAGACCGTCGTCCCGGGCAGGCACAGGACGTTGACCGGCCCCGGCAGCTCCTTGGTGAGCGTCGCGATCGCGTTCTCGTCGGTCAGGAGGATCGGGTAGACCGCGTCGGCCCCGGCCTCCAGGTAGCGGTGTCCCCGGTCGAGCGCCGCGTCGATCAGCTCGGGGGTCGCCTCGGGCTTGCCGGCGAACACGTCCACGCGGGCGTTGATCACCAGGTCGGTGCCGTTCGCACGGGCCGCCTCCCGGACGGACGCCAGGTACTCGGCCTGCGCGGACGCGTCGGCGAGCCCGCCTCCCGCGGCGAGGTCGGTGTCCTCCAGGTTGCAGCCGACCGCGCCGATCGCGGCGAGCCGCGCGACCAGGTCGGCGGGCGGGAGGCCGTACCCGGCCTCGGCGTCCACGGTGACCGGGAGGTCCCCGGCGGCCCGGACGACCCGGGCGGCCGCCGCGAACATCTCGTCCGCCGGGGCGCCCTGGTGGTCGTCGTAGCCGAGCATCGCGGACACGGCGGCGCTGGCGGTGGCGAGCGCCGGGTATCCGGCGTCCGCGACGACCCGCGCGCTCGCGGCGTCCCACACGTTGGGCAGGATCAGCGGGTCGCCCGGACGGTGCAGTTCGCGCAGCCGTGCGGCCTTGTCGTCGTGGGAGGTCATCCGACTCCTCGGGATCAGGTCCTGGATCTCACCCTAACGACGCCCGGGCGGGCCCGGATGTGACACCCTGACCCGCCCCGGAACACGCGGATCAGCCGTGCGCGGTCACGCGGATGATCTTCACGGGGTGCTTGGGCAGGCCGTCGAGCGGGCCGGACTGCGGGATGATGCCGCCCGCGGCGATCTCGTCGAGGACCTTCATCCCCTTGGTGACCTTCCCGAGCACCGTGAACGCGGCCGGGATGTTCGCGTGCGTGTGGACGATGAAGAACTGGCTGCCGTTGGTGTTCGGCCCCCAGTTGCCCATCGCGACGGTGCCGCGCGGGTAGGTCTCCTTGCCGGTCAGCTCGTCGTCGAACTTGTAGCCCGGCCCGCCCTCCTCGGCGCGGTAGATGTCGCCGCACTGCAGGACGCCGAGGCGCTCCGAGTTCGTCAGCCGCCAGCACTGCGTGTGGTTGTAGAACTTCTGCTTGGTGAGGCTGGCGAAGTTCTCCACCGCGCAGGGCGCGTTCCGCCGGTCCATGCTGATCCGGACCTCACCGTGGTTGGTGACGATCCGGACGTCCACGGTGCCGTGCGCGCGGACCGTCGCCTTCGGCGCGTGGACGGGCTTGGCGGCCGGGTTGTCGGGCGTCGGGGTGAAGACGCAGTGAGCGGTCCGCGCGTGGGAGGCGGGCGCCTTGGAGGCGGGCGCCTTGGCCGGGGTCGCGGCGTGGGCGGCGGACGGAAGAAGGACGGCCGCCCCGGCCAGGGCGGTGGAGGCGGTCAGGACGGGCAGGATGCGCTGCGTTCTCATGCGCCCAACCTAAAGATCGTTTAGGTCTCCGGGCTTCGGCAAAAACCCACGAAAGCGAATGTCAGAGGCGTGAGCGACCATGGAGGTATGTGCCGCAGCATCAAGACGCTCCGCCCGCCGTACGCCGAGGACGTCACCGAGGACGACGTCCACGCCGCCGCGCTCCAGTTCGTCCGGAAGATCTCGGGATTCCGGGCGCCCGCCGCGCACAACGCCGAGGCGTTCGACCGCGCCGTCGAGGAGATCACCCGCGCCAGCGCCGCCCTGCTCGACTCCCTGGAGGTCCGCGGCGCCAAGGCCTGACCGGCCCGCCGGAGCGGCGCGCCAGCCCGACATCGGCCCTCAGGCGCACGCGGACCCTCCGGGACGGGGGCCGGGTCGTGCCCGGCCGCCCGGCCCCCGTCCCAGGACGCCCCTGGGGCCTATTCGGCGAGCTCGGCGGCGACCAGCTCGGCGATCTGGACGGCGTTGAGCGCCGCGCCCTTGCGCAGGTTGTCGCCCGCGGCGAACAGCGCGAGGCCGTTCTCCACGGTCTCGTCGCGGCGGATGCGCCCGACGAAGGTCGGGTCCTGCCCGGCGGCCTGCAGCGGCGTCGGGACGTCGCTGAGCACGACGCCCGGCGCGTCCGCGAGCAGCCCGGCGGCCCGCTCCGGGCTGATCGGACGGTCGAACCGCGCGTTGATCTGCAGCGAGTGCCCGGTGAACACCGGCACCCGCACACAGGTCCCCGAGACCTTCAGCCCGGGGATGCCGAGGATCTTGCGGCTCTCGTTGCGGAGCTTCTGCTCCTCGTCGGTCTCGGCCAGGCCGTCGTCCACGATCGAGCCCGCCATCGGCAGCACGTTGAACGCGATCGGCCGGACGTACACGTTCGGCTCCGGGAACGCGGCGGCCGAGCCGTCATGGGTGAGGGCGTCCGCGCCCTCGACGACCTTCAGGGCCTGCTGGTGCAGCTCGTCCACGCCGGCCAGACCGCTGCCGGACACCGCCTGGTAGGTGGCGACGACCAGCGCGGACAGCCCGGCCTCCTCGTGCAGCGGGCGAAGCACGGGCATCGCGGCCATGGTGGTGCAGTTCGGGTTCGCGATGATCCCCTTGGGCCGGACGCGGGCCGCCCCGGGGTTCACCTCGGAGACGACGAGCGGGACGTCCGGGTCCATCCGCCACCCGGACGAGTTGTCGATCACGACCGCGCCCGCGTCGGCGACCTTCGGCGCGAGCGCCAGCGAGGTGGTCTTCCCAGCCGAGAAGATCACGATGTCCAGGCCGCGGTAGTCGGCGGTCGCGGCGTCCTCGACGGTGATCTCCCCGTCGCCCCATGGAAGCGTGCGTCCGGCCGACCGCGCCGAGGCGAACAGGCGGAGCTCGTCCACGGGGACGTTCCGCTCGGCCAGGATCCTGCGCAAGACCCCGCCGACCTGTCCGGTGGCACCGACGATCCCGATTCTCATGCCGCTCCCTACGTTCATGCCTTGACCTGGGGCAATCGAGTCTGCCCAGCCCGGGCGCGGGCCGTCCAGCGAGTTACCCTTCAGCACGACTTTAAGCTTTGCTACACGGTGATCGCGCTCACCCGAAAGATCAGGAGTCGTCCGGCCGTCCGCCGCGCCCCGGCCCGGGACGTCAGCGGAAGGCGTCCAGACCGGTGATCGCCTTCCCGAGGGTCAGCAGGTGCACCTCCTGCGTCCCCTCGTAGGTGAGCACCGACTCCAGGTTGTTCATGTGCCTGATCACCGGGTATTCGAGCGTGATCCCGTTCGCGCCGAGGATCGTCCGGGCCTCGCGGGCGACATCGATCGCGGCGCGGACGTTCGCGAGCTTCCCGAACGAGACCTGCTGCGGCGTGACCTTCCCCGCGTCCTTGGCACGGCCGATGTGCAGCGCGACCAGCCCGGCCCGCCCCAGCGCGACTTCCATCCAGGCCAGTTTCTCCTGCGTCAGCTGGAACGCCCCCAGGGGTTTGCCGAACTGCTCGCGCGTGCGCGCGTAGTCGACGGCCGCCTCGTAGCAGGCGCGTCCCGCGCCGACCGCGCCCCACAGGATCCCGTAGCGCGCCTCGGACAGGCAGCTCAGCGGCCCCTTCAGCCCGGTCACCCCCGGCAGGACGGCGTCCCCCGGCAGCCGCACCCCGTCCAGCACCAGCTCGGACGTCACGGACGCCCGGAGCGACATCTTCCGGTGGATGTCGGACGCGCCGAACCCGGGCGTCCCGGCCGGGACGACGAACCCGCGGATCCCTTCGTCCTCCACCCTGGCCCAGACGACCGCGACGTCCGCGACCGAGCCGTTGGTGATCCACATCTTCGTGCCGTCCAGGACCCAGTCGGATCCGTCCCGGCGCGCCCGGGTCCGCATGTCGCCGGGGTCGGAGCCGCGGTCGGGCTCGGTCAGGCCGAAGCAGCCGATCGCCTCACCGGACGCCATCCGGGGCAGCCACGCGGTCTTCTGCTCCTCCGAGCCGAACTTGTGGATCGCCGCCATCGCCAGCGAGCCCTGGACGGACACGAAGCTGCGCAGCCCCGAGTCGGCCGCCTCCAGCTCCCGGCACGCCACGCCGTACGCGACGGCACTCGCCCCGGCGCACCCGTACCCCTCCAGGTGCATTCCAAGGAGGCCGAGCCTTCCCAGCTCGGGGGCGAGATCGCGGGCGGGGAACACGCCGTCCTCGAACCACTCCGCCAGGTGCGGGGCGATCTTCTCCGCGACGAACGCGCGGACGGTGTCCCGGACCATCCGCTCCTCGCCGTCGAGACCGTCGTCCACGCGCAGCACGTCCATCCGGGCATCCCATCCGTCGGAGGCAGAACGACGCGGCCAGGGTACGACGGCCCGCTTCCCGGGCCCCTCCCCAGGGTCGGCGGCGCGCTTTTCGGGGATGCTCTCAGGGTCGGGTCAGGGCGAATCCCGATGCCGCCCGACGGCCTGGAGAGGGAAGATCTAAGTATGGAAACGCAGAACAGCACCAAGCAGCTCCGCCGGACCCGCGACGGCAAGATGATCGCCGGGGTGTGCTCCGGTGTCGGCCGCTACCTGGGCATCGACCCCAACCTGGTCCGTCTGGGCCTGGGCGTCTTCACCCTGTTCGGCGGCGCGGGCATCGCGCTGTACATCATCGCCTGGCTGGTCATGCCGGAGGACGGCGCCGAGTCCTCGGTCGCCGAGGACCTCTTCCAGAAGGCCAAGGAGTCCCCCACGGTCCAGGACGCGACGCAGAAGGCCAAGGACACCTTCGCGAACACCACCAAGCCCCGTCCGTGACGGCGCGCCCGCGTCAGGACGGCGAAGCGGACGGCCGGACGCCCCCGGCCCGTCCGCCCCTCGCCCCCTGCCCGGCCCCGCCTTCCGCCGCCGCCGCGCCTCCTCCGGCGTCCACGCCCCGCTGACCGAGCACGGATCCTCCGGCCTCCACGTCCTGCGGACCGAGCGCGGCCCCGTCGGCCCCCGCGTCCCGCCGAACGAGCGCGCCCTCCTCGGCCCCCGCGTCCGTCCGACCAAGCGCGGTCTCCTCGATCTCCGCCCGTGTGCCCGTCCCGGCGAACTCCTCGGGCACCGCGTGCGACCGGAGCCCCGCCGGGCTCTCCCGCGCCTCCCGAACGCCCTGCGGCTCGCGCTGAGGCTCGTCCCGCGCGCCGGCCTCCTGGACGTTCGCCACCTCACGGGGTTCGCCGACGCCGGGACGCTCCCGGGGCCCGTTGATCATCGAGCCGCGCAGCTGGTTCCAGGTGAGGGTGAGCATCGCGGCGACCGACAGGCCGAGGACGCCCGCGAGCGCGACGACGGTCTCCGGGCCGAGGTACTGCGCGGCGGCGCCTCCCGCCAGGATCCCCAGGCCCTGACCTGCGAGGATGCCCGACTGGGCGAGCCCGAACGCCTGCGCCCGGCCGTCCGGCGGGACGGCGGCGACGAACGCGGCGTTCGCGGCGAGCTGGTAGGCGCTGCCCACTCCGGACAGCGCGTAGATCGTCACCACGCCCCACAGCGGCGGATGCGCGCCCGCGACGATCAGCGGCGCGCAGGCCAGCATGGCCATCCAGCCCATCGACCGCAGCCGGTTCGTGGGCCGGACGAACCGGCTGAACGCGAACGCGCCGAACACCATCCCGGTCGGCATGGCCGACATCAGCAGCCCCACCGTCAGCGGGTTCCGGTCGAAGGTGGCGGCGTAGGGCGCGGCGATCCCCTCCGGCAGCACGTAGAACGCGCACAGCCAGGCGAACGACACCAGGGACCGCAGGACGGGGTCGCCGAACACCAGGCGCGCGCCGTCCCGCGTGCCGCGCCACAGGGCCCGCGACGCCCGTTCGTGTTCGCGTGGCGCGGGTCTCCGGCGCAGCCCCACCACCAGGATCAGCGCGGACACCGCGAACGTGACGGAGTCGATCCCGAGCGCCTGGTACGTGCCGACCACCGCAACGATCGCGCCGCCCGCGACGAACCCGAGCATCTGGGTCGCCTGGTGGGTGATGTTGTTGATGGCCGACCCGGCGACATACCTGTCCCCTTCCAGGACGTCCGGGAGCAGGGCGGCGCGCGCGGCGGTGAACGGCGCCCCGAGCAGGACGCTGAGGAAGACCAGCGCGCACAGCACCCAGAACGGCAGCGCCCGCAGCGCCATCAGCGCGACCAGAACCGTCCGCGCCACGTCGCACATGACCATGACCGTGCGGCGCGGGAACAGGTCGGCCAGCCCGGACAGGACGGGCCCGCCGACGATCGGCGGCAGGTACGTCAGCGCGTAGGTGAGGGCGGTGTAGAGCGCCGATCCGGTGCGCTGGAAGACCAGGACGGCCAGCGCCACCTGGGCGAGCTGGTCGCCGATGAACGACAGGGCCTGCGCCAGCCACAGCGCGCGGAACTCGCCCACCGCGAACACCTCGCGATAGGTGGCCTGCGCCTCCGGCGGCCGCCGGTGCCGACCGCTCTGCCGTCCAGCCACGCGCTCTCCACTCCGCTCTCCTCCTCCCATTAACTCACGCTGCGTGGCAGTTATGTGACCTACCGTGCCCAATTCATGGAACCCCTTGCCGCACCGGCGCCTTGACCGGCCCGTGATCTGCGCTTATCCGGCCCTGTGGCCGACCGGGGTCAGTAGCCGAGCTCGTGCAGCCGGGCGTCACCGATGCCGAAATGATGGGCGATCTCGTGCACCACGGTGATCCGGACCTCCTCGACCACCTGCTCGGCGGTCTCGCAGACGCGGAGGATCTGGTCGCGGTAGATCGAGATGTGGTCGGGCAGGACGCCCGCGTACCAGTCGCCGCGCTCGGTGAGGGGTACCCCCTGGTAGAGCCCGAGCAGGCCGCGCTGGGGCGCGACGTCCTCGACGACGATGACGACGTTGCGCATGTGCGCGGTCAGCTCGGCCGGGATGGAGTCGAGGGCCTCGGAGACCAGGTCCTCGAACGCCTCCCGCGACATCTCCATCACAATGCCCATTGTGCGCCACGAAGGAGGCCCCTTGCCGTCCCGGTCCCCGGCCGAACGCGTCCGCCCGGCCGTCACCGCCGTCCGCGCCGGGGTGGCGTCCCGCCTGGGGGCGCCCCGCGCGCGCCGCGCCGGACGCGTCCTGCTGGTCGTCCTCGTGGGCCTGTCCGGCGGCCTCGCGGGCCTGCTCCTCGGCGGACGCGTCGACACCCCGGTCGGCCCCACGGACGTCTCGCTCACCCTCCAGGCGACCTGGCACGGCGGGACGACCATCGCGATCCCGCCACTCGGTTCTCTCCACCTGGACACCCACTGGGGCCCGGTCGCGCTGCGCGCCCAGGTGACCCAGCTGCGCCTGGCCGCCGCCCGCGAGTTCATCGAGAGCTCCAACGTGTCCGACCGGCAGATGACCGACCGGATCGCCGGACAGCTCTGGCACGGCGTGTGGATCATGCTGCTCCGGGGCGTCCTGACCGCCCTGGGAGGCGCGTTCCTCGCCGGGCTGCTCGCCTTCCGCTCGTGGCGGCGCGCCCTCGCCGGGGCCGGCGCCGCGCTCGCGGGCATGCTCGCGGTCGCCCTGACCGCCTGGCTGTCCTTCAGCCCGGCGTCCCTCGCCGAACCCCGCTACACCGGCCTGCTCGCCAACGCCCCCCGCGTCGTCGGCGACGCCCGCAACCTCGTCGAGCGCTTCACCTCCTACCGGGCGCAGCTGGCCCGCCTCGTCGGCAACATGTCCCGGCTGTACGCGGCGACGTCCACCCTCCCGACGTACGAGCCCGACCCGTCCACGCTGCGGATCGTGCACGTCTCCGACATCCACCTGAACCCGGCCGCCTGGGACGTGATCCGCTCGGTCGCCGTCCAGTTCCAGGCCGACCTGATCATCGACAGCGGCGACCTCATGGACCACGGCACCCGCGCCGAGGACAAGTTCGCGAACGACATCTCGACCTTCCGCGTCCCCTACGTCTACGTCCGCGGCAACCACGACTCCCGCGGCACCCAGAAGGCCGTCGCCCGGCAGAAGAACGGCGTCGTCCTGGACAACACCACCCTCCAGATCGAGAACCTGAGCCTCTACGGCGTCGGCGACCCCCGCTACACCCCGGACAAATCCACCCGAGACGACCATGTCGGCGACGCCCAGCTCCACGCCGAGGGCCTCCGCCTGGCCGAGAGGCTCCGCGCCTCCGGCGCCCGCCCCGACATCGTGATCGCCCACGACCCCGCCGAGGGCTCCGCCTTCTCCGGCCTCGCCCCGCTCGTCCTCTCAGGCCACACCCACAAACGCGAGACCACCCTCCTCCCCACCGGCACCCGCCTCTTCGTCCAGGGCTCCACCGGCGGCGCGGGCCTGCGCGGCCTCGAACACGAGCAGCCCACCCCGATCGAACTCTCCGTCCTCTACTTCAGCCGCGCCACCCACCGCCTCCAGGGCTGGGACGACCTGCGCCTCGGCGGCCTCGGCCTCACCTCCGCCCAGATCGAGCGCCACCTCGAACCCAAGCCCGACCGCCCCATCAGCCCGCCCACCCCGTCCCCCGCCCCCACCCCCTCCTCCCCCTTCCCGTCCCTGCCCCCGTCCCAGTGGCCCACAACACCACCGTCCCGCCCATAACCGTTTGTGCGTCCCCCGACGTTGTCCCCTATGCTGGGCACAACGGTGGGCCCAGCCCGCCATAGGCCCCCTTCGTCTAGCGGCCTAGGACGCCGCCCTTTCAAGGCGGTAGCGCCGGTTCGAATCCGGTAGGGGGTACTCCCATAGGGGGAACGAACGTTCGCGCGCTCATTCCTCCTCCTTCCCGAGTTGATCGTTTCCGGTCCTCCTCTGGCGCGCCTGTGACTCCCAATGCCTCGATCTCCCGGACCGTCCGCGCCCGCAGGGTGACCTGGACGATCACCGCCGCCGCACCGACCCACGGAACTCGGAGTCCCCAGGGTCACCCTCCTCGAGCTGACCGATCAGGTTGTCGCGCCAGCGGCGCAGATCCTCACTCTCGGCGCGGCCGGCCCGCGGGTCTCGGCTGCGTGGATCCACATCTTGTCGGCGTGATCGTCGGCGAGCTTGCGGAGGATCTCTGAGTGCGTCAGCCACCGGTCGACCGACAGGCGCATGCCGTCGTGAGGTCGGGCTCCGAAATGGGCGGTCTGAAACTGCCGCTGAAGACGCTCACCATCACCGGAGGGGGCCGCGGCACCATCCCGGTGCCGCTGAGGCGCACGCGGTCAGGCGGCGGTCCGGGTGATGTTGGAGGAGGCCGGGATGCGCGTGCGGGTCGGCAACCGGCTACCGCGCGAAACGGGCGCTCCTCCTTCATGGCGAGAGACGTCACCGAGATGCTCGCCGTCCTGACCGTCAGAAAGTGGCGCACCTGTATCGCGGTGGAGGCCCGGTCCGACCTGCCAAGACACTTCTAATCAAAGATAATTGTCCGGATTGTTTGGATTGTTGTCCATAATGTTCGGATTGCTCAGATGGCTTCACAGTGGACAATTCGGTGGCTAGAAATCAGGGGTCAGCACAACCACAGAAAGGACGGTTCGACGAATGCGCAACACCCGACGCTTCCGGCTCCAGGCCGCGGCCGGAGCGGGAATCCTCGCTGGCCTGACAGGACCGATCGCGCTCACCGGCGCCGCCCAGGCCGCGCCCACCGCCAAGGGCGACTGCCAGGTCACCGAAATCACCCTCCACGGCAGCCGCCCGGCGACACACCGGTGCCTCCGCAAGGAGGGCACGGTGACTCCCAACGTCAGTGTCGTGAAGTGCGACAACAGTAGGCAGTTGGAACTGTTCTGGGACAGCCCGATCAGCGCGGGCGGTCCGGTTCTGTGCATTCTCGGCAAGGGCTGGCTCAACCTCGCCGACGGCGACCAGGCTGACGGACGTAACTGGAACGACAAGGCAAGCGCGTGGCGGGCCGGCTGCTCGAGCGGCCACTTCGACGAGAACGCCGGCTGGAGCCCCGGCAAGCAGCAGTACTTCGACGGCGGAGACGGGCCCTCCGCCCCGTCCGGCATCTTCGACGGGCAGCAGGACCACTTGGCCAACGACACGCTCACCGTCGTCACCCTCGAAAAGGACTGCTGAACGGCCTGGCACCCAGAACAGGCTGAGGGGTGACCGCCGTGGGTCGGGGCTTGTCAGAGGCCCCGACCCACAGCCTCCGGAATGTCGTCTGATGGGTGTGGTGCCTTTCGAGGGAGCGCGCCGATCAGGTGTGAGGTCATATTCGGCCTGGTGACTGGCGTGGTGGACGCGGTGATGCTCGCGTGCGGTGTGGTAGCGCCAGTAGTCGGGAAGTTTCCGTTGGCGATGATCGTGCGGAGTCTCAGGACCGCGGCGTGGCCGGTCAGTAGCGGACGCAGGCGTCGATCTGGCCTCGGTGGCGCGCCGGGAGCGTGGCGCCCTGGGTGTTGAAAGCGGCGATGACCTGGTCGGTGTCCGGCCAGCAGCGCCAAGGCGTGCGTGCGCGTCGCGTGCGGCCCGGGCCGCACCGTCCGGTCGCCGCGCCGACCGCAGGGAACGGCGATCACATCGTGTGGCCGGCGTGGTGCGGGTATTGCGTCATAGACCACCCCGAGGGTGGTCGTCCGTTTGCGGGCCGGTTCTTCTCCGGCGGCCAACCGGGGGCGGAAGGTGCGAGCGTGCTGGGGCACGCAGGTGCACGGGCACGGGGGCACGCGGCCCGGTCCGGGCCGGGGCTCATCGTCACGGACGGCTTCTCCATGTTCGGAATCGCCCGGTGAACGTCGTGGTCACGGGCGGGCCTGTTGTCAGCGGTTGTCCGGGACTGCCCGGACAACCGGATGAGCTGGCCGAATGGGCGGGCCACCGGGCCGAACAGCGGCCCGGACCCCTGTGGACTGGAGCCGCCCATGTACGACCGGCCCGCTCTTTCGGCCGCGCAGCCGGGTCGCCGCCTCATTCCCGAACATGTCCACGCCGCGGCGTTCCTCGCCTACACGCTGGCGGCGTCGATGTTCGGCTTCGCGGTCGCCGGAAGCGTGTCCACCTTCTCCGAACCGACGGGGCAGACCTTCGACGGGACGCCCTGTTACGGCACCACCAGTGACGGGATCTGCCAGAAGAACCCGTCGGCTGCGTCGGCGGGGATACTGCTCGCGTTGCTCCTGCTGGGCCTGTTCACCGCGGGCGCCGGGCTCGCGGTGCATCTGGGGATCCAGCGGGCTCGGGCCGCTCTGGTCGTCGTGGCCGCCCTGGGCGGGATCGGCGGTCTGCTGTTGCTCAACGCTCCCGGCGCCGGGACGAAGGTCACCGCGTTCATCTGCGCGGGCGCGTGCGTGGCGATGGCACGTCTGCCTTACGGGGTCGCGGGCGCACGGTACTTCGGTGGACACACTCAGACACGCGCGGAGGCACTGGACGCGATGGATCGCGCACGGCCGTCGACCGCACCGGGATCGGTGTGGCTGGCGGCGGCGTACTTCACTGTGCTGACCGCGATCGGCCTGTTCGGGAGCCTGGTAGCGCTGGCCCTCACACCCGTCGTCTTCCCCGCCGCCGCGGCGTGGGCCGCGCTCATGGGCTCGGTGGCGGTCGGGCTCGTCCGGGGCAGGCTGTGGGCTCGCGCGTACGCGATCACAGCGCTCGTCCTGGGGCTGGCCGGCGGAGTGGCGGTGCTGGTTCAGCTGTGGGATGTCGCCACGCCCCAGCACGAGCCGTTCGCCTCCAAGCCGCCGTCGGTCGCCGGCGGGGTCGTCCTCACCCTGGTCCTGATGACGGTGGACGCCCTGGTGTTGTGGTCGGTGGCGGGAGAGCGGCGGGCGGCCGACTTCTTCGCGCGGGGCGCCTGAGGCCCGTGACGCGGTCGGGAACGTGACGCGGTCAGGGACGTCCCAGGCACCCTGTGCGAGCGCTGCCGACTGCGTCCTGACCCGTCATCCGCACCGTGGCGCTGCCCGTCACGCAGCCGACGCCGACCAGCAGCAGGTTGGAGTACATGGAGTCGACGTGTCCCATCCGCCAGAGCGAGGAGGTGCCGTCGATCGGACGGTCCACCTGGACCGATACCGACGCCGCCGACGTCTCGTTCGGGTCGGGATTGAGCCCGGGTGTCGGGACGAACCTGGCCCACGCACCGGCGCACCTCACCGAGTAGATCAGATACACCGTCCCGACCTGCGTCCCGGCGGGCAGGACGCGGCGGTGCAGCCGTGCCGGACGGTCGAGCCTCACCGGGACGTTGTCACGCGGAAAGGAGTCCGTGGTGCATCCGGCGAACTTGGGATCGGTGCCGTCGTCGACCTGAGTGGACGCAAGGGTGGACGGCCCGGTCGCGGCGGCGGGCGCGGACGAGGTGGCGGGACGCAGCCACCAACCGCACGTTCCCGCGAGGACCGCGACGACGGCGGCGACCGCCGCGTGACGGACGATCACGGCGATCATCGGCGGTGTTCCCGCCGGACGGCCCGGAGGCGTCCCACCCGGCACGGACGCCGCCGTGCGCGCGGGAGGCCCGGGAGTCCCGTGCGTGGGTGGCGCCGCGTCCTCGGGGGACGCGGCGTCCTTGGCGGGCACCGAGGTTCCCGAGGCCGCCGTGTCGGCCGCTGCCACATCGATCGTGTCCGCCGGACCGGCGGTGTTCGTTGTGGACGGCGCGAGAAGTCCCTCGGCGACCTGGCGGTGCAGGTGCCAGCGGGCTTCCCATTCGGCGGGATCGCCCCCACAGGCGCGGACGAACGCCAGGGTCACCGCGAGGGTGGGCAGGCGTTCACCACGGGTCGCGTCCGACAGGACCGTGTGGGAGTAGTTCGCTCGCGCGGCGAGCACCCTGTAGGACGGGCTGCCCGCCTTCCGGCGCAGTTTCCGGAGCTCGTCCGCGAACGCGGGCACAGGTCCGGCGTCACGGTCCAGTGGCCGCTCGGGTCTGCCCACCGGTCGGCCTCCTGGGACGTACGCCTCTTCCTGAATGATCGCCCGCATTCAAGCCGCACACGGCCCTTCCGATCAACCGGTGGGAAGATACGGCGCGCACCCGTGGGAGAACGATGCCTTCCGAATCCTGGTTCGCGAAGAACCAAGGCGTTCGCCGGTCACTCAGCGGGATCGCCGGAGGCCGTTCTCGGGCGGAAGGGGACTCCTCCGCACATCTGGGTCGTGGGGCAGGGGCGGTGGAACCGGCGGCCAGGGCCGCCACGGGCGGCAGGCGGCAGATCGTCGGCGGTTGCCGCATCGAGCAGGCCCCCCGGCCGCACCACCAGGGCGACCGGCGCCCACTTCACCATCGCGTCCGGTCCGCAGGCCACAGCAGCGGACGCCACAGCTGGCGTGCGCCGACGCCGCGGCGTCGGCGCCGCGGCGTACGGGGCGCCGCCCAGCTCGACGCACGGCCACCGGTCGTGGGTCGGCACGGTATGCGCTCGCCAGTACCGCAACGCGGTACAGCACGGCGCGTGCACCTCAGTGCTCGGCTCGGTCTTCGGCCGCCGACCTCACCCACATCGGGCTCGCTCACCTTTTCTGGGGGGACATTGAAGCGGCCAGCTCGACTGCTAGAACCGGCCGCGTCCGGATGGGCCTGATCACCAGTTGGCTGCGGCCAGGCCGTGCTCTAACCGGCGGGCGCCCGCGCCTCCCGGGTTCCGTCGGGTGCGCTATGACCTGGAGGTTCATGCCGTGTCTGCGGTGTTTCCCGGAGTAGAACGGCCGGTCGGTGGCGGCGCGGTCGATCGGGATGAGCGTGCCGTCCAGCACCAGATAGAGCACCCCGTCGCGGGCGGCTTTGCGCAGGGCTTGGGCGAGTTTGGGTGAGCGGGCGGCCGGCAGTTGCACGGTCTCGTTGATGTAGCGCCACGCGGGGGATGTTGTCACTCCGAACCCGGCGCCCAGGTCGCCGAACGTCTCGCCCTTGCGAAGGCAGACCAGCACCATCAGCGCTTGGGCACTGGGCGGGAGTGCTCGGCCTCTGGTGGGGACGGTCGGGCATGGCCGTCCACCGGAACTCGCCGTGCCGCAGTGCGAGCTCGTATATGTGGCGGTAGGGGCCGTCGCGGCCACGAGCGCCACGAGGGTGACCGAGGCTGTCGTCGTGATGAGGATGAGTCTGTCGCCGCGGCGGGTCATCGGTCGGGCTCCGGGTCCTTGTTCCCCCTCTGACGGTTTCGGCGGGTGTCGGGGAGTGGGAAGGACGCCTCGATTCTGAGTTTGCGCTGGTCAGAGGCTTCGACAGGGGCGGATTCTTGTTGCCCCTGGGGGTCATGGGCAGCGGGGGGACACAACAGATGGGAATTGCCCCGTCCGCGTCGGCGGGCGGGGCGTTCGCTTTTGGGGCGTTGGCGCGGCTTGGGCCGCTTGTCGCCGTGCGGTGATCGCTGGACCGGCGCTCTGACCACAAGAGCCAGTTCGCCAGCGCCGTCCGCCCGGTTCATGGTTGAGCAAGCAGCGTCCACTCCCATGAGCAGCAAGAATGCTCGCGCTATCACTCCCCACCCGCCGAGCCAAACCGTGTCTCCACTCCTTCTCATGAGTTCGGTGTCACTTCTTCGCGATGGTTGCGTTACCAACTCGCAACATAACCCCTCAAAGATCTTTCCTTGACTGCCCGCCTGTAAGGACCTTGCTTGTCGGCGTTTGGTGAGGGGTGCACCGCATGGCGCAATGGGATCGGGAAAAGATCCTCAGGGCCGCGATCGAACTCGAGGACGCCTTGGGGGGAGGCGGTTCAGGCGGCATGGCGGATCTAGAGAACCGTGCCCACCTCACCGCCGGACAGATCGGCGACTGGGACGCTGGGCGCAACCTGGCCAAGACGACCGACATGGCACGGCAAGGGCTGGCACACGCCTATGCCGACTTGATCGATGAATACCGCTCTGTCGTCGAGGCGCTCCGCCGCACCGCGAGCAACTACGGCGACGCCGAGAGCGACACCCTCACCGCGGCCCGAGGGGTGGACAAGAGTGAACGGCCCCGCAGGGAAGAGAGCCGGTTCGCCGAGTAGGCGCGAGGAGCGACGTGAGCAGCACGCGGAAGACCTATTCCCTCAAGGCCGGCGGCCAGCCTTCCGGCAATGCCGCAGGCTACGACGCAGCGACGGTCAAGCGGCTGCTCGAGCAGACCGATCCCGGGGCGATCAGCGATGCCGCGGCGGCCTACCGAGTGGCCGGAGAGCATCTCAAGGTGCTGGAGGAGAGCCTCGGCCATGCCGTCTGGCTGATCGAAGGTTCGGCTTGGGACAGTGGCGCTGCGGACGGAGCGCGCGATTCTCTGAAGCGCATGGCCCGGGCGGTCTCCAACATGACGGCTTCGGCGAATCGCGCGAGCTCGGCGCTGCAGCAATACAGCGCGGTGCTTCCCCAGTACAAGACTGTGCAGTGGCCCGCCGATCCGATTCCGGCGACTTCCAAGCCGATGGCAGACGCCGCAGCACAGGCCCTGATGCTCACGGTGACACACCACATCGTCAGCGCTTGGGCGGGGATGCCGGACAAGGTCACCAACGATCTCCCCTCCCTGGGGGACGAACGCTATGTGTCAGAGCCAGGCCCCGGCTCTGGACCGTCCGGGCCGGGCGGCGGAACAGGCGGTGGCTCGGGGCCTCATCGTTCGCTTCCCGGGGGCGGTCCTGGCGGCCCATCGGGCCACGCCCCACAGAGTCCGGGCGGCTCTCACGGGGGCACGCCACACCGCGGGGGTTCGCATCCTGGTGGATCGCATTCTGGGACATCGCCCTCGGGGCCTGGTGATGATCCACGCACCGGGTCTCCCTCTGATCCGTTCTTCTCCAAGCCTCCGACTGACCTGTCGGCCATGCCGCCCTCCGCTGCGCCTGGGAGTGGGCCAGGCGGAGGCACGTGGGGGTGGCCTGGTGGGAATCAGTTCGGGGGCCCGGCCGGTCCAGGGGGTCCGGCTTCGGGATCGGGAGGCTTCGGCTCCAGTCCATTCCTCGCGCCTCCGGGCGGGGATCCGATCGGGATGCGTGGATCGATGGGGCCGAACACCGTGGACGCAGCGGCCTCCCAAGCGCAGGGCAGCGCGGCGGCGAGGGCCACCGCCTCGGAGTCGGCGGTTCCCGGTCAATCGGCTGAGGACCGGAAGCGACGTGAGCGCGAGCGGCGTCGTGACTCCTGGATGGCCGAAGAGGCGGATCTCTGGGATCACGGTGGCGAGGTCGCGCCGTCACTGATCGGTGAGCTACCTCAGGGCAACGGTGAGCGGAGTATCGAGGAGCTGCTGCTCCAGGCGGCGAACGAGCCGCTCGGCATCGACGAGCTCCAGCTTCTCCTGGACAGCGCTGTCCGGAGACCGCAAGCTCCGGCAGGGTGGTCAACAAGCCCTGCCGGAGACAGGGACGACGACCTCGGGGAGAGCCCAGCCCGCCATGCAGATCCTGTTCCCGACGCGTTCCCGGAAAATGAACCGCCGCCGGAGAGAACGGAAGCGCCCGGACCTGCTGAGGAAGACCTTGGGGATCTCAGCGACGATCTCGACGATCTCCTCGATGGTCTTCTGGATGCCGATGAGCCCGGCGAGCGCCGCCCCGGCGGTTCGGGATGAGGAGTGGTGGTTCTCCACCTGGGGCATCCAGGACCGCCTTTGGCCGGTGAGCACTGGCAGGGGGGTCACCGTCGCGGTCCTGGACTCCGGAGTGAACGCCGAGCTGCCCGACCTGCGCGGTGCGGTCCTCCCCGGTTATGACGCGACCGCTGGCAAGGGAGACGCCAGAACCGATTCCGACGACGTCAACGGCGGTCACGGCACTGGTATGGCCGCGTTGATCGCCGGACAGGGGCGGGATCAGCGGATGGCAGGAGTCGCTCCGGACGCCCGGATCCTGCCCATCCGGGTCCTGCACGGATCCGACGCGGTCGGCTTCACCTCGGCGGAGGCGCAGGGCATCCGTTACGCGACCGACCACGGGGCCAAGGTCATCAACATCTCCGTTGGCACACCGACGACCTCCGGCAAGTACCGGTGCATGCCCTGGCTCCAGGACGCGGTCGACTACGCGCTCCAGCATGAAGTACTCGTAGTCACGGCCGCCGGCAACAACGGGCATGCCGACAACCCCTTGGAGGAGCCGGCCTCCTGTGCCGGAGTGCTCGCGGTGGGGGCGGTCGACAACAAGTACAAACCTTGGTTTCGCACCGGCCGTCAGGACTACGTCGCGGTGGCCGCCCCAGGCGTGTACGTCGGCACGCTGTTGCGGAACGGGAAGTTCGACCCCGATCTCAGCGGAACGAGCCAAGCCTCTGCGCTGACCTCCGGCGTGGCCGCCCTGATCCGCTCGAAGTTCCCGGACATGACGGCGCGCGAGGTCACCCGGCTGATCATCAACAGCGCCCGGGACACGGGCAAGAAGGGAGCGGATCAGCAGACCGGTCACGGCCTGATCCGCCCCTACCTGGCGCTGGCCCCGCAGGGCGTGACCGGAACCGACAATCCGGTGTTCAGCGCTTGGGACGTCCACATGAAACAGGACGGGAGTGGCAGACAGAACGACGGCAAGGCTGCACCGAGCGCAGCTCCAGCAGCACCCGAACCTGGCCGTGAACACCAAGGAACCGGCATCGGTACCTACCTCTGGGCCGTCCCCGTCGTGTTGGGCGGCGGTGGACTCGCGCTCTGGGGCGTTCTCCGGATGAGAAGGAAGCAGGCAGGGGAAGTTCGATGAACGATCAGGAGCTCCTTAACGACGGAGCACCGCCTGACGCGGCCGAAACTCAGATGACGCTGGAGCGTCTGACCAGGCTGGGGCGCAAGCTGGAGGAGCTCCATCGGAGGCTGGACGCGAAACTCCTGGAGTGCCGGTCCGCCGACGGCCTGGTCGCGGCGACGGTGACCGGCAACGGCGACATCGTCGACCTCACCATCGACCAGCGGGCGATCACCGACCCGGACGCGCGCCGACGGCTCGACGCCGTCATCACCGAAGTGATCGGCCAGGCGAACGCGAAGTCGCGCCGGCTCCGCGAGGCGGCCGAGACCAAGGTCATCGAGAGCCAGGGGAGGTGAGGCCGATGCTCCCACGCGACACGGCCCTGAGCGGCCCTCCGTCCGCCGCCCGAAGCAACCTTCTGATCGAGGAGGTGCTCGCCCTCGCCGGTGCCATCGA
Source organism: Actinomadura harenae (assembly GCF_003696215.1). GTDB lineage: Bacteria > Actinomycetota > Actinomycetes > Streptosporangiales > Streptosporangiaceae > Spirillospora > Spirillospora harenae. The sequence goes on along the minus strand of NZ_RFFG01000003.1, from coordinate 168,084 downwards.
GGCCAGGGTCCAGGCTGGTGAGGACGCGGTCGAGCGGAGATCCGCACTGCGCGGCAGGTTGCGGGACGCGGAGGTCGTCCAGGAGATCAGGCCCGGCCTCGGCGTCGCGATCGTACGGGGTGATGGAGGCGTCCAGATCAGGCTGGACCAGGCGGCACTGCCGCACGTCGATGCCGGCCGGCTCGGCCCCCGGATACTCGAGGCGATCAAAGCAGGAAGTGACCGCCTGAGCGCCGCCTACGCCGACGGCGTCCAGCAAATCTCTCGCCGCACGTACTGAGCCGAGCAAGGACAATCTCGTGACGAAGCCCAAACCTGAGATCAAACCCAAGCCCAGTGGCGGCGAAGGAAAAACCGGCCCCGACCAAAAAGCCACCGATGCCATCGAGAAGTCGTGGCCGTCCCGCTCCGAGCAGGTGCTCAATACCGCGATGGGCGTCGTCCTGATCTACGATGCACAACGAGCGCTCGCGACGGCGAAGAAGCTGAAAGGCGACTACAAAGCCGTCCTCCGCGCCGCCGGATACTGGTTCGAGGCGGCCGATCAAATGGGCTCGGCGAATACCGCGCTCTTCCAGGCCACAAACAACCTTGGCGGCTTCTGGGACGGCCCCGCATACAGGTCGTTCTCCGAGTACATCACGCGCAATGGTCAGGTCAGCGACAGCAACGCCGCGGTTCTCCGCGAAGGCGGAGACCAGCTACTGGAAGTCACCAAGCAGATCCTGGCGGCCTACGACAAGGCAGTCGACTTCACCATGGAGGCCAGCAGCCGAGTCGAGGGCCTGGTCGGAAACTTCGACCCGTCCAAAGAGGACAAGATGACGATCACCGTGGCCTTGCGGGATTTCGTCAACAACATCTTCAAGACGCAGATGGACCTGAGGAACGCGATCGCGACCTATCAGATCAGCGCGATGTCCTTGAGATCGAAGATCGGAAAGCTCACTCCTCCGTCCCATCTTCAGGACGCCGCCAGAGACCCCCAATGCTGGAAGTTCACCCGATGACGTCCCCCACGAGACGAGTGGCCACCCTCGCTCTGGCACTGACCACCGGATGCCTGCTGGTCGGCTGCAACGACACTCAAAGCAGCCGAAGTGGCCCGGAGAGCCCCGCACCGGTTTCTTCTCCCACCACCACATCGGGCACGCCAGAGCCCTCGAAGATCCTAGCCGCCTGCGACGTCATCGACACGACAGCGATTCCCGAACTCAAGGAATCGAACCTCACGGCGAAGACCACCGAGGACACCGCCGACCGGACCTCCTGCCGCTGGACTCCCCGGACAAATGACGCCACGGTCTTCTCGCTGCAACTCACGGTGCAGAAATACCCGACGCCTGCGGCAAATGACATCCTGTCCAGCAAGGAAAAGGGGCGGGGGTGTGCCACCTTGAAACGGAGCCTGCCGATGAAGAACTGTGTCTACGGCAACCTCGGCTCGATCGACGTCGGCCACTCTGACACCATCGTCACGGCGACCTGGCGTTTCCACCGGCCAGATCTCACCTACTCCAAGCAGATCGGGTTCGCAGGCCGGATCGGTGAACAGATAAGCAGCCATCTGCAATAGATCATCGAGACCCGAGATCGCCCAGGAGAACCAATGTCCAACGGCAAAGACATTCATTTCCAAGCTAACCAGATACGCAACTCGGGTGGCTATGCCCTCAATGAGGCCGTCAACGCCTGGTCCTTCGCCAACTCCGCACTAGATCAAGCGGTCATCGTCATGGGCGCGCTCGGCCCGGTGGGCGAATCGTCCGGAGTCAGAGCACAGTTCGAGGAACTGAGGAAGGACACGATGCAGACGCTGGCGGAAGGCGTCAGCGTCCTCATCGAAGCCCGGGAAGCGATATTCCTCACCGCCGACCAGTACGAGGGCGTCGAGACCAAGATCGCCAAGGAGGTCGGGAAGGTCATCCCGCACCACCGCCCGGAAATCGACCGCTACTGAACGTCGCCGCCGCCATGAACGCCGAGCTCTCCCGGGTACGGGCCCGGGCCCGCCCCCGAGCCCGCCCACAACGACGTGCTCGGCGAGAACGATTCGCGGCGCCAAGGTCTGGGGCCACTGGTACTGGGCCCGCAAAGGCACGGGGCCGCGCTCGTCTTCGTGGTGACCAAAGTCAAGGACACGCGGGGCGACCCATCTTCTACACCGCGGCCCGCGGCCCCAAGCTCAGCGTTCGCCGAGTCCGGGGGGCAGGGCCCTTGATGACGACGGCCGGACCTTTCGGGTCCGGCCGTCCTCTTTAGGGGTCTTGGGACATGCGGTGGGCGCCTAGGGAGAGGAAGACCAGGAGGTAGGTGGCCAGTTCTATGAGGGCCATGGTGGTTGTGGGGGCTCGGAGGGCGCTGGGGCCCGATTGCGGGTGGGTTCTGGAGAGGGTCTGGTAGGCGCTGACCAGGAGCCAGCGGTCGGGGGTGTAGGTCCATTTCTCGACGGCGTGGGTGGCGGCGTAGGTGAGCCAGATGACGGCGAACATGACCGAGATCGCGGCGGCGGTGTGGCGGATGAGGGCGCCGAGGCCGTAGCCGATCAGGCCGACGACGGCGAGGTAGAGGCCGGTGCAGGCCACGGATCGTAGGACGCCGGGGTCGGTGGGGCGAGGGGCGAGGTGCTTCGCGGAGAGCATCCACTGGCCGCCGAGGAAGGTGACGACGGCGAGGACGAGGCCGGCGGCGAGCATGACGCCGCCCGCCACGATGGCCTTGGCCGCGAAGACCCTTCCGCGCCTGGGGACGGCGGAGAGCGCGGTCCGGATCGTCCCTGTCTCGTACTCGACGCTGACGGCGAGGACGCCGAGCACGCCGAAGGCGAGTTCGCCGATCTGCATTCCGGCGAAGGTCTCCGCCAGCGGGTCGAAGGACGCCTTGTCCTCGATGGACATGGTGTTCCAGGACTCGGTGACCGACAGGGTGTCGAAGAGGCCGAAGGCGAGGACGAACAGCAGCGCGCACAGCAGGGTCAGCCAGGTGGAGCGGACCGAGCGCAGCTTGATCCACTCGGAGGCGAGCATCCCCCGGGTCACGGGTTCAGGCATCGCGGGAGATCCTCCAGGCGCCCAGCGCGAGGAACACGACCAGGTAGAGCGCGAGGCCGGTGTAGGCGAGGTCGAGGGACGGTATCCGCAGCGCGGGTTTCCCGGTGGCCGGGTGCGCTCGGGTGATGGCGTCCGCGATGTTGAACAGGAGCATCCGGGACGGCAGGTAGGAGAGGTGGTCGAGGATCCGTCCGACCGGGTAGGTGAGCCAGAGGAGCGCCACGAGGGCCGCGATCGCGGCGGCGCCGTGCCGCAGGATCGCGCCGAGCCCGAATCCGATCATCGTCACCGCGAACAGGTACAGCCCGGCGGAGAGGACGGCCCGCAGCACGCCGGGATCTCCCAGGTGGACCTCGAGGTGCTCGGGCGACAGCATCGCCTGCCCCAGGACGAAGGAGCCGAAGGCGAGCAGCGTCCCGAGGAGCAGCGAGACCGCGCCGACCACCAGCGCCTTCGCGAGGTAGACGCGTCCGCGCCGGGGCACCGCCGAGAACGTCGTGCGGATCAGGCCCGTCCGGTACTCGGTGCTGACCGCGAGGACGCCGAGGACGCCGAACGCCAGCTCGCCGAAGATCAGCCCGATGAACGAGTCCCCCAGCGGATCGAGCTGCGCCCGGTCCTGGGCGGTCATCGTGGCCGCGCCGCTCGCGTCCGACGAGGTGGCCAGGACGCCGAGGACGACGGCGACGAGGGTCGCGAACAGCACCATCACGGTGGTGGAACGCACCGAGCGCAGCTTGATCCACTCCGAGCGCAGCACCCCGCGCCCCGGCACCAAGGACGGCGCGGTCATCGGCCGCCGTCCTTCGCGCGGTACTGCACGGACGCGTCGGTGAGTTTCATGTACGCCTCCTCCAGCGACGCCTGCCGCCTGGCCAGTTCGTGGACCTCGACGCCGTGGGCGGCGGCCACCTCGCTGATGGCCTCGGTGGTCAGGCCGGTGACCGCGAGCCCGCCGTCCGGTTCGGCGGCGACCCGGGCGCCCTTGGCGGTGAGGAGGTCGGCGAGGTGCCGGGTCCGCGGCGTCCGGACGAGGACGTCGTTCAGTGAGCTCGACTGGATGAAGTCGGCCGTCCCGGTGTCGGCGATCAGGGCCCCGCGTCCGATGACGATCAGGTGGTCGGCGGTGAGCGCCATCTCGCTCATCAGGTGGCTGGACACGAAGACCGTGCGGCCCTCGGACGCCAGCGACCTCATGAGGGTGCGGATCCAGACGATGCCCTCGGGGTCGAGTCCGTTGACCGGCTCGTCGAACATCAGGATCGGCGGGTCGCCGAGGAGGGCCACGGCGATCCCGAGCCGCTGCCTCATCCCGAGCGAGAAGCCCCGGACGCGCTTGCGGGCCACGCTGGAAAGCCCGGTCCGCTCCAAAACCTCGCCGACGCGGGAGCGCGGCAGGTCGTTGGTGGCCGCCAGCCATTCCAGGTGGTTCCTGGCGCTCCGTCCGCCGTGCACCGCGCCCGCGTCCAGGAGGGATCCCACGACGCGCAGCGGCCTGTCGATCGTCCGGTAGGGGACGCGGTCGACCAGGGCCCGTCCGGACGTGGGGGTGTCCAGGCCGAGGATCGCGCGCATCGTCGTGGACTTGCCCGCGCCGTTCGGCCCGAGGAAGCCGGTGACCCGGCCGGGACGGACCGCGAAGGACAGGCGGTCGACGGCCGTGACGGAGCCGTAGCGTTTGGTGAGCTCGTGGACTTCGATCATCAGATCTCCTTGACCGGGGATGTCCGTCCACGGTGGCGGTCCGGGTGGTGGCGAATCGTCCCCCGGCGGGCGCTTTCTCGGCTCTGCACGCGGGCGTACGAGCGGAATGGTCAGCGGTGCGCGTATGCCCGCGGGGATACGTCCGCAGGGCGATGCGGTATCCGGGGGAGCGCCTCTACGGTCGGGGCATGCATTCCGAGCTCCGCCCGCCGCTGTTCAGGTGGGTGCGCGCCGGGCACTGGCAGGCGCTGGACCACCTCGCCGCCGCGGCATGCGCCCTGATGATGCCGATGTCGTTGTGGAAGTACATGCGCACGCCGGGTCTCGCCCTCCTGGTGCTCTCCGGGACGGCGCTGGTCGTCGCGGCGGTGGCGCTGCGACGGCGGTATCCGCTGGGCGCGGTCCTCGCGATGACCGCCTCGATCCTGACGCTGCTTCCCGTCCATGGCGGCGGGGGTGCGGGGGCGCCGGTCGTGGCGATGCCCTACGTCCTCTACTCGGCGGCGTCCCTCTGCCCGCCGCGCGTCGCGGTCGCCGCGCTCGTGGTGGCGCAGGCGCCGGTGGTGGCGATCGCGGCCTCGCCGAGCCGGGGCATGGTCATGTTCGTCTTCGTCTTCGTCACCGTGTGGACGGTCGGCTTCGCGGTGGGACAGCACCGCGCCCACACCGAGAACCTGCTCCGGCAGCAGGCGGCGCGGCAGGCCGAGCAGGCGGAGGCCGAGCGGCAGAGGGCCCGGCGCCAGGTCACCGAGGAACGGATCCGGATCGCCCGCGAGCTGCACGACGTGGTCGCGCACAGCATGAGCGTGATCACCGTCCAGGCCGGTTTCGGGCACCTCGTGATCGACGACCGGCCGGCCGAGGCGCGCACCGCGCTGGGCATCATCGAGTCCACCGGCCGGGAGACGCTGGGCGAGATGCGCCGGCTGCTCGGACTGCTGCGCGAGGACGACCCGAGCGGCGGGACCGACGGCCCCACCCGCGCTCCCGCACCAGGGCTGGCGGATCTGGAACGGCTCGTGACGCAGACCGCCCAGGCGGGCGTCCAGGTCGACGTCGTCATCAGCGGACGGCCCCGCGACCTGCCCGCCGGGATCGACCTGTCGGCGTACCGGATCGTCCAGGAGGCCCTGACCAACGTGGTGCGGCACTCCGGGAGCACCACGGCGCGCGCCGTCATCGACTACCGGGTGGACGAGCTGTCCATCGAGGTGACCGACCACGGGGACGGCGGCACCGCGCCCCCGGTCCACGGCCACGGCCTGGACGGCATGCGGGAACGCGTCCACCTCTACGGCGGCCGGTTCCACGCGGGCCCCCTGCCCGGCCGGGGCTTCCAGGTCGCCGCCCGGCTCCCCCTGGCCGAGGACGCCGCATGATCCGCGTGGTGGTCGCCGACGACCAGGCCCTTGTCCGGGCGGGGCTGGTGGGCATCGTCGACTCGGCGGACGACCTGACCGTGGTGGGCGAGGCGGCGAACGGGCTCCACGCCGTCGAGCGGGCCCGCCGCGAACGGCCCGACGTCGTCCTCATGGATGTGCGCATGCCCGAGATGGACGGCATCGAGGCGACCCGGCTCATCACGTCGTCCACGGACGTGCGCGTCCTGATCCTGACCACCTTCGACCTGGACGCGTACGTCTTCGGGGCGCTGCGCGGCGGGGCCAGTGGCTTCCTGCTCAAGGACACCCCGCCCCTGGACCTGCTGGACGCCGTCCGGGTGGTCGCGGCCGGTGACGCGCTGCTGGCCCCCGGCATCACCCGGAGGCTGATCGAGGAGTTCGCGGCCCGCCCGGAGCCCGACCCGTCCCCCGCGACGCCTGCGGCGCTCGACGCCATCACCGACCGCGAGCGCGAGGTCCTCGTCCTCGTGGCCAAGGGGCTGACCAACGCCGAGATCGCCGAGCGGCTCTACATCGGCCCCGGCACGGCCAAGACGCACGTCCGCCGGCTGCTCGCCAAACTCGGCGCGCGCGACCGCGTGCAGCTCGTCATCATCGCCTACCAGACGGGCCTGATCCCCCTTCGCTGACGCACCGCATCCCCTGTGGCGTAAGGGCTGCGCGCGAAAAAGGATGATCAAGTTGTCGGTCCCGCGGGGTAGCATCCCACCACTCACATCACACCCCCGCACAAAAGGTGTCAGCATGAACAAACTCACCGCCGCCCTCGTGGGCGGAGCGGCGCTGGCGACCACCCTCGCCACGGCGCTCCCCGCGTCCGCGGACGCCGGCCACCGCGTCGCCCCGAACGCCTCCCTCCAGGGCACCGCGGACGTGTCGTCCGCCGCCAAGATGGTGCGCACCGGGAAGATCCACTACTACAAGGCCAAGGAGATCCGCGGCGCCAAGGTCTACGGACACTGGTACTGGGCGCGCAAGGGCAAGGCCCCCGCGTTCGTCTTCGTGGTCATCAAGGTCAAGGACACGCGCGGCGACGGCAAGAGCGCCGGGTTCTGCTACGACCTGTCCGCGAGCAAGACCGAGCCCGCGATCCACGACTGGTGCCTGGTCAACCGGAACGGCAACGGCACGACCAGCCGTTTCACCGGCGCGCTCGAGGGCGGCCAGAAGTTCCGCGTCTACGCGGCCGTCGGCCGCCTGGACACCAAGAAGCACATCTTCTACACCTCGCTGGTCGGCCCGAAGTTCCGCGTCCGCTGACCTCGTTCCTGAGCGCCGCGTCCGCTGACCCCGCCCCCGCGCTCCGAACCTGGCCGCGGGGCCCGTCCGGGGAGGACGGCGCAACTCGAGTATGACGACGGCCGGACCTCTCGGGTTCGGCCGTCTTCTCGTGGCTTTTCGCACCCCACGCCCCACTTGTCCCCCGCCTTCGGGAGGACTAGTAAGAGGGAGAAGATCCTTCCCCCTCACACCCCCCGAGGAGAGTTGCATGCGCCGACTCCTGCTTGGTCTCGTCCCGCTGGCGATCGCCGGGACGATCTCGACGGCCCTGCCCGGCACCGCCGAGGCCGCCGTGCACCGAGCACCGGATCGGGCGGGCCTCGTCCCGCACTCCGTCACCGCCGCGAAGGGCGACGTCGCGGCCCAGGCCAAGACCCTGCGCTTCGGCGACAAGGGCGCGACGGTGAAGTACCTCCAGACGCGCCTGCGGGCGCTCCACTACGACCCGGGCACGGCCGACGGAAAGTACGGCAAGGACCTGCGGTACGCGGTCTACGCCTTCCAGCGGGTCAACAGGATCACGCCGAGCAGCACCGTCGGCCCGAAGACCTGGAAGGCCCTCGCGCACCCGGCGCAGCCGCCGCGCATCATCAAGGGCGGGGCCGCGAACCGCGTCGAGGTGTCGAAGAAGCACCAGCTCGTGGTGGTCTACAAGCAGAACAAGGTCCAGCTCATCACCATGACGTCGACCGGCTCCGGCAAGCGGTACTGCGTCAACGGCTCCTGCTCGTACGCGAAGACCCCGTCGGGCAACTTCCACGTACTGCGGAAGATCAACGGCTGGCGGCACGCGCCGCTGGGCGGGCTCTACAAGCCGCTGTACTTCCACGGCGGTTACGCGCTGCACGGGGAGCCGAGCGTTCCGCTGTACCCGGCGTCGCACGGCTGCGCGCGCATCCCGATGTACCACACGGCCGATCTGCTGTTCCGGCTCGTCCCGGTGGGCACCGCCGTCTACGTGCGCTGACCACGGGAAACACGGCGAACGCCGGGGAACTCGGCGCGGTGGGCGGGTCGCCCACCGCGCCGGGCCGCTTCCGGAGCCCGGGGGTCGGTGACGGGCTCCGGCAGGTCCGACCTGGCGCGGCAGGCGTCCTTGCGAGAGAGAATGATTACTCTCCGCAGCCTCTTCATTACCCTTGAGCATGATCGCTAACCGTGCGATGGGAATCTCCTGGAACCCGTGCGAGAACCGGGTGGGGCGAGGCGTACCAGACCGGACGCCGCGGACTACGATTGCCCCATCATGCAAACGTCGGACGGAGCGGGGACTGATCCGGTGACGCGCAGACGGCTGGGACAACTGGAGGCCGAGGTGCTGGCCGCGCTCGCCACCGCGGAGCGGCCCGTCGCGACCTCGGAACTGCGCGACGCGCTGTCCGGGGCACCGGCCTACACGACGGTCAACACGATCCTGTTCCGGCTGCTGGGCAAGGGCCTGGTCAGCCGGATGCGGGAGGGCCGCCACTTCCTCTACAAGCTGGCCGTGGACGAGTCCCGGCTCGTCGCCGACCAGATGCACGACCGGCTCCGCGTCGCGAGCGACCCGCCCGAGGTGCTGGCCCGCTTCGTCGCGACGCTGAGCCGCGAGGAGGCCCTGACACTCCGCGCCATCCTGGCGACACCGGGCGAGGTCCCGGCGGCCCCCGGCGAGATCCTGGCGACACCGACGGACGAGGCCGCCTTCGACCGTCCCGTCACCGAGCAGGCTCCCGTCGCGGCGCCGGTCGGCGAGCGGCTTGACCTCAAGTGAGGTTGGGGTCGTAGCGTTCTCCGCATGAGCGACATGTGGCACGGAGCCGACCTGGATCTCGACGCGTACCTGGACCGGATCGGCTTCGACGGGGAGCGGGCGCCGACGCTCGCGACGTTGCGCGCGCTGCACCGCGGGCACACCACCTCGATCCCGTTCGAGAACCTGGAACCCGTGCTCCACCGGCCCGTCCCGCTGGACGTGCCGTCCTTGCAGGACAAGATGGTGCGGTCCGACCGCGGCGGCTACTGCTTCGAGCACGCCGCGCTGTTCGCGGCCGCGCTGGAACGGCTCGGCTTCGACCTCACCGGCATCGTCGGACGCGTCGTGCTCGACGCGCCCGAGGGGACCGTCCGTCCCGCGACGCACGCGCTGCTGGTGGTCCGGCCCGAGGACGACGACCGCTCGTGGCTCTGCGACGTCGGGTTCGGCGGCGGGCCGCTGGAGCCCCTGCCGCTGGAGGACGGCGCCGAGTCCGACCAGGACGGCTGGCGGTTCCGGCTCGTCCGGCTGGACGACGACGAGTTCGGCGTGCGGAACTGGGCCATGGAGCAGCACGGCCCGGACGGCTGGGCGCGGCGGCACGTGTTCGCGCAGGTCCGGGCGTACCCGATCGACTTCGTCCTCGGCAGCCACTACGTCGCCACCAGCACGCACTCCCCCTTCGTCACACGGGTCTTCGCGCAGAAGTTCACCGTGGACACGCTCCGCCAGCTCGACAACCTCACGCTGATCACGATCCTGCCGGACCGCACCAGCGAGACCCGCGAGCTGGAGCGGTCCGAGTTCGCCAAGGTGCTCGCGGATTTCGGGATCGTCCCGTCCGCCGAGGACCTCGAAGGGATCCTGAAGGTGGTCGTCTGATCGGTCAGGGGGACGGTTCGAGCGCGTCCGCCAGAAGTTCGGCCAGGTGGACGGCGCGGCGGCCCGTCCCCTGGACGATCTGGACGCGGCACGAGAACCCGTCCGCCAGGACGAGCGGCGCCTCGCGCGCCTTCGGGTACAGCTCGCGTTCGGCGCAGCCCTGCGACACGTCCCAGTGCCCACGCGCGAACCCGAAGTCGCCCGCGAGGCCGCAGCACCCGGCCCCGACGACATCCGTCCGGACCCCGAGCCGTTCGAGAACACGCAGGTCAGGGGCGTAGGAGCCCTTGGCCTCCTGGTGGCAGTGGACCTGCGCGACGGCGTCCTGGTCGACGGTCCCGAAGGGCCAGGGGCCGGCGTCCGCGACGAGTTCGGCCAGCGTGACCACGGACGCGGCCAGCCGGTGCGCGCGGGGATCGTCCGGCAGCAGCTCGGGCGCCTCGTCGCGCAGCATGACCGTGCAGGACGGTTCGAGCCCGACCACCGGGAGCCCGGCGTCGAGCGCGGGTCCCAGCACGTCCAGCGTCCGCCGCAGCACGCGCTTCGCGACCCCGAGCTGCCCGGTGGAATGCCAGGTCAGGCCGCAGCAGACCGCGCGCGGCGGCAGCACGGCCCGGTGCCCGGTCGCCGCCAGGACGGACACGGCGGCCCGCCCGATCCCGGGCGTGTGGAACGCGGTGAACGTGTCCGGCCAGAGCACGACGGGCCGTCCCGCGGTCCGTGCGGGCAGGCCGGCCCTCCGCAGCGGACGGCGGGCGAAGGACGGCAGGTCACGCCGCGTGTCGATCCCCGCCGCGCGCTTCAGCGCGGTCGCGATCCGCGGTTCCCGCAGCACCGCGTTCGCCGCGTCCGCGATGCCCGGCGCGACCGTCGCGAGGCGCGACCAGAGCGGCAGCCATCCCATCGAGTAGTGCGTCATCGGCCGGACGCGCCACGCGTAATGGCGATGCAGGAACTCCGCCTTGTACGTGGCCATATCGACGTTGACCGGGCAGTCACTCGCGCACGCCTTGCAGGAAAGGCACAGGTCGAGCGCGTCCCGCGCCTCGGCCGAACGCCAGCCGTCCCGCAGCGACTCGCCGCGCAGCAGCTCGGCCAGCACCCGGGCCCGCCCGCGCGTCGAGTGCACCTCGTCCCGCGTGACCTTGAACGACGGGCACATGGACGTCCCGCCCTCGACCGTCCGGCACGCCCCGACGCCCACGCACCGCTGCACGGCGGCGGCGAACGATCCGCCGTCCCGCGCCAGCGCGTGCACCGGCGTGATCGCGAGCCGGTCCGCGCCCGGCCCGGGACGCAGCCGCTCGTCCAGCGGCTCCGGATCGGTGATCACGCCCGGGTTGAACGCGCGGTGGGGGTCGAAGAGTCGCTTGAACGCGGCGAACGCCACCCGCAGCTCCGGCGGGTACATGCGGTCGAGCAGCTCGGACCGGGCGCGGCCGTCGCCGTGCTCCCCCGACACCGACCCGCCGTGCGCGACGACGAGTCCGGCCGCGTCCTCCGCGAACGCCCGGTACACCCCCGGACGCGTCGCCAGCGGAAAGTCGAGCCGCACATGCAGGCAGCCCTCGCCGAAATGCCCGAACGGGACGCCGCGCAATCCGTGCGTCCGCATCAGTGCGTAGAGATCCCGCAGGTAGGCGGCCAGGCGGTCGGGCGGGACGGCCGAGTCCTCCCAGCCGGGCCACGCCTCGCCGCCGTCCGGAAGGCGCGTCACGATCCCCGCGCCCGCCTCCCGAATCCACCACAACTCCCGCATCCGGCGCGGATCGTCCACGACCACGGAACGCGCCGCCGTCGCCCGCGCCAGCGCGTGCGCGGCCTCGCGCGCCTCCCCCGGACTCTCCCCGCCGACCTCGCAGTACAGCCAGCCGCCGCCGGGTGGAAGATCGGAGCCCGCGTCATGCCGTCCGGGCCGCGCGCGCAGCGCGGCGAGCAGGTCGGACGCCATGCCCTCGACGGTCAGCGCCGTCCCGGACGCCGCGATCGCGGGCGCCGCCTCCGCCGCCTCGAACACGTCCGCGAAGCCGAGCACCGCGAGCGCCCGCGCCTTCGGCGGCTCCACCAGCCGGACGGTCGCCTCCGTGACGATCCCGCACGTCCCCTCGGCCCCGACCAGCGCCTTCGCCACGTCGAAGCCGTTCTCGGGGAGCAGATGATGCAGGCCGTAACCGGAGCCCTGCCGCGCGAACCGGCCGAGCTCGGTCCGCAACGGCCCGAGGAAGGCGTCCCGCAGGGCACGCAGCCCGCGCTCCAGCCGGAGATCGTCGACGCCTCCGTGCCGCGCGGTGACGTGCCGCCCGTCCGGCAGCAGAAGCCGCAGCTCCACCACGGCGTCCGCGGTCGTCCCGTACGCGACGCTGTGCGACCCGCACGCGTTGTTCCCGATCATCCCGCCGAGCGTGCACCGCGAATGCGTCGACGGATCGGGCCCGAACGTCAGCCCGTGCCCGGCCGCGGCCGCGCGCAGATCGTCCAGGACGACACCCGGCTCGACCACCGCCGTCCGCGCCTCCGGGTCGATCGCCCTGATCGCGTTCAGGTGCCGCGACACGTCGACGACCAGCCCGTCCCCGATCGCGTTCCCCGCCACGGACGTCCCACCGCCGCGCACCGTCACCGGCACCCCGGCCTCGGCCGCCACCCGCCGGACCCGTTCGAGGTCCTCGACCGAGCGCGGCTCCGCCACGGCCACCGGAACACGCCGGTACAGGGACGCGTCCGACGAGTAGGCCGTCCGCGTCGTCAGATCCGTGCGGACGATCCCGGAAAGCTCCCCGGTAAGAGACCCCAGCATCCCCTCACGGTAACCAGCCCCGCCCATCCGCCCGACGACCGGCACAGCACGACGCCACCCCGGGCCCTCCGCCTCGCCCGAGCGCTGGCGCCCCACAACCCACACTCGAACACACGGAATTCCGCTGGACGAAAATCAGCTGGATCTTGGCACGACGTCACATCGTCCAGCACGGATACTCGTCAGAAGTCCGCGCCACCGCTCGCGGCTCAACTCCATCTCCCCGCGCTCCGGCGCGTGAGAATCCCGCACGAGCACCGACGTCCGCCACGGCGCGACCTCGACGCAATCGCCCGAGTCACCGCTCATACTGCTCTTCCGCCAGAAGAGCACGTCCCCCCGGTCCGACCGAACGACCATCCAGCAACCCTCCATACATTGCTGGCAGGGGTCACCTCGCCCGTAAACGGACCGGCACACCCACCGAGCCAGGGTCGAGTAGGGCACAACTCACCACAACCTTGTGGCCTCTCCGCCCATGAGTGTAAACGTTCGTCCTTTTCCCGCCTACACTCCGCCACAAGATCAAGGGTCGTCCTATATGGCCCGACGGCCCGATAGGTGTGCGATTCGGGCTATCCCTCCCTCACCTCTCCAGCTCGTCCGCGACCTGCCGGATGAGTTCGACGGTCTCGTCGGCCGACAGCGCGCCCTCGAGCATGCGTTCGAACGTGTCCCGGTACTCGGCGATCTGCGGGGAGTCGCCGGTGATCGTCGCCGCCGTGCCGGGGCGCCCCTCGAGGTGCAGCACGTCGGACAGCTCGCCCTCGAACTCCAGCAGCACGAACGGACCGTAGACGCCCTGGTGGTATCCGGCCGTGAACGGGATGACCCGCACGGTGAGCTCGTCCTCGCTCTCCACCCGGTCGACGATGTGCCTGAGCTGCATGGGCATGATGCCGGGGTCTTCGCCGACGCCCACGTGACGGCGGATCACGGCCTCATCAAGGAGGTAGTACTGGCGCGGAGGCTTCGCGCGCTCAAGGAGGCGACGCTGACGGTCCAGCCGCAGCTCGATGCTCATCGCCGCCGCCGTCGGGTCACTGAGGTCCGACACCAGCACCTGCGCGTACTCACGGATCTGGAGCAGCCCCGGCACCAGGGTGCCGTGGAACTGGCGGATCACGGAGGCTCCGGCGGTGTAGCCGGTGAGACTCAGCAGGTCGTCGTTGACGAGACCGCGGTACCGGTTCCACCACGGGGTCTCGCGGGCGCCTCGCGCGAGGGTCTGCAGACGCTCCTGGCGGCTCTCGGACGTCACGTCGTACATCCTCAGGAGCGCCTGGAGATCGGTCCGGGTGATCGAGCTCTTGCCGCCCTCGACCCGGATCAGTTTGGACGGCGACCACTCCAGGGTGCGCGCCACCTGCTCCTGGGTCAGGCCCTTCTCTTTCCGAAGCCTGACGAGCTCGCTGCGCAGCAGCGCGCTGTCGACTACAGGACCCTGGTCCGTGGCCATCTCAGCCTCATCCTCACTAGGAATCGGGCGCAGGTGGGCGCGTCCGGCGTCCAAGCCCGAACGAGCGGCACCTTCACCCGCTTATCCGCTCGTTCTCACGTTGTGTAGCTGAAATCATATAGCCGGTTGCCACATGGCAACTGGTAACAAGTCACATTGCTGGCGGTCGCGTCGGCATCAACCGTGGCGCCACCCGTCCACCCGACGGTAGGCATCGCGCCACCGGGCGTCCTCCGCGCCGCCGCCCACCGGGCGGCCCGCCGAAGAAGTATCCCCATGTCCACCTCTGTCATGGTTTCATTCCTCTTCCTTGCGGTAAGGCAGGTGTTAGGATGCAATGTAGCAAATCGGTAGACGCTCAGATGCTCCACACCAAGGTGGATGGTGCGACCCGGGATCGTCCTTACCGCGCGTGACGGGTTGCGGCTCCGCCCAGGGAGGCGGTAGCGCGCCGAGGACCGCGCCGACGCTCGGGAGGCAGTGACGACGGAAGTCGACCGCCCTACGGGGACGCGAACAGAGCCGCCCCGGATCCGTCTCGACCGCCGGTTGCCAGCCAGGGAGATCGAGAAGGGACGGGGGCGGCTCCGCAGGGGACCGCCAGGGAGTCCGCCGCGAACGGCGACCCGCACCCGAACGTCCGGGGTGTGGGCTCTTTGACCAGCGGAAACGATGACGGTCTTTGTCAATCAAAGCACGCTCGACCGGTTCCTACCAGGGCCGGATCGGCTTCCGTTCCCGTACCGCCCCGGTGGTGCGGGAGAGGTCCCGGAAGCCGAACACCGCGGGCCGCACTCCCCGTGCCGGGCCCGCCCCAGCGCTTCGATGACGGCGGTTCGTCCCGCCCTCTCCCCCTATGAGGGTCCTGATGACCACATTCCCCGACCGAAAATTCCCCTTCGACCCCGACGAGACCCCTGACCCCGGCGACATCGACCAGCCCCCTGACGAGGTCACGCGCCGGGACCGGCCGACCGGCGACCGGCGCGGGAAGGCGCCGGCGCGTTCCGTCGCGCGGTGCGACGACGATGACCTGTTCCCGCCGACCCAGCCGATGCTCCGGCTCCCGGACGACGCGGACGACACGGGCGACGAGAGCAACGCGGACGAGGCGGACGAGGTGGCGGCGCCCACGCGGCCGACGGCGTCCGGCAGCGGCCGCCGTCCGGAACCGGACGGGAGCGGACGCGGCGGCCGCCCGCCCGTCAACGCGACCGGATGCGACACTTCCCGACTCGACACTTCCCGATTCGGCACGTCCGGGCTCGGCACGTCCGGGCTCGGCACGTCCGGGCTCGACAGGGCCGGGCTCGACAGGGCCGGGCTCGACGGGACGGGGCTCGATCACGTGCCGGGCCGAGCCGTCGAGGGGGCGGCCCGGCCCGGCGTCCCCGCCGTCCAGGCCGGTGTGCCGGGGGCGGCGGCGGTACCGGCGCGTCCGGGGGGACGCGGCCCGAGCGGATTCGGCGGCGGGCCCGCGCTGCCGAACCCGTTCGAGGAGCCACCGCTGCCGCAGCCGGTGGGCTGGACGGCGGGTTCGGCGGACTTCTGGTCCGCGCTGACGTCGGTCGAGCGGATGTGCTTCCTGCGGTTCTCCGAGCCCGAGGTGCTGCCCGCCGGGCACGTCCTGTGGCGCCAGGACGAGCCCGCCGGCCACATCGCGGTCCTCTGGTCGGGCAAGGTGACGATCCGGGTCCGGGAGAAGAGCGGTGAGCGGATCGTCGCGGTGCGGGGGCCGGGCGACCTGATCGGGGAGCGGGCCGCGCTGATGGTGCCGAGGCGGTCGGCGACGGTCGTCGCGCTCGACCGGCTGACCGTCCTGCGGATGCCGGTCGGCGAGTTCGCCGCGTTCCTCACGGCGTTCCCGCGCCTGCTGGCCGTCCTCGACCAGCAGCTGTACGCGCGGCTCACGCAGCCGCCGGCGCAGGAGGACCGGCACCGGCAGGTCGCGGCCGGGGCCGCGACGGTCCCGATCCCGGTTCCGGCGGCGCGCGGGTCGGTTCCGCCCCCGGCGCGGCGGCGTCCTTCGACGACGCTCGACTGGGCCGGGACGGTCTGCTCCATCATGTTCGTCGACGTCGTGGGGTTCTCGGCCGAGCACCGCAACGACACGGACCGCATGGAGCTGCGGCGCGTCCTGTACGAGGCCGTGCCGGACGCGCTGGAGGGCTCGAACGTCCCCTGGGCGGCCTGCTACCACGAGGACCGCGGGGACGGCATGCTCATCGTCGTCCCGCCGCAGGCCCCGCCCGCGCGGGTCGTCGACCCGATGTTGTCGCTGCTCACCGCCCGCCTGCGCCGCCACAACCACGCCGCGAGCGAGGCGATGCGGCTGCGCGTCCGGATGTCGCTGCACATCGGCCCGGTGATGCCGGACCGGGAGGGCGTGAACGGCTCGGCGATCATCCAGGCCGCCCGCCTGCTGGACGCCCCGGAGCTGCGGCACCGCATGGCCGACACCGAAGCGGACGTCGGCTTCATCGCGTCCGACTACGTGTACCAGTACGTCCTCGCGCAGGGGCCCGGGTACATCAACCCGCGGTCCTTCCAGCGCATCCGGTTCCGCGCGAAGAACGCCGCCTACACGGGGTGGATGCACCTGTCCCAGAGCACCTTCTGACCGTCCTCACCGCGATCGACCCCGCCGGGCGGCGGCACGGGAGCACGCCGGCCGGTTCGCGGACCACCCCTGCCCGTCCCCCGGCACCACGCGGGGGACGGGGACGGCGAGGAGGCGGAGGACGACGCGGTCCGGTGACCTAGCGCTTCGGCCTGCCCTTTCCGGGGGCGCGCGGGAGGCGCAGGACGAAGCGGGCGCCGGTCTCGCTGTCGGCGATCGTCAGCGTCCCGCCGTGGGAGCGGGCGATCTCGCGCGCGATCGGCAGGCCGAGGCCGGTGCCGGCGGGGTCGCGGTCGCGGCTCTCCCGCAGCCGGACGAACCGCTGGAAGACCAGTTCGCGGTCCTCCGGCGGGATGCCCGCGCCGTCGTCGGCGACGGTCAGCACGGCCTCGTCGCCCTCCCCGGCGACCGACACCGAGACCCGGGACACGGCGTGCCGTTCGGCGTTGGTGAGCAGGTTGGTCAGCAGGCGGGCGAGCTGGAGCCGGTCGCCGCGGACGACGACGCCCTGGTCGAGGTCCACCGAGGTGTGGGTGTCCCGGACGGCGCGGGCGAGCTCGGTGGACACCAGCCGCGCGAGGTCCACCTCCTCGTCCCCGGCGTTCGCCGCGGCGTCCAGGCGGGCGAGCGCGAGCAGGTCGGCGACGATCGCCTGGAGGCGGTCCAGCGACACCAGGACGTTCTGGGCGACCCGCGGCCAGTCGGCCCCGTCGGGGTGCATCAGCGCCTCCTCAAGCTGGGCGCGCGCCCCGGTGATCGGGCTCCGCAGGTCGTGGGACGCGTCGGAGGTGAACCGCCGCTGCCGCTCCAGCGCCGCGTCCAGCCGGTCCAGGGTGGCGTTGGCGGTCTCGGCGAGGCGGCGGATCTCGTCCCGCGTGGGCGGCACCGGCACCCGGCGCTCGGACTCGGTCGCGGTGATCTCGGCCAGCTCGGAGCGGATCGCGTTGACGGGCGCGAGGGTGCGGTCGATCGTCCTGCGGGTGAGGAACGCGGTCAGCAGGGTGAGCGACAGGCTCGCCGCGAGGACGAACATCAGCAGCGCGCCGCTCCCGTACCAGGGGCCGATCGGGTCGGCGGCGTACACCGTCCAGTCGCCGTCGGGCTGGGACACGCTGAAGGCGATCACGTCCATGCAGCCGTGCAGGCCCCGCGGCGGGCAGAGCACCTGGAAGGTGCTGACGGCCTCCTCGGACGGCTGGAACGAGGCCATGGGCGGGCCGCCGACGAGGTCGGGCGTGGCGGCCACCACCCGGCCTCGCGGGTCCAGCACCTGGGCGGCCTGGACGCCGTCCACGACCGGGAGCTGGCCGGGCAGCCGGCCCTGCTTGATCATCTGGACGAAGGTGAGCGCCGCGGTCGTGGTCCGCTCCCGGTCGTACTCGGCCACCCGGCTGTGCACGCCGCCCACCAGGAGCACGCTGATGATCGTGCAGGCCAGCGCCGCCACCGCTCCGGTGACCAGCGGCAGGCGCACGCGTATCGGCAGAGTCCGCAGTCTGGGCAACCGGCCTCCCGTCCGGAGGTGACCGTTCCGTACGTCCCGTTTCCTTCTTACGGTGGGCCACACGGCGATAAGAGAGGGCAAAAACCGGGTCATTTCGCGACGCCGAGGCGTCAAAACCCACCACGGAACGATGGATTGGACGGCGAGCCCGAGCGATCGAATCGGTCGGCGTGGACGGTCAGCCCGCGCGATCGGATCGGTCGGCGCGGACGGTCAGCCGACGACGTCGGGTTCGCCGTCGGCGGCGGGACGGCGGCGGATCGGGACGCGCGGGCGCGGCAGCCTCGGGAACCGGCGGGAGTCGCGCTGCTCGTCCTGCTCGGCGGTCTCGGCCGCGGCGGCGTCCGGGGCCTCGTCCGGGGAGCCGGGGAGGGCGAGGCGGGTCGCGCCCCGGCGTCCGCGCAGGGTGATCGTCTCGCCGAACCGCCACTGCCCGGCCTCGGCCTCGGCGGCGCGCTCGACGACACGCCCGGACGCCAGCACCCGCTCGTCGTGGGTCTTGGCGAGGTCGCTGAGCCGTGCGGCCTCGTTCACCGGGTCGCCGATGACGGTGTACTCGAAGCGCTGCTCGGCCCCGATGTACCCGGCGACGACCGGGCCCGCGGAGACGCCGATCCCCGCGTCCACCTCGGGGACCTCGGCGCGCAGCCGGCCGCCCAGCTCGCGGGCCGCGCCGAGGGCCGCCCCGGCCGCGTCGTCCATCGCGGACGGCGCGCCGAAGATCGCCAGCGCCGCGTCCCCCTCGAACTTGTTGATCCAGCCCGCGTGCGCGGCGACGACCCGGACGACCACGGCGAAGAACGCGTTGAGCAGCTCGACGACCTGGTCCGGCGAGCGGGTCTCGGCGAGCCGGGTCGAGCCGGTGAGGTCGACGAACAGCACCGCGACGTCCCGGGTCACGCCGCCGAGCTCGATGTCGTGCTCGAACGCCAGGCCCGCGACCTCCTCACCGACGTGCCGTCCGAACAGGTCGCGGAGCCGCTCGTGCTCGCGCAGCCCGGCGACCATGTCGTTGAACCCGGCCTGGAGCTGCCCGACCTCGCTCGCGTCGTACACCTCGACCTCGCCCGACAGGTCGCCGCGCGCGACCCGGGTCATCCCGCCGCGCACCGCCTTGATCGGGTCGGCGATCGCCCGGACGGCCAGGAACGTCACGCCCGTCCCGACGCCGATCGCGGTCCCGGCGAGCACGAGGACGGTCAGCGCGAGCTGCGTGGTGCGGATCCCGGGCGTGACCAGCGCCGCGATGCCCACGCCGAGCAGCCCGAACACCGGGACGGCCGTGCCGAGCGCCCAGGCGAGCATGACCCGCGTCGTCACCCCCGGCAGCCGGACGTTCTGCGCGGACCGGCTCGCCAGCGCGAGCGCCGCGGCGGGCCGCAGCAGCCGCTCCGACAGCAGGTAGACGATCGTGCAGGTGGTGATCGCGCCGAGCAGGCAGGTCGACCCGACCTTGGTCGCCATCCGCGCGCTGAACAGCGTCGCGTCGAGGACGGCCCAGCCGATCGCGCCGACCGTCCACAGCATCCCGACCAGGAGCGTCAGCCGGAGCGGCCCGAGCAGGACGGCCCGGCGCTGCGTCTCGTCCGGGACGCCGCCGTCGCGCGCCAGCCGGATCACCGGACGCCACAGGTACAGGCCGGTGGCCATCGCGACCGGCCCGGCGAGCACCGGGTAGCTGAAGAACGCGGCGGTGTTCACGAGCCGGACATGCGTGATCCCGTGGGTCGGCGGGTCCGGGATGACGACGGTGGCGAACAGCAGCACCACCAGCGCGCCGCCCAGGTTCGCCGTCGCCACCACGATCAGCAGCATCCACCGGACGCGCAGCTCCAGCATCGTCCGGGGCGCGACGGGGATGAGGTCGAGCCGCGCGGCCAGGCCGCGCCTCACGGTCCTGCCGGTCACCGGTCCCTCCCCCGTCGGGTGCGTCCACGATAGATCCGCACCCGGCCGGGGGCCCAGTCCGACTCACCCCGCTATGACGGCGTTCACCCGCGATCCTCCTCCCGCGGCGGCCGGACCTGGCCGAAAACACCCGAAACCAGGACGGGGGCTCCCGGCACGTGCCGGGAGCCCCCGTCCGGGGATCGAACGCCCTTCGGTAGAACCGTCCTTCGGTAGAACCGTCCTTCGGCAGGGCGCGCGTCAGACGGTGGCCGGGGCCTTCTCGCCGGCCTCGGCCGAACGACGCGCCGAGGAGCGCCGGACGAACCGCCAGCCGACCAGCATGATCGCGGCCCAGCCGAGCATCACCCACAGCGCGACGCGGGTGTCGGCCTCCCACGCGATCGTCACGGTGACGAAGGCGAAGAACGCCAGCACCAGGTAGCTGGTGTAGGGCGCGCCGGGCATCCGGTAGGACGACGCCTCGAGCTCACCGCGCGCGACCTTCCGCCGGTACACCAGGTGCGAGACGATGATGACCGTCCAGACGAGCAGCGCGCCGCCGGTCGACACCGAGGTGATGTAGTCGAACGCCTTGCCCGGCGCGACCGCGTTCACGACCACGCCGACGCACATGACCAGCGCGGAGATCACGACGGTCAGCACCGGGACGCCGCGTCCGTTCAGCCGGCTCAGGATCACCGGGCCGTCGCCGTTCACGCCCGCCGTGCGCAGCATCCGGGACGTGGAGTACAGCCCGCCCGCGTTGCAGGACGACAGCGCCGAGGTGAGCACGACGAAGTTGACGATGTCACCGCCGTGCGCGATGCCGATCTTGTCGAAGGCGAGGACGAACGGGCTGGAGTCCGGCGTGAACGCCGACCAGGGCACGACCGACAGGATGACCAGCAGCGATCCGAGGTAGAACAGCGCGAACCGGATCGGCAGCGCGTTGATCGCGCGCGGGATGTTCTTCTCCGGGTCCTTGGCCTCGGCGGCGGTCACGCCGACCAGCTCGACGCCCAGGTAGGCGAACAGCACCATCTGCAACGTCATGATCACCGGTGTCGCGCCCTCGGGGAAGAACCCGCCGTGCGACCACAGGTTGTCGACGGACGCGGTCTTGCCCGCGTCCCCGAAGCCGAACGCGACCACCGCGACGCCGATCGCGATCATCGCGACGATCGCGACCACCTTGATCATCGCGAACCAGAACTCCAGCTCGCCGAAGAGCTTGACGGAGATCATGTTCACGACGAACAGGATGATCAGCGCGATCAGCGCCGTCTTCCACTGCGCGAAGTGCGGGAACCACTTCTGGATGTACTTGCCGGCCGCGGTCAGCTCGGCCATGCCGGTGGTGACCCAGATGATCCAGTACGTCCAGGTGGTGGCGTAGCCCCAGAACGGGCCGAGGAACTCGCGCGCGTACCCGGCGAACCCGCCCTCCGCGCGGCGGTACATGAGCAGCTCGCCCAGCGCCCGGACGACGAAGAACAGCATGATCCCGGCGACCAGGTACGTGACGATGAGGCCCGGACCGGCCTTGGCGATGTTCTTGCCGGCGCCGAGGAACAGGCCCGTGCCGATCGTCCCGCCGATGGCGAGCATCTGGATCTGCCGGGTGCCGAGGCCCCGCTGATACCCCTCCGCCGGGGTGGATTCAGATTCAGCCATGAGCCGCCTTTCTCGATCCGGACGCGCCGGGTGGGAGCCGCGCGCCACGACGGGAGCTGGTGCAGAAGGCTACAAAAGCGAAGAACATGCTTTAAGCGCCACACCCGTCGCCGAACCCGGTACCCGACCGCGATCGGCCCGTTACCTGGTGTCGTTCTATCTCCCCCGAATCCGGTTCCAAACACCCATCGCGGCTGTCCCGGACGACTCACCGCACATCGCCCCTCGGGGTCGCGGGCGTCCCCCAAGGGTCCCGGACGGGGGTTTCGGCAGGCACCTTCCGAAGGTTTCGGGGGACCCGTCACACCCCTTCGGCGACGTTTCTCCAGGCCCGGCGGAAACCCCTACAGGGACGGCGAATCGGATGTTTCGAAGCTCTCTGTCACGGACAGATGATCTTCCGTACACTGACGCCTCTTCGCAGCTCCCTCGACGAGGAAATCCCCCCAAATGAAGCGCTCCCTCCTCGGGCTCGCGGCCGTCGCCGCGGGCCTCGTGCTGTCCGCCACCGCCTGCGGATCCTCCGGCTCCGGCGCGGACAACCCCCAAGGGCTCGAGAAACCCGTCCTGAACATCGGCGTCGTGCCCGTCCCCGACTCGGCGCCCCTCGCCATCGCGCAGCAGAAGGGCTTCTTCAAGGACGAGGGCCTGACCGTCCGGACCAGGCCCATCAAGGCGTCCCCCGAGGCCACGCCGATGCTGCTCAACGGATCCCTCGACCTGGCCCTGCTGAACTACGTCTCCACGTTCACCGCCCAGGACAAGGGCGCGGTCGACTTCCGCCTCGCCGCCGACTCCTACCAGGGCACCAACGGCTCGTTCGCGGTCCTCACCGCCCAGGACTCCGACGTCCAGGGCCTCGCCGGGCTGAAGGGACGCAAGATCGCCGTCCCGGCCGTCAAGAGCATCACCGACCTGCTGCTCGCCGTCCAGCTCAAGCACGCGGGCCTCGACCCCGGCAAGGACGTGACGGTCGTGCCGATCCCGCTGCCGAACATGGGCGCCGCCCTCAAGCAGGGCGTGGTCGACGCGGTCGCCGCCGTCGAGCCGTTCGTCACCGACATCCAGGCGAACCAGGGCGGGTACCTGCTCGCCGACCTGGTCACCGGCCCCACCGACGAGTTCCCCATCTCCGGCTGGGGCGGGACGGCCACGTTCGCCCAGAAGCACCCGAAGACGATCGCCGCCTTCCAGCGCGCCATCGCCCGCGCGACCAAGGTCGCCGCCAACCGCGCCGCGGTCACCCAGGTCATCCCGACCTACACCCAGATCCCCGCCGGCACCGCGGGCAAGATCTCCATCGGCGCGTTTCCCACCAGCCTGGACGCCGCGAAACTGCAGAAGGTCGCCGCCCTGATGGAGCAGTACGGCTACCTCCAGAAGGCCCCGGACGTCCGGAAGATGATCGTGGCCTCGCCGAAGTGACCCCCGCGCCCGGAACGCCCGACACCACCGCGCCTCCCCCGGCGCGGCGGCACCCCACGGCGTCCCGGGGCCCGACGCGGACGCGGACGCGGCGGAACAGAACGCCGACGCGAACGTGGACGCGGACGAGGCGGGGCCTCCAGGGCGTCGCCGCGTTCCTCCTCCTCGCCGAGCTGGCCTCCCGGACCGGCCTGGTGGACCGGGCCGTGCTGCCGCCCGTCTCGTCCGTCCTGACCGAGGCCGGACGCCTCGCCGGGGACGCCGCGTTCGGGACCGACCTGCGCGCCACCGTCACCGCCTGGCTGCTCGGCCTCGCGGAGGCGGTGGCGCTCGCCGTCCCCCTCGGCCTCCTCCTCGGCTCCCTGCCGCGCCTGGACGCCGTCGTCCGCCCGGTCCTGGAGTTCCTCCGGCCGATCCCGGCCGTCGCGATCATCCCGCTCGCCATGCTCGTCCTCCCGGACCCGCTGGACCTGAAGACGACGATCGTGGTCTACGCGTCCTGCTGGCCGGTGCTGATCAACACCGTGTACGGCCTGCGCGAGGTCGACCCGGTCGCGCGCGAGTCCCTGGCGTCCTTCGGCTTCGGGCCGCTCGCCGTCCTGCTGCGCGTGTCCCTGCCGTCCACCGCGCCGTTCATCGCGGCCGGCGTCCGCGTGTCGGCGGGCATCGCGCTGATCGCCACGGTCAGCGCCGAACTGTTCGCGAGCGGCTCGGCGGGCCTCGGCACGTTCATCAACACCGCCGGAAGCTCCGCCCGCACCACGCCGATGCTCGCCGCGGCCCTCTGGGCGGGCGTCCTCGGCCTGCTCGGCAACGGCGTCCTCGCCGCCCTGGAACGCCGCCTGTTCCGCTGGAGGACGCCCCGATGATCCACCGCCTGGCCCGCCTGGCCTCCCTCCCGGCCGCCTTCGCCGCCTGGGAGATCGCCGCCCGCCGCGCGGACGACCCGTTCTTTCCGCCGCCGTCCGAGATCCTCGCCCGGATGCACAAGGACTGGTTCTCGGGCCCCGCGTCCCACCTGTTCCTCACCGGGCAGGCGACGGGCAACATCCTCCCCAGCCTCGCCCGCCTGCTGACCGGCTGGGCCCTGGCCTGCGTCCTCGGCGTGTCCGTGGGCCTGCTGGCCGGACGCTCCCCCGCCGTCGCCGACCACCTGGCGCCCCTGATCCACTTCTTCCGCGCGATCCCGCCGCCGGCCCTCGTCCCGGTCTTCCTCGCCGCCTTCAAGATCGGCACCGAGATGCAGGTCGCGACGATCGTCTTCGGCGTCGTCTGGCCCGTCCTGCTGAACTCCGTCGAAGGCGCCCGGGACGTCGACCCGGTCAAGCTCGAGACCGCGCGGGCCTTCCGCCTCTCCCGCCGCGCCCGGATCCTCCGCGTCCTGCTCCCGGCCGCCGCCCCCAAGATCTTCGCCGGACTCCGCCTCAGCCTCTCCACGGCCCTGATCCTCATGGTGATCTCGGAGCTCGTCGGCAGCGTGAACGGCATCGGCTACCTGCAGATGCTGGCCCAGAGCACCACCGACGTCCCCGGCGTCTGGGCCTGCATCGTCCTGCTCGGTGTCCTCGGCCTCGCCCTGAACGCGGCGTTCCTCACCTGCGAACGCCGCGTCCTGTCATGGCGAGGTCACGGGTGATACTGCTGGACGATCTTGTTCACGTGCCCGTACCGGTTGAACGAGACCGCGAAGTACCGCCACGTGTCCCGCTTGCCGACCGTGGCCCGCAACTGCGCCCGGCTCGCCGGCCGTAGCCCGATCCGCCCGCCCTTCTCCGACACCAGGCACACGACCGCGTGCGCCGACAACCTCTTCGCGTGCGCCTTCCCGTAGGCGACGTAGTACCCGTCGTCCACCGGCGCCTTGTGCCACTTGGCGTACCGCCCGCTCAGCCTCGCCCCGTGGACGCTCCCCCGGTTGAGCTCCATCACCCGCGAGAACTTCCCGCCGCAGGACACCCGGGCCGCCCCCTCGTCCGCCATCGCCGGCGCCGCGACCCCCGCCACGACGACCCCGACCGCCCCGCCCAGGGCCACCCGCCTCACCAGGTTCCTCATCCGTTCCGCCTTCCTCGTCGAGAGTCCGGAACGTCAGATGCCACTTCCCCAGCAAAGGTTCAAACCCACCCGATCCCACCCCGGCTTATCGAGTTGGCACTCACCTCGAGCATCCCGTAAGCTCATGCCTGTCGCCGAGAGCGAGGGCCCCAAAAGCCCCGGTCACGGAACACCTCCGAACCAGCTAGACTCGGAGCACGCAAGGTCCTGTGGAGCAGCTAGGAGTGCTCGCCACCCTGTCAAGGTGGAGGCCGCGGGTTCAAATCCCGTCAGGACCGCAAGACGCGCGGACGCGCGTCATGGGTAGGTAGCTCAGTCGGTACGAGCGTCCGCCTGAAAAGCGGAAGGTCGGCGGTTCGACCCCGCCCCTGCCCACACTTCTGAACAGCCAAAAGGCCCGGACACGTGATCGTGTCCGGGCTTTTTGACGGCAACCCTGACGGCAACGTCCGGCTACAGCCTCAGCCGAGCGCCTCCCCCAGCTTCCCAAGCGCCGCCCGCTTCTCGTCGAGCGAGGTGTGGGCATAGATCGTCATCGTGACCTCGATGTCCGAGTGCCCCACGATCTCACGGACGACATCCGGGGCCACCCCGAGGTGGAGCAGCAGCGAGACGCAGGTGTGCCGCATGTCATGAAGCCGGACGCCGTCCAGGCCTGCCGCCTCGCGGACACGGCCCCAGCTCCGACGCAGGTTGTCCGGCTCCATCGGCGTTCCGACCCGAGACGGGAAGACGAGCCCCTGTTCCTGCCAGTTCGGCCAGGCGTCCGCGCGCTCCTCCAACTGGCGAGCCTTGTGCTTCGCCAGACTGACAGCGCAGAACAGAGGCAGCGGAATGGTCCGCTCGGAGTCCTCGCTCTTGGGTGAGACGAACCGCAACTCGCCCCCGACCCGCTGAAGCGTCTGGACCACTTCGAGGGTGCCACCTTCGACTCCCTGCCCAGAGCAGATCTCGCAGTCCAGGCCATCGATCTCACCACCCTCGCCGTCGCAGGCACGGCAGGAGATCCAGGTCACGTCATCCCAGCGCAGGCCAAGCAACTCCCCGCGCCGCAGGCCAAGGCACAGCGCCAGGACGTACAGAGCGTGGAGCCCCTCATCCTGCGCGGCCCGGAGAACGGCGCGCACCTGGTCGATCGTGAGGCCCCGGTTGATCCGGTACTTGGGGGCGGAGACCCGGACGAGCTTGGCGACGCGGAAACGGGGATGCCCTGGTCAGCCTGCTCCAGGAGCTTCGGATGGCGGTCACGCTGCAGCGGCCCGATCACAGCTGGGCAGCCGTCGCGAACGCGGCCAAGCGACTCCGGCGGGACGGCCACGCCTGATTTCCAAGTTGGCCTCAGGCTCGTGGTGACACGGCCAGCCCGGGGGTGCAGCAGGTCGCCCAAGAAGGATGGGCGACCTGCTGAGCCGTGAGGTGGCCGGCCCGTTGCCATCCACCTCCGGCTCTCGCCGTCGCCTTGGCTCGACGCCCCGCGGTGAAGTTCCGCGAGCGTCGACCGGGTGCTTATTTGCCAGCGCGCTCGGTTGTCGCGAATCGCTGGGGGCGGCGGTTTCGTGCGGGACGGCGGTTACGCCCGGCTCCGCTGCCACGCCGTCCTTCGGAGGCCGGAGCGGAGATGGTAATGGGGATGCCGGAGGGCGGTCGGGCACCGGTGATGCGGTTGAGTTCGGGATCACCGGGCCGCACCCGCGTAGAGTGCGGCGAGATGCCGGCCGTCGACATCATCCGGTCCATCTCACGGCGCTGCCTGGGCAGCACCAGGGTGACCACGGTGCCGGACTCGCCCGCGCGTGCAGTGCGGCCGCCTCGGTGCAGGTAGTCCTTGTGGTCGTTGGGCGGGTCGACGTTGACGACCAGATCCAGTCCATCGACATGGATGCCGCGCGCGGCCACGTTCGTGGCGACCAGGACGGTGACGTCTCCGTTGCGGAACTGCTCCAGAGTACGGTTGCGCTGCGGCTGCGACTTGCCCCCGTGCAGCGCCGCAGCGCGTACGCCGCTGTTCAGGAGGTTGCGGGTCAGCCGGTCGGCGGCATGCTTCATGTCGACGAACATGATGACGCGGCCGTCGCGGGCGGCGATGTGCGTGGTGGCATCCTGCTTGTCCGCCTCCGTGACGTGCAGCAGGTGGTGCTCCATGGTGGTCACCGCTCCCGCCGACGGATCGACCGAGTGAACGACCGGGTCGGTGAGGAAGCGCCGGACCAGACGGTCGACATTGCGATCCAGCGTCGCGGAGAACAGCATCCGCTGACCGTCCGGGGCGACCTGGTCGAGCAACGCGGTGACCTGCGGCAGGAAACCCATGTCGGCCATTTGGTCCGCCTCGTCCAGGACGGTGGTGCGTACGTGCTCCAGGCTGCAGGCGCCCCGGTTGATCAGGTCCGTGAGTCGTCCCGGGGTGGCGACCAGGATCTCCGCACCGCGATGGAGGGCGGTGGCCTGCCGGGAGATCGATACGCCGCCGACAACGGTGGCCGACCGAAGCCTGAGCGACTGAGCGTAGGGCACGAGGGCGTCGGTGACCTGCACGGCCAGTTCGCGGGTCGGGACGAGTACCAGGGCCAGCGGCTTACGCGGCTCGGCGCGCCGACCGGCGCTACGGGCGAGCATCGCCAGGCCGAAGGCGAGGGTCTTTCCCGAGCCGGTACGTCCACGGCCGAGGACATCGCGGCCGTTCAACGCGTCCGGAAGCGTCGCAGCCTGGATGGCGAACGGCTCCGCCATCCCCTGTCGAGTCAATGTGGACAGCAGGGCCGCCGGCATGTCCAACTCGGCGAACGACGCGACCGGGGGCAGCGGCGGCGTGGAACTGACGGGAAGCGCGAAGTCGTTCTGCCGCCGGGCGGCCGGCTGGCGCGAGGCCCTGGTGGGCGAGTGAGAGAAGCGACGTTGAGACGGACGGGTGCCATGGGTCATGTGCAGGCCTTCCCTGAAGCGGCACGTTTCGAGGAAGACTCCGCAGCCCGTGGCCGGAGCGATCGCAAAAACGAACCAAAGTGAACCGCGAAGCAGCGCCGAAGCCGACAAGGGCTCCGCGTGATACCGCGGAAGGCGGCTGAAGGACGGGCTCTGGGCTGAGCGGTGTGCAGCCGAGAACCCGCAGCCAAGTACTTGGGGGAGCCGTAGGGCAGAACGCCGTAGAAGGGCTACGCCCCTGAAAGATCAGACGCGGGCATCGGCAGGAAGATCGTTTCCTGCCGGCAGGCGGGGTGCCGGGCCCAGGTGTGGGCCCGGCACCGCACTGTTCGTTCTCAGGCGGGAACGATGTTCTCCGCCTGCGGGCCCTTCTGGCCCTGCGTGATGTCGAACTGGACCTTCTGGCCCTCCTGGAGCTCACGGAAGCCCTGGGTGGCGATGTTGGAGTAGTGGGCGAAGACGTCGGGGCCGCCGCCGTCCTGCTCGATGAAGCCGAAGCCCTTTTCCGCGTTGAACCACTTGACGGTGCCGGTGGTCATACTCGTCCCTTCCGAAAGGCAATTACGGAGCCCACACTCTGCGAGCCACGCGTCGCCGTAATGACCCCATCCGGACGGACTACCGGGGAAACAAAAAATGCGCCTTTGCTGAGTACCAGCAGGCGCACATAAGCTCATGGGAACCACAACTGCAACTTTCGTTATGCTACCACCGATGGGTGGATCAGGCAACATGGCGGGCAGTGTCCGGCCGACGTGCTCCGCCGGCTTGCCGTCCGACCGGGGGCAGATGACCAGATTGCGCGATCTTCCTCGTGGCCGGAGACAAGACCGGCCTACGGTCCCGATGGTACGACGAGGTCATCCCACTGGCCGAGATCGCCCAGATTCTCGGCGTCTCACAGTCCCTGGTTGCACAGATCGAGAACGGCGACATCGAACCCGTGGAGTTGGAGACCTCCGCGCCTACTCCACCGCACTCGGCGGACACGTGGACATCACCGTCAGCGTCGGCCCCGCTCCATCAAGGCCGCCTGGCTCGCGGGGCTGGCAGCAGCAGCGGCGACAGCGACAGCAGGCACCAGCGCCGGCCGCGGGCGCACACCGGCAGCCGGTCAGGCTCGGACGATGCTTCACCGGTAGGGGTGTGGCTCTAGCTGAAAAGCGGAAGGTCGGCGGTTCGCCCCCGCCCCTGCCCACATTTTCTGAACATTTGAGAAGCCCGGACACGGTTGTGTTCAGGCTTTGATGTTTTGTGTGGAGTGGCCGGGGGGACGGGGTGTCCCCCCGGCTGCGGGGGTCAGGTGGTGGCGTGGAGGACTGTGCCTACGGCGGCGCCGTTGGTGAGGCTGATCAGTTCGGTGCCGGAGGAGATCGTGGTGGCTCGGGTGAAGCCGCCGCCGTAGCCGCTGGCCACGGTGAAGATGCCCCAGGAGACCATCCAGGGTTGGGGGTCGTCCGCATCGGTTTGGAAGAGTTCGGGGACGGGGACCACTCGGCGTTGCAGGACGTAGGGGCCGTCGACGGCGGCGGTGAGCTGGGCGTGCCAGTCCTCGGGGGTGACTTCGGGGAGCCAGCCGAGGACGACGCCGTGGCCGCCGTGGAGCTGGGTGGGCTTGAGGGCCAGGTGTTCCTGGTTGGCCAGGGCGTAGTCGAGCAGGTCGACGCGTTCGCCGTTCTCGAGTGTCACCTTGCCCGGACGGACCATGCGGGTCCACGGCAGGATGCGGTCCAGGCTGGCCAGTTCGGCGGGTGAGAACAGGCCGCGGTTGCGCTCGTCGGAGAGCATCGCGAGGGCGCCCTTGCTGCCGAAGACCTCGGCGTCCATCGGGGTGAAGATCTTCACCTGGCCCCGGTGGGCCGCGTCCAGGACGGGGTTCATCAGGCCGGGGGCCTCGGCGGATTCCAGCAGGTCCTCGATGAGGAACATGCGGTAGATGATGTCGACCTTGCGGTCGCCCAGCCAGACGCCGTCGTCGCGGACGTCGAGGTGCCCGACGTGGCAGGGGTGGGCGTCGAGGCCGAGCTCCTGCCAGCGCGCGCAGTAGTGCGTCATGTAGGAGGACAGCTTGTCGAAGGTCGCCGGCCAG
Organism: Actinomadura harenae; assembly: GCF_003696215.1. GTDB lineage: Bacteria > Actinomycetota > Actinomycetes > Streptosporangiales > Streptosporangiaceae > Spirillospora > Spirillospora harenae. Next base: position 137,594 of record NZ_RFFG01000003.1, on the reverse strand, counting down.
TCGGTCATCGCGACCACCGGACGGGAGCCGGGCTCGAAGCCGCTCTCGGCGAAGACGCTGTCCACGAGCTCCTGCATGGTGTCCACGTAGGTCAGGTCGTGGCGTTCGGCGAAGGAGGCCAGGACGGGGTGCTCCAGGAGGGCGCGGCTCATGTCGGCGCAGTCCAGGCCGCCGAGCGCGCCTCCCATGTTGACCTCCAGGACGCGGAGGCCGGACGTGTCGGCGTACATGTCCAGCCGTCCGACCCGGGTGGGGGCCGGGCCGCGGCTGCGCATGACCGCCGAGACCTGCAGCTCGGACATGCCCACGGCCCGCGCGAACGCGGTGAGGTCGCCGCCGTACAGGCGGTCGGGCAGGCTGGTCAGGGCGGTCCGGAAGTTGTCCAGGTCCGCGACCAGGCGCTGGTGCTCCTCGTGGCCGAGGAACACCGGGCGGGACAGGTAGCGGCCCTTGTAGAGGGCGTTGAGGAAGTCCGACTGGGGCAGCTCGCCGAGGAGGTCGCGGGCCGGTATCCCCGCGCTCGCCTGGAGGTACGCGTCGGTCAAGGACTCACGGGTCATGGCGCGGTCACCCTTCGGGGTCGATGATGAGCTGCTGCTCCAGCTTGCGGATGACGTCCCGGTCCTCGTAGAGCTGCTCGGACCGCTCGTGGGCGAGGGTGAAGTAGCCCATCATCATGCTGCTGTGGATGTCGTTGCTGGCCTCCACCCGGTCGCCGGTGGACACCAGGTGGAAGGTGGAGTGGAAGCTCGGCAGGGAGCGGGCCTCGTCGAGGATCTCGGCGTTGCGCACCACGCCCGAGGTGTTCGCCTTGACGAAGACGGCCAGGACGTTCTGCCGCAGCGTGAACCCGTCGGGCAGTTCGCCGCCGCGGCCGGCGCAGACGTCCACGGCGCGGGTGAGCTGGCTCTCGCCGGTGGCGATCTTGGTGAGGGTGGGGTGGCCGATCCCGGCGAAGCGCGGGTTGACCTCCAGGAGGCGGGGCCCGTCCTCGGTCATCATGATCTCGGTGTGCGCGGCCCACTGCCGCAGGCCGACGGCGTCGAGCGCGGCCAGCGCGTAGTCCATGAGCGGGCCGAGGACGGGGTCGTCCGGGGCGTACGGCATCCACTCGACGGCGTTGTAGACGGCGATGCCCTCGCCGTACTCCGCGCGGTCGTACCGGATGATGTCGGTGAGCGAGTGGCGGCCGTGGTGGCTGACGGTGTCGACCGCGTACTCGGTGCCGGTGAGGTGCTCCATGACCAGGACGGCCTCGGCGAGGATGTCGTGCTTGTCGCGCTCGCCGTTGATGGCGTCGAACTGCTCGCGCCAGCCCCGTCCGCCCGGTGCGCGGCCCACGTTGACGATGCCCGCGCTGGCGGGGGGCTTGATGACCAGGTCGCGGCCCGTCAGGCCCTCCCGCTCGATCCAGGCCTCGACCTCGGCCGGGTCGTTCGAGCAGATCTGCCGGGCGACCGGCAGTCCGGCCGCGGCGAGCGCCTGGTGCATCAGGTACTTGTGCCGGCGGGCGTCCATCAGCTCGGTGACGTTGGCCTCGTCCGGGGTGACCGCGTCCGCGCACAGCTGGGACAGGGGCAGGGACGCCTCCATCGCGGGGATGACGGCGGTGGTCGACAGCGCCCGCAGGTTGCGGACGGTCCGCTCGATGTCCCCGTGGTGGTTGATGATCGCGTCGTAGTTCTCCGGGTGATGCGAGGAGCGCACCGGTTCCAGGGACGGCCCTTCGTAGTCCATGACCGCCACCGGGCTCATCCCGGCCTCCCGCAGCAGCGGCGCGAGCATCGCTCCCGAGCTGAACGGCTGGACGACCGCGACGACTGGCTTGCTCATGCTGGCTCGCTTTCTGGTTCGGTGGAGACGTGCATCTGGCGCTGCCGTGGCCGGGTGGTGAGTCCGGCGCCCACCGCCACGCAGACCGCCGCGGCGCCGGCGCAGACGCCGGTCAGGACCCACAACCTGGTGCCCCACAGGTGCCAGGCGGTCACCCCGGCGACCGGGCCGACGCTGTAGGCGATCTGGGTGGCGAGCGTGGCCAGGCCGATGTAGCGGCCGCGCAGCGCGGCGGGGGCCACCAGTCCGGGGTAGGCCAGCATCGACGGGGCGGCGATCAGCTCGCCGCAGGTCCAGACGATCGTCCCGGCCATCAGGACCCAGGTCTGGGACGGGCCGAGGTAGGCCAGGTAGCCGAGGCCGAGCAGCGCCATGCCCGCCGTCATCGGCAGCCCGATCGGCGCCTTCTGGGTCCACTTGGACAGCCAGATCTCGAGCGCGATCACCATGAAGCCGTTGATCGCCAGCATCACCGCGTAGATCCGGCTGTCGAAGCCCGAGCCGGTGACGAACAGCGGCAGCGACGAGTTCATCTGGATGTAGGCGACCGACGTCAGGAACAGGCCGAGCACCACCAGCATGAACCGGCCGTCGGTGAGGACCTTCCCGTATCCGGGCGCCGGCTGCTTCTCGGCCTTCTCGTCCTGCTTCGGCTCGGTCCGGGCGGCGTCGGCGGGGAGCACCAGGAGCGCGACCAGGCAGTAGCAGAGGGAGGTCGCGGCGTCGGCGAAGAACAGCGGGACGTAGGAGCCGAACCAGGTCAGCAGGAGCGCGGCGGTGAGCGGGCCCAGGGTGGAGCCGATGTTGAAGGTCGCCCGCCAGATCGAGAACGTCATGACGTGGCGCTCGTCCGGGGTGAGCTCGACCACCCGGGCCATCGCGGCGGGACGGAACGCGGTGGCCGTCAGGCCCGCGGCGGCCGAGACCACCACGGCGGCCCAGACGTTCGGGACGTAGACGATCGCCGCGGTCAGCACCGCCGTGGCGGCCGTCGAGCCGATGATCGTCCACCGGTAGCCGAACCGGTCGGCCGCCGCCCCGCCGACGGCGCTGCCGAGGACGCGGCCGACCATCAGCGCGGTCAGCGCCACGCCGCTCTCCCACGCGGAGAACCCCTCGTGCAGCAGGTAGAGCACGAGGAACGCGTTGAGGAAGGCCGCGAGGTTGCTGACCAGGTTGCCGAGCATGAGCACGCGGACGGTGCTCGACATCTCCCGGAGGGTCCGGAGAACCGTCACCTCCGTCTTTCCACTCACTGGAGGGGCCGCCCGGTGATCTCGAAGAAGCGGGCGGGGTCGGCGAGCGCCGCGCGGGACTCCTCCAGGGACGGCGCGACGGCGATGACGTAGCCGGACCGGGCCAGCCCGCGCGGCGGCAGCCGGACCGTCCCGCCGGGCACGGCGCTCATCCCCATCTCGTAGACCGGCGGGACGAGGAGCTCCTCGCGGGCCCGCGAGGTGGTGACCTCCATGTCGAACGCCGGGTAGGCGAAGCGGACGGAGGCGGCGCGGCGCGGGTCGGGGAACTCCACGGTCGGACGGCGTCCGACGGCGACGTCCGCGGCGGCCAGCACCGCGTTCGTGCCCGAGGTGAGCATCCCGAGGTAGGGGATCATGCCGCCGCCGAGGCGGGCGTTGACCTCGATCAGCTGGAGGCCCTTCGGGGTGACCTTGTACTCGGCGTGCGTGAAGCCGTTGTCGAAGCCGAGCGCGGCGTGGGTGCGGCGGACGAGGTCGACCACGTCCGGGTCGTCGAGGAGGGGGTCGGCGCCGTCCACGTCGTGGCCGATCTCCTCGAACGCCATCGCCTCGGTGTCGCCGAGGACCTTGCGTCCGACGATCATCGGGGTGCAGTCGCCCTCGAAGACCACCGAGTCGACGGAGACCTCGGGGCCGTCGAGGAACTCCTCGACGATCACGCCGTCCTCGAACCGGTGGATGCCGGGGACGCCGACGCCGGAGGTGACCTCGAAGGCCGCCTCCAGGTCGGCGGGGTCCTCGACCTTGCGGAGGCCGAGGCTGCCGCCGAGGTTGCGGGGCTTGAGGATGACGGGGTGGCCGACGCGCGCGGCGAACGCGCGGGCCTCGTCCAGGCTCGCCACCGCCTGGGAGGCGGGCTGCGGGATCCCGGCCTTCTCCAGGGCCTGCCTGGTCGCGGTCTTGTCGCGGCAGCGCGCGATCGCCGCCGGGTCGAGCGTGGTGAGGCCGAGCGCGGCGCCGGCCCACGCCGCGGTCTCGACGTACACCTCGTCGTAGCAGAAGAAGCCGGCGACCTTGTGCTCGTGGGCGACCGCGGCGGCGGCCGCGGTGAGCGCGTCCAGGTCGAGGCAGTCGACGACCGTGTGGCCCTCGATGTACGGCTGCTCCCAGGTCGGCGGGGTCGGGTTGAGCAGCCAGAGCCGGTAGCGGGTCGTCACCGCCCGGAAGATGTAGGAGCGGAACGCCGCGTAGCTGCTCGCGACGACGATCAGGAGAGGCTTGTCCATCGTTCCCCTCATCGGGTCGTGGGGCGGACGGCGATCTCGGCCTTGGGCGACACGGCGCGCAGGCCGTACAGGCGGCCCGCCGGGACGAGGAGGGTCTCGCCCTCGTCCATGCGGTGCGGGCCCTCGGTGGCCCAGGCGTGGACCGCGACCTCGCCGGCGGTCACCTCGACCAGCCGGTCGCCGTCGTGCACGACGGTGCTGAACGGGTCGCCGGGACGCAGTCCGGTGACGGTGCCGTCGTCGTCGGCCGAGGTCGCGAGCTTGGTGCCCAGCCGGGTGTGCTCCTCCAGGGACGAGGCCCAGGCGATCTGGGCCTGGAAGTCCTCGTCGCCGAGCCGGAGCAGTTCCTTGGTCTCCACGATCCCGCGGACCAGGTCGGGGACGACGGCCTCGCCGTGGCGGCGGGCCAGGCCGAGCAGCAGGTTCTCGAAGGTCATCCGGCCGTGGTGGATGTCGATGTGCGCGTGCTCGTCGGTGTACCGGGTGTCGGCCCGGTCGCCGAAGACGGCGCGCAGCATCCTTCCCATGTCCGCGAAGCCCTGGGCGAAGAGCCACTCCAGGTAGCTCACGGCGGCCATGTACCGGAACACGCCCCGGTGGTTCTTGGTGAGGTAGTTGAAGTAGTTGGCGCCCGCCAGCGAGCTGGTCAGGTAGAAGTTCCAGTAGGCGTGCACGTCGGTGCGCAGCCCGATGCTGGCGATCATCTCCCTGAACAGGGTGCTGTGCTTGGCGTTGTAGAGCCCGTAGCCGAACTCGTCGGTGAAGACCTTGAACAGCTCCGACTGCTCCGGGCCGTAGAAGCCCGCGAGGTTGCCGGCCATCGCGGACGCCTCGGTCAGGCCGTCCAGTGAGAGCTGGATCAGGTTCAGCCGGGCGGCGTCCTCGGCGTCGGGGCACTCGGTGATGGCCGCCATCGACCCGGTCAGCCGGGGGAGGACGTTCACCGCCGGGTTGTTCCCCGAGGCGTCCGGTGGCGCTCCGGCGTCCTCGACCTCGCCGAGGAAGTACGCCTCCAGCTCCTCGACGGTGCGGACCTCGGGGGCGGGGAACCTCTCCAGGAACGTGAAGGAGTACCGCTCCAGGGATGGACGCAGTCCGTCGTGCAGCCGTCGGACCTCGGGGCCGTAGAACAGGTCGAAGTCGGACTTGACCGGCCCCACCCCGTCCTCCGGCAGGAGGATCATCTCGCTCTCGTAGGCGTTGCAGAGGACGCGGCTCGCGAGGAGGTGCCGCCGGCTCAGGAACTCGGCCTCGGTCACCGGCTCGGTGAAGTCCCCGGCGTCCGGGAGCGCGATCGGGCGACGGTAGGGGTTGGCGTCCAGGTAGACCTCGGGGCCGGGACGGAAGATCGGCAGCGCCTGGTAGTCGTCGAGCTCGGTCATGACGTCGCCTCCCTCATGCCGACCGCGGTGAAGTGGAGGGATGCCTCGTCGTGCCGCGCCTCGAGGAGGAGCGGTTCGCCGGGCGTCACCTGGAGGGGGTCCGGCAGGCACTGGACGGCCTGCTTCCAGTGGGACTCGGGGTTGCCGGGAGAGTTGGTGAGCCCGATCCCGGGGACCAGGTCGAGTTCGAACCAGAACACGATCGCGTGGCAGCGGCCCTCGGCCGTCGGCGACACCACGAACTCGGCCCGCCGCTCCTCGGGGCCGTCGCGGTAGAAGTCGAACGCGAAGATCTCCATCGGCTCCGACAGCGGACGCCACCGGTGGTTGCGCAGCCGCGAGTCGAAGTACTCCAGCGAGGCGAGCCGGTTGAACTCCGAGAGGTCGAACCCGTAGAGGTCGCCGACGTGGTTCTTGCGGAACAGCGAGTCGCTCTCCACGAGCTGCGCGAACACCCGTCCGGCGGACGGGAGGATCAGCGCGTCCTCCTTCAGCAGGTGCTCGCGGGCGTGCGCGATGGTGCCGAGGATGCCCTCGCCCAGCAGCGCGCAGTCGATGGTCTCGGTGATCAGGATGTCGGCGCGGGCGGGCATGTCCTCCGGCACCCGCATCGCGGTCGACCGCTTCGGGACGACCGTGATCGCGCGATGGTGGCCCGCGGCGTGGATGATCTGCTCCGCGACGGCCGCGACGGCGGGCTGCCCCTCGCAGGCGATCACCTCGCGGGCCCCGGCGCGGGCGGCCATCATGGACAGCAGCCCGGTGCCGGTGCCGATGTCCAGCACCAGCCGGTCCGGCCGGACGACCTGGCGGATGGCCCGGTCGTACAGGTCGGCGCGCTCCTTGTCGTGGAGCATCTCCCAGTGCCAGCGGGGGACGTGGCGGCGCACGGCGCGGTTGTGCCCGAGCACCGCCTCGCGGTTGTCGCCCGCCAGGGCCAGCGCGAGTTCGAACTCCTCGATGGCCTTGTCGAACCGTCCGGACTCGTGCAGGTCCCGGCCGCGCCGGATGAACTCGGCGACCTCCCGGTCGACGGCGCCGGCCGTGTCCTCCGGGAGGACGGCCTCGTGCAGGTCTTCGCTCATCGTTGCACCTCGCAGGGCTCGACCGCCTGAGGCGGACAGGGCTCGGCCGCCCCAGGTGGAAGGTCGGCCGCCCCGGACGGAAGGTCGGCCGCCCCGGACGGAAGGTCGGCCGCCCCGGACGGAAGGTCGGCGGCCTCGGGCGGAAGGTTGGCCAGGATCCGCTTCTGGACCAGCGTCACGGGCACGTCGTCCGGCGTGTCCGGGAGCAGCACGATGGCCTCGTCGCCGCTGCGCACCATGGGCACCCCGGTGCGCCGGACGGCGGCGACGCCGACCTTGGTCCCGTGCCACGGGCAGGTCAGGCGGCGTCCGTCGGGGGTCAGCCGGGAGAGGCTGAGCGGCCCGCCGCGGTGCGGGCACCAGTCGCGGACGAGATGCGACCGCTCGTCCTGGCCGACGAGGAGGAAGTACCGGTCGTGACCGGCGAGCACGGTGTTGTGCACCCGCAGGTCCATCACCACGATGCGGCTCATGAGTCGTCCCGTACGGGGTGGAGGAGGTGGACCGAGGAGTCGGAGACGGACCGGACGCCGTAGACGCGGCCGGCCGGGACCAGCACCGCGTCGCCCTTGGCGAGGGGCTCGGGAGTGCCGGTCGCGCTGGTCACGAGCTCGGCCTCACCGTGTTCGATCTCCAGCACCATGTCCCGGTCGTGATTGCGGGTGGAGAACATCGCTTTCCGTGTCCGTTCGACCCGTTCCGGAGGGCCCTCCAGGGTGCGGCCGGCGGCCCTTTCCCGGTGCGCGGGAATGGTGTCGGCCCATTCGATCTGCGCGGCGGTGTCGTCCTCGAACCAGCCTCCGAGCAGGCGCGCCTCGGCGATGCCGCGCATCAGCTCGGGGACCACGTGGTCGCCGTGGCGCTCGGCGAGCGCGAGCAGAATCTCTTCCCTGGTGATTCGCCCGTGGTGTTCGTCGATGTGCGCGTGCTCGTCGCAGTAGTGCAGGTCGACGTCGTCACCGAAGACGTCCCGGAACACCTTGATCATTTTCACGAACGCCGGGGCGAAAACGGCCTCGGCATAGGCGACCGCGCCCGCGTAGCGGAAGAATTTGGAGTGGTCCCGGGACAGCAGGTAGTAGTGGTTGTTGATCGCTATCGGACCGGGAAGGTAGAAGTTCCAGTAGGCGTGCACGTGCGAGGCCATGCCCCGGCTGCGCAGCATCTTGGTGAAGATCGTGGTGTGTTTCGCCTCGTAGGCGCCGTACCCGAACTCGTCGATGAAGACCTTGAACAGCGCCGACTGCTCGGGGCCGTACGCGCCGCCGAGGTTGCGCGACATCGCCGAGGCCTCGGTGAGTCCGTCCAGCGCGAGCTGGACGAGGTAGGTGTCGGCGGCCATCGGCCGGTTCACGGCGCCGGCGACCGCGTTCAGCGCGGCGGACTCGCCGTTCGCCGCCTCGTCCACCAGGTGCCGCAGGTAGGTGTCGAGCACCTCGGCCGTGCAGTCGCCGCTGACCTCGACCTCCGAGTCGAGGAAGCCGAAGGCGAATCGCTCCAGGTCGGAGAGGGACGACTCCCTGATCCGCCGGAGATCCTCGCCGTAGAAGGTCGCGAAGTCCGTCCGCAGGCCGGCCAGCCCCTGGTCGGGGAGCAGCACGGTCTCGGACTCGTAGTAGGTGCCAAGGATCCGGTGCGCCGTCAGCGATCTGGAGGTCGCGAACTCCCGCGCCGCGAGGGGACGGTCGAAGTCGAGCTCCGCCAGCGCCTCCGGCACCAGCGTGCGCCGGTAGGGGTTGGGGCCGTGCAGCGGGTCGGGCTGTCCGCCGAACAACTCGCTCGCCGCGTAGGTCGCCACCCGGCCGCGCAGAGCCTCCCCGTTTGATTCGAAAACGGGCAGGCGTTGTTCCTGAATTGTCATCTGAAGCCAACCATCCTGGGGTGGAACGATGGCCGTGAATCCCCGCCTGCCGTTTTGTGGCACGGCGGAGCATGCCGGCTTCGCCTATCGGTGAAGCGACTTGGGTGTTACCGGAGTTCGTGGGCCGGGATCAGGGCCTGTCGGGCGGGACGATGATTCCTGGTGAACGATCGTGGCGTGCAGGCGACATCTACACGTCCCTCCCTGGGCAGCTGAATCGACTTTGATCCGGTGCGCAATGAAGCCGAGAGTGTCGTCCGGTGGACGATAAGGCGGCCCCGTTCCGCCTGCCCCTGTGGACGACCGACCGAAGAATAAGCGGATCTTGAGAGGGAGGTCCAGATTGTTTTCCCCGAAACTTCGTCACGCAAGGTAACTTTCGCAGGCCGGTCGACCTGCCGGTCCGCGACAATGAGGCAGCGTGAGGCGTCGGCATGAGGCGTCAGCATGAGCAACGCGCCGGATGGACTCGTGCCACCAGGCCGAAGGTGGCCCTGCGTGGCCGAATCCGGTCATCCCTTTCCCGGCTCGTACTCGTCATGGCGACGATTGCCTTTGGACCGTTCCTTGGGGTGAGATTCCCTGTTCTGGCACGGCATGACGTGAGTCGAACGGCCTTGCGGCCCCCGTCACCGGAGGCGCCGCCGCGGTGCCCGCGTCCCTCTCCGCCCGCCGAACACGCGGTGCCCGAAACACCCGGCCCCGCGAGGCGCGCCACTACGGACCGCTACCACCCGATCCGAAGCGCATTCGCCTACTCCGGCCCCCGAACCCCACAAGGCCGCGACACGTCGAGGTGAATCCTTTCTCGGGGTGGCGGGCTCTTATAGGGGTCGGTCAAGCGAGGAGGAGGCGCGGGCATGGCTGATGGGTCCTGGGCGAGTGCGCAGCTGATCCGGGCGGCGCAGGCGGGTGACCGCGAGTCGATCGTGGCGGTGCTCGATGGCGCGCACGTCCATGTGCGGCGGTTCGCGGAGCACCTGTGCGCGACGCCGCAGGACGCCGAGGACGCCGCGCAGGAGGCACTGATCATCCTCTACCGGAGGATCGGTTCACTGCGCGCGACCGCGGCGCTGGCCTCGTGGATGTTCCGGATCGTCCGTAACGAGTGCCTGCGGCGGGCCCGGCCGCTGGTCGTCGCGCCGGTCGCCGCGCCGGAGGAGGGCGAACCGGGGTTCGCGACGTCCGCCGAGGAGGAGGCGATCCGGCGGCTGGAGGCGGAGCGGGTCGCGCAGGCGATCCAGCAGCTTCCGGACGTCCAGCGCCGGGTGCTCATCATGCGGGACGTCCTGGGATATCCCGGGCGGACGGTCGCGGAGCGGCTCGGGCTGAGCACCCCGGCGATGAAGTCCCATCTCCACCGGGCCCGGACGCGGCTGCGCCTCAGCCTCGATCCCACTCACGCATGTTAGGGAGTTCGCCATGCTCGAAACCGGATCGCTCGCACCCGGCGTCCTGCTCAAGGACACGGACGGGCACGCCGTCCGCCTGTCCGCCCTCGACGCCGGTGCGGCGCTCGTGTACTTCATGCGGTCGACGTCCTGCCCGGTCTGCAATCGGCACGTCCAGGACCTCGTCCGTTCGCGCGCCGAGTTCGCCGCGGCCGACGTTCAGGTTCTCATCGCCGTGCCCGAGGGCAGGGAGGCCGCGGCCGCCTGGAAGGCCAAGCGCGACATCCCGTTCTCCGTCCTCGTCGGACGCGACGGCGCGCCGCACGCGTCGGTCGGCCTGAGCCGGAAGGTCTTCGGCTCGATGCAGCAGTCGGGCAGCGTCCTCGTGGACGCGCACGGGATCGTCCGGCACGCCCACGGGTCCACCATGCCCACCGGCGCCTACGACAAGAAGGGCATCGCCGCCGCCGTCCGCGGCCTCCGGACTCTGGTGTGAGGGCGGGGTCATGTCGTTTGGCGTAGCCAGGTGGTCAGGGCGGCGAAGTCCTGAGCGGTGAGGCCGCGGGTGGAGTCGACGTGGTGGAGGAGGGCGGCGGACGGGTGGTGGTCCGCCACCCAGGCGCGGTCCGTGGCGGTGAGTTCGTCGTCGACCCAGGCGAAGGGGCGTCCGTCGGCCCAGTTCACGAGATGGCGGGTCTTCCAGTGGAGGCCCGCCTGCTCGTCCAGGTCGTCCTGGTGGGTCGCCTTGGGCCAGTGGACGACCGGGAGCCGTGGCAGGCCGAGCCGGGGCGCGACCAGGTCGTTGGCGTCGGACGTCCAGGCGGTGGCCCAGACGAGTTCGCAGGGCAGCGAGCGGAGGGGCGCGCCGAGGGCCGGGTCGATCCGGGGCAGGAAGGGGTTGTCGCCCTCCGGCTCGAAGGTGGGGTAGGGGGTGTCGGCGCCGAAGGGGATGAGCGGGCCGTCGACGTCGAGGAAGAGCAGCGGCTGTTGATCCACCTCAGTGGGACGGCCCGCCGTCCGGATGGGTTCGGCCGCGATGACTTCCAGGGCTGAGAAGAGTCTCCTCTGGGCAGAACGTCATCGACGAAGGAGCGGTAGCGATGCGGAAGATCACGGCCGGGCTGTTCATCTCGCTCGACGGCGTCGTCGGCGACCCGCAGGACTGGCACTTCCCCTACTACGACGAGGAGATGGGACGCGCGGTGTCCGCGCAGCTCACCGGCGCGGACACGCTGCTGCTGGGACGCACGACGTACGACAGCTTCGCCGGCGCGTGGCCGGAGCGGGAGACCGCGGGCGGCGAGGACGCGCCGATGGCCAAGGCCCTCGGGGATGCGCGGAAGGTCGTCGTGTCCCGGCAGAGCCTCGAGTTCACCTGGCGGAACTCCGAGGTCCTTCAAGGGGAGCTCATCGAGGCCGTCGCGGCGCTGAAGAACGGGCCGGGCGGGGACATCGCGATGAGCGGGTCGGTCTCGGTCGTCCGGCGGCTGCTGGAGGAGGGGCTGCTCGACGAGCTGCACCTGCTGGTGCATCCGATCGCGGTCCGGAAGGGGACGCGGCTGTTCGAGGAGGCGGACGCGCCCCTTCCGTTGAAGCTGCTGAGTTGCACGCCGTTCTCGAGCGGGGTCGTGCACCTCGTCTACGCCAGGGACGAGAACCCTCCCACGGGCGACTATGAGACGGCCAAGGCCGCGCTGTCCCAGGAGTAGCGCTTAAGCCGCCCGGACCGGAGGCTCATAAAGTCCATGAAGCCGATTCTTCTTAATGGACGCATGGGCCTCCCAGCGGGGGAAGTTCCGCGTGCGTGTCAAGGGCAATTCCTCTTCTCGCAGCGTACCGGCCGGTATCGAATCCGTGGCCGGATGCGGTCGCCGGGGGCGGGGCCAGGGAATCCTTGGTCGTCGGAGCGTGATCCCCGATGGTCATGCGTGTGCGCGTGGACACTCTGTGCGACTACGGGCTCGAAAACACTCACCTCACGGGTATAGGGAAGATGATTATTCCGACATATCGCATTTGACGTGCCGCGGGCTTCTCCCGCACGCTGGCGTCTGCCGCGCCCCAGTCCAACCCAAGGCGACGCCATGCCTCTCGTCCCCCAGCCCGGACGTGCCCTGACCCCATTCCGCAGACCAGCGCCAATATCCCCGTCAGGACGGGATCCGATCCCGGGGAACCGCCGGTGATCCGCGTCCTCCTCGCCGAGAACGTCCATCTGTTCCGCAGTGGTCTGGTCGCCCTCCTGGACGGCGAACCGGACATCCGCGTGGTCGAGACCGTGGACTGCGCCCGCAAGCTGCCCGCCGCGGCGGCGCACGGCCGTCCGGAGGTGGCGCTCGTGGACCTCGGGCTGCCCGACCTCGACGGCGTCGACGCCGCCGCCGGGCTGCTCGGCCTGCTGCCAGGGTGCCGCGTGATCATCATGGCCGAACGACGGCGGCCCGGCGACCTGCGCCGGGCGGTCGCGGCGGGCGCGGAGGGGTTCCTGCTCAAGGACACCTCGCCGGCCCGGCTCATCCAGGCGATCCGCGACGTCGCGAACGGTGAGCGCGTCATCGACGCCGAGCTCGCGTTCGCCGAGCTCGCGACGTCCCGGAGTCCGCTCACCCCGCGCGAACTGGAGGTCCTGCGGGAGACCGCGAAGGGCGCGACCGTCGCCGAGACCGCGCGGTCGCTGTTCCTCGCCACGGGAACCGTCCGGAACTACCTGGCACGCATCGTCTCGAAGGTCGGCGCGCGCACCCGCCTGGAGGCGGTCGCGATCGCCGAGGAGAACGGCTGGCTCGGGGGCGGCGGCGGCATGCCCCGGACGCCCCGCGTTCCCCGCTCTCCGCGCGTCGGACGGTGACCCGTCAGGCAGATCCTCCTATCCGAGTCGTCACGAAAGTGAGGAGGTCGGCCGCGAGATCGTAGGAGCGTCCGGCGGATCGGGACGCGTGCCCGACGCCGGACTCCCTGCGCAGCAGGACGGGCCGGTCCCCGGCGGCCGCCCACTGGAGCGCGGCGCACATCTTGCGCGCGTGCAGCGGGTCGACGCGGGAGTCGCCGTCGAAGACCGCGAAGAGGGTCGCCGGGTAGCCGGTCCCCGCGTGGACGTGGTGGTACGGCGAGTACGCGTGCAGCCAGCCGAACGCCTCGGGATCGGCGGGCGAACCGTACTCGCCGTGCCACGCCGCGCCCATGCCGAAGCGGTCATAGCGGACCATGTCCAGCAGCGGCGCGACGCAGACGGCCGCCGCGAACAGGTCCGGGCGCTGGGTCAGCGCCGCGCCGACGAGGAGGCCGCCGTTGGACTCGCCCCAGATCGCCAGCCGGTCCGGGGTCGTCCGGCCGGTGGAGACGAGTTCCTCGGCGGCGGCGAGGAAGTCGTCGAAGACGCGCTGCTTCCGGTCGAGCATGCCCGCGCGGTGCGAGACCGTGCCGTCCTCGCCTCCTCCCCTCAGGTGGGCGATCGCCAGGACGCCTCCCTCCTCCACCCAGGCCAGCGCGTCCGCGGCGTAGGACGGGGTGAGCGGAATGCCGAAGCCGCCGTAGCCGTAGAGGATGGTCGGGCGTGGGCCGGCGCCCTGCCGGGGGCGGGCCATCAGGTCCACGCGCACCGGGGTGCCGTCGGCCGAGACGCAGGTGATCTGGTGCGTCTCGATCGGCGGCAGAACGATGGGGCTAGGGGACGGTTCCCAGACGGTGAGATCGTTGTCGCGGACGTCGTAGCGCCAGACGGCCTCGGGCGTGGCCAGGCCGCTGTGCGTGAACCACAGCTCGTGTCCGCCGCCGGGACGGGCCGACAGCGGGCCGAGCACGCCGGGGCCGGGCAGCGGGACGTCGCGTCGCCGCTCTCCGGTGCGCGCGTCGTGCAGGGACAGTTCGGACGTTCCGCCCCGGACGCGGGTGACGGCGATCAGGCCGTCGAGGAGGGCGAAATCCGCCAGGACGGCCTCTTCGTCCTCGGGGATCAGCTCGGTCCAGTCGGCCGGACGGGACGGATCGGCGACGCAGAGCCGCACGCGCGGCGCGTCCCGGTCGGTGACGATGAAGAGGCGTCCGTCCGGGCCGACGGCCGCGGCGGCGCGGGCGTCCACGTCCCGCTGGACGGGCCGGAGGTCGGGGTTCTCGGCGGAGAGGTCCGCGACGACGAGGGCGTTGCGGGGTTCGGCGCCGTCCGCGGTGGAGATCACGAGCCAGCGGCCGTCGGCGCTGATACCGACGCCGTGGGACGCGGCCGGTCCGGTGACCGGGGTGTCGAGTTCGGGTGGTTCGCCGACGAAGTGCAGGTGGACGCGGCGCCGCGTCTCGTCGCCCGGCTCGCCGCGGACGTAGTAGAACCCGTTCGAGTCGGAGAGCCAGGCCACCGGGGAGTAGCGGCAGCGGTCGATCGGGCCGTCCAGGATCGCGCCGGTCGCGACGTCCAGGACGAGGAGGTCGGCGCGTTCGGTGCCGCCCCGCGACACCTGGCAGGCCAGCAGCCGCCCGGACGGGTCGGGGCGCCACGCGTCGAGCGTCGTCGTGCCGGACGGGTCGAGCGAGGCGGGGTCGAGGAGCGTCCGCTCGGGGCCGCCGCCGTCCGCCACGTGCAGGACGGCGTGCTCCTGCCCCGCGACGCGGCGGAGGGTGAAGCGCCGGTCGCCGCGCCAGACGGGGGCGGCGACGGTTCCGGTGTCGGCGAGCTCGGCGACGCGCTCACGGAACGTCCGCCGGATCTCGGGGTCGATGTGCTCGTGATACAGCTCGTCCTGGGCGTCCAGCCAGGCGCGGGTCGCGGGCGCGGTGGGGTCCTCCAGCCAGCGGTAGGGGTCGGGGACGCGGCGTCCGTGCAGGGTCTCGACGACGGGCCCGCGTTCGGCCTCGGGGTATCTCATGGCGGTGTTCCCTCCGGGCGCGCGATGTGGGCGGAGATGTCAGGAGCCGGGGCGCCAGCGTCCGGCCAGGGCCGCGTACGGGGGCGAACCGTGGACGAGGTCGTCGTGCGTCCCGAGGCGGGTGCGCGTGCCGTCCATCAGCAGGACGCGGCCGGCGCGGCGGGCCGAGCTGATCCGGTGCGCCACGACGATCAGCGTGCCGGGCCTCCGGGCGAACGCCTCCTCCGCGCGGGCCTCGGCGGCGGGGTCGAGATGGCAGGTCGCCTCGTCCAGCACGACCAGGCGCGCGGGCGCGAGGTAGGCGCGGGTCAGCGCGATCAGCTGCCGCTCCCCCGCCGACAGCGCCGCGGGGTCGAGCTCGGCGTCCAGGCCACCGAGGCGGGCCACCAGCCCGGCGGAGCCGACGGCGTCCATGGCCGGCGCGAACGGCGGCCGCGGGTCGGACGTGAGGTAGCCGAGGTTCTCCCGGACGGTGCCGCGGAACACGTACGCCTCCTGCGGGATCAGCACCCGCGCGGCGGGATCGACCAGGTCGGCGCGGATTCCGCCGATGGCGGCCGTCCCGTCGCGCGGACGCGTCAGGCCCGTGATGACCGCGGCCAGGGTGGACTTCCCGATGCCGCTCGGGCCGACCACCGCGAGGTGCTCGCCGTCCGGGATGTCCAGGTCCAGGGCGTCGATCACCGGCATGGCGTCCGGGCCGTAGGCGGCGGTGACCGCGCGAAGCCGCACGTCCGCGCGCTCCGGGGAGGCCGAGGGGACGGGCGGCGCGGTGGAGGCGGTCGACAGGACGCGGTCCACGGCCACGCCGAGGCGGACGGCGCTGACGCCGAGCCCGCGGACCAGGCCGCCGAACGCGGGGACGAGCGACTGCGTCAGGTACGTGAGCGCGCCGATCACCATGGCCGCGCCGACGCCGTGGCGTCCGAGCCAGGGCACCGCGAGGAGGAGCAGGAGCACCGGCGCCCATCCGCCGACGGTCAGCGCGACCGTGCGGAGGGCGGTGACCCCGGCCAGGGCCCGTCCGGCCGCCTCCTGCGCGGCCACGCGCGCGCGGACGGCGTCTCCGGCGCGCTCCTCGGCTCCGCAGGCCACGACGTCGCGGAGCCCTCCGATCAGCTCGGCCGTCGCGGCGACCGTCGCCTCGTCCGCGAGCAGGTACGCGCGCTGGCGGCGGGCGAGCGCGGGCAGCGACACCGCGAACAGCAGGAGTCCCGCGACGAACGGCGGCAGCACCCACGGCAGGACGAGAGGTTCCAGAACGGCGAGGCCGACGACGACGCTGACGGCGGTGAACGCGAACGAGCGGACCACGGTGACCAGGGCAGCGAGCGCGTCCCGTGCCAGTTCCACCTGGAGGTTCACCCGCGCGACGGCCTCCGATCCGGGCGGGCGTCCCGCGTTGGCCGCGTGCCGCAGCGTCCCGGCGACGGCCTCGGTCAGCAACCGGTCGCGGAAGGGCTCGACGGTGGCCGCCACGGCCAGAACGACTTGACGCGCCCCGATCGCGGCGACCGCCCAGACCAGGGCGAGCGCGCCTAGCCAGGCCGTCCCTGTCCATGGGTGCCCAACTGCGAACCCGTTGCCGATCGCCTTGGCGACCGCCTGGCCGACGAACAGTGCGGGACCGGCCTCCACAACCGACCAGATGAGGACGCGCAGCAACGCACGCGGTTCTGCGAGCAGTCCCCGGATGACGAATCCCCATGCCCCGTTCTCGTGATGAGGAGGTGAGGCCGTGCCGGGGTTCGTTCGGGGGATCGGGCTCGTGCGCGGGCGTGGGGTGAGGGTCATGCCGTTCCCTTAGAGGCTGTGGGGTCGGCTCCCTTGGAAGCTGTGGGGTCGGCGAAGAGGGCCCGGTAGTCGGGGTGGTCGCGCCATAGGTCGCTGTGGGGGGCCTGGGCGCGGACGCGGCCGTCGTCGAGCCAGACGACGTGGTCGGCCTCGGCGGCGGTGGCGACGCGGTGGGCGACGAGCAGGCGCGTCCGGCCGTCGGCCGCGCTGGTCAGGGCCGCGCCGATCTCGCGTTCGGTCACGGTGTCGAGGCTGGAGGTCGCGTCGTCCAGGACGAGGAGCCGCTCCCCTTGCGCGAGCGCACGAGCGATTCCCAGGCGTTGGCGTTCGCCGCCCGACATCGGTGCGTCCGCCAAGGCGGTGGCATAGCCGGAGGGCAGTCGTTCCAGGTAGGTGTCCGCGCGTGCGGCGCGGGCTGCGTTCCGCACGTGGTCCTCGTGCGCGTGCGTGTGGGACGGCAGGCCGAGCGCAACCGCGTCGGTGACGGTCTCCCCCAGCAGGACGGGACGTTCGAACGCATAGCCGACAGCGCGTCGAAGCTCGCTGCGCGACAGCTCGTGCAGGGCGACGCCGTCCAGGAGAACGATGCCTTCATCCGGGTCGAGCAGGCGTCCGGCCAGGGCGGCGAGCAGGGATTTGCCCGCACCGGAGCGTCCGACGACGGCGGTCGCGCCGCCGCTGGGGACCGTGAAGTCGATGCCGTGGAGCCCTTCGCCGTCCGGGGTGCCGATCGCGACATTCCGGAATTCGAGGGTTCCGGGACCGTGCAGGGGGAGGCGGCGCGTGCCGTGGCGGACGACGGGTTCCGCGAGCACCTCGGTGACCCGGCTCGCGGCCGCGCGCGATCGGGCGAGCTGCCCGACCTGGCCGAGCGCGCCCGACAGGCTCGCGCCGAGCACCGCGTAGCGGGCTGCGGCGTACAGATCCCCCAGGGTCAGGGCACCTGACGCGAGCCGCCAACCGCCCACGACGAGAACGGCCACCTCAAGAAGCGGAACGGTCAGCCCCGCCTGCACCCCCGCGCGCGCGTTGGCGCGCCATAGACGCAGCCCGTGTTCGCGGAGAACAGGCAGCGGGGCGAGGATCCGGCGGGTTTCCAAGTCGGTGGTTCCGGCGGCGGCGATCGTGCGGATTCCGGTGAGCGCGTCCATCAGGCGGGACGCGATGTCACTCTGTGTGCGCTGGTATCCGGCCGCGTGGACGGTGGTCGCCCGCAGGAAGCCGCGCAGGACGAGCGTGATCGCCACCAGGCCGGCGACCAGCGCGCCCAGAAGCCAGGGGTCGATGACGGCCAGCGCGACCAGCCCGCCGACGGTCGGGATGAGCAGCGCGGCGGCCGTGACGAGCGCCGCCGGAGCCTGACCGAGTTCTTCCGCGTTCAACCCGATACGGGTCGCGAGGTCTCCTTCGGGATGGCGGCGGGTGATCGCCGGTCCCGCGCCGAGGACCCGGCCGAGCAGGCCGCGGCGCAGCCGGGCCGCCGCCCCGGCGCCGGTGACACCGGTCGTCCAGGACGTCAGGACCTCGCAGGCCGCGATCCCCGCGACGACCGCCGCCGCGATGGCCGTCCACCGGTTGTGGACGGCGTTTCCCGAGGTCAGGCCGTCGAGTGTGCGTCCGATGGTGAACGGCAGGAGCAGTTCCAGGACGGCGCCGCCGAGGGCGCCCACGGCGAGGAGGACCGTCCAGATCCCTCCTGCGCGTGCGGTGCGCGCGACCAGGCGATCCGCCGCCGTCCGCATCCGTCGTCCTTCTTTCCTTGGAGAAGGTGAGCGCCGCGTGCGGTACGGCCGAGACCGCACCGCACGCGGCGGTTGTGGGCGCTCCGGATGACCGCCTTAGCGGCGGCCACCCGGATCGTCACGCCCGGGTGCCGGGGCTCAGTGGCAGAGCACGAGGCTCAGGTTGCTCGGCGTGTGCGATGCGCAGGTAGCGATGGTCAGACCGCTGCCTCCGCTGGCTCCGCCGGAGGCGGTGGGGGCCTGAAGGCCCTGCAGGTCGAGAAGCGCCATGGTGGTTGCTACACCTCCTTTCCCTTCCGTGGTGGGCGGGGTCGGGCCGTTCCGGCATCACGCGAGCGGGGTCTCCTTGGCCAGGCTCCCTACGCGGCCGGAAGGGCCGATCATGAGGCCGGACGATCCGGCCGGGGCGACGGACGATCCACTGGTGGTGGCCGAGCCGTCGGTGGTGGTGGTCGGGGTCGGGTCGTCGAGGAACGGCAGCGTCGGCCGCCGTCCGTCGAGCGCGGACGCCAGGGCGAGCAGCACCCCGGCCGTCCCGGTGGCGAGATCCATCGAGAGCCGCATGAGCTGGTCGCCGGTGAACGCCAGGCCGTCGCGGTAGGGCATGGCGTGCCAGCGAAGGCCCTGGATCTGAGCGTCCAGCCTCGGATCCGCGCGCGGATCGCCGTGCGGATCACCATGTTGGTCACCGAGCGGGGCGCGGTGCGGAGTGCGGTGGGTGCGGAGGCCGGTCGCGAGGGCGGCGATGATCCCGGCGCGTCCGGCGAACAGGCCGGACTGGACGAAGTAGCCGGATTCGGTGACGCGAGCGAGCCGGGACAGCGCGCGCTCGAACTCCTCGTCGGGCCGGTGAAGGAGGTAGCGGGCGACCACGAGACCGATGCCGACGGAGCCCTCGTCCAGGTAGGGCAGGCTTCGCCACCCCTGGTCGACCTGGAGGGATCCGTCCTCGGCGAGCATGCAGCGGCGCAGGTCCTGGCGGAGCGCGTCGGCGGCGCGGTCGAGGAGCTCCACGGAACCGCCGCGTTCGTAGGCGTGCAGGAACAGCAGCGCCGGGCCGGACGAGCCGTGCATGAGTCCCGCGCGCGGATGGTCGCCCCCGCTGAGCTCCGGGACGTCGTCCGGGCCGCCGAGGCGCTCGGCGCACAGGTCGACCATGCGCAGCGCGGCGTCGGTCAGTTCGGTCTCGCCCGTGGCCTCGCCCAGGTGGAGGAGGGTGAGGCCGGTTCCCGCCAGTCCGGAACACAGGTTCAGGCTGAGCCGGTCCCAGGACTCGCGAAGGCAGATGTCGGTGATGTCGAGTGCGTCCTGGCGGCGTCCGAAGCGGTCGAGGACGTGCGCGACGCCGTGGAGGCCGTCGTAGAGGCCGAGGGGCATGCCGACCTCGGGGTCCAGGGCGCGTTCGACCAGCCAGTCGACGTGTTCCGGCGGGACGTCCGCCCCGGTTTCGGCCAGGGCGTAGAGGACCCCGGCGGCTCCGTGCGCGAGGTTGACCGCGCCGCCGTCCCGGAACTGCGCGGGGTCGCCGGGGAAGAGGCGGTCCTCGCGGTCGGGGGTGGCCGAGGCCAGGATCGCGCGGTGCAGCGCCTCCCGGACGTCCGGCCAGGGGGCGCGGCCCGGCAGCGGCAGCGTGTCCAGCGGCGAGGGCGCCGGATCGGGATCCGTCCCGAGGAGGACGGCGACGGCGTCGTCGAAGTCCGCGCGCGGCACCGGGAACGTCTCGGCGATCAGGCCGGCGAGCTGCGCGGCCTTCCGCGGGTGCATGAGCAGGGTGATCGTGGTCTGCGGCGCGAACAGGTAGTAGCGCAGGCAGGCGAGCGCGTACCGGTCGACGTCGACGCCGCGCCGGTCGCGCGGAGCGAGGAACGCGGGATTGGCGAGGGTCGTACGCGCCTGGTCCTCGGCGGGCACCGCGACCTCGAAATCGATGAGGCAGAGCCGTCCGGACGCCGTCACCAGGATGTTGTTCGGATGCAGGTCGCCGAAGACCACGCCGCGTTCGTGCAGCCGCCGGACGGCGTCCTCGACCTTGGCGTGCATGTCCAGCGCCCACTCGGTATAGGCGGCGAGCGCCGTCGCGTCGTGGTCCGCCTTCGTCAGCGGATACCGGTGGACGATCTGGCGCTGGAGCGGATTGCCGTCCACGAACTCCTCGACCAGGAAATGGTGCTCCCCGAGGACGAAGTAGTCGCGCAGCGCCGGCGCGACGTCCAGCCCGGAGAGGCGTTCGAGGATGTCGCGCTCATGTTGGAGGCGGGTCACGGCGTCGCGTCCGATGACGTCGAGTCCCGCGTGCGGACGGGCCTCCTTCAGGACGACGCGCTCGCCGGACGCGCGGTCGCGGGCGAGGTAGACGCCGCCGCCGTTCGAGAAATGCAGGACGCTTTCGAAGTCGTACGGCATCTCGTCGACGCGGACGGAGTTGCGGGCGTCCACATGCGGCGCGAGGAAGGACGGCAGCGTCACCCATTCGGGCACCGAGAACGTCGCTCCGCGGACGTCCGGGACGAGTTCTCCCGCACCGTTCTCGATGGCGGGCACGAGTTCGCCGTCCTTGCCGGGGCAGCGGCGTTCGGCGAAGCCTCCGTAGCGCACGAAGAGCGGCCCCTGCGCATATCGGAGGTCACTCAGAATGTAGGGTCCCTCGATGCCTTCGAGTAGCTCGTCCAGCTCTTTGAGGATTCCCTCGCATTCGTTCTCGTCCCTCGGGTAAAGGGTGACGAGCTTCCCGCTGGCTCCACGCGAGGCGGCCTTGGAGTTCCGCATGAGCAGGACGGACCGGCCGCGCAGGTACTTGAACACGATCCCGCGCGGGACGCAGTAGTCCCAGATCAGGGCAAGTGCGCGCTCGGCGTCGTCCAGCCGGGCGGACACGTGGATCTTCCAGCCCTGGGACGGCAGCGTCCCCTCCCCTTGGGGCGCGTAGTACATCCAGACGTCGGATTCGTGCCGGACCCAACCCTCGGGAACGGGACGGGCGACGAGCGAGAAGTCCGACGCCTCGTTCTGCTTTTGGCCGAGCTTGTCGTAGAAGAACAGATCGGCGAGGCAGTAGGGCTCGTACTGGTCCACCGCGGTCCTCCTCCGTGGTCGGCTGCAATTCAGCATCACCGGCAGGAAGTCCCGGGCCAAGTCGAATCCGCAATAGTTGATTGTGAGGAACGCACCATCGCGTGTGTGCGTTCCTCCACATCACCCCGTGTGACCGGGTCAGGGAGGTGAGAAAGGAGAAGGCCGCAGGGTTGTTGTCGGCTCCCTCGGGGAGAACGGCGATGCCGTCCAACGCGTATCCGGGACGCGTGCGCAGCGGCAAACGCGTGGGCAGCGGCATACGCGTGCGCACGAGCCGGACGGCTGCGCGGCCAGCTCGAACCGGCACTGCGTCACGGATTCAGGAAGCAGACGTTCAGTGAGGGCTTCGACCGGTGCAGCGTCCCAAGCCGGGACGCTGCACAGGCCTGCGGCCGGGAAGCGGTGGACGGGGGCTGGTCCTTGGCTCATGGCGCCTTCGGGTGGTCCGGGTGCGGGCCATCCCGGTGATCAGCTTCCCGTCCGCCGGGGCCAACGGCGCCCAAGGGCGAGGGTCAGTGCCGGATGTCCCGCCAGGCGCAGGACGCGCCGCGCGTCGGGGTCTTCGCCGGGTGGAGGTCCAACAGGTAGCCCTTGTGGTCGGTGTCGGCGACGACGTGCATCTCGCCGCAGGTGCCGCCGCGTGTCAGCTTGCCCGAGTAGTAGATGTGCTGAAGGCCGCTGACGCCGTTGTACTTGCCGTTCGTCTCCAGGTCGTGCAACCCCCAGAAACCGGTCGGCGCGCAGTGCACCCGCACGCGGGAGCGCGAGATGTTGGTGTCGCCCGCGAAGACCGTCGCTCCGGACCCGTGCGGCGCGAGCAGCCGGTCCCGGATGTAGGCGCACTCGCGTGGTTGCAGCAGATGCCCGCCGGGGGCGTTCCCGTTGTCGTCCTGGCTGATCAGGGCCAGGTGGGCGGTGCAGACGCGGACGCCCTTCACGTTCACGCACACCCAGGAGCGGTTGTGCTGGTAGACGCTGCCCTTGGCCACGGGCTCGAAGTAGCCACCGGTACGGGACGACGCGTCCAGGCCGCGGGCGATGACGGCGTTGTCGGAATGCCCGCGCGTCGCCGACGACCAGCACGGACGCGGATGGCCGGTGTTGGCGGCGCCCGCCTCCTGGTCGACGTAGGAATAGTCGTATCCGGCGGCGCGGAGGCGCTTGACGACCTGGGCGATGTCGCCGCTGCACCCCTCGTTGACGGTGATCGCGTCCGGCTTCCAGTACTTGATCTGCGCGACGAGCGAGGCGCGCTTGGCCTCGGCCGTCTTCGCGAGGGCGGCGGCGCTCCCCTTGGGGAAGCAGGGCCCGGACGAGTCGGGCCCCCACATGCACATGTTGGTCTGGTAGACGCGGAAGGTCGCCGGGACCTGCGCCGTCGCGGCCGTCAGCCGGGTCTCCCCCGCCGTCCGCGTCCCCGGCGCCTGGCCGGACGTGAGCGCGAACGCCGCCCCTCCGGACAGGACGAGGGCCGCCGCGGCGGACGTCACGAGAATCGTCCGGCTTCGGTGCGTGAATCGCTTCTGAATCATCACGTTCCGTTTCGGTTGTGCTCGTTCCCGCCGCTCGGGCGTCGGGACGAGCGGGTGTCCTCGGGCTGCGCGGACCACAGGGGCGGACCACAGGGGACGCGCTGATCGGGCCTGTTCGGTATGCCCACGCCTGAAGCGGAATCGGTGGAGCGGGGAACACCAAGGCGTCAACGGTGAAGAAGGAGTAACGGTGGCGCACCCCGGTACGCGTCCGGTACACGCCCGTGGCGCCGAACGCCCAGCGTGACGAGGAGATGACACAAATAGCGCATTTGTGGATGGCCGGAACTGGCCCACGCCGCGCTCCGGGACGCATGGAAGGCGCGGAAGGGGCGAACCCGGCGGGGTCCGCCGCCCGCACGCAGAGAGGTGGGCTGCGGTTTCTTATGGGAAAGATGCGAACTCATGGGAGGATTCCGACGTCTCACTGAACGACGTTCGCCCGAACCGGGGGGACGGTGCCGGGGGCGCAGCCCTCCCGGGTCGGGGCCGGGAGGGGAATGCGGGAACAAGCACCGGCATTCTTGTCGCTAATGTGCTTTCTGCGGATTGCGTGCTGATGAGGGAGAACCGTGCGAGGTAAGGCCCTGGTGGTGGCGACGCTGGTCCTGGGACTGGCGACGGCGTGCGGCGGCGGTACGGACGGCAAGGCCAAGACCGCCGGACACGACGAAGGCGTCCCCGAGATCTCGATCACCCCGGCGAACGGCTCCGCGAAGGCGAAACCGGACGCCGGCGTGACCGTGACGGCGTCCGGCGGAACGTTGAGCCAGGTGCTGGTCAAGCTGAAGGACGCCGACGTGCCCGGCGTCCTCTCGGCCGACAAGAAGACGTGGAAGTCGTCCTGGACGCTGATCCCGGGCGGGAAGTACACCGTCCAGGCGGTCGCGGCGTCCAGCAAGGGCAAGACGGCGACGGCGACCAGCTCGTTCAAGACCGTGAACGACACCGCGCGGACGACGATCAGCAACGTCATCCCGAGTCCGGGCGAGAAGGTCGGCACGGGCATGCCGATCTTCATCCAGTTCAACAAGGAGGTCCCGGACAAGGCCAAGCCGACCATCGAGAAGGCCATCGAGATCACCTCGACCTACCCGACGGTGGGCGGCTGGCGGTGGCTGAGCGCCGGCGAGTCGTTCAACGGGCTGCCCTCGGTGGTGTTCCGCCCGAAGAACCCGTGGCAGGCGAACCAGAAGGTCGAGCTCAAGGTCCACTACGCGGGCCTGAAGATCGGCGACTCGGTCTACGGCGACAAGGACGTCACCCGCAAGTTCAAGATCGGTGACTCGCACGTGATCACGGTCAACAACTCGACGCACCGGCTGACCGTGAAGAAGAACGGCACCGTCGTCCGCAAGTGGGGCGTCAGCCTCGGCAGCGGCGGCGAGGTCCAGAGCGACGGCGTCGACCACCTGAAGACCACGGCGGGGGTCCACCTGACCATGGACCACGTCCGGCTGGAGCGGATGGTCGCGCCCGGCAAGAAGAAGGGCGAACCCGGCTACTACGACGAGCAGGTGCCCTTCGCCACGCGCATCTCCAACAGCGGCGAGTACATCCACCAGAACATGGACGACCCGTCCTGCCTGGGCAACCGCAACTGCTCGCACGGCTGCGTCCGTTCGCCCGCCTCCGACGCGGAGTGGTTCATGAGCTGGTCCTACCGGGGCGACATGGTGACCATCGCCGGGACCGGCCGCAAGCTGCAGTGGTCCAACGGCTGGGGCTACTGGCAGATGCCGTTCCAGCAGTGGGTGGGCGGCAGCAAGATCGGCCAGGCCATCACCACCGCCGCCCTCGGCCAGTAACTCCCCGCCGACGACGTCACCCCCGCCCCTCCGGCTCCCCGACGCGGCCCGGTGCCTCTCCTCCCCGAGAGCGCCGGGCCGTCTGCTTTGTCCGGACGGGTGCGATCCGGCCGGTTCCGAATCCGCTCTGAAGGCGCTCTGAAGGCGCTCTGAGGGCGCGCTCCGCCCTCGTGGCGGGTCCCCGAAGGTGCACTATGGAAGCGTGCTGAGGACCAGAGCGGCCACCTGGGGATACGTCGCGGCACTCGTCGTGGCCGAGGTCGCGGTCTGGTTACTGTCACCCGAGGGCAAGGCACATGTCGTCGACTGGGTGAGCACCAATGTGGCCAACCTGTCCCACCATCCCCTGGGCTCCCTGGCCGGATCCGCGCTCGTCCCCGACTCCTATCCCCTCGTCTGGGCGGGCATGGCGGTCGTGGCCCTGCTCCCCGTCAACGCGCTGCTCGGCAACCGCCGGACGGTGCTGCTGTTCGTCCTGCTGCACGTGGTCGGGACGCTGGTCAGCGAGGGCATCGTCGCGTGGCGCGTCACGCACGGGGCGCTCCCGGAGGCCGCCCGGCACCAGCTCGACACCGGTCCCTCGTTCGTCCTGGTCCCCGGCCTCGTCCTGGTGATCATGTTCGGGACGTGGTGGTGGCGTCTCGCCGCGGCGGCCGGCCTGTGGGCCCTGTGGCCCTACCTGTTCGAGGGGCTTCGCCAACTGGACGTCGCCGCGGTCGGCCACGTCACCGTGATGCTGCTGGCCGTCCCCCTGTTCCTGGTGTTCCGCCGCGGCCGCCGCGCCGCCATCGCCCGCGACGCCGAGGCCGCGTCCCCGCCAACGGACACCCCCGCGACCGAACCCTCGTCCCGCTAGGCGGGTCTTTTGCGGGTGGCTCGGCTCACCACTCGGAGAGCACGAGGGCCTGGACGAGGATGGCGGTCACGGCCTGCGCGGCCAGCCAGCCTCGCGCGGGCGCGCGGAGAACGCTCGCCATCGGCAGCAGCCACGCCGCGAACGGAAGCCAGATGCGTTCGACCTCGCCTTTCGTCACGCCCGCCACGTCCAGGCTGAGGACGGCGACTGCGGCGGCGGCCGCCAAGAGGAGAACCGGCTCCGTGCGTAGTTCTCGCCGGGTCGCGACGCCCCGCTTGATACATGAGGGCAGCACATAGGCGATGGCCGGCCCCGTGAGGATTCCTAGGACGGCGAGGTCCGCGACCAGGAAGTAGGAGTAGGACCTGCGCGCCGAGCCGCCGCTGACGAGATACGTGTCGAGCGTGGCGTGAACGCCGTTCGGCCACCAGAAGCCTCCGAGCGTGAAGGCCGTGGGAACGACGGCGAATCCGAGCGCCATCACTAGCCAGAACCTCACAGGTGGACGCGTCATCCACAGAACGACGCTCGGTACGGCCAGCAGGGGGAGCAGTCCATAGCTTAGGAAGGGCAGGGCACCGAGCAGCAGACCACCGGTCAGTGGCCGGCGCAACGCGAGGAACGCGACGCCCCAGGCCCCGACCGCGAGGAAGAACGCGTCCATCGACGTCGCGATCCAGAGCGAGAGAGGAGACAGCGCCAGGAACGGCAGCGCCCGACGCGCCACCCGTTCCCCGGCCAGCACCCGCACCGTCACCGCGATGGCCACCGCGGACGACGCCCCGGCGACGATGATCAGCGACGCGGCCCAGAGCGTGCCGTGGAGCCCCACCGCGTCCAACGCCCAGAACAGCAGCGTCGGCAGCGGCGGATGGCCCCGCACATGCGTCGGGTACGCGTTCAGGTCATGAGTGAACGTGCGCAGCCAGCGCAACGGATGACCACCGATGGCCGCCAGCCCCGCCGGGTACTCGGTCGGCGCGTCCAGCGGACGCGCCAGCGCCCCCGGCCCGTCACTGACCGCCAACGCGACGGCCCACCCGGCCGCCGCCCCCCACGACACCGCAAGGAGGCTCCGCCATGGCATCACCCGCACGAGAACCGGCAGCACCCCGACCGCGACGACCGCGTACCCGACGGCCGGCGCCATCTGCCAGGTCAGCAACCGCGCCTTCGCGTGCAGCGGCGGCAACGCGTCCTCCGTGGCCAACCCGGCCCGCCGCATCACCTCCCCGACGACGAACGCCCCCACGATCACCCCGGCCCAGACCCCGAGCCCCCACCTCCCACCGGGCCGAAGGCTCCGAACCAGCCCTCCAACACCGAAGCCCCCCTCAGCAAGGGCCCCGGCACTGCAGGCCTTGGCACCAGAGACCCTGGTGTCGGAGACCCTGGTGTCGGAGACCCTGGTGCTGGAGGCGTCCGCATCGGACGTCCCGGAGCCAGAGGCGTGTGAAACGGAGGTCCCCAAGCCCGACGCCTCAACGTCGCCTGCCGACACCGTGCCGACAACCGATCCGTCATGACCCGCCACCGACGCGCCGACGTCCGACTCCGTCGTCCGCATGCCACCGGGTCCAGGCCTCTGCTCAGTCATCCGTCCCACCTCCCGCTTCCTGCTCACCGGCCCGGCCGTCCCCTCGTCCATCCCGCCGGTCGGCAGATTCGCCGCCCGAGCGCCCGCCGTCCGACTCGTCCGCCCGACCAGCGCCCTGCCCCTCGGCTTGGCCTGAGGGGCGCTCGTTCACTCGGCCTGGGGCCGAGGTGTCGGCTCGGCCTGGGGCGTGCTCGTTCGGCCGGTCGGCGTGGGAGTCGTGCTCGGCGTGGGAGTCGTCCTTGGCGTCGGGCTGCGGGCGGGGCTCTTCGGTTCGAGCTCCTGGTGGACGGTCTCGACCGGCAGGGCCTCGCGTGATCGCGGTGGTCAGGGCGTGGGCGGTCTTGCGCCACGGAACCGCTGCCGCGACCGCGACGAGCGCCACGGCGACGATCAAGTTGGGGAGGTAGTGCAAGGGCAGGATCGAGGGATTGTCCGGGTGGCGGCCGTAGCCGAGCACGAGCGGCAGGGCCACGAGCGCCAGGACGCCGGCCACGAACAGCCAGAGCCGGAACCGCCACCACCACCGCCGCACCACCATCCCGGCGAGGAGCACGACCGGCGTCAGCACGCCGTCGTGCGCGACGACCGCGCCGCCGACCCACACCGCCCACCCGATCGGACTCGAATGCGCCACCAGACCGGAAAGGCCCAGAGCGATGAACGCTCCACCCACCACGTACGCGACCAGACGCCCGGCACCCACCTGCGGCAACCTGAATGCACCGCTCCTCGCGTCGCCGATACGCGGCTTACCGCCCGAGGGGCGCTGGGGGCCGGTGTCGTGACTCATTCGGCGACCAAGGTCGTGAGCCATTTGGTCTGGAGGACGCCGGGGCGATCGGGGGCGATCAGGCGGCATGGGAAGCCGTGGTCCAAGTCCAGGGGCTCGCCGTTCAGCGACAGGGCCAGAAGCGTGTCGGGGTCATGCCAGTGCCTGGGGTCCACCTCGGACGTCCGGTAGGCGCCGCCGCCCTGCAGGGACACGGCTCGGATACGTGCGTCAGCCGGCGCTTCGGCCCTGGTCAGGACGTCGCGCATGCGGACGCCCGTCCAGTCGCCGGACGCGGACCAGCCTTCGACGCACGTGATCGGCAGGCGGACGGTGTGCTGCGGCATCGCGCGCAACTGAGCGAGCGAGAGCGAGAGCTCCCGTCGGACGCTTCCGGTCACCTGGAGCCTCCAGCCCGGGTCGCGAGCGGTCTGTGTGACCCCGGCCTCGAGCGCGGTGCGGTTCACCGGGAGTCGCTGCGGGCCGACGCCCGGACGGCGCGGAGCCAGCAGGGCCAGGCGAGCGAGGGGCGAGACCGCCTCGCCGACGGTGAACAGGGCCACCGCGCCCGACGCCGCGAAGACCGAGAGGAGGAAGGAGCGGCGGTCGAGGCCGTCCTCGGGTTTGCGCATCACGGTCCGGCGCGCCTTGGCCCACTCGTTCGCGATGTGGATGATCAGCGCCCCGAAGACGACGTAGGCCGTCCAGTAGTGGGCGACCGTGAAGAAGAACGGGAAGGGGTACCAGTAGGCGATGTCCAGGACACCCGTGACCAGCTGGAACAGGGCTCCGCCGATCAGCAGGAGGATCAGGCCTCGCTCCACGGCATGGGCCGCTGAGCGGAACGGCGGCCACTGGAGGAGCTTCGGGTAGACCGTCCAGAGCTTGGCCAGGAGAAGCGGCACCGTCGCCAGTCCGCCGATGACGTGGACGCCCTGGGTGACGCGGTACAGGTTCACCGGACGGGACGGCCAGTGCAGCCAGTCCGGCGGATACTGCATGAAGTGGCTGATCAGGCCGGTGATGAACGCCGTCCCGAACGAGACGCCGAGTGCCATGCCCAGCCACGCCGCGATCCGCTCATCGTGGAAGCGGCTGGTGAAGCGTGATCCGGCGGCCGTGACGAGATGGCCCACCTGATCGTTCACCTGCCGGACCGACCCGGCGCGCGGTCGATCGCCCATGGCCCTGGCCACCGAGGACGCACGGCCGGCCAGCGCGCCGCCGGGTTTCCAGACGGCGCGGAGGCGCCCGGGACGTCCCAGGTCGTCGAGGGCTGAGTGGGGCGGAGTCATGGCGTCAGGGCGACGAAACATCGGGTTGCCTCTTCCCAGCGTTCGGACACGGTCAGGCCGCTTTGGGGGAGGTCGTCGGCGGCCACCTGGGCCCAGGGAAACCAGGGGCCCACGGTCGCGCCGCTGCGCAGGCGGACGCGTTCGCGCCGGGACGTGCCACCGGGGGCGTTCACTTCGGCGAGGATCAGGCCGCCGGGGGCGAGGAGCAGGGCCAGGCGGCGGAGCAGCGTGGCCGGGTCGCCGCCGATGCCGATGTTGCCGTCCGCGAGCAGGATCGTCCGCCAGAGCCCCGCACCGGGGATCTGCTCGAACACGTCCCCGACCAGCGCGGGGGCTCCGGCGGCCACGGTCATCGCGACGGCGGCAGGCGCGTTGTCGATGCCGACGGCGAGGACGCCCCGTTCGGTGAGCGCGACGGTCAGCCTGCCCGGTCCTGAACCGACGTCCAGGACGGGGCCCTCGGAACGTGACAGCAGGCCCTCGTCGCCCGGACGCAGCCGCAGCCAGTCCGTCACCGGCAGCGGACGCCGCGCGCCCGTCGCGTCCTCGATCTGGACGGACGCGGCTCCTCGTTCGCCGAGGAGCTGCTCGTCCAGTGCCCTCTCGTACAGCTCACCGATCATCGACGGTCACCGCCCGTCCCCGGGCCGAGCCGCAGCACGTCGGGAGGTCCACCGCCAGCGCCATCCCTACCAACCGCCTCATGACGTTCAGAGACCTCGTGCTGTTCGGAAGGCTCACGTGTCGGAGGCTTCTGCATGCCGCCGGTTCTCGGGGCCGAGGGCCCGGGGGAGTCGGTGGCGATCGGGCCGGAGCGCACAGTGCGCGACGGCCGCCGCTGCGACGGCTGCGGCTGCGGCTGCTCTGCGGGCTGGTGAGGATGCGCTGGTTCGGCCTGTTGGGGATGAACGTTGGCGGGGGTTTCGGGTGTGAGGTCGCTGGTGCGAAGGGGGGTGGTGAGGGTGCGGTAGGTGGTGGCGAAATGTGTTGTGGGGGCTTGCGCGGCTACTTGAGCGGCCTCTTTGTGGGTGTCCACGTCGGTGAGTTCGGGGAGGTGCGCGACGGTCAGGGCGGCCTCGGCAAGACGACACAGTTGGAAGTGGCCGGTGTCCGGACGGGACATGGGGACGCCTCGGAGGAGGGTCGCGTCCGGGGTGCGGAGGCCGAGGAGCCAGAAGCCTCCGTCGGCGGCACGGCCGAAGGCGGCGTCGTGGCTGGTCAGGGCGGCAGCGGCGGTGGCCAGCAGGGTCGAGGTCAGCTGCGGCGTGTCCATGCCGACCAGGAGCAGGGGACGGCCTCGGTGGGCGTCGTCGAAGGCGTTGGCCAGACGCTCGTCCAGCCCGTCCCCGCGTTGCGGGATGACGTCGAAGCCGTCCGGGAGCCAGGGGCCTGGCGAGCCCGCGAGGGCCAGGACGCGGCGGACGGCCGGGGTCGCGGCCACGCACGCGAGGGTGTCCTTGAGAGCGGCCTCGGCGAGGGCGGCGGCCTGGTGCGGGGTGAACGGCGGGGTCAGGCGCGTCTTGACGCGGCCCGGCACCGGCTCCTTCGCGATGACGATCAGGTCGACGTCGTCCGGGACGGCGGAGTGCGCGGCCGGGTCCGAGGCCGTCCCGGGGGCGGCGGGTGCGGTGTTCACGCGCCACCGACCTTGGTCAGGACGTCGCGCATGTCGTGGACGGCCCGGATCGTGCCGCGGAGCGTGCCGGTGACCTTGGAGCGGCCCGTCCTCGGGTGGTAGGGGACGTCCAGTTCGGTGATGTGCCAGTTCGCGCGGGCGGCCTTGAGGACCATCTCCAGCGGGTAGCCGAAGCGGCGGTCGGTCAGCGCGAGGGCGAGCAGGTCGGTGCGGCGCGCGGCGCGCATCGGGCCGAGGTCGTGGAGGGACGTGCGGGCACGGCGGTTCAGCTCGCGGGCCAGGATCCGGTTGGCGACGCGGGCGTGCGGCGGCCAGGAGCGCCATCCGGTCGGGCGGCGGCGTCCCAGAACGAGAATCGGCCGGTCGACGACGTCTTGAGAGGAGGGCCCGGTCACACGCCCCGACGCCGGGGTGGCGGCGGTGAAGGTGGTGGCGGTGCCGGTGTGAGGGCTGGTCAGAGGCGCCGCCCCTCGGCCTTCTCCAAGGACGGCGACCAGAAGCGGAAGGTCTTGAGGGTCCAGCGAGGCGTCGGCGTCCATGAAGCAGACGGTGTCGGCGGTGGAGGCGAGGAGGCCGGTGTGGCAGGCCTCGCCGAAGCCCCGGCGGGCGGCGTGGACGACGCGGGCGCCATGCCCGGCCGCGATCTCGGCGGACGCGTCGGTGGAGGCGTTGTCCACCACGATCGGGGCGTAGCCGGACGGCATCCGGTCCAGGACCCAGGGCAGGGCGTCGGCCTCGTTCAGGCACGGCAGGATCACGTCGATGGTGGTCACGCGGTCACCGCCGCGAACTCGGCCATGCCGTCCTCGAAGCCGATCTCCGCGGAGAAGCCGAGGTCGGCGGCGGCGCGGCGGGGGCTGGCGACGATGTGCCGGACGTCGCCCAGCCGGTACGCCCCGGTGACCACGGGCCGCGGGCCGTCGCACGCGGTCGACAGCGCTTCGGCGAGGTCGCCGATCGTGCGCGGGCGTCCGCTCGCGATGTTGTAGGCGGCGAAGGGCGCGTGGGACGGGTGTTCCAGTGCCAGGACGTTCGCCCGTGCGACGTCCCGGACGTGGATGAAGTCACGGCGTTGGAGGCCGTCCTCGAAGACTTTGGGTGCCTCGCCGCGTAGCAGGGCCGAGCGGAAGAGCGCGGCCACGCCCGCATAGGGGGTGTCGCGCGGCATTCGTGGTCCGTACACGTTGTGGTAGCGGAGAGCGAGGACGGAGCCGCCCGTCATGCGCGCCCATGAGGTGGCCAGGTGCTCCTGGGCGAGTTTGGTGTCCGCGTACACGTTGCGCGGGTCTGCGGGTGCGTCCTCGTCGATCGTTCTGGGGCTCAAGAGCTGGGCGCAGCGTGGACAGGCCGGTTCGAAGACGCCCGACGCCAAAGCCGACTCGGCGCGTGGGCGCGGCCGGACCGAACCGTGGACGGCGCACTCGTACGTGCCTTCGCCATAGACGACCATGGACGACGCCAGCACGAGCTTCCGGACGCCCACGCGGGCCATCTCCGCCAGAAGAACGGATGTCCCCAGCACGTTGACAGACGCGTATCCGGGCAGGTCGTACACGTCCACACCCAATCCAACCATCGCGGCCTGGTGGCAGACGGCGTCCACGCCTTGGAGGGCGCGCGCGACCGTCGCCGCGTCCCGCACATCGCCGGGCATGCCTCCGCCACCGTCCGCCGGTGTGGCCAGATCCAGGGGCAGGACGTCATGGCCGGACGCTTCCAGAGCGTCCGCGATGTGCGAACCGATGAAGCCCGCCGATCCTGTGAGCAGCACTCGCATGGCCCGAACGTAGGTCGCGGACGCGGCCGTCAGCGCGAATCCACGCGAGCCGTATGAACCTCGTAAGAACTTCTGAACCGCAGATAGAACTTCGCCCGGACGGGGGAAGCGTCTCGCTCGGACGGGGGATCCCCCCAGGTCACAGCGCCCCTACGTTATCGATCATGGCGATCTGGATAGGTTTCGTCGCGGGTTCCGCGCTGATCACCGGGTTCCTGGCCTTCGGGGCCAGGCGGTTGCTCAACACACGGTTCTCGCTGTTCAGGACGGTTCTGGCGGCGTCCGCCGGGGAGACCGTGGCGAGTCCCGTCCTCAAGGGCCTGATGCACGGGCTGAACCCGGACAGGCCGGACCACACGGCGGCGATCTGGTTCCTCGTGCTCGGCTGGGCGTGCGCGCTGCTCATCGCGATGATCGTGCTGGTGGTGTGGGAGGCGTTCGTTCCGACCGGGACGATCCCGTCGCCGTTCCTGTGGGTGCGGTCCCTGCGTGCACGAGCCGAGCGGACGCGTCGCTACTGGCAGATCACGTGGATCTTCGCGCGGGCCGGGCTCGGTCCGTATCTGCGTGGACGGACGCGACCGGAGGGTGAGTCGCGGTCGCGTCTGGCGCATTCGCTGGCCGCGGCGCTCGACCGTGGCGGCGTCACGTTCGTGAAGCTGGGGCAGGTGTTGTCGACGCGGCGGGACGTCCTGCCGGAGGAGTTCGTCGCCGAGCTGGGGCGCCTGCGCGACCGGGCGGCGCCGGTTCCGTGGGAGCGCATCGAGCAGGTCCTGCGGGACGAGCTGGGCGCGCCGGTCGAGGAGGTCTTCGCCGAGTTCGAGCGTGAGCCGCTCGCCGCGGCGTCCGTCGCGCAGGTCCATACGGCACGGTTGCGGACGGGTGAGGAGGTCGTGGTCAAGGTGCAGCGCCCAGGCGTGCGGACGGTCGTGGAGCGTGACCTCGACATCGTTAGGCGACTGGCCCGGACGCTGGACGCCCGCGCCGGATGGGGACGTTCCCTGGGAATCGTCGAGCTCGCAGAGGGATTCGCGAACGCACTCCGCGAAGAGCTCGATTTCCGTATCGAGACGCGGAACATGGCCGCCGTCGCGTCCGCGCACCGGAACAGTGAAGGCAGGGTCCATATCCCGCGCCCGCACGAGGATCTGTGCAGCACGCGCGTTCTCGTCATGGAACGCCTCCAGGGGGTTCCCCTGGGCCAGGCCGCCCCGGCGATCACGCGCCGTGGCCTCGACCAGGCGGAACTCGCCCGCGATCTCCTGGACGAGATGCTCCGCCAGATCATGCTCGACGGGGTGTTCCACGCCGATCCGCACCCCGGGAACCTCCTGCTGCTCGACGACGGCCGCCTCGGAATGATCGACTTCGGCTCGGTGGGACGTCTCGACACCGGGCTGCGCGCCTCGCTCGGCCGGATCCTCCTGGCCGTGAACAGGGCGGATCCGATCGCGCTGACCGACGCCCTCCTCGAGGTGACGGCACGTCCGGACGAGCTGGACGAGCAGGCCCTGGAGCGTGCGCTCGGCGCGTTCATGGCGCGGCATCTCGCGGCGGGCCAGACGCCGGACGCGGCGATGTTCACCGAGCTGTTCCGGGTGATGACGCGGTTCGCGCTGGCCGTCCCGGCGGAGTTCGCGGCGGTGTTCCGGGCGCTCGGCACCCTGGAGGGCGGCCTGACCGAGCTGGCGCCGGGCTTCGACATGGTCGGCGAGGCGCGCGCGTTCGGCGGCGCTCACCTGGGCGAACGGCTCCGTCCCGAGGCGCTGCGCGACGCCGCGGCAAACGAGCTGGCGGCGATGCTGCCGACGC
Organism: Actinomadura harenae; assembly: GCF_003696215.1. Lineage (GTDB taxonomy): Bacteria > Actinomycetota > Actinomycetes > Streptosporangiales > Streptosporangiaceae > Spirillospora > Spirillospora harenae. The sequence goes on along the minus strand of NZ_RFFG01000003.1, from coordinate 103,011 downwards.
TGCGCCGCATCCCGCGCCGTCTCGACCGGATCACCTCGGCGATCGAGGGCGGGCGGCTCACGGTGAACGTCCGGCTCTTCGCGGACGAGCGGGACCGCGCGACCGTCACCGGCCTCCTGCACCAGTTCCTGTTGACGCTGCTGGCGTCGACCGCCGGTGTCATGGCCGTTCTCTTGCTCGGCCTCAAGAACGGCCCGGCGATGACCGATTCGGTCGGCCTGTACCAGTTCCTTGGTTACGGGATGCTCGTGGTCTGTTCCGTGCTCGCGCTACGCGTCCTGGTCGGTGTGTTCCGTCCGAGAGCCCGTCACTAGGCGCGGCCTCAGAGCGCGTCGATGCGGCGTAGGCGACGGGCCGCGAGGAGCCCGAACGGGACGGGCGCCCAGAACGTGATGGCGCGGAAGAGCAGAACACCTTGGACGGCGGCGCTCCCGGCGATACCGGTCGCCACGAGCGCGCCGATCAGGGCGGCCTCGTTCGCGCCGGTCCCGGCGGGCAGCGGCACGGCGGTCCCGGCGGCCGTGCCGACGAGGTAGACGAGCAGCAGCGTCCCGGCGTGCCGGAATCCGGGGCCGCCGGGCGAGGCGATGACGCTGACCGCGAAGGCGGTGCCGAGCGCGAGCGGGGTGCCGAGCGTCGCGAGGATGAGCGTCGCGCACGCGCGCGGACGGTGCCGGAGTTCGGTCGCCTGGTGGACGGCGTCCGCGACGGCCCGCCGGACGCGCCGGCGCAGGCGCGCGAGCCGTCCGTCCGGGGTGGAGCGGCGGCGGACCACGTACGTCGCGGTGGTCGCGCCGAGCACCGCGACCGCGAGCCCGGCGGGCGCGACCTCGGGGACCCGGACGTGCCGCAGCTGCGAGCCGATCGCGGACGGGTCGGGCAGATGCCCCGCCCCGAGCGCGAAGAACAGCCCGAGGCTGGAGACCCCGCCCGCGAGCCGGGTGAGCCCGACGACCGCGACGGCCTCGGCGCCGGAATGGCCGCGCCGGGTCAGGAAGCGGCTGAGGACGGCGAGGCTCCCGATCCCCGCGGGAACGAGGCGGCTCGCCACGGCCGCCGCGGTCTGCACGAGGAACGTCTCGCCCTTGGGCAGCGGACGCCCGGACGCGGCCCGCAGCGCCTTCGCCGTGCACGCGTAGTGCGTGACGGTCAGGAACACCAGCAGCGGGACGACGGCCCAGGGCACCCCGTCCAGGCCGCCGACCACGTCGCGTCCCCAGCCTCCGAGCAGGTCGAGGACGTCGTCGTCGGCGTAGGGGGCGTCGGCGGAGACCGCCGCGACGGCGCACGCGGCGCCGGTCGCGAGGAGCAGGCACCAGGGCCACATCCAGAGCGCGGCGGTCCGGACGCCCGGCCTCCGCCCTTCGTCGGCGTCGGTACCGGAGCCGGCGGGAACCTCGCCACTCGTCATGAGGCCGATGGTAAGCACACGACGGTTATGGGTGCGTTATACGAAAGTCACGCCTGGGCGTCCTGTTTTGTTCGCCTCCTGGAAAGGACCCCCACGAAGCACCCGATCGCGGCCACGAGGAGCCACCCGCCGAGGACGTCCGTGGGCCAGTGAACGCCCAGGTAGATCCGGGTGAGCCCGACCAGGACGGCCCACACGGCGGCGACCGTCACGACCACGGCGCGCGCCGCGCCGCGCAGGACCGACAGCGCCGCCACGATGAGGAGCAGCGCCGCCATCGCCGACGTCGTCGTATGCCCGGACGGAAACGACATCCCGGACGGATGTCCGACCCAGTCCCGCATCGGCGGACGAGGCCGTCCGACCCAGCTCATCAATCCGGATCGGACGAGCTGGACCACCACGAGCAGGACCAAAGCCGCCAGAGCACCCCAGACCCGCCACACCCATCCCGTTCCACCGCGCGGCGCCGCCCACACCATCCCGGGCAGCGCGGCACCGGCCAGCGCCCCCGCCGCCAGCGCCACGAGGTAGGGAACGATCCCGGTCCCGGTGTCGGTGATCGCCACCGCGACCGTCCGCATCGCGTCCGGGCGGTGCGCCACCGACCAGTCGTGCAACCCGAGATCGCCCGGCAGCGGCCGTCCGTCCCGCAGCGCGACCACCACCGCGAGGACCGCGAACAGGACCGCCGCCCCACACCCGGCGATCGCCCACCGCGTCCAACCCGCCGCCGCCGATCGTCCATCACCGTCGCGCGCGTCTGCCATATCTCCGGAGTAGCCGACAAATACGCCGCCCCGCACCCCCGACACGCGGGAACGACGCAAGCCGTCGCCGCCCCCGCCCCCGCGCCACCGCCGTGCCACGCCCCCGCGAGGGTCAGTAGGTCTTCAACGCCAGGGAGTTGACGATCTCGCCGAAGTCCTGGAAGTCGACGGCCTCGTCCGGGTGACCGGCGTCGGCGGCCTGCTGGGCCTCGACGCGGGCCTTGTTGGTGAGCGCGAGCTCCTGGTTGGCCGTGACGTAGCCGCGGAGCTCGCGCTCGTACGCCGCGAACGCCGCCTCGTGGTCCCCGCCGGCCGCCTTCAGCTCACCGGCCAGGACGTACGCGCCGACCATCGCCATGGACGTCCCCTGCCCCGACAGCGGCGAGCCGCAGTACCCGGCGTCCCCGAGCAGGACGACCCGTCCGGACGACCAGGAGTCCATGTGGACCTGCGCCATCGCGTCGAAGTGGAAGTCCGGGGCGTCCTTCATGCTGTCCAGGAGGCGCGGCAGCTCCCAGCCGCCGCCCGCGAGCCGCTCGGCGAGCAGCCGCTGCTGCGCGGCCGTGTCGCGGTGGTCGTAGGCGATCGGCTCCACCGACTCGAAGCCCAGGTAGACGCGGACCTCCCGGTTGTCCCGGACGCTCATCACGCCGCCGCCCCAGGAGCTGCCCGCGACCTGGTGGAAGACCTGCCACTCGTCCAGGCCGAGGAAGTTCGGCGCGGTCCACACGCCGAGGTAGGTGCCGAGGTGCCGGATGAACCGGTCCTCCGGCCCGAAGACCAGCCGCCGCGTGTTGGAGTGCAGGCCGTCCGCGCCGACGACCACGTCGAAGTCGCGCTGGACGCCGGACGCGAAGTACACGCGCACACCGTCCGCGCCCTGCTCCAGGCCCGCGATCGAGTCGCCGTACAGGTACTCGACGGAGTCCCCGGCGGCCCGGGCCAGGATCAGCGACAGGTCGTCGCGCAGGATCTCGACGTCCGGGCTGTCCAGGTCGCCGCCGGTGATGGTGCGCTCCTCGCTGCGGAACAGCTCCTTGCCCTCGCCGTCCACCATCGACATCCCGCGCATCCGCACCCGCGCCGCGCGGATCTCGTCCAGGACGCCCATCCGGGCCGCGACCTCCAGCGCCGGACCGCGCACGTCGATCGCCTGCCCGCCCGGACGCGGGCCGTCCGAGATCTCCACGACGGTGACGTCGAAGCCGTGCCGGGTCAGCCAGTACGCCAGGGCCGGGCCGCCGACGCTCGCACCCGAGATCAGCACGCTGGTGTTCTCCATGTCCCGCTCCATCCGCTCGTTTCGCTTGCCTGACTACAAGGTCGCCGGGGGCGCTGACGGGACGCTGACCGTTCGCGCACCGCCGGTGCACGGCGGCCCATCGGCCCCGGGACCGGCGGGACGGCGTCCGTGACACGCCCGGACCTCCGACGAATCGTCGGTGGGAGCGGCGGTAATTCGCGTTCTTCAGCACCCGGCGAGCACCCGCCGTACGCGGCGTTCACGCACGTCACAGGCGTTGAGGTGGATCCCGGGCGGGGAGGTTCCGGGGCGTTGTGCTGCGCGGCGTTCCGAATCCGGCCTATCTTGGAGCGGTCTCCGCCGGTGCCTCGCACCGAGGGTCCGGCACCGGCCCGGCGCGCCCACCAGGCGCCCGCGGCCGCCTCCGGGGACAGGCGGGACCCCGGCCGGAACAGGTCAGGACCATGGTCTCGTGGCGCGTTGCCCGGTCACGCACCGGAGGTGAATGATTGCGATGCGTCTCCGCTCTCACAGTGTGGTGATCCAGTGACTCTCGGAAGAACGGCATCCGCTCCCCGCCCGCCCGCCTCCGCGCGCGTCCGCCCCGGCTGCGGGTCGTGACCGGCGTGATGCAACTCCTCGGCGAGGAGCTCGTCCTCACCGGCGGCCGGACGGAGGGACAGGCCGTGCGGCGCACGGTCCGCGAGCGCGCGGCGAAGATGATCGACGACCCGTCCCTGCTCGACGACGTCGAGCTGATGGGCGCCGAGGCCATCGCGAACGCCGTGCTGCACGGCACCGGGCCGATCCGGGTCCGGGTCTCGGCCGACGGACGGCGGCTGCGGGTCGCGGTCCGCGACGGCGGCCCCGCCCGGCAGGACGACCCGCACGGCACCGACCGCATCGACCACGGCCGCGGCCTCACGGTCATCGACGTGCTCGCCTCCGAGTGGGGGCTGGAGCAGTCGTCCACCGGCACGCATCTATGGTTCGACGTCGACCTGCCCGCCCCTCACTGACCCCCGCGACCCGCGCCTCCGAGGCGGAGGTCAGGGACGGGGGATGTTGCGAAGGTTGCTGCGCGCGAGGTCGACCATCTTGCCCACACCGCCGTTGAGGACGGTCCGCCCGGCGGCGAGCGCGAAACCCTTCACCTGGGCGCCGGTGATCCGGGGCGGGATGGAGAGCGCGTTCGGGTCGGTGAGCAGGTGCACCAGGTACGGGCCGTCGGTCGCGAACGCCTCGGTCATGGCCGACCGGACGCGTCCCGGGTCCTCGACGCGCTCGGCCTCGATGCCGACGGCACGGGCGATGCCCGCGTAGTCCACCTGGCCGTTGTCGGTGCCGTAGGCGGGCAGGCCGTCGACGAGCATCTCGAGCTCGACCATGCTGAGCGACCCGTTGTCGAACAGGACGATCTTCACGGGCAGCCGGTGCTGGCGGATCGTGATCAGGTCGCCGAGCAGCATGCTGAGGCCGCCGTCCCCGGAGACCGAGACGACCTGGCGATCCGGATAGGCGAACTGCGCGCCGATCGCGTGCGGCATCGCGTTCGCCATGGAGCCGTGCAGGAAGGACCCGATGATGCGGCGGCGTCCGTTCGGGGTGAGGTAGCGCGCGGCCCACACGTTGCACATGCCGGTGTCGACGGTGAAGACGGCGTCCTCGGCGGCGACGTCGTCCAGCACGGACGCGGCGTACTCGGGGTGGATCGGCGTGTGGTGCTCGATGTCGCGCGTGTAGGCGTCGACGACCTTCTCCAGGGAACGGGTGTGTTTACGCAGCATCCCGTCCAGGTACGACACGTCCGTTTTCTGCCGGACCTTCTCGATGAGCTGCCGCAACGTCTCCCCGACGTCCCCGTGGACGGCCAGCTCCAGCGGCGTGCGGCGGCCGAGCCGGGACGCGTCGACGTCGATCTGGACGGTCCGCTTCCCCGGCAGGAACTGGTCGTAGGGGAAGTCCGTGCCGAGCAGCAGGACCAGGTCGGCCTCGTTCATCGCGTCGTAGCACGCGCCGTAGCCGAGCAGTCCGCTCATCCCGACGTCGAACGGGTTGTCGTACTGGATCCACTCCTTGCCGCGCAGCGTGTGCCCGATCGGCGACAGCACCTTCCGGGCCAGTCCGATCACCTCGCCGTGCGCGCCGCGCACCCCGTCGCCGCAGAACAGCATCACCTTGTCCGCGCGGTTCAGCAGGCTCGCGAGCTGGGCGACCTGGTCGGCGGGCGGATGCAGCACGCCCCGCCGGACGAGCAGGTCCGAGTGCCCGACCGGCGCCGCGACGTTCCGTTCGGCGACGTCGCCGGGCAGCGCGAGCACCGACACGCCGCCGAGCCCCACCGCGTGCTGGATCGCCGTCCGGACGATCCGGGGCATCTGCTCCGGCCCGCTGACCAGCTCCCGGTAGACGCTGCACTCGGCGAACACGCGCTCCGGATGCGTCTCCTGGAAGAACCCCATCCCGATCTGCGCGCTCGGGATCTGGGAGGCGATCGCGAGCACCGGCGCCCCGGTGCGCTGCGCGTCGTACAGGCCGTTGATCAGGTGCGTGTTGCCCGGCCCGCAGCTGCCCGCGCAGACCGCGAGCCGCCCGGTGAGCTGCGCCTCCGCCGCTGCTGCGAACGCCCCGGCCTCCTCGTTGCGGACGTGCGCCCACTCGATCCCGTCCGCCCGCCGGACGGCGTCCACGACCGGGTTCAGGCTGTCCCCGACCACCCCGTAGATGCGCCGGACGCCCGCCTGCCGGAGGACCTCGATGAGCTGCTCGGCGACCGTCGCCATGTCCGCGCCTCCCGATAGGAACGATCTTCCCGGGCAAGATCCCCGGGCCGGGGCGCGGCTAACCGTCACGGCGCGGGTAGGACGCGTCCATGAGGGAATTCCGGATGCGGCGCGCGTACGACCCGCCCGAGGCGGCGGACGGCGCGCGCGTCCTGGTGGACCGGCTGTGGCCACGCGGTCTGTCCAGGGAACACGCCGAGCTGACCGAGTGGGACAAACAGGTCGCCCCCTCGGACGAACTGCGCAGGTGGTACGGCCACGACCCGGCGAAGCGGGCCGGGTTCGCCGACCGCTACCGCACCGAACTGGACGACCCGGAACGCGTCGAGATCGTCCGCCACCTGCGCGAACTCGCCGAGAGCGGGCCGGTCACCCTGCTCACCGCGACCAAGGAGATCGAGGCGAGCCACCTCCCCGTCCTCCGCCGCCGTCTCCTCGGCTGAGCCGGGTTCCGCCCTCCCCGGCCGAGCCGACTTCCCGAACGCAGACCTTTCCGTCGAACCTCAGGAGTACCGTTTTGAACCACTTCTCACCCTGAATCGTCCTAGTCGTGACGTCGGGGACGCGCACGACATGGGGGACATCACCGTGACGACCAGGCCGAACAACTACTCCGGTCCAGGCTGCCTCCTGTGGCCCGTCATGGTGATCGTCCTGCCGTTCCGGCTCGCCTGGGAACTGCTCGTCCTGCTCGGACGCGGGATCGGCTGGGTGCTCGTCCAGTTCGGCCGGTACGTCCTGCGGCCGATCGGAATCGCGCTCCACTTCCTCCTGATCAAACCCATCGTCTGGCTGTGGCGGACGCTCCTGCTCCCGCCCCTGCGCCTGCTCGGCCAGTTCCTCGCCTGGATCGGACGCGGCGTCTGGGCGGGTCTGGAATGGTTCGGCCGCTACGTTCTGCTTCCGATCGCGACCGGAATCGCGTGGGTGCTGAACATCCTGATCGTCGTGCCGCTGACGTTCCTCTGGCGGTACGTCCTCGCCCCGATCGGACGCGGCCTGGCCTGGATCTGGGAGAACGGCCTGTTCCCGGTGCTGAGCTGGGCCTGGTGGGCCTCCGGGCGCGTGCTGTACTACACGCTGGTCGTCCCGCTGAAGTACCTGGTCGCGCTGCCCGTCCGCTGGGTCTGGGTGAACGTGGTACGCCCGATCGGCCGCGGAGTCCGCGCGATCTGGGACGCGACGCTCGGCCCCGTCTTCCGCTGGCTGAACGAGATCTTCTCCACCCCGGGACGCTGACCACTCAGCGCCGTCTGAGTACTCCAACGGATACCGGACGCCGCCGTGCGCTCGCCATGATGACCTTCCTTCGTTGAGTCGTTCCCGCGCCGACAGGAAGAACCATCCCTCATGCGACGCGTCACCCTCGGCCGCCTCCTCACGGCCGTCCCCCTCGTCTACGCCGCCGTCCTGGTGTCGATGTCGGTCCTGCCGTCCGCCGACGGGGAGGGCGAGCGCCAACGCGTGCTGGCGGACCTCACCGGGCCGGCGTCCTACCTGCTCAAGCCCCTGGGCCTGCACATCGACGACGGCGGACCGGACCGGACGGTCGAGACCGCCCTGCTCATCCTCGCCCTCCTCCAGGCACTCACCTTCTGGGGCCTGCTGCGGTGGCGGACGCGCGACTGGCACGAGCCGATCGGCGCCTACGTCCGCCGCTTCGGGCACGGGCCCGCGATCTTCCGCGTGGCCACGTCCTACGGCCTGCTCGTGTCGGCGGTCGTGGTCTGGGACCTCTCCACCTCGGTCACGTCCAGCGGCAGCATGGCCGGGATCTGGGTCTTCCCCCTGATCGGCCCCGCGATCATCCCGTTCTTCGCCCTCGACTTCTCCGTGCCGGGCTTCCTGACCTTCGCGGGGCCCGTCCAGGCGTGGCTCTTCTGGCGCCTGCTCCGAGGGCGCCGCCTCCCGGTCGAATCTGAGTAGAAGAGCGGATACGCGGACCGGCGACGGCCCGCGAGGATCGATCACGGCGCGGATACCACGGGGGCATCCGCGCCACTTCCCTTTCCGGGGCTCACCGGCTCAGCAGGCGCTTGGTGACCTCGCGGGCGGCGGACTCCTCGTCGCCCTCCCCGACCGGAACCCAGAGTCGCCGGACGGTCCCGTCCGCCAGCTCCCCCCGCCACCAGCCCTCCTTCTCGGCCCAGAACTCCGCGAGCAGCCGCATCCGGTCGTCCCTGACCGCGTAGGTGCCGTCACGAGTGCGCCACAGAGTGACCACCCTCATGCGCCCTCCCGTCAGCACCCAAGCCCGACTTCCAAGCATGCGCCGCACCACCCACCCCGCGGGCGGGAATTCACTGACCTCCCGTTTCGAACACCTCGCCACTCCGCCATCCGCCGCGGCCCGGTCGCCCGCCTTCGACCGGCCTGATCGAGATCATCGGACCATCATCGTTCACCTACCGGGGCAAGGCCGGTCAGAATGGCGGTGAGGGCCCGTTCGAATCGGGCCTCGTGGTCGGACGGGGTTCCCAGGCCGTCCGCGACCGCCTGCGCGACGCGCGGGTGTTTCTCCAGGTCGGGCAGCTCAGGCTCATGGCCGGCCGGCACCTCGGCGAGGACGTGGCCGACCGTGAACGTCGCGACCGTGTTGAGCAGGCCGAGGGACTCGAGCGGCGTCAGGCCGATATCGGCCAGCGACGCAAGCGCCTCCTCGATCATGTCGAGGCCGCCCGGCGTGCCGATCGGACGGGACGCCAGCAGCGACACCACGCGCGGATGCGCGAGCAGTTCGCGGCGCAGCGAGCGGGCGAAGTCGGCGATCCAGCCGAGGCCGGGCCCGGGACGCGGGCGGGCCCCGGCGATCACGCGCTCGACCAGACCGTCCAGCAGCGCGTCCTTGTTCGGGACGTAGTGGTACAGCGTCATCGCCTCGACGCCCAGCTCGGCCCCCAGGCGGCGCATCGACAGCTTGGCCGGGCCGTCGCGGTCGACCAGGGCCAGCGCGGCGTCCAGGACCCGGTCCCGGGTGAGGCCGACGGGTTTACCCACAGGTTCTCCTTCCGACTTGACTCTCTTACGGCGTAAGACGCATCATAGACGCGTCCGAACGCCTTACACCGTAAGAGGGAGGGTGGACATGTCCGCCACCGATGTCGTCACCGCGTTCTTCGCCGCCGTCAACGAGCGCCGCCTCGCCGACCTGCGCCTGTGCATGGCCGCCGACGTGATCGACCACAACAAGATCATCCACGGCGAGCCGGACGAGCCCGGCGCGGCGTTCGACGCCATCGCCATGCAGCTCGAGGCGTTCCGCGACTACCACTGCCGGGTCGACCAGCTCGTCGTCTCCGGCGACACGGCCGTCGCCCGCTGCACGCACTCCGGCACCCACACGGGGCCTCACCCCCGCATGCCCGTCCCGACCGGCCGCGCCTTCGAGACGGAGATGATCCTCGTCTTCACGCTGGAGGACGGCCTGATCAGCGAGATCCGCGCCGTCTCCGACCGCCTCGGCCTGTTCGCCCAGCTCGCCTGGCCCTGGCCCACAGCCGCATGACCGCCACCCCAGCGCCCCGCCCCGCTCACCCGCCCGGAACGCCCGCGCCTCCGCCACGTCCGACCGGGCGTCTCGGCGACTCCGCCTCTCCCCACGGGAGACGGCCGCGATGGTCAGTCGCGGCGCACGCGGTAGCGAAGGTGCGTGACGTCCTTGCCCTGAACGGTCCAGATCGGCCCTTCCAGGTCGAGCGGGCCGTTCTCGAGCGGGCCGAAGTAGGGCACGCCGCCGCCCAGCAGGACCGGGACGAGCGCCATGCCCACCTCGTCCAGCAGGCCCGCGTCGAGGCACTGCGTGGCGATCGTGCCGCCGTTCACCCCGACGTCCCCGCCGTTCGCGGCCTCCTTGGCCGCCGCGACCGCCGCCTCCACGCCGCCCTCGGTGACGAACGTGAACGGCGCGGTGCCGAGGTGCGGCCAGTCCTTCGGCACGGCGTGGGTCAGCACGACCACGGGGACGTCGAACGGATGCCGCCCCTCCCACCCGTTGGTGATGTCGAACAGCCTGCGCCCGACGACGAAAGCACCCGTGTCGGCGAGCCTCGCCCGCATCGCGCGCATGCTCACCTCGGTCATCCGGAAGGTGAGCCCCGGCATGGCCGTCTCCCAGACGACGTCACCGTTCTCGTACCAGCGGAACAGCCGATCGAAGCCCGTCTCGTCGGGCCCCGCGATGTATCCGTCCAGCGACACCGACATCTCGGTGTAGACGATGCCCATCACTCCACCCTTCCGTCCAACGCCAGATCCCCCCACAAGCCACCCCGAACAGCCCGCGCACCCACCCTCACCCCGGACCTACCCACCCCGGCCGCGTCCACCTCAATCCCCCGTCCCCACCGGTCACCCCACAGCTACGGCCGCCCTCACACACCCATCTCCGCCACAGACACGCGCGCCCACCCCAAGGCCAACTCCGCAGCCACGTCCAGCCCGGGGGCACCCGCCTCAGGGGTATCCGGCTCAGGGGTATCCGCCTCCGGACGCGCCCGACGCGTCCGCACCGCCATCCCGCCCGGACGGCATCGCCGACCCCGTCAGCCCAGAGATCGCCTTCGGCACGTCCTGAACCACTGCGGGCAAGTCCTGCACCACGCGCGGGACGTCCTGGAGTGTCCTCGGGACGTCTTCGACCGTCCTCGGGAGGTCCCGCACGATCTCCGGAACGGCCTGAACGACGCGCGGCACGGCTTGCACCACGCGCGGAAGGTCCTGGACGACCCCGGGGACGTCCCGCACGACCTGCGGAACCGCGTCGACGATCTGTGGCACCGCCTGGAGAAGGCGCGGCGGCGTCAGAGGCCCTGGAAGCGGCCCCGGAAGCGGTCCCGGGACGGGCAACACCGGAGGCTGGACCGGCACCCCGGGCAGCACGGGCCCGCTCGGCACTCCCCCGGAGATGGCCGGGACCTCCGGATACTTCGGCGTCTCGCTGATCGCCGGCGCCCCCGCCCCCTGCGGCGGAGTCAGGACCACGTCCGGCGCCTCACCGGCCGGGAGGAGGACGCCCGAGCCCGAGCCATGCGCCACCTTCGCCGGGAGCGGTTCGGGGAGGTCGCCGTTCAAGGGGCTCGCGATGCTGTGCCCACCGTGTCCCCCCGGCGCGAGGCCCACTCCGGTGGTCGGCGTGGACGCGGGCACCAGGAACAGGGGAACGAGCGCGGTGCCGACCGTCGCGGTGGCGGCGGCGGACGTGCGGACCCCGGTGACGGCCGCGGCCCCGGTCAATGTCGTACGCAGGCCGGCACGACGCGTCCGCCGGATGACCGGCGAGGTCGCGTCCACCTGCCGGGGCAGCCCCTCCGGAGTGAGCCGTCCGCCCCGCGCACTGATCTCCGCCCGGTACGGCGCGAGCTCAGGGTCGGCGAGCGTGTGCAACACGCGCATCCGCAATCGCTGCGGCGGAGCCGGGACGGCAGGAGCGACCAGCAGTGCCTCCACCCTCAAGGCCGGATCGACGACACCGGCCTCAGCTTCGGCCCCCATCCACGAATCCCCTCCGACATGCCGCCCCTCCGCCAGCGGCGCCCCATCGGCACCCCCATCACGCACGCCCTGCGCCCCCGAAGCGGCAACCTCCCTGCGCTGCCCGTCCGGCCAGGCTCCCGGCTCCACGGGTTCACGACGCCGCACGCTCGCCCACGGCCCCGAACCGGCGGGCGAATCAGTCTGCGCATCCGACCAGGGCGAGAGCCTTCCGGAGGCCGCATCGCGCTTCGCGTGGCGCCACGCCACGGAATCGGTGCGCCTGCTGCTCTGCGCCGCTTCACTCAGGGCCGAGTCAGTGGCACCGCCCCACGCCTCCGGCCGCTGCGGCGCGTCGGCACGGCCGTTGTTCCAGTCCCCGCCGCTGAAGTCTCCACTCCTCGGTGCCTCATATGGGCCGACCGAGTACCCGGCAGGCGGGTAGGGCCCGAAGAGCAGTTCCTCCGGCTCGTCCGGGAGGACGCCGGAGGAGAACCCGGGCAGTGGGAAGGGCAGCTCCTCGAAAGCCGCCCCTCCGAGCGGATATGCCATTTGACGTGCGGGATCGCTCGCCACATACGGAAGACCGTTCGGCGGCGTCGAACCGCTCACCTTGTACGGGGACGGCGTTGGCCGCGTGGACGCGCACAGGGCCCCATCGGCGGCGGGCGGGACGGCCGCGTGGACGGCGACGATCTCAGCGGCGCGACGCCAGGCGAGGACGCAGCGGCGGCGGAGCCCGCGGGCCGGTCGGCCGAGGACGCCCTCCAGGTCGTCAATGGTGAGGCCGTGCCGTCCGGTGAGCAGGAGCAGTTCCCGCTCGGTCGGGCCCGTGACCGCCATCAGGTGGTCGAGGGCGTCACGCACCCGCGCGGGGACCGCCGGACGCGTCTCCCCGGGCGCGGCCGACCAGTCCCAGTGCGGACGCGGGAAGGTCCGGCGGCGGATCCGGGCGCGCGTCGCGCCGTACAGCCACGCGCCGAGCCGTTCCCGATCGCGGGCCCGCGCGGCCCGCCGCGCCGCGTCCACCAGGACGTCGTGGACGACGTCGGCGGCCGGGCCCTCGCGGAGCACGGACGCGGCGTAGTCGTGCAGGCGGGCGGCGTACGCGTCGTACAGCCTGGCCTCCGCGCCCGCCTCGCCGGACGCCAGGTCGCGCATGATCTCGCGGTCGCGGGCCGGATCGGGAGCGGGCCAGAGCGGCTCCGCGGGCCAGGGGTCGACGCGGCCACGCCGCCGGACCCGGGCGTGCCGGCCCGTCGCGTCGTCGGTTCCGGTGCCGGTGGAGAAGGTCAGCCTCACAACGCCCCCCAGTGGTGTCAGCTCCCTACCAACGACTCCACCGTGACGCATTGCCTTTACTGATCGTGATGGTTTTCTTGCAACAGGTGGCGAATAAACCCGAAATCTGACCCAACGTATCGACTCAACTACATAAAGAAACCGGCGTCCGTGCCCCGCACGGCACGGACGCCGGTCCAAATCACTCGCGAGTCAGCCAACGAAAGGCGTCACGCCGTCCCAGAACCCATCCGGAACGCCATCCCGCCCGATCCAGCGGAGCCGTCACCACATGCCGCCCGGCGGGGGCGGCGCCAAGTGGTCGCCGGCGCCGCTCCCGCGGGCCGCCGGCTACTTGCCGGTGTCGCTGGTGCGGCGCGGGTCACTCGTTGGCAGTGTCCTCGGCGGTCTCGCTGTCCTCGGCGGTCTCGCTCTCGGCGGTGTGACGCTTGGCGTCGAGGCGCTCGCGCATCGACTCGGCCAGCATCCGCTTGGTGTCCGCCAGGCTCCTCGCCTCGCCGCGTTCGCCGCCCGGCGCGCCGCGCAGGTCGGCGCGCGAGACCTTGCGCCGCTGACCGCCGACGCCGAGCATGTTGTTCCTGTTCTTGGCCATGGTTAAGCCGCTCCCGTATTGGCAGGCGATGACTGTCCTGTCGCCGTCCGGCCCGGGCGGGAGTACCGCAGGGGGCCGTCCGTCAGACGGCGGCGCGGTGGCGGACGATGCGCTGGGGCACGGCCACACAGGCGGTGGCCAGGAAGTTCTCGATCATGTCGGCCAGCGTAGGCGGCACCATGACGCGACCTCAAACCGTTTTCGGTCCGGCCGCCTGGGATACTCGAGGTGATGCTGTACTCACTGCTGTTCCGCCACGTCATCGCCCGGTTCATGGACGCCGAGGACGTCCACCACCTGACGATGCGCGCGCTCCGGACCATCCAGGCGACGCCCGGCGCGGCCCCGCTGGTGCGCCGCGTGCTCGCGCCGCGCGACCCGGCGCTGCGTATCGCGGCGCTCGGCCTGGAGTTCCCCGGGCCGCTCGGCCTCGCGGCGGGCTTCGACAAGGACGCGGTCGCCTACGAGGCGCTCGGCGCGTTCGGTTTCGGACATGTGGAGATCGGCACGCTGACCGGGCAGGCGCAGCCGGGCAACCCGCGTCCGCGCCTGTTCCGGCTGCTCCCGGACCGGGCGATCATCAACCGGATGGGCTTCAACAACCGGGGCTCGGCGGACGCCGCGGGCCGCCTGCGCGCGCGCCGCCGCACGTCGGACGGCACGATCGTCGGCGTCAACATCGGCAAGACCAAGGTGGTGCCGGAGGCCGAGGCCGCCGCCGACTACGTCGCGAGCGCCGAGCGGCTCGCCCCGCTCGCCGACTACCTCGTGGTCAACGTGAGCTCGCCGAACACCCCCGGCCTGCGGAACCTCCAGGCCGTCGAGGTCCTGCGGCCGCTGCTCACCGCCGTCCGGGAGGCCGCCGACCGCGCGGCCCCCGAGCGCCGCGTCCCGCTGCTGGTGAAGATCGCGCCCGACCTCGCCGACGAGGACGTCGACGCCGTCGCCGACCTCGCGCTCGAGCTCGGTCTGGACGGCATCATCGCCACCAACACCACGATCTCCCGCGACGGCCTCGCCGCCCCCGCCGCCCTTACCGAGGAGACCGGCGGACTGTCCGGAGCGCCACTGAAGTCCCGCTCCCTGGAGGTGCTGCGCCGCCTGCGGGCCCGCACCGGCGACCGGCTCGTCCTGATCTCCGTCGGCGGGATCGAGACCGCCGACGACGTGTGGGAACGCGTCCGCGCCGGCGCCACCCTCGTCCAGGGCTTCACCGGCATGATCTACGGCGGCCCGCTCTGGGCCTGGCGCGTCCACCGCGACCTGTCCCGCCGCCTCCGCGCCAGCACCTTCCGCACCCTCACCGAAGCCCGAGCCCCCCACCGCCCCACCCCCTAACGGGAGCTACCGGGTCGGGTAGTGATGCCAGACTCGGCGCCTGGCAGCTGCCGGCGAGTGAACACTCTCACCCCCAGGACCTCGATTCCTTGGGTCAGATCGTGTCCTCGCCGCTGGTCAGGGGCTGTTGATCCTTGAGGGGATGCCGTGCCCGCCGGTTGTCGGCGTGAGCACTGGTCCATTAGGTCGCCGACACTCTCCTGCGGAACATCAAGACCGAGGGCGTGAACGGGCGGCGGCCTCGATCGGGACGCTGACGGACACGGACGCCCTCAGCGACCTCACCGCAGGGCGGGGTGATCTTTGCTCAAGGGGGGACGTAGCTCGACCCGGACGGCGGGAGGGTTCCGGGTATGTCGGCTCTGACGCCGTTGTCGGACAGGACGATCGCGGCACGGATGGCGGGGGTCGTCGTGCTCGCGGCCCCGGCGGTCGTGCTGCGGCTGACCGGGACGCATCCGTCCCCGGTGCCCGGCATGATCCTCTTCGGCGCCGGGGTGCTGGGCGCGGCCGTCCTGCTGATGTGGGCGGCGGAGACGGCGCGGCGGGACATGTCGGGGGCGCTCGCGCTGGCGCTGCTCGCCCTGATCGCGGTGCTTCCCGAGTACGCCGTCGACCTCTACTACGCCTACGCCGCCGGGTCGAAGCCCGAGTACGCGGCGTACGCGGCGGCCAACATGACCGGCGCGAACCGGTTGCTCGTCGGTGTCGGCTGGGCGCTGGTCGTCCTGGCCTTCACTCTGGGCAGCCGCCACATCGCACGGAAACGCGGCGTTCCGCCCGAGGAGCGGCGGGAGGTCCGGCCCGTCCTCCTGCGCAGGCATCACCGCATCGAGCTGGGCTTTCTGGCGGTCGCCGCGGTGATCGCGTTCATCCCCGCACTGGTCGGAGAGATCGGGTGGTACGTCGCACTCGCCCTGATCTTCCTCTACGTCCTGTACGTGGTCCGGATCGCGCGGAGCCCTGACGAGGACGAGGAGGAACCGGTCGGGGTCGCGGCCGCGCTCAGCGCGCTGCCCACCGAGGCGCGGCGCGTGACGACCGCGGTGCTGTTCCTGCTGGGCGCGGTGGTGATCTTCGCGTGCGCGGAGCCGTTCGCCGAGTCGCTGGTGAACGCCGGGTCGTCGCTCGGCATCGACCGCTTCCTGCTGGTGCAGTGGCTGGCGCCGCTGGCGTCGGAGGCTCCGGAGCTGATCGTCGCGGTGGTGTTCGCGTGGCGGCTCCGGGACGCGGACGCGATGGGGGCGCTGCTGTCCAGCAAGGTCAACCAGTGGACGCTGCTGATCGGGACGCTGCCGTTCGCCTACCAGCTGGGCGGCGGCAGCTGGTCGCTGCCGCTGGACTCGCGCCAGACCGAGGAGGTGCTGCTGACCGCCGCGCAGACCGTGCTCGGCCTCGCGGTGCTGGTGGACCTGGTGTTCCGGCGCCGCGAGGCCGTGATGCTGTTCGCCCTGTTCGTGGTGCAGTTCGTCCTGCCGTGGCACGGTGCGCGCCTGTTCCTGTCCGCGGTCTACCTCGCGGCCGGGTTCACGATCCTGTTCCTGAAGAAGGACGATCTGCTCGCGGCGCTCCGCACGGTCGTCCAGCCCGCCGACGCCCGCCCGGACGACGGCGGCGGCGGCGGCGACGGCAGCAGCGGCAACGGAAACGGCAAGGGCAAGGGCAAGGGCAACGCCGACCGGTCAGCCGAGTGAGGCGACCTCGAAGAACCCGTCCGCGATCAGCTCGGGCAGGACGCCCGCGGCGTGCGCCCGGATCTGGTCTCCGTCCATGTCCATGAGCTGCGCGATCGCGTCGAGCAGCGGGGCGAGCGGAAGCGACCCGTCGCAGACCCCGGCGAGGCCCGCCTCGGCCGTGCCGACCCCGACGGCGCGCCGCAGCCCGCCGGCCTGCCGGAGCAGGATCCGCTCGGGGTGCTCCTCGCCGGGCGGCCCGATCTGCTCCTGGACGAGGCCGGGCACGGACCGCAACCGGATCTGCTCCAGCCCGTCCATCCGTCCACAGGCTGTGGAAAACTCTCGCGCGGCGACGAGGCCGTCCAGGACGGCGTCCGCGTACGCGCCGACGGGCTGGTCGACGGTGTGCCGCAGCTCCTCGATCCGGACGGCCGGACGGTCACTTCCGGCCGTCCGCAACGTGACCCAGCCGAAGCCGACCGCCTCGACCTTCCGGGCGTCGAAATAGTCCAGCCACTCCTTGTAGCGGCGGCCGTGCTCGGGCGTGCCCGCCTCCGCCGAGTCGCGCAGCCACAGCTCGGCGTACTCGGCCGGATCCTGGACGTCCCGCTGGACGACCCACGCGTCGCATCCGGACGCCTCGACCCACCCGCCGACCCGCTCCTGCCACGGTTCGCCCTGGATGTGCAGCCAGTTCGCGAGCAGCTGGACCGTCCCGCCCTCGTTCAGGAGCGCGGGCGCCTCGGCGATCAGACGGCGGCAGAACTCGTCGCCGTGCATGCCCGACTCGCGGTAGGTGAAGCCGCTTTCGGGCGGCCCGACGACGAACGGCGGGTTCGACACGATGAGGTCGAACCGGCGGTCGAGGACGGGCTCCAGCAGCGATCCCTCGAGCAGTTCGACACCCTCCAGCCGGGACAGCGCGAAGCTTCTCTCGGCCAGCTTCAGGGCACGCGGATTGATGTCGGTGGCCGTGATCCGGGCGGGTTTCGGACGGATCGCCGGGTCGCACAGATGCAGCACCTGGACCCCACACCCGGTCCCCAGATCAAGGACGTTGTCCACAGGCTTGTGGACAACGAGACGGGCCAGGCTCGTCGCAGCGCCGCCCATGCCGACGACATGGTCCGGGCGCGGAAGCCGCCCCTCACCGGGACGCACCTTCAGGTCCGAGACGACGTATCCGAGATGCCCCGACCCCAGGACGGACTCGACCGGCTCGACGTGGAACACGGGATACAGCTCGTCCGAATCCAGCGTGGCGAGCCCCGCCTCCACCAGGTCCCCGGCGAGGTCGGCCAGCCGGGACGCGCCGACCGGCGCCTGCAGCCAGAACAGCCGGATCAGCTCGTCGAGCGGCGCCCCTCCGGCGGTCGCCCGCAGCGCCGGGACGATCTCGTCCCGCGCCAGCGCTCCGCCCGCGACCGGGCCCAGCGCCTCCCGGACGCCCGCGACGGTGTATCCGGCCTCTTCGAAACGGGCTCCGAGACGCCCGAGCAGTTCACGCACCCGTCCATCCTGCCGCCCGCGCTCCCGGCGCGCCGGACCGCCCCGCCGATCAAGCCGGCGGCCGACGGCGGAGCCCCGCCCACGGCGGATCAGCGGCCCCGAGGAGGGCGGCACACCTCAACGACCCGCCGAGGAGGACGGCGCTCCCTCTCAGCGGCCGCTGAGGAAGGCGGTGATCCCCTGGTCCAGCGCCACCGCGGCGCGCTGCCGGAAGGACGCGTCGGACATCTTGGACGCGTCGCCCGGGTTCTGCATGTTGCCGCACTCGATGAAGATCTTCGGGACCGTGGACAGGTTGAGCCCGCCCAGGTCGTCCCGCTTGTCGATCGCCTTCTTCCCCAGGTAGGTGGAGTAGGCGATGCCCGTCCCTGAGTGGTAGGCGTCGCGGACCGCCTCGCCCAGCCGCGCGGACGGCTCGACGATCTTGGTGTTGCCGCCCGCCGGGACCGGCAGCGGCTCGATGATGTGGAACCCGTGCCCGGACCGGGCGGCGCCGTCCCCGTGGATGGAGATCGCGGCGTCCGCGTGGGCGTTGTTCCCGGTCGCGGCGCGCTCGGTCACGCACGGCCCGACGCTCGTGTCGTTCTTCCTGGTCATGACGACCTTGGCGCCCTGGGCCTGGAGCAGCTTGCGCAGCCGCTTCGACACGTCCCAGGTGAAGGCGTGCTCGGTGTACCCGGACGCGGTGGCCGTCCCGGTCGTGTCGCACTCCTTGTGGCCGTTGCCGACGTTCACCTGCTTGTTGATCGCGGACGGCGCGTTGTCGTTCCCGCCGTTGTGCCCCGGATCGATCGCGATGACCTTGCCGCGGAGCGACCCCGCGGGCGCGACGGGCTGCTGCCCGTCCCCGGGTTTCGCCGCACCCGAGGCCCCGGGCTCGCCGGGCGCCGCCGGAGGCAGGGCCCGCTCCGCTCCGGCCGCCTGATCCCCTGACGACCCGCCCCCGCAGGCGGTCAGCGCCCCGAGACACAGGGCCAGTCCGACCGCCACCGGGCCGCGCGCTGAATGAATGCGCACCGAGTCGTCCTCTCGTGATACTTCCGTGACAAACGCCCCTGTCAGTTTGCACATCACGAAGCGTTCGTCAAACGAACTCCACGAAAACGGTGTCCGGGAGCGCACCTCCCGAAGCCGCTCCGCCCAAGCCCAGAAGGCACATTCGTCCGGACGGGCAGAAGACCGAAACCTCGGCGCCACCCCAGTCTCACCGCGCACGAATCGCGCGCTCCGGCAGGCCCGGAACTCCTGCCCCTGGCGCCGGAGAACCGCGCCCCCGGGCACCGGAGAACTCCGCCCCGGGCACCCGGACACACCGAGGCTCAGAGGCCCCGCGGGGTGGCCAGGAGCGCCGCGAGCGCCCGCGCCTCGTCGGCGTCGAGGCCGAGGACGACGCGTGGACGGCCCCACGGATGATCGATCGAGTGGGCCACATAGCTCGCGACCGACTCCGACACCTGCTCGGCGAGCCCCCGCTGGTTGCGCCACTCCGACCAGGCGCGCTCGAGCTCGTTCGCCGCCCGCTGCGCGCACGACACCAATTCCGGATCCCGCACGGAACTCGCCCCCCTGGGTGAACCCGATCTTCCCCGTGTCCGTTCCACGGGACCCGCCCGGACCGTCCTCCCCGAGAATTCGGCCCGTCCCAGCGATGGCCCCGAATCCGCCGAACGGTGCACCCATTAACCACCGGTCGGCGCGGCCCGGGCCACCGATCACGGCAGGCTTGGCGAGCCTCTTACCCGGGGGCCACCACTTCGGGACGATGATCGACCGATCCGCTACCGACCGCTGAACGACCTTGCTCCGCCCCGCCGCCAAGCCCACGACCAGCGCCGACACCGCCGACACCACCGAGGGAGCCGAAGCCGGGACGGATCACAGGGCCGGGACGGGCCCCGTCGACGAGCGGACCACCAGGTGCGGCACGACGAGGTTCTGCCGCGCGACCCGAGCCGGATCGCCGATCCGGGCGGTGAGCAGCTCGGCGGCCACCCGTCCCATGTCGCGGCGGGGCTGGTTCACACTCGTCAGCGAGATGTGCCGGATCGCGGCGAGATGGGTGTTGTCGTAGCCGACGATCGACACCTTCTCCGGGACGGGCAGGTCCAGCTCGTCCGCCGCCGACAGCGCGCCCGTCGCGACCAGGTCGTTCGGCGCGAAGATCGCCGTCGGACGGTGCGGACGGGCGAGCAGCGTGCGCGCCGCGCGGTAGCCGCCCTCCTCGGTGAAGTCGCCGCGCTCGACGACGATCTCGTCCTCCAGTCCGTGCCGCCGCATCGCCTTCTCGTAGCCCGCGCGCCGGTACCGGGCCGTGGTGGAGCGCGCCCCCTCGATGTGCGCGATCCGCCGGTGACCGAGGTCGACCAGGTGGTCCACGGCGAGGGACGCGCCGAGCTCGTCGTCGTCCACCACGATGTCCACGCCCTGGACGTCGCGTTCGCCGACGACCACGACCGGGACGGACGACGCCGCCTCCTTCAGCGAGTCCGGGACGACGCTGAGCAGCACCAGGCCGTCCACCCGCATCTCCAGGAACGCCTCGACGGCCTCGGCCTCGAACAGCGGGTCCCAGCGGCCGGAACCGACCAGCATCCGCAGGCCCGCGCCGTGCAGCGACTCCTGGAGGCCGTCCAGGAACTCGGCGAAGAACGGGTTGTGCAGGTCGGCGACGATCGCGCCGATCAGCCGGGTGCGGCCCTCGACCAGGCTCCGCGCGACCGCGTTCGGCCGGTAGCCGAGCTCGCGCGCCGCCTGGAGGACGGCCGCCCGCCGGCGTTCGCTCACGTGCGGGGAGCCGCGCATCACCAGCGACACCAGCGATTTGGACACCCCGGCGCGCTCGGCCACGTTGCGGATCGTCGGTTTGGGCGCGGGCAGGGGCAGCGTGCCCGCGCGCGCTCGCGGGACCTGCGCGCGCGGGATCTCCCTGTGCAGCGTCTCTCCGCGGCGCGGCGGGGTCGTTTCTCCGTCAGACATGGCACTCCGTCCGGGGGGGCCTTGCGGGTCATGCCACTCGCGGGGTTTCGGACGCACGATCCGCCCGGAACACCGTCCTCGCTCGGGAGGAGATGCCATGATGCCTCGCCTTCGCCCGAAATCGGCGCAACAGCGAGTAACGGGCAGCCGCCAATCGGAGTTCAGGGCACGCGGACTCGGAACGTTCCCGCCGTTTCCGCCCGTCACCGAGGGGGCGGCCCTCCGGGAGGCCCGGGAAAACGGACAGGCCCCGCGCGTCGCCGCGGCCGTGGCCGGACGCGCCCTCGGATACCCTTCCTGCGTGGCAGATCGTGCAGTGACCGGCGGCGGTCGGCGAGCGAACACCCGCGACCGGCGGGCCGGCGGCGCCCGCCAGGGCAGGCGCCGGCTCAGCGTCGACGAGCGCCGCGACGAGCTGATCGAGGCCGCGCTCCAGCTGTTCAGCACCCGTCCGCCCGAGGACGTCTCCATCGACGACGTCGCGGCCGCCGCGGGCGCGTCCCGCGCGCTGGTCTACCACTACTTCGGCGGCAAGTACGAGCTCTACCTCGCCGCCCTCGGCAACGCCGCCAACAAGCTGTCGGTCCTGCTCGAGCCCCCCACCGAGGGCTCCCCGATCGACCGCCTCCGGGTCTCCCTGGAGCGCTACTTCGACTTCGTGGAGAGCCACGCCGCGGGCTTCACCGCGCTCCTGCGCGGCGGTCCGGCCGACCGTTCGGGCGAGGTCGGCGAGATCGTCGACAACATCCGGCAACTGCTCCTCGGCCGCACCCTCGCCGCGATGGAGGTCGAGACCCCGACGCCGATCCTGCGCATCACGCTGCGCTCCTGGATGGCCTCGGTCGAGACCGCCGGCCTGGACTGGCTCGAGAACCGCGACATCACCCGGGCCGAGCTCGAACGCCTCCTGGTCGACCAGCTGATCGTCCTGCTGCACGTCGCGGGCCAGCACGCCCCCGACATCTCCGACCTGTTCGACCGCCTCGCCGAAGAGGAACTCGGCCCCACCACCGCCTGACGGCCCCGCTCCGGCGCACCGTCCCACTCCGGCCTGAGCGTCCCCGCTTCAACGCACCGTCACGGCCTGCCCGCTCGGATCGACTTCGCTGCGTGACCGGCCCTGGTGAGGCCTGTGCGGCGCGAGGTGACGGCGTGTGCGGATGGTGACGCTGTGGAGTCAAAGGCCGGGCATGGCGAATGTCCCGGTCGCGGGGCGAACGGGACATCCGATCTTTCCGGTGAGTGGCCCGGGACCGCGGTTCTCGGATGACCGTGGTGCCGGACCGTCGGCCAGGAAGCGGCTGAACTCCCGCCCGCTGGGACGGTTCCGTTCAGCGGCCTCCTGGCCGCCCCCCTTGTTGCGCTGTACACGACCGTCCGTGCCGAGGGTTCGGCGGGACGGCGCGTCTCACTCCGAACGCTGCTGCGGGATGCCCGCGAGCAGTGCCCGCACCTCCGCCTCGCGGTAGCGGCGGTGCCCCCCCAGGGTGCGGATGGACGTCAGCTTGCCGGCCTTCGCCCACCGCGTCACCGTCTTGGGGTCGACACGGAACATCGTCGCCACCTCCGCCGGCGTGAGCAGCGGCTCGGCCTCGGGTGTACGTGCTGACATGTGTGCGGCCTCTCCTCCGTGGACCGAATGACAGCGATCCTGCGATTTGATCTCGCGCGGTCACTGATGTCCCCTATGGCCCGAAAGAGCCACTATGACATCACAACGTGTAACCTTGCCACCACTCATCGCAACAAGCAAGTACCTTTGCCACCCCTCGTAGGGATTCATGTCGCATCCTCGTGGTCACTGGGTCACGCTCAGTGATTCTAGCGACACGTATAGTCGTATCGCGCAGGGATTCAGGAAATTTGTTCAGTTCGCCGTCCGGCGGGCCCGTACGGGCCGCCAGCGGGCGAGCAGACGCTGGTACATCGCGACGGTCAGCTCGACCTCACCGCGCGCCATCGCGGCGAGCGCGACACCGGTCTCGGCGACCGAGTCGTCGGCGCGGAGAGCGGCGTCGTCCAGCAGGTGGACGAGGCCGCCGTAGTCGAGTTCCACCAGCGAGCGCGGGTGGAAGGCGTCCAGATGGGAGCCGAGCGCGGCGAGCCGCCCGGTCGTCGGCGCGACGGGCTCGCGCGGGTCCGCGGCGAGGTCGTCGCGGAGGACGGGGAGTGCGGCCGCGATCCGGCGGCGCGCCTCCGCCATCGTTGTGACATAGATG
The DNA here is from genome assembly GCF_003696215.1 of Actinomadura harenae. GTDB lineage: Bacteria > Actinomycetota > Actinomycetes > Streptosporangiales > Streptosporangiaceae > Spirillospora > Spirillospora harenae. The sequence continues at coordinate 79,723 of NZ_RFFG01000003.1, read as the reverse complement.
AGGGTACGCGTGGCGGACGCCGTCGTCGGGCCACGTCGGGCGTGTTCACCCCGCTCGTCCGGTGCGTCCCCTCCGGGGGCCGCGTCCGGTTCCGTCCCGACGGCCGGTCCGGCGCTCGCCGCGGCCCCTCCCCCCGTGCCGCGCGAGGCCAGCCCGGGTTCCTCCAGGTGGCCGCGTCCCGGGGTCCGGCCGAGCAGCAGGCAGCGTTCGGCGCGGTCGAACGGCACGAACCAGGCGAGCGGAACGTGCCAGGTGGCGGTCAGGATGTGCGGACGCAGCGGCCGGTCGCCGTCCCGCCAGTGCGCGAAGGCCCGCTCGGCCCGCTCCGTCTCGTCCGGCGGGACGAACGCCGAGGCCACGGCGGACGAGGTCTCCTCACGGAACCGCTCGAACGCCAGCCAGGACCGCAGCCGCGTCTCCCACGGGCAGATGTAGATCATGTCGTCCGTCCGCCGGACGTAGGCGTCCTGGCACTCCAGGCGGGGCGCGACCTCCGGCGGGTACCCGGCCAGGCGGCGCGCGGCGCGGCGGTGCTCGACCTCGAGGGCGTGGACCCGGCGGGGCCGCCGCCGCGACTCGGCATAGGCCGTCCACAGGGTTCGAGCCGGTTCCGGGTAGGCGGTAACCGGCTCATATACCCGTAGGTACGCGGCGTACGGAAACACCACCGCATCGTTACATGAGTCCGGCCGAAATGCTGCCGCCTTGGGTGTCGCGAGATGCGCGTGTTACCTCGTCCGCAGCTGAGTCCGCGCCCGTTCAAGGTCCCGGTCACGGGCACGGGGGCGTCCTTCCGGAGGCCGGTGCCCCTCCGTGAGGGCCGTCCGGTGGGAGTCCTGGGACGGTCGTAGCGGGGTTCTGCCAACGGGGTGACATCCACCACCTTTAGGCTGATCTCAAGACAGAGAGGAGGGCACCACCATGCCCAATGTCTTCGGGTCGCCCCACAAGGGCACCGAACCCCGACACGAGCAGGTCGTCTTCTGCCAGGACGAGGCCAGCGGCCTGCGCGCGATCATCGCGATCCACTCCACCGCACTCGGACCGTCCCTCGGCGGGACGCGTTTCTACCCCTACGCGTCGGAGGAGGAGGCCCTCACCGACGTGCTCAACCTGTCGCGCGGCATGTCCTACAAGAACGCGCTGGCGGGCTTGGACCTGGGCGGCGGCAAGGCCGTGATCATCGGTGACCCCGACACCGACAAGAACGAGGCGATGCTGCGCGCGTACGGACGCTTCGTCCAGTCGCTGCACGGCCGCTACATCACGGCCTGCGACGTGGGCACCTACAGCCCCGACATGGACATCGTCGCCCGTGAGAGCGAGTACGTCACCGGACGGACCGTCGAGCACGGCGGCGCGGGCGACTCGTCGATCCTGACCGCCTTCGGCGTGTTCCAGGGCATGCGGGCCGCCGCGCAGCACGTGTGGAGCGGCCCGACGCTGCGCGGCAGGCGCGTCGGTGTCGAGGGCGTCGGCAAGGTCGGCCACCGGCTCGTCCAGCACCTTCTGGAGGACGGCGCGGAGGTCGTGATCAGCGACGTCGACGAGGCCGCGGTCGAGCGGATCCGCGAGCGGCACCCCCAGGTCGCCGTGGCCGCCGACGGCGCCGCCCTCGTCCGCGAGCAGCTGGACGTCTACGCCCCCTGCGCCCTCGGCGGGTCCCTGTCGGACGACACCGTCGCCGTCCTCAGCGCCAAGATCGTCTGCGGCGCGGCCAACAACCAGCTCGCCCACCCCGGGATCGAGAAGCAGCTGGCCGACCGCGGCGTCCTCTACGCCCCCGACTACGTCGTGAACTCCGGCGGTGTGATCCAGGTCGCGGACGAGATCGGCGGCTTCGACTTCGAGCGCGCCAAGTCCCGCGCCACGAAGATCTTCGACACGACCGAGAAGATCTTCGTTCTGGCCGCCGAGGAGGGCGTGCCGCCCGCGGTGGCCGCCGACCGGCTCGCCGAACGCCGGATGTCCGAGATCGGCCGCCTGCGCGGAATCCTGCTCTGACGCCCGTCCGCCGGGGAGCGCGCGCCCTCCCGGAGCGCTCTCCCCGGCGGTCGGCCGGCGGTCTCCAGGCCGCCTCCGCCCCGGTTCCGCCGGGGTTCCGCGGGGGTTCGGCGGGGCTTCCGGCGGGGTTCCGGAGGCGGAGCGGCGGGGCGTGTCGGGGCCCGGCCGCGGCCCCGCGACCACCGGATACACTGATGTCCTCCGCAACGAGCGTCGCCGCCACGGACTGACGATGTACCGAGCCGGGCGCAAAACGGGTACGGTTGTATCCGTGACTGACGCATGGCTCATCAGGCATCGGTTCGTGTGGTACACGCGCGCGTTGATGGGCCCACGAAAGCCCTGACCATCGAGGGGGTCGAGCCAATGGGTCGCGGCCGAGCCAAGGCCAAGCAGGTAAAGGTTGCCAGGCAGCTCAAGTACAGCAGCGGCGGCACAGACCTCGATCGCCTGCAGAAAGAGTTGGGTGTTCCGGACGACTCTCCGGCCGACGACGCCTATGACGAGCTCGCGGAGAAGTACGCCGACTATGCCGACGACTACGAGGACCAGCGCAAGAACGGCACCTCGGGTCACTGATCGGCTCCTGGCGAAACGCCACCGCAGGGACTTCGGTCCCGCGCGGTGGCGTTCGCGTTTCTCCGGCCCGTCGGGGGCTCTCCCGGCCTGGCCAGGGGTTTCGCGGGCCTGGCGGGGCATGACTCGCGTCACATTTCTAGTGCGGCGGTGACGCCAGGGCGGTGTGGACCCCGGGTTCGGGCTCGCCGCCGATCGTGGGGCCCGGCTTCAGGGCCACGCTGCCGACGGCCTTGAGCATCGCGAGCGGTTCCCGCAGATAGCCGTTGATCGTCGCGTCGGTGCGTCCGCCGCCCATGCTCTGGTCGCCGACGCCGTACGCGTCGATCCCGGCCGCGCGGCACAGCGCGACCGCCCGCGGCAGATGGAAGCGCTGCGTGACCACGGTCACGCGCCGCACCCCGAAGATCGTCCTGGCCCGGACGCACGAGTCCCAGGTGTCGAGGCCGGCGAAGTCCCGGACGATGCGGTCCTTGGGGATTCCCGCGCGCATGAGGTAGTCCCGCATGGTCGTGGGCTCGTCGTACTCCTTGACCCGGTTGTCGCCCGAGACGAGCAGCACCTTCACCTTGCCCCGGCGATACAGTTCCGCCGCGAGATCGAGACGGCGCGCCAGCAGAGGCGACGGCTTCCCGTTGGCGATCCCGGCGCCCAGCACCAGCGCCACCGGCGTCTCCGGGACGTCCGCGGGGGTGTGCCGGTACCGCGCGGTGTCCGCGTACGCCCACCCCGTGGGCAGCAGGACCGCGAAAACGCCCAACCCACCCGCTACCAGGACGGGCCCGACACGATGCCGCAGCCGGGCCCTCAAGCCCGCCAGGGCCCGACGGGCCGTCCGCACGATCTTCACGCTGCCGGTCACACCGGGTTGGACGCCTCGGAGATCCACGAAGTTCGCTTCTCGGGCCAAGACCTCGACTCTCGGACAGAGCGGGCGCGTGTTCGGTTACAGGGACGCGATGATCTTCTCGATGAAGGTCGGTGTGTGCCCGGCCGGAAGCGCGATCTGGCGGAGCCGCTTGAAGGCGGCCCTGTGCTGCGCGACGCGGACGCCGCCGTCCGTGACGGTGAGCGAGGTGCCTCCGACGGTCTCCTGGCACAGGACGTCGTCGAGCCGGGCGTCGTCGAACCGGAGGATCGTGAAGTCGCCCGCCATCCCGAAGTGGGCTCCGGCCGAGAACGGGATGACCCGCACGCACGCGAGCGACTGGTCGTGCAGGTCCAGGATGCGGCGGAGCTGGCGGGGCATGATGCCGGGGTCGGACCGGACGCCGACGTGGCGGCGCAGCACGGCCTCGTCCACGATCATCGTGAGGCGGGGCGGGTCGTCCCGTCCGAAGATCTCGTCCTGGCGGCGCATCCGGACCTCGACGAGCACCTCGCGGTCCGTGTCCGACGCGACGAGTTCGCGGGTCAGGGCGTCGGCGTACTCCTCGGTCTGGAGCAGGCCCGGCATCAGCAGCGCGCGGAAGCCGCACAGGCCCGACGCCCCGGACTCGTAGCCGATGTACTGCCGGTATCCCGGTGACAGCGCCCGCTGGTAGAGGGACCACCAGCCCGGCTGCCGCGCGTCGCGCGCCAGAACGGTGAAGGCGTCGGCCCGCTCGTCGTCGGCGGAGACGCCGTAGTGGAGCAGCAGCGCCCGCAGGTCGGTCATCGACAGCCCGACGGCGCCGCTCTCGATGCGGATCACCTTGGACGCCGACCAGTCGAGCGCCGCCGCCACCTGCTCCTGGCTCTGGCCGCTCGCGAGGCGAAGCCGCTGCAGCTCGCCCATCAGGATCGCGCGCTGGACCATCGGTTCCCGTCCCGAAGCGTTCGGCATTCACACCCCTCGTCCGGCAACCGGTCACCGCATCGGTCGCGTCGTGGCCCCCGCCCGTGTCCCGCTCTCGCCTCGAGTAAAACAGCGACCTGGCGGTCTGCCAAGTGGCAACCTGCATTCTCGCTTTCCGGTGGTCCCCGAATGGGAGTTCGCCGATTGTGGTGTGGCGTTCGGCGTGGTCGCGCTGTGCGGGCGGGACGCCTCTCAGGCATCCGGAGCCTCTGTGGTCCCGGGCGTCCCAGGGGTTGCGTGGTGGCCGCCACTATGCCAGGTGTCCGGCGGCCAGCAAGCAGGACGCGGGAGGTCCGACTGCCATGTCTCCGCATGGCAGCAGCCAATCGGATACCCCGCCATTCTCCGGACGGCAGATTTCCTCACGGCAATCAGCCGAAATCAGATGCCATTTTGAAGCGGGTGGACAATTGCTTTCAGGGGGAGATCGTGTTCCCGAGCAAGAAAGGTGTCGTGACGAACATGACCATGCAGCCCGTCGACCGGCAGGTGGGTCTTCCGCAGGACTCCGCCCGCGTCTACACCTCGATGGTGGCCGTCGACATCGTCGGGTTCACCCACCAGAGCCGGGACGACGAGATCCGGCGCCACCTGCGTCACCGCCTGTACGAGCAGCTTCGGGACGCGTTCGGCATGACGCTGCTGCCCTGGGACGCCTGCCACCGTGAGGACCGGGGGGACGGAGCGCTCGTCGTCGTTCCGGCGAACGTGCCGCCCCACCTCCTGCTGGACCCGCTCGCACACCACCTGCTCGCGCTGCTCCGCCGGGGCAACCGGTTCGCGAGCGATCCCGCCCGCATCAGGATGCGGATGGCGGTCCACTCGGGACACGTCGAGAACGACCCCTACGGGCTGGTCGGCGGCGCCGTGAACCACCTCTTCCGGCTGCTCGACGCGCCCCTGTTCCGCGAGGTGGCCACCAGGTCCGGCGCGGAACTCAGCATGATCGTCTCCGATCGGCTGTACGAGGAGGTGCGGTCCGGCTGCGGCGTCCTCTTCCCCGAGCTGTACCGGCAGGTCACGGTCAGCTGCAAGGAGACGTCCGCCCAGGGATGGATGTGGCTGTCCCCGGACGGACGTCTTCATGACGCTCTCGACACATCCGGTCAGGCGTAGGCGCACGCACCGGTGCCGGGGACGGTCTCGCCCAGGAGCCAGGACGGGACGCCGCGGTCGTTCAGGAGACGGAGCGCGGCGTCGGCCGTGTCGGGCGCGACGATCGCGACCATGCCGACCCCGAGGTTGAAGGTCTTGTCCATCTCGGACCGCGGGACGTCGCCGTGGGCGCGCAGGATCTCGAAGAGCGGCGGGATCGTCCAGGAGTCGCGGCGCAGGACGGCGTCGACGGAGTCCGGGAGGGAACGGGCCAGGTTGTTCGTCAGGCCGCCGCCGGTGATGTGGGCGAACGCGTGGACGCCGCCGGTCTCGGCGACCAGGGCGAGCATGTCCTTGGCGTAGATGCGGGTGGGCGTCAGGAGCTCCTCGCCGAGCGTGCCGGACAGCTCGTCCGGGGTCGACTCGATCGTCAGGCCGCTGTTCGCGAGGATGTGCCTGACCAGCGAGTACCCGTTGGAGTGGATGCCGGACGAGGCCATCGCGATCACCGCGTCGCCGGAGCGGACGCGGTCCGGGCCGAGCAGGCCGTCCGCCTCGACGACACCGGTTCCGGCGCCCGCGACGTCGAACTCGTCCTCCCCGAGGAGGCCGGGGTGCTCGGCGGTCTCGCCGCCGACCAGGGCCGCCCCGGCGAGCGCGCAGCCCTCGGCGATGCCGCCCACGATGTCGGCGATCCGCTCCGGGACGACCTTGCCGCAGGCGATGTAGTCGGTCATGAACAGCGGCTCGGCGCCGCAGACCGCCAGGTCGTCCAGGACCATCCCGACCAGGTCCCGCCCGATCGTGTCGTAGATCCCCAGGCGGCGGGCCAGGTCGACCTTGGTGCCGACGCCGTCGGTCGAGGTCGCCAGCAGCGGACGGCGGTACTTCAGGAACGCCGAGGCGTCGAACAGGCCCGCGAAACCGCTCGCGTCGTCCACGACCTCCGGACGGCGCGACCGGGCCACGCGCGCCTTCATCAGCTCCACGGCGCGCTCGCCCGCCGCGATGTCGACTCCGGCCGCCTCGTACGAGGTGCTCATGATCCCCCCGGCCCGCCGCACGGCGGGTCGTCTCGTCGGCCCGCCCTGTCGCGAGCCTCCTCCTCCACCCGCAGGGATCTGCGGGCTCTCCTGCGTCCGCACGGTTCTGTCCGCACGATGCTGCGGGACGCCTCCGGCGTGACCGCGTCAGGTTCGGGTCGGCTCCAGCAGGTGCTTGCCTCGGGCGGCCTCATCGACCGGGATCGGGTAGACGCCGTCGAAGCAGGCCCGGCAGAGCCGGTCCTTGGGGATGCGGGAGGCGGCGATCAGCTCGTCCAGCGAGATGAAGCCGAGGGAGTCGGCGCCGATGGAGTCGCGGATGCCCTCGACGTCGAGGTTCCCGGCGATCAGCTCGGCGCGGGTGGCGAAGTCGATGCCGTAGAAGCAGGGCCAGGAGACCGGCGGGCTGGAGATCCGCACGTGGACCTCGGCGGCGCCGGCGTCGCGCAGGAGCGCCACGACCTGCCGCTGGGTGTTGCCGCGCACGATCGAGTCGTCCACGACGACCAGGCGCTTGCCCTCGATCGCCTCGCGGAGCGGGTTCAGCTTCAGCCGGATGCCGAGCTGCCGGATCGTCTGGGACGGCTGGATGAACGTCCGCCCGACGTAGGAGTTCTTGACCAGGCCCTGGCCGTAGGGGATCCCGGACGCCTCGGCGTAGCCGATCGCGGCGGGGGTGCCGGACTCGGGCGTCGGGATGACCATGTCGGCCTCGACCGGGTGCTCGGCGGCGAGGCGGCGGCCGACCTCGACCCGGGTCGCCTGGACGGACCGTCCGGCGATCGTGGTGTCGGGCCGGGCCAGGTAGACGTACTCGAACAGGCAGCCCTTGGGGCGGGCCTCGGCGAACCGCTCGGACCGGACGCCGTCGGCGTCGATCGCGATCAGCTCGCCCGGCTCGAGTTCGCGGACGAAACGGGCGCCCACGATGTCGAGTGCGGCCGTCTCGGACGCCACGACCCAGCCGCCGTTCTCCTCCAGGGAGCCCAGGACCAGCGGGCGGACGCCCTCGGGGTCACGGGCGGCGTACAGGGTGTTCTCGTCCATGAAGACCAGCGAGAACGCGCCCCGCGTGACCGGCAGGATCTCGCGCGCGGCCGCCATCGTGCCGCCCTCGCGGGTGGCCAGCAGCGCGGTGAGGACCTCGGTGTCGGACGTCGCGGTGAGCGCGTCGCCGTCCAGCCGGGAGGCCAGCTCGGGGGTGTTGATCAGGTTGCCGTTGTGCGTGAGGGCCAGCCCGCCGTGCCCGGTGGAGCGGAAGGTGGGCTGGGCGTTCTCCCAGGTCGGCGAGCCGGTGGTCGAGTACCGGCAGTGCCCGACCGCGATGTGGCCGCGCAGGGTGTTCAGGACGGATTCGTCGAAGACCTGGGCGACCAGGCCCATGTCCTTGAACACCACGATCCGCGAGCCATCGCTGACCGCGATGCCCGCCGATTCCTGTCCGCGGTGTTGCAGCGCGTACAGGCCGTAGTAGGTGAGTTTGCTGACCTCCGCCCTGGCCGCCTGGTCCTGTGGGACCCAGACGCCGAACACACCGCAGGCGTCCTGCGGCGGGCGGTCGGAGGGGTCGATGTCATGGCTCAGTCGTCCATCACCGAGAGGCACGCTGGCCAGTCTAAAGGCCCGTCCGTTCTGCTCCGATCGGTGGAGTCCTTAATCGACATTTACCCGCCCTCGCCACGGGCGGACGTCCCGGCGCGCGAGTGTGGATCACGACTCAGGGGGACGCAGGGGGGCGAACCGATGACCATGCCGGGATACCGAACGCAGACGCCGCCGAGCACACCGGAACGGCAGGGCCTCGCGACGGCGTCCCTGGTGCTCGGACTGGCCGGGCTGCCCGCCCTGCTGCTGTGCGGGATCGGCCTCCCGGCCGCGCTGGTCGGCCTCGCCCTCGGCGTCGTCGCGCTATGGCGGGGAAGGCCTCGCGGGGCGGCGCGGGGGCGGCCGGCGGGAGGCGCGCGGGGGACGGCGGTCGCCGGGGTCGTCTGCTCGCTGGTGACACTCGCCATCGGGACGGTCGCGATCTTCTGGCTGCTGAGCAAGGCCGTCGAATGCGCCGACAGCCACCGTTTTCCGGACGAGTTCACCCGGCGGGAGTGCATCGACCGCACGTTCCCCTTCGCCCGGGAGTCGCACGCCCCTTAGGGGTGACTGTGAGATCCGCAACAGGTCGATGGCGATCCGATGCGGGCGTGACTCCTGTCTCTGTTCTCTACTCGGTGGCCAGGGCCCGGATGGTGCGCTCATCGAGAGCCTCGGCATAGATGCGGACGTTCGCCATCAGGCCTGACATGCCTGGCTTGCCGGGTTCGGCGCCCAGGGACAGCGGGCCGCCCGGCGTCACCACGGGGTGTTCCAGGGGGATGGCGACGTCCGGCCTGCCGTCGACGTAGAGCGCCATGCCCTGAGCGTGGACGACGAGGGCCAGATGCGCCCACTCGTCCCGAGTCAGGCGCGCGTGACCGTCCATGTACTCGGGGCCCTTGGTCGTGAAGAGCTGGACGCGCAGGCGGTCGGCGTCCGGATGCAGCCAGACGCCGAGGGCCCGGGCGTCGGCGTCCGCGACCTGCTTGAAGAGGAGCGCGCGCCACTCCCCTGTCGGGCCGTCCGTGACGCGGACGTGGAACGCGACGGTGAAGCCGAAGAGCTGGCTGAGGGCCAGTCGCGGGGCGGCCTCGACGATCGCGCGGCCCCTCGTCCCGCCGAAGGCGAGGGCCTCCCCGTCTCCGTCGCGTCCGGGGACGATGCGGACGCCCTCGTCCAGGGTCATCGTGAGGCCGCCGCCCGTGGCGTCGGCCACCCGGCGTCCGTCGATGTCCTCGACCGCGAAACTCCAGCGCGCGACGAGCACGGCGCCCACCTCCTCGGTATGGGACCGAAGTCTGGACCACCGTCGCAGCGACCACCACCGCGGGCAAGACCCAAGGATTCGCCCCCAACGTTCCGGGGCCGCCAGTCGTTCAGGTAGGTGGGAGGGGGAGGTGAGCGGAGAGGTCGGCGCGTGACCCGCTGGCCTTGACGCGACGGTCGCGGAGTGCGTCGTCCCAGGTCAGATCGCCCAGGGCGAGGGCGATCCAGGTGTCGGCGTCCATCTCGACCACGTTGGGCGGGGTGCCGCGGGTATGCCGCGTGCCCTCGATCGCCTGGACGGCCGCGTGCGGCGGGACGCGGATCTCGACCGACCGTCCGGGGGCGAGCTCGGCGAGCCGGTCGAGCAGCAGCCGCACGGCCCCGGTCACGACCGGCCGCGCGGGCTCGACCCCCGCCGACCGCGCGGCGATCAACGTGTCGAGCGCCGCCCGCCGCAACGCCGGCGCCTCGTCCGGCCCCACGTATCCGGGCAGTCCGAGCAGAGCACGCTGCTCGTCCAGCAGCTCACGAGAAAGAGGTTTACGCGCCATCCCCACCGACGCTATCCGACCCCCGCCCACCCCACCCAAGCCGACCAGACACACGAGCCGAGACCGGTCACGCGAGGCGCGGGCAGGCGGGACGCGAGGCGGACGCGGCAGGCGCGAGTGCGAGGAGCGAGGGGGCGGGGCGGTGTCGGGGGGCCTGATCGTGGCGTGACGGGTCGGCGGGTGGGACGGGCTCGGGGGTGGGGGTGACGGATCGGGTGCGGGCGACTCAGCCGCGCCATCCGCCATCAACCGGTAGAAAGGGACCGGCGCCGACGCGGGGGATGAATCAGATTTCGCGGAAGCGCAGGGGACATCTCCCCAGATGGCAGAACACGGAGGGCGTGTGATGGCCGAGGCGCTGCCTCTGCAACCCGGCGACCCGGAACGGCTGGGCGACTTCTCGATCACCGGCCGGATCGGCGTCGGCGAGCAGGGCGCGGTCTTCGTCGGCCGCGACGCGTCCGGACGGTCCGTCGCGGTGAAGCTGCTGCATGTGCGGCTGAGCGGGGAGCCGGATGCGCGCACCCGGTTCGTCGACGCGTTCGCCGCCGCCCGTCGCGTCAGCGGGTTCTGCACTGCCGGAGTCCTCGCCGCGGACGTCGAGGGTGACCGTGCCTTCGTGGCGTCCGACCTCGTGGACGGGCCGTCGCTCGCCGAGCTGGTCGCGGCCGAGGGGCCTCGCGGTCCGGTCGTCGTCGAGCGTCTCGCGGTCGGCCTGGCCGTGTCGCTGGCCGCCGCGCACCGGGCCGGGGCCGTCCACCACGATCTGAAGCCGGCGAACGTGCTGCTCGCGCAGGCGGGTCCGCGCATGACCGACCTCGGGGTGGTCACCGCCCTGGACGCCGTGAGCGCCGGGTCCGGAACCCGCGCCGAGGACGGCCCGTCCTTCCTGGCCCCTGAGCAGCTCAGCGGGCACGGCATCGGGCCGGCGGCCGACGTGTTCGCCTGGGCGACGACCCTGCTGTTCGCGGCGGCGGGCGAGCCCCCGTTCGGGGAGGGCTCCCCCGCCGAGATCATGCAGCGGATCGTGTACGACGACCCGAGCACGGACGCCCTGCCCGAGTCCGTGCGTGACGTGGTCGCGGACGCGCTGGACAAGTCCCCGTCCGAGCGTCCTACGGCTGCCGACCTGCTGCGTCGCATGCTGGACGGTCCCCTCGCCGCCCGCACGCCCGCTCCCCTGCGCGCCGAGGCCGAAGCCCTGGCCACCGGCTCCTCGGAGTCGGCGCCCGCCCCGACGGCCACTCCATCCCTCGGTGCAGGAGGAGCGGCGTCCGGCACCGCCCTCGATGGGACGTTCGTGTCGGCTCCTCCCGCTGGTGCGGGGCTTGGTGGCGGGGCACCGCAGAGCGTTTCGGGGCCGGCTGGTGACGGCCCGTTGTCGACGCCCGGCGGCGGCGTGGGTTTGTCTGGCGGAGCGCCACACGTCGCCTCTGGGGATGGCGGGTCTGCGTCGGCTTCTGGTGTCGCGAGCAGTGGGGCTTGGCAGCCCGCTGGGGCACCGCGTGCCTTGTCTGGGGGCGTCGCCGGTTCGTTCGGTGGGGGGCCGTCCGGTGCGGGGCTGGGCGGGGGGTCGTCGGCCTCGGTTACGGGTGGAGGTGCCCCGGGCTCGGTGGCGAGGGTTTTGGCTTCTGCCTCCGGGGCTTGGACGCCTGGGGGTGGGGCGTCCGCGGTTGGGGATGGTGGGCCGAGCACGATGCTCGACCTGCCGAAGCCCTCCGCGGGGGATGGCGGGGCCGCGTCCGGTGATGACGGTGGGCCCAGCACTGTGCTGGACATGCGTGCCGCGCCCGCGGCAGGTGGGCCGCCGGTGCCGAGTGCTCCTCGTCCTCCCGAGGGGTGGCGGAGCAGTCGTGCGACCGCGCGGGATCTTCCGGTGTCGGTGGGTGCGGCCGGTGTGGCTTCCGAGGGGTCCTTGATTCCCGGGATGCGGCCCGCTGAGGACAGGGGGTCGGAGACGGCCGTTCTGTCGTTGCCCGGGTTGCGGGCGGCGAAGCCTCGGTGGCGGCGGCCGGGGAACCATGTGGTCGGGGTGGCGGTCTCGCTGGCCGCCGGGGTGCTGGTGGGGGTCGCGATCATCGCGCTGGTGCTCTGGCCTCAGTTGCGCGGGGACGGCGGCGGCAGCAAGCCCTCCGGGCATGGCGGCGCGGACGGGAAGCCCGTGAGCACGATCCCGGACACGTTCGCCGGGACGTGGAAGGGGACGGCCGTGAACGCGCAGCGCGGTGAGTCGTTCCCGTTGCAGGTCACGTTGCAGGCCGGGGCGAAGACGGGGACGGCGGTGTACCCGAAGGAGGGGTGCACCGGGACGCTCGCGCTGACGAAGGGGACCGGGGCGGAGCTCCAGCTGGCGCTGTCGGTGAGCCAGCCGTGCACGAGCGGGGACGTGAGGATCAGTCGGCAGCCGGACGGGTCGCTGAAGTACGACTGGTCGAAGCCGGGGACGGCGCTGGCCTACCGGGGCAGCCTCACCAAGGGGTGAACGGCCTGGTCGAGCCCGCTCGGCCGGGGCCACGTTGATCCGATTGATATGTGCCTTATGCGTCTTGTGGGATGGAAGGTGCATTAGGGTTCCGGGGTCGGTGACCTCGATCTTGGCCGCGGCTCATCCGACTCCGCGGCAGAAGGAGCTCTCTTGCGGCCCGTCTCCCGAAGGCTGCTGCTGGCCGGCGCGATCGCGTCCTCTGTGGGCGCGGCGGCGGCGATCCCCGCGCTGGCCTCCGCCGATTCCACGCCCAAGGCGGTCCAGGTGACCGCCGCCGAGGGCTCGCCCATCGCAGGCCAGTACATCGTCACGCTCAAGGCCGGCACCTCGCCCAAGACCGCGGCGGGGCAGGTCGGCGCGTCGTCCGCCCAGGGCTTCGGCGACGCCCTCAACGGGTTCGTCGCCCGCCTGAACACCCAGCAGCTCGACAAGCTGCGTCATGACAAGCGCGTCGCGGCGATCGAGCAGGACCAGCTCGTCCACGCGACCACCACCCAGAAGACGCCGCTCCCGTGGGGCCTGGACCGGATCGACCAGCGCAAGCTGCCGCTGTCGAAGTCCTACTCCTACAAGGCGACCGGCAAGGGCGTCACCGCGTACATCGTCGACAGCGGTATCGCCTGGTCCCACCCGCAGTTCGGCGGGCGTGCCAAGGTCGCGTGGAGCGCGTCGCGCTTCAAGGGCAACGGCTGGGACTACAACGGCCACGGCACGCATGTGGCCGGCATCCTCGGCTCCGCCAAGTACGGCGCGGCCAAGGGCGTCCAGCTGCGCGCGCTGCGGGTGCTCGACAAGGACGGCAACTCCCCGGTGTCCGACGTGGTCGCCGCCGTGAACTGGCTGCGCACCCACGCCGCCAAGCCGGCGGTGGCGAACATGTCGATCGGCGGAGGCAAGTCCAACGCGCTCGACACCGCCGTCGCGAACCTGTCCAAGTCGGGGGTCTTCGTGACCGTCGCCGCGGGCAACGACAACCGGGACGCCTGCAAGTTCTCGCCGTCGGGCGCGGGCTGGGTCGAGGCCGTCGGCGCGACGACCTCGCACGACAACCGCGCGGACTTCTCCAACTACGGCAAGTGCGTGGACATCATGGCCCCCGGCTATGGCATCACGTCCACCTGGCCGGGCGGCGGCACGCAGGTCGAGAGCGGCACGTCCATGGCGTCGCCGTACGTCGCCGGTGTCGCGGCGCTGTACCTGCAGACGCACCCGAAGGCGACCTTCCCGACCGTTCAGAAGTGGCTGTACGACAACTCCACCAAGAACGTCCTGAAGAAGCTCGGGAGCGGCACGGGCAACCGGCTGGTCTACAAGGGCTCACTGTAAGGCGCATAGCGCTTACGCACGGTCATCATGGCCCGGTCCCGTTCTCGGGGCCGGGCCATCGCGCATCCTGCGGATCCGCGCATCGCGTTGCCCTCCGGGGGTCGTCCCAACAGCCCCAGGGGTCTAATCTTTGGCGAGGCAACACCCAGTTCCTTGCAGTTTGTTGGTGTCCGATCCATGACTGTCCGTGATCGAAGCGGCAGGCTGGCCGGACGTGCCGAGTCCCGGACGCCCCCGTCCGGGAGCCGGGGACCCATCCGCCGGACGCCCGTCCGGCCGGGGTGAATTCGCCGGCGCCGCACGGCGTCGCGATAGGGCGGACTCCCGCGCCCGAACCCGTCAGCTAACCCGGTAGGCCGACCAGAGGAGAGGAGAGGACGTGGAGCGCCCGACCTCCACCCGCCACCACCGCTTCGCCCTGGCCGTCCCCCCGGCGCGGCGTGGACGACGCGGACGGCGTGCCGCGCTCGCCGCGGCCGCGCTCGCGGTCGTCCTGCCGATGCTGTCCGGCACCGTCCCGGCCGACGCCGCTCCCGGCGACAGCGGCCGGATGGACAAGCTGAACAAGCAGATCGCCCAGCTCGACAAGGAATACGGCGGCGACCTGGCGCAGCTGAAGGACGCCCAGTGGGCCGCCAAGCAGGCCATCAAGAAGGCCGACTCGCTGCGCGGTCAGCTCGAGGCGTCGCGGACGCTCGCCGCGCGGCTCGCCGCGAACCAGTACATGAGCGGCGGGCAGGATCCGGGCATCACCATCGTCGCGGCGGGCGACCCGTCCGAGCTGCTGAACACGATGAGCCTGGCCAGCCATGTCGCGCAGAACCAGTCGGCGCGCGTCCAGCAGATCACCAAGCTGGTCGCCGACCAGGAGAAGGCGCGGCAGCTGGCGCTGGCGAAGATCACCGACCTGCAGAAGAACCTGACGGACCTGAAGTCCCGGAAGGCGCAGGTCAAGAAGCTGATCAAGAAGTACAAGCCGGAGTCGCCGAGCGTCGGCATGGGCAGCGTGACCCCGCGCATGATGCACGTCAAGCAGGTCATCGACAGCGAGTTCGGCCCGTTCCCGACGATCGGCTGCTACCGCGGCGGCGCGGACGCGCAGGACCACGCGACCGGCACGGCGTGCGACTTCATGGAGTCGTCCGGTGGCGTCTCCCCCACCGCCGCCCGTAACGCCAACGGCGACCAGGTCGCCAACTACGCGATCGCCCACGCCTCCGAGCTGGGCATCAAGTACATCATCTGGCAGCAGCGGATCTACGACATGCGCAGCCCCGGCTGGCGTGGCATGAGCGACCGCGGCGGCATCACCGCGAACCACTTCGACCACGTCCACATCTCGGTCTTCTAGTAAGGGGGCGAATAGCATCTGGTGAGCTATTCGCCGACTTGAAGATGACGTTTGTGCTGGTCATCGACTGTCTGTGTGAGGTGCTCCGAGGCTGTCGTGTGGTCCGGGTGGATGGCTGCTGACCTGCTGTTTCCCGCTTCACCTGAAGGGATCTCGCATCAGATGCGAGCATGTCGCGTCTGATGCGAGGTGGTGTTTGGGGTGAAACGGGTTTCTGTTGAGGGTGCGGCGCACCTGGTGCTCGCGGACGGCGTGGCGCCGTTGCATCCACAGGAAGCGGTGTTCGTGGCGATGCTGACGGGTTGGGAGCGGCAGCAGAGGGCGAGGTTGCTGGCAGCTTCGTCGATCACGACGCGGGTGGCCCTGGTGCGCCGGTTCGCGGCGTTCACCGGCACGCCGCCGTGGGAGTGGCTACCCGGGGACGTGGAGGATTGGGCGACGGAACTGTTGTCGTCGCCGGGACCGCTGGCAAGGTCGACGGTCCGGAACTACCTGAACCAGATCGCGATGTTCTGCGACTACCTGACCGACGCCCGCTACGGGTGGGGTGAGCAGTGCATCGAGTACTTCGGGACGCACCCGGTGCAGATCTGCCACGAGGACAACATGCCGTCGCATTCGGCGCCCTATGAGGGACGGCCGGAGGTTCGGGCACTGACCCGCCGGGAACTGCAGGACTTCTTCGACCACGCAGACGAGCAGGTGCTCCGGGCCCGTGCTTCGGGCCGGAAGGGCTGGTTGCCGGCGTTCCGCGACGCGACACTCTTCAAGGTGATCTACGGGTGGGGGCTGCGTCGCCGCGAGGCCGGGAACCTGGATCTCGCGGACTTCTCTCGCAATCCCAAGGCCCCGGAGTTCGGCCGCTACGGCGCCTGTTATGTGAGGTTCGGGAAGGCGGTGAAGGGGTCGCCGCCGCGCAGACGCACAGTGTTGACGGTCTGGGACTGGTCGGTTGAGGCCGTCGCCGAGTACGTCGAGGAGGTCCGGCCGCTGTTCGGGGTCGGGAGACGGCAGCTTCTGTGGCCCTCCGAACGGGGCGGACGGGTCACCGGGCGGCACATCACCCGCCGGTTCGCCGAGTACCGGGACGCGCTCGGTCTGGAAGAGGCGCTGCATCCGCACTGCCTGCGGCACTCCTACATCACGCATCTGATCGAGGACGGCGCCGATCCGTTCTTCGTTCAGCGGCAGGTCGGGCACGCGTGGGGGTCGACGACCGCCATCTACACCCATGCGGGATCGGACTTCATGAACAATGCCCTGCGAGAGGTCCTGGACGCCGGGCTGAGGGGAGCGGACTGATGCCGACGATCCGCTACCGGTGGCATCTACGGGAGCTGATGGCCCGCCGCGGCATGTTCAACACCACCGACCTGGCACCGCTGCTGGCCGAACGCGGCATCGAGATGTCGGCCTCGCAGGTCCACCGGCTGGTCACAGGCACCCCCGAGCGTTTGAACCTGCAGGTGTTCGCCGCGCTCTGCGACATCCTGGACGCCACCCCGGCCGAGTTGTTCGAGCCGGTCGTCCTCGCCGGGGCCCGGCGCAAGACCGCCGAACAGGCCGGGCCGCTGCCCGCCCCTTCGGGTGAGGTCCGCCGCCCGCGCCGGGCCCGGATCGTCCCCGACGAGCCGTGACCCGGCGGCGGGGGCGGTGCGCCGACTGCGGCCGGGAGGGTCTGACGATCACCGGGCCCCGCCCGGACGGCGCGGGGGTCTGTGGTGCCTGCTACCGCGTCCATCGGCCCAAGGCCCGCTGCGAGGAGTGCGGTGCACTCCGTTTCCCCGCCGTTCGGGCGAACGGCCGGTCGGGCAGTCCCCACACCCTGTGCTCCCGCTGCTACCGGGCCAAGCGGCCCCAACGCGTCTGTGACGGCTGCGGACGCCTCCGGAAGATCAACTCCGGGCGGGTCGGGCACGCCGAGCTCTCGCTCTGCACGACCTGCTACATCCGCTGGCAGTCCCCGGTCACCTGCGGAAAGTGCGGGCAGCTCGCGCCGCCGGCGGCGGTCCCGGGCGGCCGGACCGGCACCGCCCTGATGGTCTGCGCCCGCTGCTATGAGCCACCCGAGCGGCCCTGCGGGGTCTGTGGCCGCACTCGACGGACCTCGGCCAAGGCCACCGCCGACCACCCTGACCTCTGCCTCACCTGCAACCAGGCCGCCACCGTCACCTGCCGGGCCTGCGGGCGGACGGCCCGCGGCAGGCGCACCGGCCTGGACGGCAGGCCGGGCTGCTTCGCCTGCATCCTCGCCGACCGCCTCACCCACCAGCTCACCGGGCCCGACGGCCGGATCCTGCCCGCGCTGCTGCCGCTCCGCGAGGCGATCCTGGCCACCGGCAACCCCCAGGCCGCGCTCTCCAACCTGGGCCGCAGCAGCAGCCGAGCCCACCCCGTCCTGACCGATCTGGCGGCCGGACGGCTGCCACTCACCCACGCCGCCCTCGACAGCCGCGGCACCAGCCGCTCCATCGACTACCTGCGCGTCCTGCTGGTCGCCGCGGGCGCCCTGCCCGACCGCGACGAGCACCTGCACCGGCTGGAAACCTTCGCCCGCACACTCACCACCGCCGCCCACCCCGACGACCGGCAACTCATCGCGCTGTTCGCCCGCACCCACGTGCTGCGCCGCCTGCGCCGCAATCTCGACGGCGCCCCCCTCCAGCCCGGGCCCGCCTACCGGGCCCGCGCCGAACTCGCCGCCGCCAGCCACTTCCTCACCCACCTACGCCACCAGGACCGCACCCCGGCCACCTGCCGCCAGAGCGACCTCGACGCCTGGCTCGACGAGACCCGCCGCGCCGACAGCACGCGCGCCTTCTGGTCCTGGGCCACCCGCACCCACCACATGCCGAACCTGGACATCCCCACCAAGACAGGCACCGAGCCGTCCCACTTCACCCCCGACGACCACCGATGGGCCCTGGCCCGCCGCATGCTGGCCGACGACACCATCCCCGACGCCGACCGGACCGCCGCCCTGCTGATCCTGCTGTTCGCCCAACACCTCACCACGATCAGCCGCCTCACCCGCGGCGACCTCCACCACACCCCCCAAGGCACCACCGAACTGACCCTGGGCCCCACCCGCGTCGTCCTGCCCGAGCCCCTCGCCGACCTGATCAACCGACTGCCCACCCCACGAGCAGACCGGACCGCCGACCACCTTCACAACCACGACTGGCTGTTCCCCGGCCGCCACCCCGGAAAGCCCCTCCACCCCACCAGCCTGGCCCGCCGCCTCACCACCCTGGGCATCGACCCGCGCCCCGACCGCAACGCCGCCCTGCTGGACTACGCCCGCCAACTCCCCCCACCCGTCATCGGCCGGCTCCTCGGCCTCGCCCCCGGAACCGTCGACCGCTGGGCCACCATCGCCGGCGGCAAATGGGCCCGCTACACCCCACCCCGCCCCACCTGAGACGATCTACCCCAACAACCAACCCCACCGCCCCACAAGACCAGAGTGGCCCCAGAGACTCAGCATTCACACACTCTGAATATGTCTCTCCGCCACTCCCGGCCGCGACGCTGCCTGGACGGGCTGGGCGCGTTCGCCGCCAGGCCCGGCTCCGGGAGATCCGGTTCGTGGTGCGGGAGGCGATCGGGAACCTGCGGTACGACGGGCGGTAGTCTGGCCGTCCGTGGCAATTTCTACTGCTCTGTGGTCTTTCGCCGTAGTCGCCGGGTTGATGACGCTCACGCCCGGCCTCGACACGGCCCTGATCCTCCGGACCGCCGCGCTCGGGCAGCGGCGCCGCGCCTGGGGCGTCGTCCTCGGCATCCAGACCGGGACGCTCCTGTGGGGCGCGTTCGCGTCCCTCGGCGTCACCGCGCTGCTCACCGCGTCCCACCTCGCCTACACGACGCTGCGCCTCGTCGGCGCCGCCTACCTCGTCTGGATGGGCCTGCGCATGCTCTGGACGAGCCTGCGGCGCCTCCCGGACGCCCTGGCCGCCGAGGCCGGGGCCGAGCCCGACCGGCTGCGCGACGGCTGGCGGCGCGGCGCCCTCACCAACCTGCTCAACCCCAAGGTCGGCGCGCTCTACATGGCGCTGCTGCCGCAGTTCATCCCGGCGGACGTCCCGCATCTTCCGTTCGGGATGGCGCTGGCGAGCATCCACGTCGCGTTCGGGGTCGTCTGGTCGGCCGTCCTCGTCACGTTCGCGCACGCGCTGCGCTCGTGGCTCGCCAAGCCGTCCGCGCGCAGGCTCATGGACCGGATCACCGGCGGCGTCATCGCCGCCTTCGGCCTCCGCCTCGCCTTCGGCGAATAGCGGGAGGAAGGGAGAAGCCCCGGACCGTCGGCCCGGGGCTTCTCACCTGCTCTGTCAGCTCGCGTAGCTGGGCAGGGTGCGCTCGTGCGCCTCGCGGAGCTCGGCCAGGGAGATCGAGAAGACCTCCTGCTGGTCGCCTCCGTTGACGGTGAGCGAGTCGCCGCCGACGACGCCGAGCTGGCTCACCGGGACGCCCGCCTGCTCGCACAGCGCGGCGACGCGGGCCTCCGCGCCCGGACGGATCGCCACGACGGCGCGCGCGACCGACTCGCTGAACAGCTGGACGAACGCGTCGCCGTGCAGCGTGACCTGCGCGCCGAGGCCGCCGCGGAGGCAGGACTCGACGAGCGCCTGGGACAGGCCGCCGTCCGACAGGTCGTGCGCCGCGGCGAGCAGGCCGTCGCGGGCGGCGGCGACCAGCACGGACGCCAGGGCGGCCTCGGCGGCCAGGTCCACCTTCGGCGGCAGGCCGCCCAGGTGGCCGTAGACGACGTGCGCCCATTCGGACCCGCCGAACTCCTCGCGGGTCTCGCCGAGCAGCGCGAGCGTCGCACCCTCGGTGACGAACGCCATGTTCACCCGGCGGCGGACGTCGTCGTGGACGCCGAGGACGCCGATCACCGGGGTCGGGTTGATCGGCTGGTCGCCGGTCTGGTTGTAGAACGAGACGTTCCCGCCGGTGACCGGGGTGCCGAGGTAGCGGCAGCCGTCCGCGAGGCCCTCGACGGCCTGCGCGAACTGCCACATGACGCCCGGGTCCTCCGGCGAGCCGAAGTTCAGGCAGTTCGTCACCGCGAGCGGGCGGGCGCCCGTCGCGGCCACGTTCCGGTACGCCTCGGACAGCGCGAGCTGCGCGCCCGCGTACGGGTCGAGGCGGGTGTAGCGGCCGTTGCCGTCCAGGGACAGCGCGATGCCGAGCCCGGACGCGTCGTCGATGCGGACGACGCCCGCGTCCTCCGGCATCGCCAGGACGGTGTTGCCGAGGACGTACCGGTCGTACTGCGAGGTCACCCAGGCCTTGCTGGCCAGGTTCGGGGACCCGGCGAGCCACAGCACCGTCCGGCGGATCTCCTCGCCGTTGGACGGCCGGGTCAGCCGGCCCGGCGTGTCCGACTGGAGCGCGGCCAGGTCGGCGGGCAGGGCGATCGGACGCTCGTAGACGGGGCCCTCGTCGGCGGCGGTGCCGGGCGGGATGTCCACGATCGTCTCGCCGCGCCAGGTCATGACGAGGCGTCCGGTGTCGGTGACCTCGCCGATGACCGTCGCGGGGATCTCGTACTTGGCGCAGATCGCGAGGAAGGCGTCGACCTTGGCGGGCTCGACGACCGCCATCATCCGCTCCTGCGACTCCGACATGAGGATCTCTTCGGCGCGCAGGCGCTGGTCGCGCAGCGGGACGGCGTCGAGGTCGACCTTCATGCCGCCGGTGCCGGCGGCGGCGAGCTCGGTCGTCGCGCAGGACACGCCCGCGGCGCCGAGGTCCTGGATGCCGACGACCAGGTCCGCCCGGAACAGCTCCAGGCAGCACTCGATCAGCAGCTTCTCCATGAACGGGTCGCCGACCTGGACGCTCGGCCGCTTGGCCTGGGACGCGTCGTCGAAGTTCGCCGAGGCGAGGACGGACGCGCCGCCGATGCCGTCCGGGCCGGTCATGGCGCCGAACAGGATCACCTGGTTGCCGGGGCCGGGGGCCGCGGCGAGCTTGATGTCCTCGTGCTTCATCACGCCCACGCAGAGCGCGTTGACCAGCGGGTTCGCGGCGTAGCAGGCGTCGAAGACGGTCTCGCCGCCGATGTTGGGCAGGCCGAGCGAGTTGCCGTAGCCGCCGACGCCCGCGACCACGCCCGGCAGGACGCGGTGGGTGTCGGGGGCGTCGGCCGGGCCGAAGCGCAGCGCGTCCATGACGGCGACGGGCCGCGCGCCCATCGACATGATGTCGCGGACGATGCCGCCGACGCCGGTCGCGGCGCCCTGGTAGGGCTCGACGTAGGACGGGTGGTTGTGCGACTCGACCTTGAAGGTGACGGCCCAGCCCTGGCCGACGTCGACGACGCCCGCGTTCTCGCCCATGCCGACGAGCAGCGCGTCGGTCTGCGGGGCCTTCTCGCCGAACTGGCGCAGGTGCACCTTGGACGACTTGTAGGAGCAGTGCTCCGACCACATCACCGAGTAGATCGCCAGCTCGGCGGAGGTCGGGCGGCGGCCGAGGATGTCCCGGACGCGCCGGTACTCGTCCTCGGCCATGCCGAGCTCGGCCCACGGCTGCGGCTTGTCGGGCGTCCGGACCGCGATCTCGACGGTGTCGGTGCCCGGCTCGGGCTCGAACCGGCGGACGGGCTCGGAGCGCGGCGGCTCGGGCGGGGTCGGCCCGCCGGCCTCTCCCGGGCCCTGCGCCATCGCGGCGAGGGCGGCGGTCGGGCTCGCGGCCGGGTCGCCCGGGACGGCGGCCTGCGGGCCCGTGTTCGCGGCGATGTGGGCCTGCGGGCCGCTGTCGGAGCCGATCGCGGGCTGCGGCCCGGTGTTCGGACCGACCGAGGGCTGCGGGCCCGTGGCGGAACCGAAGGACGGCTGCGGGCCGGAGCCCGCTCCGCCGGCGGTCAGCGGCGACGCGTCGAGCCCCGCGGTGGGCAGCGGGCCCGTGTGCGACGCGACGTTCTGCCCGGCAGCCGCGAAGGCGTCCTGCCCGCCGGGTGCGAAGGCGCCCTGCCCGGCGGGCGGGAAGGCGTCCTGACCGGTGGGCGCGTAGGTGTCCTGCGGGCCGAAGCCCTGGCCGAGGGCCTGCGCGCCGGAGTCGAAACCGGACCCGAAGGTCGGCTGCTGCGGAGCGGCCGGAGCCGGGGCCTGGGGGGCGCCGTTCCCGGTCGCGGACGCGGCGAACAGCGCGGCGGCCTGCGGGTCCGGGAAGATCACGGCCTGCGGGCTCGCGCCCGGGACGGGCGAGACCCGCGGGGACGCGACCGGCGCCGCCTGCGAGCCGGAACCGCCGTGCGGCACGGCGCCCGGGCCGGACACGGCGGACCGCCGGCCGGACGCGTTGTGCGCGGCCGCGGCCGGCTCGTCGAGACCGGGGACGGGCACGTCGGCGGCCTCGTCCAGCATCGCGCGGACGAGGTCGGGGTCCGGGGTGGCGGGGGGCGGGGGCAGCGGGGTGTCGTCGGACGGCTCGTCCGCGGCGAAGGTCTGCGGGGCCGCCTGCTCGAGCGGCGCTCCCGGGGGCCGCTCGTCGCTCGGCACGCCGGGGATCGGGCCGGTGGGGGGCGCGGCGTCGGCCTCGTCCACGACCGCCTTGAACGCCTGCGTCACCGACGGGTCGACGGGCTGCAGCTCGGGGTCGTCGGAGTCGTCCTTGAGGTCGGCGAACCACTCGAGGGTCGCCTCCTCGTGGCTCGCGCCGGACTTGTCGGGGCGCTGCTCGCTCATGCGTTGACCAGTCTCTTGACGATCGAGGTGAAGAACCCGAGGCCGTCGGCGGACGGCCCGGTGAGGGACTCCACGGCGTGCTCGGGGTGCGGCATGAGGCCGACCACGTTCCCGGCCTCGTTGGTGATGCCCGCGATGTCGTTCTGCGAGCCGTTCGGGTTCACGTCGAGGTAGCGGGCCACGATCCGGCCGGACGCCTCCAGCTCGGCGACCGTGTCGGCGTCGGCGACGTAGCGCCCGTCCGCGTTCTTGATCGGGATCACCACCTCCTGGCCGGACCGGTACTCCGAGGTCCAGGCGGTGTCCGCGTTGTCGATGCGGAGCCGCTGGTCACGGCAGACGAAGTGGAGTCCGGCGTTGGGCAGCAGCGCTCCGGGCAGCAGGTGCGACTCGCACAGCACCTGGAAGCCGTTGCAGATGCCGAGCACCGGCAGGCCGCTCCGAGCGGCCCCGACCAGCTCCGTCATGATCGGCGCGAACCGGGCGATGGCGCCCGCTCGCAGGTAGTCCCCGTAGGAGAATCCTCCCGGCAGCACGACCGCGTCGACCCCTTGCAGGTCGTTGTCCGCGTGCCACAGTGCGACCGGTTCGGCTCCCGCGAGCCGCACGGCCCGCGCGGCGTCACGGTCGTCGAGAGAACCAGGGAAGGTGATGACCCCAACCCGGGCAGCGTCCATCTCTTGTCATTCCTCCGAAATGAGGGCGGCCGGGACGGGCGGTTCCAGCCCTGGGCTGCAGCTCTTCGCCGCCGTTCACTCCCGCGCGCGCGTCACAATCCCCCCGCGCGTGTCCCAATCTACCCGGCGCTGCGTGCGAGGCGGTGCTCCAGTCGTCGGATCAGCGCCTCGTCTCGCCAGGTCAGCCGCTTGTGCATCTGGACGACGGTGCCCCGGTCGGGAGCGGATTCGATGCTCAATTCGTCGACCAGGGCCCGCATGATCCTAAGTCCGCGCCCAGACTCGCGCAAAGCCCCGGGGTCGAACGGTCCGCCCGACGCGTCGAACGGCCCGGGACCGTCGAACGGCCCGGCCGCCTCGAACGGCCCTGATTCGTCGAACGGCCCGGATTCGTCGTAGGGGACGGGTTCCTCACAGGGGGCGAGGGCGGCGGACGCGTCGAACGGCCCGGACGCGCCGGACGAAGGGGACCCGCCGTCCGCGGCGGGGTCGGGGGCCTGCCGGGGGCCGCGCCCCCAGTCGAGGATGCGCAGGAGGCAGACACCGCCCGCGACGTGCCCGATCACCTCGTAGTCGGTGCTGTTGCGGGCGTGCTGGACGACGTTGGTGCACGCCTCGGACGTCGCGACGAGGATGTCGGACACGCAGTCCTCGGAGACGCCGAGCCCGCGCAGCGCGTCCCCGACCACCCGTCTCACGACGGGGATGCTCAGGGCTTCTCGGGGCAACGCGAGGGAGAACTTCATGTCCACCGGGCACCTCGGTCCGTCCCCCGGGCCGCTTCCCGCCGTGCGCGGACTCGGCCCGGAGAGCGCGCTCGCTGGCAACGTCTCGACTCATGTAAGGCTTCCCCGGTGAAAAGCACCGTAATCGCCAGGGTGTCAGGTCTTTACGTGACGTAAGCGTGAGACGAAGGAAAAGTCTGATCGACTTATCGGTGCCGCCGGTTTGTGGAACGCGCCACATTTCCGGTCAGGGGCCGTCCCGAAGGTGACCGACCGCTCTCGCGGACCGTCCGGGCGGACCCGCCCGGACGCACTCCGGACCGCCCGCCCACCGGCCCCACCTGCCGGTTCCGGGCGCGGCGGGGATGCCCCGCCGCGCTACCGGCCGCGCGTCAGAGCGCGTGGATCTCGAAGGTCTCGATGACCGGGTTCGCCAGCATGGTCTCCGCGATCTTGCGGACCTCCTCCAGCGCGGCCTCATCGGCCGGGCCGTCCAGTTCCAGCTCGAACCGCTTGCCCTGGCGGACGGCCGCCACGCCCTCGAAGCCCAGCTGCGGGAGCTTGCGGGCGATCGCCTGGCCCTGCGGGTCCAGGATTTCCGGCTTGAGCATGACGTCGACGACGACGCGCGCCACGACCGCCCCCCTCGTTGATCTGCGCCTACCTACGAAAGTGAAGCGTACGGCACCATGGCAGGGCACATGCCGCAAGGCAGCCCCCGAACGCCCCCCGTCTCCCAGGAGCGCCCATGAACATCGAGGAGTTGTCCCCGGCGGAGCTCAAACTGTGGGAGGCGTTCCCGCGCGGCGAGGCGGTGGACCTGAGCGCGGGCGACCCGACCGTCAGCGACCAGGTCGCCCACTGGGGGCCGGACCGGACCGTCCGGGCGGAGGTGCTGGTGGCGCTGCTGCTCGGCGCGGTCGAACCGTCCCCGGGGCAGGTGCCGGGCGTGCGGCTGTCGGGCGCGCGGATCACCGGGTCGCTGAACCTCGGGCACGCGCAGGTGTCGGTGCCGCTGGCGCTGACCGGCTGCGTGTTCGACGAGGCGCCGCACCTGTACTGGGCGCAGATGAACAGCGTCCACCTGATGCGCTGCCGGCTGCCGGGGCTGGTCGCGTCCGGGACGCGGATCGACGGGCACCTGTGGCTGGAGGGCAGCCGCGTCCACGGCGGGCTGTGGCTGGACGGGGCGCACATCAGCGGCATCCTCAACATGTCCGGCGTGTACCTGACCAACCCGCAGGGCGACGCACTGCTCGCCGACCGGATGCTCGTGGACGCCAACGTCTACTGCGACCGGGGGTTCACCGCGCAGGGCGAGGTGCGGCTGCCGGGCGCGCGGGTCGGCGGCCAGCTGATCTTCCGGGAGGCGCGGCTGCACAACCCGGGCGGCGTCGCGCTGTACGCGTCCCGGCTGGACGTCGCGGCGAACGTGTTCTGCGACGGCGGCTTCTCGGCGCAGGGCGAGCTGCGGATGCGCGGCGCGCGCGTCGGCGGTTACCTGTCGTTCGTGGGCGCCGAGCTGTCCCACCCGTCCGGGACGGCCCTGAACGCCGACGACCTGGGCGTCGAGACCGACGTGTACTGCTCGGACGGCTTCGCCGCGGACGGGACGGTGTCGTTCGCCGGGGCGCGCATCACCGGCCAGCTGAGCCTGCGCGGCGCCCGCCTGGGCGTCAAGGAGGGGACGGCGCTCAGCCTCCAGCGCCTCCAGGCGGAGGAGGTGCTGCTGCGGCCGACCGAGCCCGTCCGCGGCACCGTCGACTTCTCCTACGCCAAGATCAGCCTGTTCCGCGACGACCCGCGGACCTGGCCCGAACGCCTCCAGCTGGACGGCTTCCAGTACGACAACCTCGACCCGGCCCTCAACGCGCGGCAGCGCCTGGACTGGCTGCACCGCGACACCGACGGCTACGCCCCGCAGCCCTACGAGCGGCTCGCCACCGCCTACCGGACGCTCGGCCTCGACGCCGACGGACGGGCCGTCCTGCTGGCCAAGTCCCGCGACCGGCGCGCCTCGCAGGGCCCGGCGCGCAAGGCGATCGGCTGGCTCCAGGAGGCCCTGGTCGGCTACGGCTACCTGCCGTTCCGCGCCGCGTCCTGGCTGATCGGCCTGATCGTCTTCGGCTCCCTCTACTTCCACTTCCGCCACCCGCCGGCGCTGGACACCGGCCAGAACCCGCACTTCAACTCGCTCTGGTACACGGTCGACCTGATCCTCCCGATCGGGAACATCGGCCTGACCGTCGAGTACGCGCCCAAGGGCGTCGACCAGTGGGTCGCCTACACGATCTCGATCCTCGGCCTCGTCCTCGGCTTCACCGCCGCCGCCGGAATCACCCGAGCCCTCTCCCGCGAGTGACACGACCGGGCCGCCCCGGTCCGACTATCGTCGGATCGCCCGCACCCGGCCCGAAAGGTTCCGCGTTGGTCGACTGGAAGCGCGCCGGCGATCTCAAGGAGTCGCTGGTGGAGTTCGGCATGTCACCCAGGTTCGAGAGCGAGTTCTCGGACCTGGTCGCCCAGGCTTTCCCGGACGGGACCGCCGACGAGGCCGCCTTCGACGTGCTGCTCGACGCGTTCATGCTCCAGCACGAGCTCCGGTCGGGGCGAACGGTGGTCGAGGAGTTCGTCGCCGACCATCCCGACCTTCCGGACGACGAGAAGCGGACGCTGCTGGGCTGGCGGGACGTCGTCCAAAGCGTCTTCGAGGTCACGGAGAAGCGGGGCGACCGCGTGACGCTGGTCGACCTCGCCGACCAGCGCGCCTATCCGACCCTGTCGAACATGGGCCGGGACGGCCTGAAGCCCTTCCGCAAGGGGAAGTTCGCGATCGGCCGGATCGTCCCGCTGGGCGACGCCTGGATGCTGTCGGGCCCGACCGAGCTCCTCCCGCCGTCCGCGCGGGCCCTGGCGTTCGCCATGGCCACGATGCCCCCGGCCTTCCCCGAGGAGGCCCTCCACGCCCCCGAACGGCAGGCAAAGGCGCCGCACACCCCCGCCGAGCAGCACGAGGCGTTCGTCGAGGAGTTCGGCACCGATCTGATCGTCGTGCCCGGGCCGCAGGTGGACGAGGTCCTGCGGCGGCTGTACGACCGCATCGCCCTGCGAGCGGACCCGGAGGCCGGGCCGTCCGACGTCCCCGCCCCTGACCTCCCGGATTTCCTGCTGGACTCCGAAGGCGTGGGGATCCACTCCCTCCAGGGCGCGGGCGTCGCCCTCTACCCGGACTACCACCTGGCCGAGGCGGCGTTCGCCGATCCCGCCCTCGTCGCCCGCCGCCGCCCCCGCGAGACGCTGACCGAGCTGCTGGAAGACCCGGAGATCCCTCCGGACGCGCTGCGCCGCCTGGCGGACCGCGCGCCCGACGCGGCGAGCAAGATCTTCGCGCGGCTGCTGAAGCGCAAGGGCTTCTCCTGGCCGGACGAGGGCGAGGAGCTGCTGCGCGAGTACAAGCCGGACCACTTCGAGGACGACGCCCAGACGCCTGGGACGGTCGTCCTGTCGCCGGAGACCGGCGAGAACCTCCCCGATTCCGGCGGCGCCGTGCCGTCCCCGACCGTCCATCGGATCAAGGTGTCGCTGGCCGGTGCGCGCCCGCCGATCTGGCGGCGGCTCGAAGTCCCCTCGGCCATTCGCCTGCGCGACCTGCACCTGGTATTCCAGACGGCGTTCGCCTGGGAGAACTACCACATGTGGCTCTTCGAGACCCCTGCGGGCGACTTCGGCGTCCCCGACCGGGAGCTGGGCCACCGCAACGCCGCGGCCGTCAGGCTCGACAAGATCGCCCCACATCCCCGGGACGAGTTCGCCTACGTCTACGACTTCGGCGACGACTGGGGGCACAAGGTCCTCGTCGAGGCCGTCTCCCCCGCCGAACCCGGCGTCGCCTACCCCCGCTGCCTCACCGGCCGCCGAGCGGCCCCACCCGAGGACTGCGGCGGAATCTGGGGCTACGCGGACCTGCTGGACGTCCTCGCCGACCCCGAACACGAGAACCACCAGGACATGCTCGAGTGGCTGAACCTGGACTCACCGGACGACTTCGACCCGGCGGCCTTCGACGCCGCCGAGATCAACCGGGAACTCTCCGAAGGCACCCCGACACCCCGGCACTGAACAGGACGCCCACCACCCGGCCCGGCGGACGGCCCGGTCAGCGCAACCTCACCTGCCCAAGCAGCCCCCGGAACGACTCGACGTCGACCGAAAGCACCGGCCCACCCGGATCCTTCGAATCCCGAACGGCCAGCCCCTTCGAGCCAGCCGCCCCAGCGACCTCCACGCAGTTCGCCCCCTCGGCCGAGTGGGAGCTGCGTCGCCAGGCGTCCTGAGTTACCTCGATGCAGTTCAAGGAATCCCCTGAGTAGGAACTGCGCGTCCAGCCAGAAATGATCACATGTCCCATATGTGGAAATACTGTCACCCCGATGAGGCTCCAGCCAGGTCCGCAATGAATTCCCGCGACTCATCCACACCGATCGCGCTCATGGCGAGCTGATTGAACGCCAGCGAGTAGTGGTAGACGTGCCGGTCGTTCTCCTCGTACAACGCGCTGGTCAATCCGTCGAGGTAGACCACGTCAGGCATGTGGGCATCCGCGAAGTCCATGATCGCGAACGTGCCGGTGACCGCCGCGTGCGCTCCCGCCTCGAAAGGGAGGACCTGGAGCATGACGTTGGGCAGGTTCGCCACGTCCAACAGGGCCTCGTACTGCTTGCGCATCACCTCAGGACCCCCGACCTGCCGACGGAGTGTCCCTTCATCAAGGATCGACCACAGCCTCAACGGTTCGGGTTCACGATCATCCAGCACGCGCTGGCGAACTCGCCGGACATCGATCCGCCGCTCGATCGCCGTCTGCGTCCCGAACTGCATCATGCCCACACGGCAGACCTCACCCGTGTACTCGTCCGTCTGCAAGAGACCGTTGATCACGAGGCCGTCGAAGCAGCGGAGCGATCTCGCCTCCGCCTCCAGGCGGATGTAGGTCGTGTAGTCGCTGTGGATCGTGTCGGCATACGCATCCCACCAGCCGCGTTGGCGCGCGCCACGCGCCAACGCCTGTAGCCCTTCACGGCGTTCCGGAGGCACCTCATAGAGGTCCAGCAGCTGGTCCAAGTCCTGCGACTTGATGCGCTGCGCCGCCCGTTCGATGCGAGAAAGCTTCGCGACCGACCAACGCCCTCCGCCGCTCGAATGAAGCGCGGCCACCACCTCATCGAGATTCAGCGTCGCACGCTCGCGGAAGAGCCGCAGTTCGGACGCCAGCCGCCGGGTCCGGATCGTTGGGCGATCGGTCATGCACCCAGTGTGCACACTCGTCCAGCAGCCGCGCAGGCGATCCTCCGGACGAGCGGCCACCGACATGAGAATTATCGGTTCTGATTGCACGAGAACAGCCAGCGGGCCATCATGCAGGAGACATAGCTGTCCGTAGTCAAACGATCACGAAGGTGATGCCATGTGGGCTTCTGAGGGGCGGGCCGCCGCGCGGCGGAGGGCGGCGGACGCGGTGGCCGGAGGCGAGTGCGTGGCCTGGGTCCTGCCCCCGGACGAATCGTGCGCCGGACAGGCGCGGCGGTACGTCCGGGAGGTCATGTCCGAACTCGGGCTTCCGAACGGGACGGTCGATGACGCCTGCACCGCCGTCTCAGAGATCGCGACGAACGTCTACGTGCACACCTACGGCCGCCGCGCACCCATCGTCACCGGCCCGGTCGGCCTGCCGGAGATCTACCTCTACCTCCGCAACGGACGCAGCGAGCTGATCACCAAGATCTTCGACACGTCCCCCTGGCGCGGCCCACTGCTCAGGGAACCCCGCCTCTCCGACCTCGACGCCGAATGCGGGCGGGGCCTCGGGATCGTGGACGCACTCGCGCAGGAGCACCGGGGCGTTTGGGGCGTCCATCGGACGACCGCCCGGCTCGGCGGCGTCGCCGTCCCCGGCAAGGCCGTCTACTTCGCCCTGCCGTTCACGCCCAGCGTCCCCGCCCCCTTCGTGCCGCAGCAACCGATCGACTGCCGTGGAGCCGCTCGGGCACTGGAGAACGAGCTGCTCGCGCGGGGCGTAGGACCGATCCATCGCTGCGAGGGATGGAACATGGCGGTCCTGTCCATCCGTCCGGAGATCACCCTGTGGGCGAGAGCCGGTGGCCTGCTCCTGACGACGCCCCACACCGGCACCGTCCGCTACCCCCTGGAGGACGTCGCCGAACTGGTAGAGGTCATCGTCCAGTGCAACGAAGACCTCAATGCGCGATGAGGTCCGCGGAACCCGAGCAAGCCACCAGCCGCGCTCACTGTGACGGGTAGCGTACAGAGCGTGAAATTCTTCAACGTCGCGGGTCCGTGCCGTCCCGACCGGCACTACATGCTGCCACCGGAGCCACGTCTCCCCGAGGCCCGCGAGTTGATCGAGGAAGGTCTGTACTTCGTCCTGCACGCGCCCCGGCAGACGGGGAAGACCACAACGCTCTCCTCCCTCGCGCGCGAACTGACCTCCGAGGGCCGGTACCTGGCCATCCACTTCTCTTGCGAGAACGCCAGGGTCGCGGGAGACGACTACGCCGCAGCCGAGGAGATGGTCCTCGATGCGATCCTCGACGCCTGCGGCACGTTGGAGGTTCCGCCCGACTGCCTGCCGCCCTCTCCCTGGCCTGACGCAGTGCCCGGCGTGCGGGTTCAGGTCGCGTTGAGGGCGTGGGCGCGGCGTTCGCCTCGACCGCTGGTTCTGTTCTTCGACGAGATCGACGGGTTGACCGGGGCGGGTCTGGTCAGTGTGCTGAGTCAGCTCCGTAACGGATATACGACGAATTCGGCGGTGTTTCCACATTCAGTAGCGCTCTGCGGAATGCGGGACGTCCGTGATTACAAGATGGCCTCAGGCGGAGATCCCACAGGGGCGCGGAGCACGAGCCCCTTCAATATCAAGGCTGCGTCGCTGCTGCTCAGCGACTTCACTTTCGGCGAGGTCGCCGACCTTTACGGCCAGCACACCAAGGAGACCGGGCAGGAGTTCGAGGACCAGGCCGTCCAGCGTGCCTTCGAGGCCAGCCAGGGACAGCCCTGGTTGGTGAACGCGCTGGCCCGGCACATCACGCGTCACATGCGGGTACCGCTGTCCGAGCCGATCACCGACGCTCACATGGACGAGGCGGTCGAGCGGCTCATCCTTGAGCGCGCCACCCATCTGGACTCGCTGGTCGATCGGCTCGAGGAGCCTCGGGTGCACCGGGTGATCGAGCCGATCCTGGCCGGGACGAGCCTTCCGCTGGACGAGCGGTACAACGACGACCTCTCTTTCGCCCGCGATCTCGGCCTGGTGTCCCGGGGGCGACCGGTCCAGATCGCCAACCCCATTTACCAGGAGGTCATCGTCCGGGTGCTGTCGCAAGGGGTGGAGACGACGATCGACGCGGACCCGCGTGCCTTTCTCCTCCCGGACGGGCGGCTCGACATTCCCCGCCTTCTCACGGAGTTCGTCGCTTTCTGGAAGGCCAACGGGGAGATCCTGGACAAGCGCGAGACCTATCACGAGTTCGCCTGTCAGCTGGTCTTCATGGCGTTCCTCCAGCGGGTGGTGAACGGCGGCGGCTTCATCGACCGCGAGTACGCCGTCGGGCGCGATCGCGTGGACATCGCCGTCCGCAAGCCTCACCTGGACGAACAGGGACGCCGTGCCGTCCAGCTTTCGGCGTTCGAGCTCAAGGTCCGGACGGACAAGTCCGGTGACCAGGTCGACAAGGGCCTCGCCCAGCTGGACGGCTACCTCGACAGCCTCGGCCTCGACACGGGCACGCTCATCGTCTTCGACCGGCGCGGGAGCGCCGCGCCCATCGTCGACCGCACCTCGATCGGCCGGTCCACGTCTCCCTCCGGCAGGGTCATCACCCTCATTCACGCCTGACGCGCCGGTCCGGCGGCTGATCTCCGTCCTGCCAGACGGCCACCCGCTTCATCCGTCCCGCCCTCGGCAGCCGTCCGGGGGCGGGACGTTCGTTGGGCCCACCTGAGCGGGGCCGTCGGCCGCTGCCGCGCGGGGGCCGGGGCCCTTAGCGGTCTTGCTCAGGGGTTCTGGGGTGCTTTCGGGCTGTCGGATCTCTCGGGCCGTCCGCGGGGGCGTTCGGGGTGGGGTCGGCACGTTGGGGGTCGATGTCGTCACCTGGGGTGGTTGTCGGGTGATGGACGGCCGGGTGGGGGTAAGGAAACCCGTAAGCAGGGTCTTGCGTTCTTAGGTGTGATGTCTGCCACGATGGCATGAGCGGCATTCGTCCCCTTTTACCCGGGGGAAGAAGGCCACTGAGGTCGGTCGGTTCGCGGCGATCCCGGGGGCCGGCCCCGAACGAGGAGTGTCATCAATGACGATCGACTCCGTGCGCGGCGCGCCGGGCAGCGGCGAGCTCGCCGACTCCGAACTCGTGCAGTTGCTCACCCCGGAGGGTGAGCGCGTCGACCATCCCGACTACCCGCTGGACATCACGGCCGAGGAGGTGCGCGGGCTCTACCGCGACCTGGTCACCGTCCGGCGGATCGACCTGGAGGCCGTGGCCCTCACGCGGCAGGGCGAGCTCGGCATCTGGGCGTCCCTGCTCGGCCAGGAGGCCGCGCAGATCGGCTCCGGGCGGGCGCTGACCGGCAACGACATGGTGTTCCCGACCTACCGGGAGCACGCCGTCGCCTACTGCCGGAACGTCGAGCCGCTCAAGCTGCTGGGCCTGTTCCGGGGCGTCAACCATGGCGGTTGGGACCCCAAGGAGCACGGCTTCCACCTCTACACCATCGTGATCGGCTCGCAGACTCTGCACGCCACCGGGTACGCGATGGGCATCCAGAGGGACGGCGTCCTCGGCAGTGACAAGGCGGGCGCGACCATCGCCTACTTCGGCGACGGCGCGACGTCCCAGGGCGACGTGAACGAGTCGTTCGTGTTCGCCAGCGTGTTCAACGCGCCGGTCGTGTTCTTCTGCCAGAACAACCAGTGGGCGATCTCCGAACCACTGGAGAAGCAGTCCCGCATCCCCCTGTACAAGCGCGCGCAGGGCTTCGGGTTCCCCGGCGTCCGGGTGGACGGCAACGACGTGCTCGCCTGTCTCGCCGTCACGCGGAAGTCCCTCGCGCACGCGCGCGACGGGCAGGGCCCGACGCTGATCGAGGCGTACACGTACCGGATGGGCGCCCACACCACGACGGACGACCCGACCCGGTACCGCCTCAAGGCCGAGGAAGAGGCCTGGAAGGCCAAGGACCCGATCGAGCGCGTCAAGAAGTACCTGGTCAAGGAGGGCGAGGCGGACCAGGCGTTCTTCGACGAGGTCGAGGCCGAGGCCAAGAAGATGGCGACCGAGCTGCGCAAGGCGTGCCTGGCGCTGCCCGACCCCGAACCTCTGGCGATCTTCGAGCACGCGTACGCCGAGCCGCATCCGCTGCTCACCGAGGAGCAGGAGCAGTTCGCCGCCTACCTGGCGTCGTTCGAGGAAGAGGGGACGGCCCGATGAGCGCGGAGAACATCGCCCTGGCCAAGGGCATCAACCACGGCCTGCGCAAGGCCATGGAGAACGACCCCAAGGTCGTCGTCATGGGCGAGGACGTGGGCAAGCTCGGCGGCGTGTTCCGCGTCACCGACGGCCTGCAGAAGGACTTCGGCGAGGAGCGGGTGATCGACACGCCGCTCGCCGAGTCCGGCATCGTCGGCACCGCGATCGGGCTGGCGCTGCGCGGCTACCGGCCCGTGGTCGAGATCCAGTTCGACGGGTTCGTCTTCCCCGCCGTCGACCAGATCATCACGCAGCTGTCGAAGATGCATCTGCGGTCGCTCGGCACGACACAGGTGCCGGTCGTGATCCGGATTCCGTGTGGCGGCGGCATCGGCGCGGTCGAGCACCACTCCGAGTCGCCCGAGGTGTACTTCACGCACACGGCCGGGCTGCGCGTCGTCGCCTGTTCGAATCCCGGCGACGCGTTCACCATGATCCAGCAGGCGATCTCCTCCCCCGACCCGGTGATCTTCTTCGAGCCGAAGCGCCGCTACTGGGACAAGGCCGCGGTCGACCTCGAGGCCGCCCCGTCGAGCTGGACGCCGCTGTACGACGCGCGCGTCGTCACGCCGGGCGAGCACGTGACCGTCCTCGCCTGGGGGCCGTCGGTGAAGACCTGCATGGAGGCGGCCGCGGCGGCCGCCGAGGAGGGGCGCTCCATCGAGGTCATCGACCTGCGCTCCCTGAACCCCCTGGACATCGACACGATCACCGCGTCGGTGAACCGGACCGGCCGGTGCGTGGTCGTCCACGAGGCCCCGGTGTTCAGCGGCTTCGGCGCGGAGCTCGCGGCGCGGATCACCGAGCGCTGCTTCTACCGGCTGGAGGCGCCGGTGCTGCGCGTCGGCGGGATGTCCACGCCGTACCCGCCGTCCCGGCTGGAGGACCACTACCTGCCCGATCTCGACCGCGTCCTGGACGCCGTCGACCGGACGTTCGGCTGGTGACTCCGATGACCGAGCGCAAGCAGTTCAAGCTGCCCGACGTGGGCGAGGGCCTCACCGAGGCCGAGATCGTCAAGTGGCACGTCAAGCCCGGCGACCAGGTCGAGGTCAACCAGACCATCGTCGAGATCGAGACCGCCAAGGCCGTCGTCGAGCTCCCGTGCCCGTTCGAGGGGACGGTCGGGGAGCTGATGGTCGAGGAGGGACAGACGGTCGACGTCGGCGTCCCGATCATCTCCGTCGACGTCGCCCCCGACGGCTCCGAACCCGCCGCCCCCTCCGCGAGTGCCGCGGCGGACACGTCCGAGGACCTGGTGCCTCAGGCGGACGAGCCGGGCGTCGTTCAGCCCGAGCAGCCTAAGCGGCAGCCCGTCCTCGTCGGCTACGGGGTCAAGCCGGGCGCGACCAAGCGCCGTGCGCGCAAGCAGGCCTCGCCGCCGCCCCCCTCCTCTCCTTCCCCGGCGCCCGCGGCTCCGGCCGCTGCTCAGGCGGCCCGTCCGGCACCCACGGCAGGCGGCGCGGGCACGGCGACGAGAAGTTACCCACAGGTTGTGGACAACGGACTGCCGTTGGCCAAGCCGCCCGTCCGGAAGATGGCCAAGGACCTCGGCGTCGACCTCGCGACGATCACCGGGACGGGCCCCCGCGGCTCCATCACCCGCGAGGACGTCCAGCAGGCGCTGGCCGCCCCCGCGGCGGCTCCCGTGGCGGCTCCCGGCGTCCAGGCGGGTGCCCCGGCCGCGGCGGCCGGTGTCCGTGAGGAGCGGATCGCGGTCCGGGGCGTGCGGAAGGCCACCGCGAACGCGATGGTCGCGTCGGCGTTCACCGCGCCGCACGTCACCGAGTTCGTGCAGGTGGACGTGACCCGCACGGTCGAGGCCGTCCGGCGCCTGCGCGACCTGCCCGAGTTCGCGGACGTGAAGATCTCGCCCCTGCTGCTCGTCGCGAAGGCGCTGCTCACGGCCGTGGCGCGCTACCCGATGGTCAACTCGACCTGGGTGGACGCCCCGAACCCGTCGAACGGCACGAGCGGCGGCGGCGCGGAGATCGTCGTCAAGCACTACGTGAACCTGGGGATCGCGGCGGCCACCGAGCGCGGACTGATCGTCCCGAACGTGAAGGACGCGCACACGCTCTCGCTGCCCGGCCTCGCCCGGGCGCTCGCGGAGCTGACCGCCACGGCCCGCTCCGGGAAGGCCACCCCGGCCGACCTGACCGGCGGGACGATCAGCATCACCAACGTGGGCGTGTTCGGCGTGGACACCGGGACGCCGATCCTCACCCCCGGCGAGTCCGCGATCCTCTGCATCGGGCAGATCCGCGACATGCCGTGGGTGCACGAGGGTGAGCTGGCCATCCGGAAGGTGACCACGCTCGCGCTGTCGTTCGACCACCGCGTCATCGACGGCGAGCTCGGCTCCAAGGTGCTCAGGGACGTCGGGGCGATGCTGGAGGACCCCCTCCACTTCCTCGCCTGGACGTAACCGGGCGCACCGGGAACGACGGGACGGCCGGGACGGGCACCAGCCCGCCCCGGCCGTCTCGTTCACCGAGCGCCACGCTGTCGCCTGGGCGGTGAGGTCACGGCGGGGGGCGGCGCTCGTCCCGGTAGGAGCGGTCGCGGTCTCGGTCGGGCGGGTCGCGGCGGCGGGGCTGGACGCCGGTCATCATCAGCAGCTGGAGCGCGAGGGTGATGCCGCCGACGATGATGAGGATCACTCCGATGACATGGATGTCGACCGGGTTCCGCATCGCGCTCGGCTGGATCGCGAACTTGAGGATCAGCCCGAGGGTGATGGTGAAGACGCTGACGCCGAGCCCCATGGGTGACCTCCGCCGTGCGAACCGCGGGCGTGCTCTCCTCGTAGCGTTCCCGGAGGTCATCCCGCGTACGCGGAACGGTGACGGAGCACCTACCCGCGGACACGGAGCCCGTTCCCACAGGCGTCGACACCCGGCCCACGAACGCGAGGCGCTCACCCGTGTCACACGCGAACGGCCCCCGCCGAAGATGCCGGGAGCCGTCGCTACTTCACTTGCCTAGGCGTGGATCAGAACGCCTCTTCGGCGAGCTCCATCACGTCGAGGTTGGTGGCCTCGGTGGCGGCGCGGTCGGAGGCGATCCGCGGCAGGACGGTCTGCGCGAAGAACTGCGCGGCCGCGACCTTGCCGGTGTAGAAGGCCTTGTCGGCGTCGGAGACGTCGTCGCCGCCGAGCTTGGCGAGGGCGACCTCGGCCTGGCGGAGGAGCAGCCAGGAGATGACGACGTCGCCGGCGGCCAGCAGGAACCGGGACGAGGTCAGGCCGATCTTGTAGAGCTCCTTCGGGTTCTCCATGGAGGAGATGGCCCACCCGATCATCGGGTTCAGGATGCCCTGCAGGTCGTCGAGGGCCTTGAGGAGCGCGGCGCGCTCGTTCTTGAGCCGGCCGTTGCCCGCCTCGGACTCGGCGAACGCCTTGATCTCGTCCGCGAGGACCTTCAGCGTGGCGCCCTGGTCGCGGAGGATCTTGCGGAAGAAGAAGTCCTGGCCCTGGATCGCGGTGGTGCCCTCGTAGAGGGTGTCGATCTTGGAGTCCCGGATGTACTGCTCGATCGGGTACTCCTGCAGGAAGCCCGATCCGCCGAGGGTCTGGAGCGACTCGGCGCCGAGCAGGGCGTAGGCGCGCTCGGAGCCGAAGCCCTTGACGATCGGCAGCAGCAGGTCGTTGATCTTCTCGGCGAGCTCGTTCCGCTCGCCCGCGTGCTCGGCGACCTGGACGGCGTCCTGGTAGGTCGCGGTGAGCAGGACCAGCGCGCGCATGCCCTCGGCGTACGCCTTCTGCGTGAGCAGGGAGCGGCGGACGTCCGGGTGGTGGGTGATGGTGACGCGCGGCGCGGCCTTGTCCGTCATCTGGGTGAGGTCGGCGCCCTGCACGCGCTCCTTGGCGTACTCGAGCGCGTTCAGGTACCCGGTGGAGAGCGTCGCGATGGCCTTGGTGCCGACCATCATGCGGGCGTTCTCGATGACGAGGAACATCTGCTTGATGCCCTCGTGGACGTCGCCGACGAGGGTGCCGACGGCGGGGTGCTTCTCGCCGAAGGTGAGCTCGCAGGTCGTGGAGACCTTGAGGCCCATCTTCTTCTCGACGTTGGTGACGTAGGCGCCGTTGCGCTCGCCGATCTCACCGGTCTCGAGGTCCACGTGGTACTTGGGCACGAGGAACATCGACAGGCCCTTGGTGCCGGGGCCGGCGCCCTCGGGGCGGGCGAGCACCAGGTGGAAGATGTTGTCGGCCATGTCGTGCTCGGCCGAGGTGATGAAGCGCTTGACGCCCTCGATGTGCCAGGTGCCGTCGGGCTGCTGGATCGCCTTGGCGCGGCCGGCGCCGACGTCGGAGCCGGCGTCCGGCTCGGTGAGGACCATGGTGGCGCCCCAGCCGCGCTCGATGGCGAGCTCGGCGAACCTCTTCTGCTCGTCCGTGCCGATCGTCCAGAGGAGCTTGGCGAAGGACGGGCCGCAGCCGAACATGTGGACGGCGGGGTTGGAGCCCAGCACCATCTCGGCCACCGACCAGCAGACCGTGCGCGGGGCGTTGGTGCCGCCGAGCGCCTCGGGCAGCTCCAGGCGCCACCACTCGGCGTCCATCCAGGTCTTGTAGGACTTCTTGAACGACTCCGGCATCGTCACCGTGCTGGTGGCCGGGTCGAACTTCGGCGGGTTGCGGTCGGCGTCGGTGAACGACTCCGCGAGGGGCCCCTCGGCGAGGCGGTTCACCTCGTCGAGGACGCTGCGGATGGTGTCCTCGTCCAGCTCGGCGTACGGGCCGCTGCCGAGCAGCTCCTGGCGATCGAAAACCTCGAAGAGGTTGAACTCCAGGTCCCGGAGGTTGCTCTTGTAGTGCCCCATCGAACACTCCGTGGGTTTCGGCGGCGGCTGAGGGCCCCGCAAGACGTACTGGTCAGTAACTCGTCATCATGCTACCCGCTGGTAACCAGGTGCAACCCGCAGTCCGCGGGCGTTTCGCCGACGAGTTCGCCGAAAGTGGCCCACCTCACAGATCACGGACATCGCCCGGCCGGAACAGGCCAGGCGGACCCGACGCACGCGTAACGGCAGGGCCGACACGAGGTGAAAGGCGGCGAACGGAAGACCCGCCCGGGGCGTCGCGCGAGGAACAACGGCCTCACCCGGCCCGTTGGACGAGGCGAGGGCCGACGTGCCCTCCCGGACGAGGAGCGCGCCGTACCCGGAAAGCGAAGACGACGCGTCGTGCACCGTCGTCGTCTTCGTCCGGGAGTCGGATCATGGCTTGGGTCCTCATCGTCGTCGCGGGTCTGCTCGAGGTCGCCATGGCCTCCTGCCTGAAGCTCAGCAAGGGCTTCAGCCAGTTCTGGCCGTCCGCGGGGTTCCTCTTCTTCGCCGTCGCGAGCTTCGGGCTGCTCAGCCTCGCCCTCAAGTCCCTCGACGTCGGCACCGCCTACGCCGTCTGGACGGGCATCGGCGCGGTCGGCACCGCGACCGTCGGCATCGTCGCCCTCGGCGACGACGCGTCCCCGCTGCGCCTCGGCGCGCTCGCCCTCATCGTCCTCGGCATCATCGGCCTGAACCTGGCCGGCTCCAACGCGCACTGAGACCCGGCAGGTTTCCAGCGCGCACTGACCGATCGCCCGAAACGCGGCGATAGGGAACCTCTGGGACGGTTCGGGCGTCGTACTCCTCGCGATGAGCGAACCCCCCGGCCTCACGCCCGCGGAACGCCGCGTCTGGCATGCCTTCCCGACCGGCGCGGAGATCGTATTCGGGGACGGCCTGCCGACCGGCCCCGATCCGAACCGGACCGTCCGCGCCCAGGTGATCAACCAGCTGCTGCTCGGCGGGGGCGAGACGCGCGACGGGTTCGTCGCCGCCGTCCGGCTCCGCGGGGCCTACGTGATCGGGCAGGTCGACCTGTCCGGCGGGACCGTCCGGCACGAGCTGCGGCTCCGCTTCTGCCGCCTGCTCGAACAGCCGCTCGTCACCAACTGCCGCACCAGCACGCTCCGGTTCACCGACTGCCTGCTCCCCGGCCTGGACGCGGGCGGCCTCCACGCCGACGGGACGGTCAGCCTGTCCCGGTCGGTGTTCGAGGGCGGGATCAAGCTGCCTCGCGCCCAGCTCCTCGGCGGGCTCACGCTGAACGACACGGTGATCACCGAGACCGTCCCCGAGCGGTGGGCGGTGTTCAGCGGCGGGATGATCGTCGAGGCCGGGTTCTTCGCCCGGAACGCGACGATCACCGGCGGCGTCCGGCTGGTCGGGGCGCGGATGAACGGCGGCCTGTTCATGGAGGGCGCGACCCTCTCCAACCCCGGACGCATCGCGCTGGACGGCGAGAACATGGTGGTGCAGGACGCCGCCGAGCTCTCCAAGGGCTTCCACGCGGAGGGGACCGTCCGGCTCCGCAACGCGCGGATCAACGGGACGCTGTCGTTCGACTCGGCCGTCCTCGACTCGACCGACCCGGGCCGGATGGCCCTGCACGGCAGCCACATGGTCGTGGACGAGCTGCTCATGAACCTCGCCGAGCCGATCAGGGGCCGGCTGTCGCTGTCGTACTCGCGGATCGACGTCCTGATGGACCATCCGCGGATCTGGCCCGAGCGGATCTACCTCGACGGGCTCGTCTACCAGACGCTGCGCGGCAAGGCCACGCCGAAGGACCGGCTGCGCTGGGTGTCCCGCGACCCGCAGTTCCACCTCCAGCCGTACGAGCAGCTCGCGGCCTGGTACCACGGCATCGGCCACGACGACGTGGCGCGGAGGGTGCAGCTGGCGAAGCTGCGGGCGCGGCGGCGGCGCCTCGGCTCGGTCGCCCGCGCCTGGAGCCTCGTCCTCGACTGGACGGTCGGGTTCGGGTACCGGCCGTGGCTGGCGTTCGCATGGTTCGCGGCGCTCGTCGGCGTCGGCACGGCGGTGTTCTCCGCCGACCACCCGCACCCCATCAAGGACACCGTGGAGCTGCCGCACTTCCACGCCCTGGTCTACAGCCTCGACCTGCTCATCCCGCTGGACTCGTTCGGGCTCCAGGGCTCCTACGACCCGGTCGGCTGGACGCGCTGGGTGGCGTACGCGCTGATCACGGCCGGCTGGGTGCTCGCGACCGCGCTCATCGCCGGGGTCACCCGCGTCCTCCGCCCCGAATGAACGACCGGGCAGGCGGAACAGGCAGGGGGCCGGGGGAAAAGTCGCGCGGGCCGCGTCGATCATGTTGAGTGGGACCGCGAGGGGAGAGTCATGGGCACCTATCTGATCACCGGCGCGACCGGGGGCATCGGCGGCGCGGCCGCCGAGCTGCTGCGCGACCGTGGGCACGAACTGATCCTGACCGGGCGGTCGCCGGAGCGGCTGGCGGCCGTCCAGGCGCGGCTGTCGGGGGGCGCGCACGCGCGCACGCAGGAGATCCGCCAGATCAACGCGGACCGGGCGGCCGGGCCGGCGGGGGGTGGCACGGGCACGGCGACCGACGCGCGCGTGACGACGCTGCCGCTCGACCTCGCCGCGCCGCGCCGGCTGGAGGCCGCGCTCGCCGCCGCCGGGCTCCCCGCCCGGCTGGACGGCCTGGTCTACGCGGCCGGGGTCGCGCACCTGGACACGGTCGCGGAGACCGAGTCCGACGAGTGGATCGAGCACCTGTCGGTGAACCTGGTGTCGGCGGCGGAGCTGACCCGGCTGCTGCTGCCCGCGCTGCGCGCCGCGCGCGGCCAGATCGTCTACGTGAACTCGACGGCCGGGCTGCGCGCGAACCCGCGCTGGGGCGCGTACGCGGCGAGCAAGTGGGGCCTGCGGGCGCTGGCCGACTCGGTGCGCGCCGAGGAGCCGGAGATCCGCGTGACGTCGTTCTTCCCGGGACGGACGGCGACGGAGATGCAGCGCCGCGTCCGCGCCCAGGAGGGCGTGGCGTACGACCCGTCCGACTTCGCGTCGCCGGAGACGATGGCCCGCACGGTCGTCGCCGCCCTGGAGACGCCGCACGACGCGGAGATCACCGAGATCGTCGCCCGCCCCCGCCCCTGACCGTCGCGGATGGGCGCGGGATCGGGCGGTGTGGGATCACGCGGTGTGGAGTCAGGCGGTGCGGGATCAGGCGGTGCGTGACCTGCGGAGCATCCAGGCTCCGAGGACGCCGCCGATGAGGCCGAAGAGGTGGCCCTGCCAGGAGATGGTGGGGTCGCTCGGCAGGACGCCGACCAGCATCGTCCCGTAGACGGCGACGACGGCGACCGCGATGACGATGTCGAGCAGGCGGCGTTCGAACAGGCCGCGGCCGATGAGGTAGCCGAAGAAGCCGAAGATCAGGATGCTGGAGCCGAGGGTCAGCGCGGAGCTGGTGAACCAGACGCCGAGGCCGCCGACCACGATGATGACCAGGGACGCGGCGAGGAACC
Organism: Actinomadura harenae; assembly: GCF_003696215.1. Classification (GTDB taxonomy): domain Bacteria; phylum Actinomycetota; class Actinomycetes; order Streptosporangiales; family Streptosporangiaceae; genus Spirillospora; species Spirillospora harenae. The sequence goes on along the minus strand of NZ_RFFG01000003.1, from coordinate 37,615 downwards.
GGGCGATGCCGCGGACCGCGGCGAGGAAGCCGAGGATGACGAACGGCACCGTGTTGGCCATCAGGTGCCCGAAGCCGACGTGCAGGAACGGCGCGGTGAAGATGTCGGGCAGGTCGCCGACGTCGTGCGGGTGGATGCCGTACTGGTCGAGGCGTCCGTTCGCGACGTAGTCGATGCCTTCGAGCACCCACATGCCCGCCGTGACGAGCAGGATGAGGGTCGCCGCGGCCAGGGCCCTGGTGCCCTGCCCGGCCAGGCCCGTGCTCTCACTCTCCCGTTGGACCGGGGAGTAGCTCATCTTTTCCCACCCCGTCGCCGTGTGTCGGACTGTCGCCGTCCTGTCAACGATCGTCCCCCGCCCGGGCGTTCCCGTCCAGGGTGCGTTCGCTGGGGCGGACGTCGCGTCCCAGACGCCGAAACCGCCGTCCGCGTCAGTGCGGACGGCGGGAGAACGTGACGTTCGACTCGGTGTGGGCGTCTGCTGGGGTCCGCTGCGGTCCGCTTTCGGCCAGACGGCCTCGGTCGTCGGTTCCGGCGGCGGGTTCCGGCAGGTGCGGCGGACGGCTAGGCGGCGACCTCGGCGATGTCGCCGCGGACGGTGATCGCCGGCAGGTGGTGCCGGACGGGCGCGTCGGCGCGGCGGCGGAGGAGGCGGCGCTCCTCCGGGGTCGTCCCGCCCCAGACGCCGTCGGGCTCGCCGACGCGCAGGGCCCACCGGAGGCAGTCGGCGACGACGGGGCAGTTGGCGCAGATGGCTTTGGCCTGGCGTTCCTGCTCGCGAAGGACGGGGGCCGCGTATCCGATGGGGAAGAACAGGTCCGGATCGGCGCCACGGCAGATGGCGTGGTCGCTCCAGTGTTCTTCGGCGGCGTTGGGGTTCGGCATGAGGCTGTGCTCCCTGCGACGGCCCGGCAGGTCACGCCGGGCGGTTCGGGATGGGGTGGTTGTCCACCCAACGTAGTACTACGAACCGTAGTACTACAAGTCGCGGCGCCGGGTGGCGTGAACCGGCCGGAAATCGTGCGGATAACCTGTCGGCGTGCGCCCAGATCGAGATGTGACCTTCCGCGAAGCCACCCGCGATGACCTGCCCGTCGTCGTCCGGCTGCTGGCCACCGACCCGATCGCCGCGAACCGCGAGTCGGTCGGGGACGCGACCGGGGAGGCGGGCGTGCCCGAGGCGTACTTCACGGCCTTCGCCGCGATCGAACGCGACCCGAACAACTCGGTGATCGTCGCCGAGCTGGACGGCGAGATCGCCGGCTGCCTCCAGCTCACCTACATCCCCGGCCTCACCTACACCGGTGGCGAGCGCGCCCAGATCGAGGGCGTGCGGGTCGCCGCCGAGCAGCGCGGGCGGGGCATCGGCCAGCTGATGGTCGGCTGGGCGATCGAGCAGGCCCGGACGCGCGGGTGCCGGCTGGTCCAGCTGACGACCGACCGGCAGCGCCCCGAGTCCATCCGCTTCTACCAGAAGATCGGCTTCCGCCCGTCCCACATGGGGATGAAGTACCACCTGGACGTGTCCGAGTCGTCCTGACCCGGCCGGGGTCAACGGTCCTCGGGGATCGAGGGGTGTCGTCGTGATGGTCGTCATGAAAAGCTGACTGAACGGACAGTGGTACGACACCCGGAGGCCCTGCCGTGACCGAGAGCCATCTGGAGATCGAGCGCAAGTACGACGCCGCCGCCGACTTCACGCTGCCGGACCTGTCCGGGCTGCCGGGCGTCGAGGGTGTCCGGGACGCAGCGTCCGTGCGGCTGCACGCCGCCTACTTCGACACCGCCGACCTGCGGCTCGCCGCGCGCGGGATCACCCTGCGCCGCCGGCGCGGCGGCGAGGACGCGGGCTGGCATCTCAAGCTCCCCGCCCCGGCCGGACGGCTGGAGGTCCGCGCCCCGCTCGGCCGCGCCCGCTCCGTCCCCGGGCGCCTCGCCTCCCTCGTCGCCGCCTACACGCGCGGCGCCCCCCTGCGGCAGGTCGCCGCCCTCGACACCGACCGCCGGACCACCCTCCTCCTGGACGCGGACGGCGCCCCGCTCGCCGAGGTCGCCGACGACGCGGTCGTGGGGACCGTCCTGGACGCGGAGGCGGTGACCACGCGGTGGCGGGAGGTCGAGGTCGAGCTGGTGAACGGCCCGCCGAAGCTGCTGGCGGCCGCGGGCAGGCGGCTCCGGAAGGCCGGGGCGCGCGAGTCGTCCGCGTCGTCCAAGCTCGCCCGCCTGCTGGACGGCAGGATCGAGCGCCGCGGCGGTGTCCCGAAGGCCGAGGCGAAGGGGCGGTGCGTGGGCGACGTCGTCGTCGCGCGCCTGTCCGCGCAGGTGGACGCGCTGCTCCGGCATGATCCGGCGGCCCGGCGCGGCGAGGACGACGCCGTCCACCAGATGCGCGTCGCCGCGCGCCGGGCCCGCGCCGTCCTGCGCGCGTACGCGCCGCTGTTCGAGCGCGAGCGTGTCCGGCCGATCGGGGACGAGCTCAGGTGGCTGGGCGGAGTCCTCGGTGAGGTCCGCGACCTGGAGGTGCTCCGGGCGCGCCTGACGAAACGCGTCGGGGAACTCGCCCAGGCGGACCCGGCGGCCGAGCCCGTGGCGGCCGAGCGGGTGGCGGCCGAGCGGGTGGCGGCCGTGCCGTCCTGGCTGGACGATCTGGCCCGGCAGGAGCGGGCCGCGTACCGGCGGATGAACGCCGCGCTGGGCGGCCTCCGGTACTTCGCGCTGCTCGACGCGCTCGATGCGCTGGTCGCCGAGCCGCCGCTGACCGCCCGCGCGCGGCGTCCGGCGGACGAGGAGTTCCCGGGGTTGCTGGACCGGTCGCGGCGGCGGCTCGTCCGGGAGCACGACGTCCTGACCGGTGACCCCGAGGACGTCGAGACGGCGCGGCACGACGTGCGGAAGGCGGCCAAGCGCGTCCGGTACGCGGCGGAGACGGCCGTCCCGGTCCTCGGCGCGGACGCCGAGCGGGCGATGCGGGACGCGAAGGCCGTGCAGACCGCGCTCGGCGAGCACCGGGACGCGCTGATCACGATGCGCCGGATCGAGGAGATCGCGGCGGCCGTCCGCGACCCTGCCGAGGCGTTCGCGCTCGGGCGGATCCACGAGGTCGAGCGGCGGGCCGCCGACGCGTCCCTCACTCGTTTCGCCGCCGCCTGGAACGCCTGACCGGCCCCCCTAAACGCGGGCCTCGTGGTGTTCCAGCGCGGCCAGCGAGTCGCCGGCGAGGTGCGCGACCCAGAACGCGCCCTTGCGCAGGGACGCGTCCTCCGGCGGCTTCTCCCCGAACCGGCGGCACAGGCCGTCGACGAGTCCGCTGACGACCTCGCCGTGCGTGCAGACGATCAGCGGGCCGTCCGCGGCGAGCGCCAGCAGCCGGTCCAGGGCGCGGTCGGGCGAGGTCTCCCCCACCGTGAACGCGAGGTCGGTCGTCACGTCGGCGCGCGCCCGCCGCGCGTACGGGAGGACGGTCGCGACGCAGCGCGCGGTCGCCGAGCTCACCACACGCGCGGTCCCGAACATCTGGAGGAGGGGCGCGAGCCGGGCGGACTGGACGCGTCCGCGCTGGTCGAGCGGGCGGAGTTCGTCGGGTTCGCGCCAGTCGCGCTTCCCGCCCGCGTCGCCGTGCCGGACGATGACCACCGGGCGGGTGCGGCGCGGCCCGGCCGTGAACGCGCGCAGCAGGTCGCGGTCGAGGGAGTAGCTGAGCCGCCGGTCCGCCTCGTCCGGGGGGAGCCACTCCAGGGCGTCCACCTCGTGGTTCGGGACGAACGCGGGCCCGGTGGACGCGACGGCCGACGCCGCCCACCAGTCCACCCTCTTCGGACGTCCCTGGACAAAGTAGTCCGCGGACGGCAGCCGCCGCCCGAGCTCCGTGACGAGCCCGGTCTCCTCGGCGATCTCCCGGACGGCCGCGCGCAGCACGTGCTCGCCCCGCTCCACGTGGCCCTTCGGGAACGTCCAGTCGTCGTGCCGGGGCCGGTGGATCACCGCGACCTCGAGGCCGTCACGCTCCGGCGGGGCGTCGCGCCACACGAGGCCGCCGGCGGCGTGGACGGCGTCCGGCTCGGGCGGGATCCGCGAGAGGAGCGCGCCGCCGTCCTCCTCGTCCGAGGCGGGGCCCCCCGCGTCCGTCCCGGGTCCGGGGTCACGCATCGACGGTCTTCCAGCGGTGCGAGCGGACCAGGTGGGTCTGGATGTCGAGGAGCTTCTCGCCGGGCGCGGCGGCCCGGCGGGCCCAGTCGCCGTCGCCGTCGAGCCACCAGGAGCCCGTGCCGTCGTCCATCGCGAGGTCCAGCAGCTCGACGAGCCGGTCGCGCTGCGCGCGGTCGGCGACCCGGACGAGCGCCTCGACGCGCCGGTCCAGGTTGCGGTGCATGAGGTCGGCGCTGCCGATCCACACCTCGGGGTCGCCGTCGTTCTCGAACGCGTACACGCGGGAGTGCTCCAGGAACCGGCCGAGGACGCTGCGGACCCGGATCGTCTCGGACAGGCCGGGCACGCCGGGGCGCAGCGCGCAGATCCCGCGCACCCACACGTCCACCGGGACGCCCGCCCGGGACGCCTCGTACAGCGCGTCGATGACGACCTCGTCGACCAGGGAGTTGCACTTGATGCGGATCCGCGCGGGACGGCCCGCGCGCCGTGTGCCGGTCTCCCGTTCGATCCGCTCGACCAGGCCCGGGCGCAGGGACCGCGGCGCGACCAGGAGCCTGCGGTAGCCGTCGTTGCGCGAGTAGCCGGTGAGGTGGTTGAACAGCGCCGACACGTCCTCGCCGACGCCGGGGTCGCTGGTGAACAGGCCGAAGTCCTCGTACAGGCGGGCGGTCTTGGAGTGGTAGTTGCCGGTGCCGATGTGGCAGTAGCGGCGCAGGACCCCGTCGGCGTCCTGCCGGACGACCAGGGCGATCTTGCAGTGCGTCTTCAGCCCGACGAACCCGTACACCACGTGGCAGCCGGCCTGCTCCAGCTTGCGCGCCCAGGCGATGTTCGCGCGCTCGTCGAACCGGGCCTTCAGCTCGACGACGACCACGACCTGCTTGCCCGCCTCGGCGGCGTCGATGAGCGCGTCCACGATCGGGGAGTCGCCGGACGTCCGGTACAGCGTCTGCTTGATCGCCAGGACGCGCGGGTCGGTCGCGGCGTCCTCGATCAGCCGCTGGACGGTCGTGGTGAACGAGTCGTACGGGTGGTGGACGAGGATGTCGTGCTCGCGGATCGCGCCGAAGATCGAGCCGTCCTGCGCGATCGCCTCCTTCGACGGGACGAACGGCGGGTAGCGCAGCTCGGGCCGGTCCAGATCGGCGATCGCCGACATCCCGGCGAGGTCGAGCGGGCCGGGCACCCGGTAGATCTGGTCGTCGTCGATGGTCAGCTCGGTGGTGAGCAGCTCCAGCACGGCCGGGGAGATCGACTCCTCGACCTCCAGCCGGACGACCGGGCCGAACCGGCGGCGCAGCAGCTCCCGCTCGAGCGCCTGGAGCAGCCCCTCGCTGATGTCGTCGTCGATCTCCAGGTCCTGGTTGCGGGTGACGCGGAACGCGTGGTGCTCCAGCACCTCCATGCCGGTGAACAGCTGCCCGAGGTGCGCGGCGATGACGTCCTCGAGCGGGGTGAACCGGTCCGGGGACGCCTCGATGAACCGCGGCAGCACCGGCGGGACCTTGACGCGCGCGAACATCGACGTGCCGGTCTCGGGGTCGCGGACGATCACCGCGAGGTTCAGCGACAGGCCGGAGATGTAGGGGAAGGGGTGCGCCGAGTCGACGACGAGCGGGGTGAGGACGGGGTAGATCCGGTCCCGGAACAGCCGCCGCATGCGCTCCTGCTCGGTGTCGGCGAGCTCGTCCCAGCGCAGGATCTCGATGCCCTCCTTGGCGAGGCCGGGCAGCAGCTCGCCGCGGAAGCACGCGGCGTGCCGCAGCATCAGCTCGTGCGCGACCTGGGAGGTGCGTTCCAGCACCTCGCGGGGGCGGCGGCCGGACGCGGACTTGACCGCCAGGCCCGTCGCCATCCGCCGGGTCAGGCCGGCGACCCGGACCATGAAGAACTCGTCCAGGTTCGACGCGAAGATCGCCAGGAACCGGACCCGTTCGAGCAGGGGCAGCCCGGGGTCCTCCGCCAGCTCCAGGACCCGCTGGTTGAACCGCAGCCAGCTCTCCTCCCGGTCGAGGTAGCGCTCGTCGGGCAGCGCGTCCGGGCCGGAGGTATGGGGGAAATGTCCTGGATTGACGGTCATGCGGCACATGCTCCCCGGTCAAGGTGAACGGTGATGAAACGGCTGAGTCTCGTCCCCCGTTTGCGGCGCTTGTGGCGGTTACTCCCGATCATGCCCGCCGAAGAGCGTGATCACTCGGCCCCGCGGACCTCGGATGATCGACGTTCACCCCAGGGCCGATCGACGTTCGCCCGACCCCGCGGTCAGCGCCCACCCCTCGCCCGAGGGGCGTTCCAGACAGGTCCGAACATGCGTTCCGGACAACCTGATCAACCTCTTCTCCGGCCGTGTCCGGACCGGGACCGCCGTGAACCCCCACGTACGGCGGGGCGTCCACCAGAAAAGACAGGATCTCGTCGCCGATCGGCGGCGGGGAGTAACGACCTGTCCACAGAGAGAGATTGGGACGGGAACCATCCGTGGGTAGAACCAGAGACGTGGCCCCTCAGGAAACCGCCCTCGCATCGCTCGCCGTCGCCGCCGCGCCGTCCGCGGCGACCGTCCCCTGGCCGCGCTGCCGCGCGGTCTTCGGCTGCTCCGGACGCGTCGTCGAACCGTTCCGCGGCTGCCCCGCGCACCTGCGCCCCGGCGAACGGGCGCTGTTCGTCGGGCGGCTGCGCCCCGGCGGCGACCTGGACCTGCGCGGCGTGACCGTCCCGGCCGACCTGCTGTCGGACGTCCTGGACGCGCTCACCGGCCCGGACCGCCGCCCGCACCTCGGCCGCACCCGCCTCGACGGGGCGGTGCTGCCGTCGGCGGCGTCGCTGCGCGGCGCGTGCTTCGAGGGCGACAGCTCCTTCGACGGCGCGGCGTTCGTCGGCGGCGTGTCCTTCTACGACGCCCGGTTCTTCGGGAACGTGTCGTTCCGCGGCGCCCGGTTCGGCGGCAACGCCTCCTTCCACCAGGCCCGCTTCCACCGGCACGCCGCGTTCACCGAGACCGTGTTCGCCGGCGACGCCCTGTTCGGCGAGGCGACCTGGGTCGCCGACGCCGACTTCACCCGCGCGGTGTTCATCGGCGCCGCCGCGTTCGACCGCGCCCGCTTCGGCCGCGACGCCGGGATGCAGGCGGCCTGCTTCGGCGGCGCGCTGTCCTGCCGCCGCGTCCGGGTCGGACGGCACGCCCGGTTCGACCGCGCCCGCTTCCGGCGCGGCCTGTGGCTCGGCCCGCTCACCGCCGGGGAACGGCTCGTCCTGACGGGCGTGTCCGCGCACGGCGGCGTCCAGGTGCAGGCCGGCGCGGGCCGCATCGAGGCGGACGGGCTGACCGTCCGCGGCGACGCCGACCTGCGCGTCCGCGGCGGCGACCTGGACCTGACCGGCGCGGTCTGCTTCGGGCGGCTGCGCGTCCGCGCCCAGCAGCGGCCGTTCTGCGGCCTGCCCGAGAGCGCGGGCGAGGTCCCGGCCGTCCGGGTGCTGTCGGTCCGCGACGTCAGCGCCCCGCGCGTCGACCTCACCGACGTCGACCTCAGCGACTGCCGGTTCCTCGGCCTCGAACACCCCGACGACCTGCACATCCGCGGACGCTGCGCGTTCGCGTCCCGGCCCGGCCGCCGCGCGCTCACCGGACGCGCCCGCGACCGCGCCGTCCTCAGCGAGGACACCGGCGCCGAACCCCCGTCCCGGCTGGCCGTCCTGTACCGGCAGCTGGCCCGCGCGACCGCCGACGCCGACGGCGGCCCGGCCCGCGACTTCCGCTACCGCGCGCTGGAGCTGCGCCGCCGCAGCGACCCCGACCAGTGGCACCGCTGGGCCCTCCACCTGCTGTGGATCACCTGCGGCTACGGCCTCCGCGCCGGGCGGACGGTCGCGTGGGCCGCCGTCCTCGCCGCGCTCGTCCTCGGCGGCGCCGGCCTCATGGGCCACACCCACCGGCACGCCGCCGCGCATCCACGCGGCGGGCACCACCGGGCCGGACCCGATCACCACAGGCCGGCCGGAAGCCTCGCCCGGCGCGTCCCGGCCCGGACGGCCGAGGCCACCGAGGACGCTCCGGGCGCGCCCCGCCGAACACGCGGAACGACCGCCCGGCGCCTCTGAAACGGCACGATCGCGATCGTCTTCCGAGCCCTCGCCTAACGCCCGCGGACAGGTGACCTAACCTCCCGGATCCGCCGCCTTTACCGTCGGACTACGGCACGACACACGGCGTTCACTGGGCCGAACGCGTCAAATGTCAGACCCTTGGGTAATGATGCGGAGTATGAGCAGGGAAACCCACCAAGGGTTGCGGTGCCCGCACTGCGAAACGCCCCTCACTCTCGTCACCGCGCCCACTCACGACCACTCGCCCGCCACACCTGACGCATTCCCCCCTCCTCCCCCGGCCCCCGCTCCGACCACGATCGGCACGGGGCTGCCCCTCCGGGTGCGCGACGAATCACCACCCCCGGTCGCCGAAGTCCTCGCCGAATACGCCGGACGTTCCAAAGACCCCCTCATCAACGCCCGCGGAATGGCGCGCGTCCGGGAAAGCCTCGAACGCGGCCGCTCCGCCGCCGCCCAGCGCCGCCTCGCCCAGCGAACCGCCCGCCGCACCATCCGCTCCGCTTAGAAACCCGCAGGCGGCAAACGGGCGCGGTGGGTAAACGGCGCGGTGGCAAGCCGGCGTGGGCGGTAAACGGTAAAGCGCCGCGCGGGTGGCGCGGCGCTCGTTCCGAGTGACCGGTGTTCCTCGGGTTTCAGGTGTTCCCTGGGGGTCCGGTGTTCCTTGGGTCCCGTGTTCCTTGGGTCCGGTGTTCCGGGTGCCGATCAGCTCGGCGCCACGGCCGTCCATTCCGTGGTGACCAGGGACGAGTTCAGCACCGTTCCCGCCCGGACACCCGGGTAGCTGGAGCTCGCCTTGACCAGGACGTCCTCCTCGCCGAGCCCGCGGCCCGCCGACGGGTCGACGATGAGGCGGGTCTGGTGCAGGTCCCCGTACGTCGTGGGACGGGTCAGGCCGATCGCCACGCCCTGGCGCCCCTGGCCGTCGGTGACGCGGCCGAGCGAGACGACCGACGGGAGCCCGGCGAGCAGCCGGAACGCCGCCGCCCGCACCTTCGGCGTCACGGGCATGTCGGTGACCAGCCCCCGGGCGACGTCGAACAGCCACTCGTCGCGGGTGCTCTTCTGTCCCTCCGCCTCCGTGCCGTGGCCCCGGTACCACTTCGACAACTGTGACTTGAGCTTCTTCGGGTCGGCCGGAAGCTCCCTGACCTGCTTCATCGTCACGTTCCGGCCGAGCCAGTACACCTCGCCGGAACGCACCGGAGTCTGTCGCGTACGGGCCTTGCCCGGAGCCGCCGTCAGCCCCATCTGCTTGTAATGCCCGCCTCCGGCGGGCAGCTTCAGCGTCCAGGACGTCGGAGAGCCCGCCTTCCGCCATAGGACCTTGTCGGCGTTCGTGGCGGGGTGCGCCCCGAGGTCCTGGTCCCGCGTCACCAGGGACCCGGCCGGATCGTTCGGCGTCCAGGCCTCCGAGCGGCTCTCGGAGGCCACGGTGTAGGCGGACGCACCGGTCCCGGCCCGCACGAACTGGCACTGCACCCGCGACACCCGCCAGTACGCGCCGGACGCGGCGGGCTGCCGGTCGGCGGTCTCGGCCGCGGTCAGCAGGGCGTTACGGCCGGTGAGCTGCAACGCCGCGTCGTGCTTGCTCAGCGGAGGGGCGTCGCCGCCGTCGCCGCCGCCGGTCGGGACGAGCACCGCGGCCGCGACGGCCGCCGCCGCGACACCGGCCACCCCGATCCCCCACACCGGGCGGACGCGCCGCCGCGCTGGGGCCGTCACCGTCGTTCCTCCGTGCGCGCCGTGCCGGGCGCGCGCCAGTTCCCGCTCGCGGGTCGCGGGGTCGACGGGGGCGTTCGGGTCGAGATCGTCGGGTCGGGCGTCCATCAGCATCCTCATCGCGTCGCGCTTCATGTTCCTGCCTCCTCGCGTGTCAGGCCGCATGGCCGACCCGCTCCACTCCCTGATCACGTTCCGTCCTCGGCGTCCGGGCGGGGGCGGCCGCCGCACGCTGCGGTCCGTCCTGCTCGACGGCCTGCTGGAGGCGGCGGCGGGCCCGGTGGAGCCGGACCCGGAAGGCCGTCTTCGAGCAGCCGAGGACGCGGGCCGCGTCGCGCGGCGTGAGCCCCTGCCACGCGGTGAGGATCAAGATCTCCCGGTCGTCCGCCGACAGCCCCGCGAGCGCCCGCAGCACCCCCAGCCGCTCGGCGACCTGCTCCGCGACGTCCCCGGCCGGGCCGGGCGCGTGCTGCCACAGCTCCTCGGCGACCTCCGCGCGCCGGACCTCGGCGCGGTGCCCCTCGCGCAGGACGTTCCGCGCGACGCCGAGCAGCCACGGCAGCGCCGGCTCCGGCACGTCCCCGATGCGCCGCCAGGCGATCGCGAAGGTCTCGCTCACCACCTCGTCGGCGATCTGCCTGCCCGCCCGCGCGGTGGCGTACGCCCACACGCGCTGCCGGCAGGCGTCGTAGATCGCGGTGAACCGCTCTTCATCGGCCGTCACCTGCTTCTCCGTCCGTCCCGGTGTGTTCCGTCACCAGGTAGTGGTGCGACGGAGGCCAGTGTTACCGGCGGGATCGCGGGACGTCGCGGGGCGTCGCGGCACCCCGGACGCCCGGTCCGAGCGGATTTCCCCGACTTTCGGCCGAATTCCAGTAATTGAAGGGAATTGATCGACGTTCATCGATCAGCCACGGAAACGTTTCCCGGTTTCCCACTACGGCACCCCTTCCCCACCGCTAGCATCCCGCGAGTTGGCGATCGCCGACTCCTTTAACCCCTTCCTCAAGGAATGGGAAAGACTCTTCCCGGAGGGAATCAATGAACAGACGCGCCGTCCGGTCCGGGGTGCTGCCGCTTGCGGCGGCACTGCTGCTCGGCGGATGCGGCGGACAGGGCGGGGGCCACGCGGGCGCGGCGTCCGGGCCCGGCGGCAAGGGGGCGGACGCGCCGGAGGCGACGACCTTCGCGACGCTCCCCGGCGCCCAGGCCGACCCCGCGCCGGACGCGGACACCTCCGGCCTCGTCGTCCACCCGGACGCGGCCCGGCCGGTCCTGGACCGTCCCGGCGGGAAGCCCGTCGCGGTCCTGCCGCCCACCGAGCTCAGCGGGCCCACCTGGGTCCCCGCGGTGCAGGCGGACGGCGACTGGCTGCGCGTCCTGCTGCCGAGCCGCCCGAACGGCGCGACCGGCTGGATCACGACCCGGGGCGGGGGGCTCCGGACGGCGCACACGCCGTACGTGATCAGGGTGGACGTCACGCACCGCGCGCTGACCCTGCTCAAGGACGGCAAGCAGGTCGGCCGCTGGACGGTGGCCGTCGGGGGGCCGAGCACCCCGACGCCGCCCGGCCGGACCTTCGTCATGGCGTCGCTCGCCCCGGCGAAGCGGACGCCGAGCCCGGTCGTCCTGCCGCTCGGCACGCACTCGGCGACGCTCGACAGCTTCGGCGGCGGACCGGGCACGGTCGCGCTGCACGGCTGGCCGGACGCCTCGGTGTTCGGCAAGCCGGTCACGCACGGCTGCGTCCGGGTTCCGCCGGACGCGCTGCGGCAGTTGTCGGGGGTCCCGCTCGGGACCCTCGTCCACCTGACCTGATCTCACCGGCCTGATCTCGCCGGCTGATCTCGCCCAACCTTCACCGGACGGGCCTCCCCGGCCGCGCTCCCGCCGGCCCGTCCCGATCCCTTTCGCTTTCTCGAACGGAGAACATCCATGCGCTTCGGAACGGCCACCGCACGTCTGACCAGGGCCGTCGTCCTCGCCACGGCGGGCGGCCTGCTCGCCGCGAGCCCCGCGTTCGCGGCCGCCCCCGGCGACGCGTCCGGGGACTCGACCGGCACGGCGGCCGCCGTGCCGGGCCAGGGCAGCGCCTTCGGCCTCGCCCTGAGCGGTCCGGTCCCGCTCGCGCCCAAGCCCACCGTCGCCTCGGCGAAGGGCACCCGGCGCGCGTCCATGCTGAACGAGCAGCGCAGCAAGGTCCTCAAGGCCGCCGCGCTGGACGTCGCCGCGTCCCCCGACAAGTCCCAGGCCAACGTCGCCCGGCTGCGCGTCCCCGGCGCCCAGCTGGCCGCCGAGGCCGTCCGCGCCCACTGCGACGGCGCGAAGGGCGCGTCCAACCTGGTCGGGGCCACGATCGGCGGGAAGCGCCTGCCGGTCGCGCCCGCGCCCAACACGACCGTCCCGGTCGACATTCCGAAGCTGGGCCGGGTCGCGCTCGTCCTCAACAAGCAGGAGCGGACGCCGAACGGCACGCGCGTCACCGCGATGGAGCTGACCACGCCGCTCGCCCACCTCGGCCCCGAGGTCGTGCGCGTGTCCTCGGTGACCTGCAACGCCGCGAACGGGCCCGGCCCCGGCGGCAACGGGCAGCCCGGTGGCCCCGGCCAGTCCGGTGGATCTGGACAGGCTGACGGTCCCGGCCGGCCCGGTGGTCCCGGCCACCCGGGCGGGAAGGGCGCGCACGTGATGCGGGCGCCGTCCACCAACGGCGTGCACGAGGCCCCGCGTCCGAAGCCCGTCCGTCACGAGCTCGCCGTCACCGGCTGACGTCATGGGAGCCGTCAGCGGCTGACGGCTTGAGAAAGGCCCCGTCTCCCGTTTCCTGGGGGCGGGGCCTTTTCCGTTCCAGCCGAATAGCGACCGTCTTCGGCGGTCCTTTACCGGTGGTCAGTCGAAGGACTTCTCGAAATGGACGACCGACCCCTCCTTGTCGGCGCGTCCGCTGATCTCCAGGTCGTCGGTGAACGCGTGCATGAGCGTCAGTCCGCGGCCGTTCTCGTCATGGACGGGATCATGCGTCCCGGTCCAGCTCTGCGGGGCCTCCCCGCCGCCGCCGTCGATGACGTCGACGACGCAGCGGCCCGGGTCGAGCTGGGCGCGGATCTCGTAGGCGGCACTGGACACGGCGTGCTGGATGACGTTCGCGCAGGCCTCGCCCAGGGCCAGCGCGATGTCGGCGCGGACGTCCGAGCCGACCCCGAGCCCGCGGAGCGAGGCGTCCAGCGTGTGCCGTGCGAGGGGCGCGCTCTCCGCGTCCCTGGGCAGGGTCATTTCGATGACGACCTCCATGGGGCCCGCCTCCGTTCCCTCGATGGGAGCAGAATTCCCGGCACGCACCACGGGAAACGCCTGGTACCGGCAATGTGACCGTGACCGTACGCAATGTGAACGCTGACCGGCGTCATCCGGAAGGGCCTCCTTGGCCCAATCCGTCCGTGGCCTCGGGAAATCAGCTCGACGTGAGGAAGACGGGCGCCTCGGTCACTCGGAGATTGCTTCCGGCGGGGATCGTCGCGGTCGTGCCGTCCAGCCTGTGGACGACGACGGAGCGCGCGCCGACCGGCATCGTCACGCCGCCGCGCGCGGACCAGCGGATCGTCCCGGTCGTGAACCGGCACTGCCAGACGCCGGCGGGCAGGCCGTCGGCCGTCCCGTGTCCGCAGCTCTGGACGGACGCCCCGGCGAGCCACCGCTCCAGCGTCTCGACACCGCGCGCGGCGGGCGTCGGCGGCTCGCCCTCCACCTGCAGGACGACCGGGACGCGGCTGCCGCCCCAGTTGTAGAAGTACGTCCGGCGCAGGTCGAGGTCGAGCCCGTAGAGGCCGACGAGGAAGAACCGGACGGCGAAGTCGCGCGCGTCGTCGTCCTGGAGCCGGTCGAGCAGCGGGACGTCGAAGTTCGGTCCGGTGTCCCAGAGGGGGATGCCCGTCCCGGCCGCGTGCAGCGTCCTGTTGAGGGACTCGAGCACCGGGACGAGCGTTTCGGGCGGGTCGTGCGGGCCGCGAGGGAACAGTTTGATCCCTCCGGCGTCACACTTCCGGTAGCCGCCGAGCTCGGCGAACCGCGCCACGAACGCCAGGCCGTCCTGGCTGGTCAGACGCCCCATCGAGGGGCAGACGACGGTCGCGCCCGGATCGGCCGCCTTGATGATCCCGGACGCGTGGTCGACCATCGCGACCAGCGAACGCGGATCCCCGTTGAAGAAGTGCCGGTCGTTGGCCGAGTCCCAGAGCTCGTACGCCTCCAGGCGGCCCTTGTACCGGCGGGCGAGCGCGCGGACGAACGCGTCCCAGTCGGCGAGGTCGTCCGGCGGCGCGGCGCGGGACCCGTCGGTGTACACGGTCGGCGGGCCGCCCGGCGCCGCCCACCGCGGGGTGCCGCCGAACGTGTAGAGCGCGGGGAGCCCGGCTCGCCGCGCGCCGTCGACGAGCCGGTCGAGCGGCGCCCAGCGGTACGTCCCGCGCCGCGGTTCGAGGTCGGCCCAGCGGGTCGCGCCGTCCCAGAACCGCACCCCTCCGACCCGGAAGGACGGCATCGTCCCGGTGTTGCTGTTGATCGTCACGCCGAACATCGAGGACGGCACGGGCCACGCCGCCCACGTCCACCGGCCGCCGGGATCCGGCGGGCCGTCCGGCGCGTCCCGCCGCGACACGCCGAGCCACACGCCCGCCCCGGCCAGCACGGCGACCGCCGCCACACCCCCGGCCACCCGCAGGAACCGCGGCCGTCTCCACCACAGCCGTTTCGACCATGGCCGTTTCGACCATGGCCGTCTCCACCACCGCCGCCCCGTCTCGGGCCGAGGCAGAGGCGGAGGCGGAGGCGGAGGCGGAGGCGGAGGCTCGTCCGGGACGGGCCGGTCCTCCTCGATCGCGCGGCCCTCGGCGACCGCGACGGCGATCGTCCAGCGGCGGAAGAGGTCGTTGAGCTCGCGCGGGGACGCGCCGCACTCCCTCGCGAACGCCAGGACGATGTCGTACCTGTCCTTGTCCGGGACGCTCACCCCCGTGCAGTAGCGGTGCAGGGTGGAGCGGCTCGTGTGGGTGCGGCGGGCGAGCTCGGCGAAGCTCAGCCCGCTGCGCTCCTTCAGCTCCGACAGCAGCCCCGCGAGGCTCTCGGCTCCGTCGTCCACCGCTCTCCTCCCGCTCGCGCCGGGGGCGGACCGCGCACAGCATGCCACGGCGTCCCAACCTTCGACCATCACCGCAGGTCGGCACCGGTGGGACCGTCCCACGGCCGGAACCGCTTGCCGCCGCCCCGCGCGCCGATCCACGCTTCTCTCGAGGGGCCGCCTGCCGAGACCGGCGCGGAGCGGAGGGGGAGCGTGATCCACGTGGGCGAGAGCGGACCGGCGACGGTCGCCCTGGAGTTCGCCGTGCTCGGACCGCTGGAGGTCCGGCACGACGGGCGGGCCGCGCCGCGCGGCACCCCGAAGGTCCGGGCCGTCCTCTCGGTCCTGCTCTGCCGCGCGGGCCGGACGGTCCCCGTCGACACGCTCCTCGAGGCCCTCTGGGGCGACGCGCCGCCGAGCAGCGCCCTCAAGAACGTCCACGGGTACGTGCACACGCTGCGGCACACGGTCCTGGGCGACCCGGCGCGCGTCGAACGGCGCGGCGACGGCTACCGGCTCGTCGTCCACCCGGGCGAACTGGACGTGGACCGCTTCGAGGCCCTCGTCCGCGAAGGACGCGCCGCCACCGACCCGCGCGAGGCCGCCGCACTGCTCAGGGGTGCCCTCGACCTGTGGCGCGGACGCGACGCCTACGAGGACGTCCCCGAGACACCGCCCACCCACCTGGACGCGCGCCGCCTCGCCGAACTACGCCTCGGCGCCCTCCTGGACTGGGCGGACGCGGAACTCCGGCTCGGCCGCGCGAGCGACCTCGCGCCCCGCCTCGTCGAACCGACCGCCGAGCACCCGCTGAACGAGGAGCTGTGGGCCCGGCTGATCACCGCGCTGCACGCGTGCGGCCGGACCGCCGACGCCGTCGCCGCGTTCGAGGACGCCCGCCGCGTCCTCGCCGAGGAGGCCGGCCTCGCCCCGGGACCGCGCCTGTGCCGGCTGCGGCAGCGCCTCTCCCCGCCGTCCGCCCGCCGTTCGCCGCAGGACCTGCGGACCGCCGAGGAGGCCAGCGCCACGGCCTCCGAGCTGCTCGCCCCGCTGAACCTGGACCCGGTGGGCGAGACGTCGTTCCGCGGCTCCCTCAACGCCGTCAAGGCGGGCCCGCTCGTCGTCGGACACCTCCGCTGCACCCCGCACACCGTATCCCGCGGACCGCGGGCGATCAGCTCCACCGACCGCGACCTGCTGAAGGTCGTGCTGAACCGCTCCGCGTCCCGGATCACCGTCCACCAGGACGGCCGCGAATCCCGGATCGGCCGCGGCGACCTGGTCGTCTGCGACATGACCCGGCCGTACACCATCAGCGTCCCGGGACCGTGCGACGTGACGTTCCTCGGCGTCCCGCGGCCCCTCCTCGGCGACCGCGCGGACGCCCTGGCCCGCCGCACCGCCCTCCGCCTCCCGTCCGACGCGGGCCTGACCTCCCTCATCACCACCTGCCTCGCGGGCGTCACCGACCGCCTCGGCACCCTGCCCTCCCCCGCCGGACGCCACCTCGCGGACGCGCTGACCTCCCTCGTCCTCGCCGCGCTCACCGCCTCGACGCCCGAACGCGCCGAGACCCCGGCCGGGCTCGCCGACCGCGTCCTCGCCTACGCCACGGCGAACCTGCACGACCCGGCGCTCTCGGTCGAGTCGGTCGCGGCCCGGCACGGCATCTCCCCGCGCCACCTGCACCAGCTCCTCCGCGACCGGGACCTGACGTTCATGCGCTGGGTCCGCCGCGAACGCCTGTCCCGGATCCGCCGCGACCTGCTCGACCCGGCCCTCGCCCACCGCTCCGTCGCGTCCATCGCCGCCCGCTGGGGCGTCCTGGACGCCGCCCACGTCAGCCGCGCCCTCAAAGCCGAGTACGGCCAGACCGCCGCCGACCTCCGCCACTCCGCGTAACGGCGCGGCGAACAGGGAAGAACCCCCAGGTCAGCACAGCATTCGGGGGGAACGTTGAACGCGACCGAGACCAACCTGGAACGCCTGATCGAGCACGCCCAGGCCGAACTCCACTGGCGCCGCCGCCGCGACGACGAGAAGGCCAACATCGCCGACCACTCCAAGGACTTCTCCAAGGTCCTGGAGAACGCCGACAAACTCGACCACTACGCGGGCCTCGTCCACGACGAGCACGACAACGAGTTCAAGGACGGCTGGCGCACTACGTCCACCTGAACCGCCGGCTACGCGCCCGGCCCGGTCCCCGGCTTCCGCGCCTCGATCAGGGTCCGGGCCGAGTGCGCGACGAACGGCCCGTCCCGCCGGATCCGCTCGTCCAGTTCACGCAGCCTGTCGCGATGCCTCTCGACGGTGAACCCGGGCACGATCCAGATCACCTTGCGCAGGAAGTAGACAACGGCGCCGATGTCGGAGAACTCCATCCGCAGCCGTTCGGTCCGCAGGTCGACGATCTCCAGCCCCGCCGCCCGAGCGGCCGCGCCCTCCGCCTCCGGATCCCGCAGGCTCCGCGCCTCCGGCTGCGGCCCGAGGAACCACTCCGTCACCTCGAACACGCTCGCCGGGCCGACGTGCTGCGCCAGGTACGTCCCGCCGGGCTCCAGCACCCGCGCGATCTCGTCCCACCACACCGTCGCCGGATGCCGGGACGTGACCAGCTCGAACGCGCCGTCCGCGAACGGCAGCGGCGGCTCGTCCGGCGTCGCGACGACCACGACCCCGCGCGGCCCCAGCAACGCCGTCGCCCTGGCCGCGTTCGGCGGCCACGACTCGGTCGCCGCCATGGTCACCGGCAGCCTCCCGGCCAGCGCGAGCACCTCCCCGCCGCCGGTCTGGACGTCCAGCGCCGACCGGACGTCCGCCAGCCGCGCGGCCATCACGCCCGCGTACTCCCAGGACGGCCGCGCCTCGGTGGCCCGCCCGTCCAGCCAGGAGAAGTCCCACCCGTCCACCGAGACCCCGGACGCCTCGGCGACCAGCTCCTCGAATCCGCGCATCCTCAGGCGTCCCGGTTCCGGACCAGCGCCTGAGCCACGATGACCCGCTCCCCGTTGAACGTCACGGAAGGCGGCCCATGCAGTTCGTATCCCAGATCCAGCGCCTCGCTCACCCGCCGGCAGAACGCGGCGTCGTCGGGCCCTGTCAGCACGCGGTACCGCGGCAGTTCACGTTCCTCGCTCATGCCGCGATCTTACGAACCGGGACTGTCACACCTCTCTGCGATGCTCCGCCCATGACCTCGGTGAGACTGATCGAAACCAGCCCCGGCTCGTTCTCCCTGCTCCTGGACGCGGGAACCAACCAGGTGGACGAGCTGGTCGAACAGCGCGGCCACGAACCGAACGGCTACTTCTGGGAAGGCGTCGCCCGCTTCCTGGTGACCACCGAGGCCCCGTCCCTCCAGGACCGCGTCTCCTACGACCCCGAGGGCAGCATGTTCTGCGCCTACGGCACCGACCGTCCGGCCCTGGAGGAACTGGGCACCCTCCTCACCGACCTCGCCACCACCCCCACCCGCATGGACGCCCTCATCACCGCCGCCAAGGCCGCCGACTTCGACTTCGACGACTGAGGAGCGTCCTCCTCGGAGCCCCCTGCCTAACCCGGCGGCTCCCGCCTCAACGGCCCGTCCGCCACACCAAGCTCCCCCCGAGCAGCTTCCATGAACGCGAACCGAAGCTCCCGCTTGGACGACCCACCCTCCACAGCAGCACGCCCACGAACCAACGCATCCAGCGCATGCGTGTAGTCATGCGCCGCCTGCGCAACCCCCGGCGAACACACCAGCTCAGGAACCTTCTTCGCGAGCCAGAGCTTGTGCAGCAGGTCCCACGCCTCGGGCTCCTCCACCCGCTCGCCCATGGAGCGCCTGTCCAAGCACATTTCCACCTGCTGCGCCGCGGCGAGGAACTCCATGAGCGCCTCTTTTCGCTCCGACCGCTCCGCCTTGGCCTGCTCGAACGTCGTCCGCCGCACCTCGACACGCGTCGAGAGGTACTGACCGACCAACGACCCGGCGGACCCGAGCGCGACTCCCGCCAGCGGCAACACCGTCGTCGACACACTCATGGCGCTGGGACGCCCCAGCCCCGATGAGGGTTCCTGACCCTGTCGAAATGTCCGACCGGGCCGTCAGACTCGGGCCATGGCGAAGGTGACGAGCCGGATCATCGCGGACCGGCTGGTGGAGCTCGGCATGGTCACCCGGGCACGCGCGGACGAAGCCCTGGCGAAGATCGCGACGTACTCACCGGACCACGACGCGGAGATCGCCCCCGAAGACGTCGTGGACTTCCTCTACGAATTCGGTGTGACCGTCGTCGTCCACGGCGACGACGTCACCAACCTCGAAGACAGCTACAGGGGCATCCTGGAGAGCGCGGCGGCATGCTCGGGCGAGGTCACCGTCACCAACGTCCAGCTGGTCGAAGAGGACGACGAGGAGATCCTGAAGTTCCGCCTCAACGGCGAGCCCACCTCCTGGATCGTCGACCACCTCATGGACCACTACCTCGACCGGCTCACCGTCTGGGAGTCCATCGACGTGCTGGGACCCGGCGGGGACGACCCGCGCGTCTTCCACACGATCATCGACGACGGCCACACCGCCGACATCTACGTCCTGGCCACCCCCGCCCAGGCCGCCGCCCTCCGAGCCGACTTCGGCCTGGCCCTGGAACCGTGACAGGCTGAGATCAGCCCATGAGAGGGAGGACGCGTGTCGGACGGACCGGTGCTCTACCTGATCGCCTGCGGCGGACGGCCCGCCAAGGACCTGCCCGCCCTCATCCCCCGGCTCCAGAAGGACGGCTGGACGGTATGCGTGATCGCCACGCCGTCCGGCACGAAGTTCATCCCGGGCGACGCGCTCCGCGACCTCACCGGCCATCCGGTGCGCTCCGAGTACAAGCGTCCCGAGGACCCGGACGTCCTGCCGCCTCCCGACGCGCTCGCGGTCGTCCCGGCGACGTTCAACACGATCAACAAGTGGGCTCAGGGCGCGAGCGACACCCTCGCGCTGGGCCTCCTCAACGAGGCCATCGGACTCGGGCTGCCGATCGTCGCCGTCCCGTGGCCCAACGCCGCCCTCGCCCGCCACCCGGCCTTCGTGCGCAGCGTCGCCGACCTCCGCTCCTGGGGCGTCAACGTCATCCTCGACCCCGAACGCCTTTCCGCCCCCGACCGAACCAAAGAGCCCGAGGGCGACTTCCCGTGGAACGACCTAACGGAAGCCCTGGCGAACCTCCTCCAGCACCTAACAGCGCACCAGCCGACACATAAAGCAAGCAACCACGGTGCCTGACACCCACCTCCGGGCACAGCATGTGTGTGAACATGCGCGGGTAGTGACACCAGCGGCCGACCCACAGACGAAAGGATCCGTGCGCATGGCGAGCTTCCTTGCCCGACTGGCACTGACCGCAGGCGTCACCCTGACCATCGCCGCCCTGGTCGGCACCACCCCGTCCTCGGCGTCCGCGCCCGACGACATCACGATGCTGCAGTGCGTGCAGGGCGGCGGCAGACCGATCGGCCCACCCGGAGCCACCGCCTGCTGGGGCGGCACCTACAGCGGCCAAAAAGTCATCGGCTAACCCCAAGGTGACAGGCCCAACAACCTGCCCCCGCCACACCAGACTGCCCGCCACTCCCGCCCGGGGAGTGCACCCCACATTCACAAGGCCGCCGAATACTGGGCCCGTGCACATCACGGGCCCATCAAAAGCCGTGCTGTCGGCTGGTCAGAAGCTCTCGCCATAGTGGTCCTCTTGGGCGCGAAGCCAGTGTTCTTCGGCGTCCCTGGCGGCGGCGATGGCTTCCACGCAGCGCCTGCACGTGACGCGAGCCGGGTCGTCGCTGATCACGTCCTCAGCGGCGGCCCGGTGACACAGCGGCATGGCGACGTCGTTCTTGACCTTGCCCACCATGTGGACGACTCGCTCCGTCGACTCGCTCATACCCGGAGACAGTACGTCGTTCTCCCCGAAGCTCCTCGAGGAGAGCCATAGCGCGCTTTCGACGGATGAACCAGATTCGGGTGTGGCGCGTCCCATCGGCATCACACCCACCGCCCAGGAGCCGCCATGACCGCGCGGATCGCCGCCGTCCTCTCCATCCTCGGCCTCGCCCTCACCGCCTGTTCCAACCCGCTCGCGCCAAAGGCCGAGCCCAGCCCGTCCAAACCCCAGGAATCCGCGACGACACCCGCGCCACCGAGCACCCCCGCCGCGCTCCAGCTCGGAACCCCGGGGACGGCCGCGACGCCGTACATCGCGGCGTCCGTCACCGCGTTCACCTACCGGCAGCCACTGCCGGGCAGGCACCTTCCGCGCGTCGGCTACGAATGGGCGGGGGCGGAGGTGGAGACATGCATGAAACGGTCCACCACGCAGTTCACGACCGTGGCCGTCCAGGCATGGTTGCTGCGCCTGCCCGACGGCTCCACCCTCCAGCCTGAGGAGCCGCTGTCCAAGGACTACGAGGTCACCTTGTACCCGGTCAGCCCGCGCAACATCCAGCCAGGAGTCTGCGTGCGCGGCTGGGCCGTCTTCGAGGTGCCGGCCAAGCAGCGTGCCAACGGCATCGTCTACAAGGCCCCCAACCCCGACAGCCCGATCGCCCCGATCACCTGGGCGTTCACCTAAGCCGACTCAGACCCTCAACGCCGAGACCACAACACCCTCCACCCCAGCCACTTCACACAGCCAACTCGCACCCCAAGGCACTCGGCGGAGCCCGAAACGACGAAGGCCCGGGCTCAGGGAGCATGTCCCTGGCCTGGGCCTTGGTGTGTGGAGCGGGTGACGGGAATCGAACCCGCGCTGTCAGCTTGGGAAGCTGAAGTTCTACCATTGAACTACACCCGCGTGGTTCGCCTTGTGGTGCGGGCGAACGGGGACATGCTACCGGACGGGTGGGGGTGCGTGCATGTCGGTTGCTCGCGCGGCGGGGTGGGGCGGGGAGGCGGTACCTTTCTGACGTGCTGCTTTCCGATGGCGATATCAGGTCAGAGATCGAGTCCGGACGGGTTCGGATCGAGCCGTTCCAGTCCGAGATGGTCCAGCCGTCCAGTGTGGACGTGCGTCTGGACCGGTACTTCCGGGTGTTCGAGAACCACCGGTACCCGCACATCGACCCGGCGGAGGAGCAGCCCGGCCTGACGCGGCTCGTCGAGGTGGCGCCGGACGAGGCGTTCATCCTGCACCCGGGCGAGTTCGTGCTGGCCTCGACGTACGAGGTGTTCGGGCTGCCGGACGATCTGGCCGCGCGCCTGGAGGGGAAGTCGTCGCTCGGACGGCTCGGGCTGCTGACGCACTCGACGGCGGGGTGGATCGACCCCGGGTTCACCGGGCACGTGACGCTGGAGCTGTCGAACGTGGCGACGTTGCCGATCAAGCTGTGGCCCGGGATGAAGATCGGGCAGATGTGCCTGTTCCGGACGAGTTCGCCCGTCGAGCACCCGTACGGGTCGGACCACCACGGGTCGCGGTACCAGGACCAGCGGGGGCCGACGCCGTCGCGGTCCTACGTGAACTTCCACATCACGGAGATCTGACCAAAGCACTCCGGAAGGCCGTCTACGCGCGCACGCGTAGGCGGCCTTTTTGCGTTCTAAACCTCAATGTGACCGAGGTCACTTGAAGATGAAACTTTCTCGATATACGGGTAAATTCGCTCGACGCACAGCTCCGCCGATTGGTTGACAGCCGTATCGGACATCCTGATTGGCGGCGCCGTGCCGGGAGAGCCCCGCAAAAGCGCAAAGCACGGACAAGCACAACTCGAGACGAGTTCCCTTGCCCGCGCTCAGGGTTCCGCACCGGGTATGTACCCAGCGCGGTGCCCTGAACGCGGGCCTTGGCATCCGGCCCCAACCGGCGCCCGTGGGAACGAGAGAGGAGAACGTGTCCACACTCCGCGCGGTAAACGTCTACAAAGTGTTCGGCCGCAAGGCCGGAGAGGCCATGCGCCGGCTGAAGGCCGGCGCCTCGGTGGATGAGGTACGCGAGCTGGGCGTCACGCCCGCGGTCGTCGAGGTCGACTTCGACGTCCGCGAGGGCGAGATCTTCGTGGTGATGGGCCTGTCCGGATCGGGCAAGTCCACGCTGATCAGGATGCTGAACGGCCTGCTGGAGCCCACCTCGGGGCAGGTGCTGATCGACGGCACCGACCTCACGCAGCTCTCCGCCAAGGAGCTGCGCGAGGTGCGGCAGAGGAAGGTCAGCATGGTGTTCCAGCACTTCGCACTCTTCCCCCATCGCACCGTTCTGGAGAACGCGGCGTACGCCCTGGAAGTGCAGGGCGTATCGAAGAAGGAACGCCACGAGAAGGCTGGGAAGTTCCTGAAGACCGTCGGACTGGGCGGGTGGGAGGACAAGTTCCCGCACGAGTTGTCCGGTGGTATGCAGCAGCGTGTCGGTATCGCTCGGGCGCTCACGTCCGACACCGGCATCCTGCTGATGGACGAGGCGTTCAGCGCCCTCGACCCGCTGATTCGGCGGGAGATGCAGGAACTCCTTCTGGAGCTCCAGAACGAGCTCGGCAAGACGATTGTGTTCATCACGCACGACCTCAACGAGGCCATGCGCCTCGGCGATCGCATCGCGATGATGCGGGGTGGCCGGATCATGCAGATCGGCACCGCCGAGGAGATTCTGATGGACCCGGCGAACGACTATGTCGCGCAGTTCGTCGCGGATGTGGACCGTTCCCGGGTCCTGACGGCGAGCTCCGTCATGGAGAAGCCGGTCGCCGTGGTGAACCCCGCCGCGGGGCCGCGCGCGGCCGTCCGGGCGATGCGCGAGGCCCAGGTGGCCGGCGCGTTCGTCGTGGGACGCGACCGCAAGCTGATGGGCGCGGTGTACGCCGAGCGGGCGGCCCAGGCCGTCCGGGACGGCGCGACCACGCTGGACGAGGTGATCGAGGCCGGGCTGGAGCCGGTGACGCCGGACACGCCGGTCGCCGAGCTGTTCAGCGCGTCCGCCGAGAGCGCCCTGCCGCTGCCCGTGTGCGACGGCGCCGGGCGGCTGCTCGGCGTGATCCCGCGCGTGACGCTGCTGGCGGCGCTGGGCCAGGCGAACAACACCGGCGAGAACCGCATCGTCGAGGACGAGGCGGAGGCGATGGCCCGTGCATAAGATCCCCGTCGGCGAATGGGCCGACGATGCCGTCAACTGGCTGACCAAGCACGGCGAACCCGTCTTCCACGCGATCAACGTGGTGATCGGCGGGTTCGTCAGCCATCTGGAGGCCGCCCTCCAGGCCCCGCCCGCGGTCGCGTTCGCGCTGGTCGTGGCGATGATCGGGTTGTGGCTGCGGGGTCCGCTGGCCGCCGTCCTGGTCTTCCTCGGCATGATGCTGATCGACAACCTGGGCGAGTGGGACGCGGCGATGTCCACGCTCGCGCAGGTGCTGGTGGCGTCGCTCGCGGCGCTGGTCGTCGGCATCCCGGTCGGCATCCTGGCCGCGCGCTCTTCGCGGTTCGCGGCGTTCGTCCGGCCGGTGCTGGACTTCATGCAGACGATGCCCGCGTTCGTGTACCTGCTGCCCGCGGTGTTCTTCTTCGGCATCGGGCAGGTGCCGGGCATCATCGCGACGATGATCTTCTCGCTGCCGCCGGGCGTCCGGCTGACCCAGCTGGGCATCAGCCAGGTGGACAAGGAGATGGTCGAGGCGGCCGACGCGTTCGGCACGCCGCCGGCACGGACGCTGCTGCGCGTGCAGCTTCCGCTCGCCCTCGGCACGATCATGGCCGGCGTGAACCAGGTGATCATGCTGTCGCTGTCCATGGTGGTCATCTCCGGCATGGTCGGCGCGCAGGGCCTCGGCACCGAGGTGTTCGGCGCGATCACCCAGCTGGACATCGCGGGCGGCGTGAACGCCGGTCTCGCGGTCGTCGTCCTGGCGATCACCCTGGACCGGCTGACCGGCGCGCTCGGCGAGCGGCTGAACCCGGTGACCCGGCGCAAGGCGGCCGGGATCCACACCCGCGGCTGGGACATGGTCCTGCACTACCGTCCGCGTCCGGCGTTCGCGCTGTCCGGGCTGCTGGTGGTCGTGCTGCTCGCGGCCGGGCTCGGCATCGCCGGGACGGGCGGCACGGGCTCCGGTGGCGGCAAGGGCAAGACGATCACGATCGGCTACATCCCGTGGGACGAGGATGTGGCGATCAGCCACCTGTGGAAGCGGACGCTCGAGGACAAGGGCTACAAGGTCAAGCTGGAGCAGGTGGACGCCGGTCCGCTGTACGCCGGCATGGCCAACGGGAACGTCGACCTGTTCCTCGACTCGTGGCTGCCCGCGACGCACGCGGACTACTACAACAGGTACAAGGACAAGCTCGAGAACCTCGGGCCCTGGTACGACAACGCGTCGATGCAGCTGGCCGTCCTGAAGGACGACCCGGCGAACTCGGTGGAGGACCTGGCGAAGGACCCGGCGCGGTACAAGAACCGGATCGTCGGCATCGAGCCCAGCGCGGGCGAGATGAAGATCGTCCGGACCAAGGTGATGCCGCAGTACGGGCTGGACGGCAAGTTCACGCTCGTGCAGAGCAGCACCCCGGCGATGCTGGCCGAGCTGACCCGCGCGTCGAACTCGAACACGCCGATCGTGGTCACGCTGTGGAAGCCGCACTGGGCCTACGCCAAGTTCCCGATCAAGCCGCTGGCCGACCCGAAGGGCGCCTTCGGCACCGCCGAGAAGTCGTACATGCTGGCCCGCAAGGGCTTCAGCACCGACTTCCCGGAGGTCGCTGGCTGGCTGAAGAAGTTCAAGATGACCGACCAGCAGCTGTTCCCGCTGGAGGACGACGTCATGAACAAGTACAAGGGCCGTGAGCAGCAGGGCGTCGAGGAGTGGCTCAAGGCCAACCCCGACTTCATGTCCAAGATCACGTCCTGATCCGCGGCACCTCCGCGACGAGCGGGGCCGTCTCCCACCCGGGACGGCCCCGTTCCGCATTCTCCGGCCCCGGCGCGGACGCATTCCGGCCCCGGCGCGGACGCTTTTCGGCTCCCGGAGCGGGGGCTACTCGCCGAGGGACATGATGCCCATGACGGCGAGCAGGCCCACGCCCGTCGCGCACAGCGTGAGGACGCGCGGGTGGCGGCTGTGCGCCTCGGGGAGGATCTCCCCCGCCGCCAGGTACAGCAGGATCCCGGCGAAGAACCCCAGGTAGATGCCGAGGACCGACTTCGGGACGGTCACCAGCAGCGTCAGGGCCGCCCCCGCGACCGGGGCGACCGCGTCCAGGCCGAGCAGGATGATCGCCGGACGCCGGTCCGCGCGGTTCAGGGACGCGGCGGTGAAGGTGTTGAAGCCGTCCGCGAAGTCGTGCGCGATGACGGCGAGGGCCACGAACAGGCCGACGTCGCCGCCCGACTGGTAGCCGAGGCCGATGCTCAGGCCGTCCACCAGGCTGTGGCCGACCAGGGCGCACGCGGCGAGGATCCCGATGTGGCCGCCCTTCCCCGGGTGCCCGTGGCCGTGGGGGTGCCGGTGCGGCGCGTACTCGCCCTCGTGGGCCTGGTGGATCGCGGAGAGCTGCTCGACCACGTGCAGGACGAGGAACCCGACCGCGAACCCGACCATCGGCGCGTCCACCCGCAGGACGCGCAGGTGCGTCAGCTGGAGCGACTCGGGGACGAGGTCGAACGCCGCGACGCCGAGGATGAGCCCGCCCGCGAGGCCGAGGACGAGGTGGCGGCGGTCGCGGACGCGCATGGCGACGACCCCGCCGAGCAGGGTCATCAGCAGGGACACCAGCGCCATCACGATCGCCATGCGTCCGGTCCTACCAGGGCGGGGGGACGGCGCGGGCGGGAACCGCGTCCCCAGGCCCCCATGATCTCCCCAGGGATCTCTTGACCCCGCGCGAGCGCCTCACGAGCACCTCGCGATCGCCCCTCGAACGCCCCTCGAACGCCGCGTGTGCCCCGCTTCCGAGGCCGTCGGCGCCCGTATCGGCCCGAGGCGCGGACGGGCCGATACGGGCGATGCGTCCCACAGTACGGCGCGGCCCCCGAACGCGAAGAACTTTTCACAACAGTCGGGTGACGGCCGTCCGGAACACGAACGGCCCCGATCCGGAAAGGGTCCGGATCGGGGCCGTCAGGTCGTGCTCAGGCCGTCACGCTGTTGCTCAGGCCGTCACGCCGGCAGGGGCGTCACTCGGCCGAGGCGGCGACGGGCTCGCCCTTGACGGAGCGGATGAGCAGCTGGGAGACGTCCACGACCTCCAGCGACTCCTTGGCCTCGCCCGCGTTCTTCTTCTCGTTGATGGCGTCGCCGAGCATCACGAGGCAGAACGGGCAGGCGGTGGAGACGGTGTCCGGGTCGGTCGTGAGGGCCTCGTCCACGCGCTCGGTGTTGATGCGCTTGCCGATGCGCTCCTCCATCCACATCCGGGCGCCGCCGGCGCCGCAGCAGAAGCCGCGGTCCTTGTGCCGGTGCATCTCCTGCGTCTGGACGCCGGGGACGGTCGCCATGATGTCGCGCGGCTGCTTGTAGACCTTGTTGTGCCGGCCCAGGAAGCAGGGGTCGTGGTAGGTGATCTTCTCCTCGATCGGCGTGACCGGGGTGAGCCTGCCCTCCTCGACCAGGTGCGCGAGCAGCTGGGTGTGGTGGACGACCTCGTAGTTCCCGCCGATCTGCGGGTACTCGTTGGCGAGGGTGTTGAAGCAGTGCGGGCAGGTCGCGACGATCTTCTTGACGCCCGCCTCGTTCAGCGTCTCGACGTTCTGCTGGCCGAGCATCTGGAAGACGAACTCCATGCCCAGGCGGCGCGCCGGGTCACCGGTGCAGGCCTCCGCCGGGCCGAGGACGGCGAACTTGACGTCCGCGATGTGCAGCAGCTCCGCGACGGCCTTGGTGGTCTTCTTGGCCCGGTCCTCCAGGGCGCCGGCGCAGCCGACCCAGAAGAGGTACTCGGTGTCCTCGGGCATCGTGTCCTCGACCACGGGGACCTCGAAGTCGAGCTCCTCGATCCACTCGAGGCGCTTCATCTCGGACATGCCCCACGGGTTGCCCTTGTTCTCGAGGTTCTTGAGCATGACGCCCGCCTCGCTCGGGAACGAGGACTCGATCATGACCTGGAAGCGGCGCATGTCCAGGATGTGGTCGATGTGCTCGATGTCCACCGGGCACTGCTCGACGCAGGCGCCGCAGTTGGTGCAGGACCACAGGACGTCCGGGTGGATCACGCCGTCCTCGGCGACCAGCTCGCGGTCGACCTGCATGGCGAGCTTCTGCTCGTCGGTGAACTTCTCGCGCTCCTCCTCGGAGGCGAGCATGTACGGGGCCTTGGCCATGGCGTGGTCGCGCAGCTCGAGGATGACCATCTTCGGCGACAGCGGCTTGCCGGTGTTCCAGGCCGGGCACTGCGACTGGCAACGACCGCACTCGGTGCAGGTCGCCATGTCGAGGTAGCCCTTCCAGGTGAAGTCCTCGATCTTGCCGCGGCCGAAGGTGTCCTCGTCCGGGTCGGCCTCCTCGAAGTCGAGGGGCTTGCCCTTGCTCATCATCGGCTGGACCGCGCCGAGGCCGTCCGGGCGGCGCTTGAACATGACGTTCAGCGGCGCGATGAAGATGTGCAGGTGCTTGCTGTTCACGACGATGACCAGGAAGACCAGCGCGACGCCGATGTGCAGCAGCAGGCCGACGGCCTCGAGGACGTCCAGGGTGCTGTGGGACATGCCCTTGAACAGCTGGCCGACCGCGTAGGAGAAGTAGGCGCCCTTGCCGTAGGAGAGGTTGCCGTTGGCCCACTCGACGCCCCGGAAGAAGAACATCGTCCAGATGACGTTGAAGATCATCAGGAGGATCACCCACGCGCCGCCGGTGTGCGAGCCCTTGAACCGGGACCTGCGGTCCAGCTTGGCCGGCGAGTTCTTCACGCGGATGATCGCGAAGACGCCCAGGCCGATCGCGCAGGCGAGCGCGATGGTGTCCTGGACGAAGCCGATCGGGCCCCAGGTCTGGAGGCCGGGGATGTGCTTGTCCAGCCCGAACAGCAGCGCGACGGCGGCCTCGAGGTAGACCGTGATCAACAGGATGAAGGCCCACATGACGGCGGCGTGCGCCGCGCCCGCCACGGTCCACTTGAGCAGCTTGCGCTGCCCCATGACCTCGACGACCTGGCCCTCGACGTCACCCTTCTTGTCCCGCCTCACCGTCAGGACGCGGTCGGGGTCGGGCTGGCCGCTCTTGAACCAGTTCCACAGGAACAGCACCCGGCGGCCGGCGAGCGCCAAGGCGACCGCCGTGCCGACGAGGCCGATTATCAACGTCGTGGCGTAGAGCACTTGTTCCGTCCTCCTGGGTACGGGCCGTTGGCTGTCAGCGTAAGGGCTCGCGACATACCGCACTTCATCCGGGTCCCGAATACTACTCGGCAGTAGCTTACGCGAGACAGCCGTCCCGGCCGGACACGGAACGTCACCGGTCGGCGGGAATATATTTTATAAGATCTGCCCGCCGATGAGTCCGGACGGCGGCCCCGGTCCACCTCTGCGAGACACCCGTAGAAGAGGAGCATCAGATGGCCGTCGAGTTCGACTTCGAACCCGCGGCGCACCGGCTCACCGGTGTGCTGGCCGCGATCCCGGACGACGGGATGGACGCCGTGACGCCCTGCGAGGGCTTCTCCGTCGCCACCCTGCTCGACCACATGGACGGCCTCACCGCCGCCTTCGCCCGCGTCGCCCGCAAGCAGGTCGGGCCCGGGGCGTCCCGGCCCCCGGCGCCGTCCGCGGAGCACCTGGCCGCCGACTGGCGCACCCGCGTCCCCGAGCAGCTCAAGGACCTGGTCGTGGCGTGGCGCGAGCCGTCCGCGTGGGACGGCATGAGCGAGGCGGGCGGCGTGCCGCTGCCCAGTGCCGTCCTGGCCCGGGTCGCCCTGGACGAGCTGATCCTGCACGGCTGGGACCTCGCCCGCGCGACCGGGCAGCCCTACGACGTCCCGGCGGACGAGGCCGAGATCTGCCTCGCGCTGCTCGCCGGACAGCCCGCCCCCTCAGAGGACGGCCCGCGCCCGCCGGGCGGAGCGTTCGGCCCGCCCGTCCCCGTGCCGGACGACGCCCCGGCCCTCGACCGCCTGGTCGCGCGCAGCGGCCGCAATCCCGCCTGGATTCCCTAGCCCGCCTATGAAGGCCAAGAAGTCTCAGGGAGTGCGTTCGAAGATGGCGGCCAGGCCCTGGCCGCCGCCGATGCACATGGTCTCGAGGGCGTAGCGGGCCTCGCGGCGGTGCATCTCGCGCGCGAGCGTCGCGAGGATGCGGGCGCCGGTCGCGCCGACGGGGTGGCCGAGGGAGATCCCGGAGCCGTTGACGTTGGTGCGCTCCCAGTCGGCGTCCGTGAAGCCCCATTCGCGGGTGACCGCCAGGACCTGGGCGGCGAACGCCTCGTTCAGCTCGATGAGGTCGAGGTCGGCGAGGGTGAGGTTCGCGCGTTCCAGGGCCTTGGCGGTCGCCGGGACGGGCCCGATGCCCATCGTCCGCGGCGGCACGCCCGCGCGCGCCCACGAGACGAGCCGGACGAGCGGACGCAGCCCCAACTCCGCGGCGCGTTCCGGGGTCGTGACGACGCACGCGGCGGCCGCGTCGTTCTGGCCGGAGGCGTTACCGGCGGTGACGGTCGCGTCCGGGTCGGACTTGCCGAGGACGGGCCGGAGCCTCGCGAGGCCCTCCACGGTCGTGTCGGGACGGGGATGCTCGTCGGTGTCTACGACGGTGTCGCCCGTGCGGGATGTGATCACCACGGGGACGATCTCGTCGGCGAACCAGCCCTCGCGCTGGGCGGCGACGGCGCGCCGGTGGGACCGAACGGCCAGCTCGTCCTGCTCCTCGCGGCCGATCTTGTACTCGCGGCGGAGGTTCTCGGCCGTCTCGAGCATCCCGCCCGGAACCGGGTGGTTCGCCCCGCCCGCGGTCGTCCGGCCTCGGGCGAGGGCGTCGTGGAGTTCGAGGGACGGCGTGCGCACGCCCCACCGCGCGGACGTCGTGTAGAACGGCGCGTTGCTCATCGACTCCGTCCCGCCCGCGATGACCAGGTCGGCGACGCCGGTCTGGATCTGCATCGCGGCGTCCAGGACGGCCTGGAGCCCCGAGCCGCAGCGGCGGTCGACCTGGCCGCCGCCGGTCGTGACCGGCAGGCCCGCGTCGAGCGCGGCGACGCGTCCGATGGCGGGGGCGTCGGCGTTCGGGTTGCACCAGCCGAGGATCACCTCGTCGACGGCGTCGCCGGGGAGGCCGGTGCGGTCGAGCAGCGCGCGGATCACCGTGGTCGCGAGGTCGACGGGGGCGACCGCCCGGAGGGCCCCGCCGAAGCGGCCGATCGGGGTCCGCAGGGGTTCGCAGATCACGACTTCGCGCATGGACGGCTCCTCGGGCGGACGAGACAGACGGGGCTGACTCTTGGCAGGGTATGCCGGACACGGGTGGGATCAACGGAAGCGTTCCGCCTGACGGAGACGAGAGTTTCGTTCTGGGAACGAACCGAGGAGGCCACGGGTGGAGCACTGGGCGGAACGGGCGACGACGGTCCGGGTGGTCGGCACCGGGATCATGGGACGCGGGATCGCGCAGGTCGCGGCAGCGGCGGGGCTGACCGTCCAGCTGGCCGACGCGCGACCCGAGGCCGTGGACGCGGCCGTCGCGCAGGTGGGCGCGATGTTCGACAAGCTCGTCGCCAAGGGCCGGATGGCCGCGGACGACGCGACGGCGGCCAAGGCCCGGCTCGTCCCGCTGGACGATCCGCTCGCGCCCGCCGAACGGCTCGACCTGGTGATCGAGGCCGTCCGGGAGGACCTGCCGGCCAAGCAGCGGCTCTTCCAGGGCCTGGAGAAGGCGTGCCCGGAGACGACCGTCCTCGCGACCAACACGAGTTCGCTGTCGGTCACGCGGATCGCGGCGGGCTTGTCCGATCCGTCCCGGCTGGCCGGACTGCACTTCTTCAACCCGGTGCCGCTGATGAGGCTCGCCGAGGTGATCCCCGGCGCGCGCACGGCCGACTGGATCCCGGACGCGCTGACCGGCCTCGTCCGGCGTCTCGGGCACACGCCCGTCCGGGCGCCCGACACCCCGGGGTTCCTCGTCAACCACGCGGGACGCGGGCTGTCGACCGAGGCGCTGCAGATCGTCGCCGAGGGGACGGCCCGCCCGGTGGACGTCGACCGGATCGCGCGCGACGTCCTCGGCCTGAAGATGGGCCCGTTCGAGCTGATGGACCTCACCGGGCTGGACGTCTCCCACCCCGTCCTCGAGACGATCTGGGAGGGGTTCCACTACGACGAGCGGCTCCGGCCGTCGCACCTCACGCGCGCGCGGTACGACGCGGGCCTGTTCGGACGGAAGACCGGCGCCGGCTGGTACGAGTACGTGGACGGCGTGAAGCGGGAACCCGCCGAAGCCCCGGCCCCGGCGGGCGCCGGGGACTCCCTGCCGCCGTTCTGGATCACCGGCCCGGCCCCCGACGCCGACCGGCTCGCCGGCGTGCTGGCCAAGGCCGGGGTTCCGGTGGAGCGCGGCCCGATGCCGTCCGAGGCGGCGATCGTGCTGGACACCGACGGCGTGATCTTCCCGCACGAGAACAGCCTCGACCCGCGTCGCACCGTAGCCGTGGACCCGGTCGGCGGGTTCGAGCGCCGCCTCGTCCTGACCGTCCACCCGGGCCTGGACCCGGCGGTCGGCGAGGCGGCGCTCGCGGGCCTCGCCGCCACCGGCCTTCCGGTGACCGTGGTCACCGACGCCCCCGTGCCGGTGTCCGAACGGCTTCTCGCGTCGATCGTGAACGTGTCGTGCGAGATCGCGCAGCGCGGGCTGGCGTCCCCGGGCGACATCGACACCGCCGTCCGGCTCGGCCTCGGCTACCCGCTCGGGCCCCTGGAGTGGGGCAACCACAGGGGACCCGAGCGGGTGCTCAGCGCGCTCGGCGCCATGTTCGCCGGGACGGGCGACCCGCGCTACCGGCCGAGCCGCTGGCTCTCCCACCGGGTGGCACTAGGCATGCCCCTGACCGAGCACGGCACCACTCCGGGCTACTTCTTCGGCGACGGGGCGTCGTTGGGCAGCGGCGGGTAGGCGGGCACCTTGTCCGTCCAGCCGTAGGAGAGGACGGCGGAGTAGTTGATGACGTCGCCGGCCTTCTTGTCGGCCCACGCCGGGCCGGTCTTGACCAGCACCGTCCGGTCGGCCAGCACCCGGCCCGCCTTGGTGTCGATGATGAGCTGGTAGTCGTAGACCATGCCGCCGCCCTTGCCCCGCAAGGAGAACGCGGTTCCGCTCCGGCCGAGCGGGTCCTTGACCTTGCCCACCAGCCGGAGCCCCGGCGCGGTCGCGAGGAGCCGGTAGACCGCGGCGCGCACCTGCGGGCCGACCGGTGCGGCGAGAACGGCCGGAGCGTTCGTGAACGCCCACTGTCCCGGTTCGGTGGGGAACCCCGACTTCTTCAGCACCCCGTCCAGATAGGTCTTCGCCCCCGCAGGGGTGCCAGGGATCTTCCGGACGTCCCCCGGGTACCTCGACCCGGGGAGGATCTCGTACATCTCGCCGGGGGTCCAGGACTCCTTCGTCCAGGTGAAGGAGTTCATCATCGCCGTGCGCGAACCCTGATCGCTGGTGGGCCCGAAGTACTTCTTGGAGACCATCTTCTGGGTACCCCAGGCGTCCTTGCCCGGCCCCGCGTCGTACTTCCCCTTGCGCTGGACGAAGTTGTACGACTTGCCGTCCTCCACCATGCGCCCGCCGACCTGCGTCTGGATCTCCCAGTAGCGGCCGTGCGGCTGGACCGACTCGCGCTCCGCACTGTGGGCGGCGGCCAGCATGAGCCGGCTGGCGGACGACGCGTCGTCGTGGTCGGGCGCGCGGGGCGTCGTCCCGGACGACAGCAGCACCGCGCCTGCGGTGACCGCCGCCGCCGCTCCGGCCAGGCCGAAGCCGCCGAACAGCGCGAAGCGGGGCCGGGTCGACGCGCGCAGCCGGGGCGCCGGAGACCCGGTCGTCGCGAAGGTCAGCCTCCTCCGGCCGTCCTGCTCGCCGTGCGCGGACGGTTCCTCGTCCAGCATGGCCACGATCATTCCGAGTTCGTCCATGATCACTTTCCCTTCGTGGTGGAGAGGGCGGCGCGGAGTCGTCCGCGCGCCCGGTTGAGGCGGGAGCCGACCGTCCCGACCGGGATGCCGAGTGCGACGGCGATGTCGTCCCGGGTCAGATCGGTGAAGGCGGCGAGGAGCAGGGCGTCCCGCTCCTTCCTGGACAGCGTGCGCAGCGCGGCGGCCAGCCGGGGCTGGGCGAGCTGGGCGTCGACCGCGTCGGCGACCCGCTCCTCCGGCCCCTCCTCGGGACGGCCCGGAGCGACCCGCGCGAGCGTCCGGTACCGGCGCTCCTCGACCCGGCGGTGCTCCCCGACGAGCCGGGTCGCGATGCCGAACAGCCAGGCGCGCACCTCGCCGCGCACCGGGTCGTAGTCGGCGCGGCGGCGGAACGCGGTCAGGAACGTCTCGGCGGCGACGTCGTCGGCCGGCTCGGGGCCGAGCCGGGCGGCGACGTAGCGGCGGATCGCCGCGAAGTGCCGGTCGTAGACGCTGGTGAACCGCTCCGGGTCGTCGCGGGACGCCGCGACGAGTTCCGCGTCGTCCACTATCGGTGGAGCTGACATGGCGAGGGATCCTTCCGGTCGGTGTCACAAGTACTCCGGTCCGCCGTGAGGAACCCTTCGGCGTGATCTCAGAATTTCTCGTGCGCGCGCGAAAACGCCGCACCCCGCGCCCTTCCAGGACGCGGGGTGCGGGGCGGCGGAGCCGTCGCCGGATCAGAAGAGCGACTCGACCGGGGGCTCGGGCCTGGTGTCGGTCCAGCCCGACGACCGGACAGCCCGGTAGCCGTCCACCGCCCCCGGCTTCCGGGACGCGTACGGACCGCCCGGCCGCACCAGCACGCGCTGGCTGGACAGCAGCGCGCCGGTCGCCGGATCGAAGATCAGCTCGTCCTGGACGGTGTAGCTCCCCCGCTCCGCCTTCGGCGCCCCGCTCTCGCCGGTACGGGTGACCTGCCAGGGGTCGGTGACGAGCGCGATGCCGCGGCGGCCGAGCGTGTCGGTGGCCTCCTTGAGAACGTGGACGCCGGGCTGC
Source organism: Actinomadura harenae (assembly GCF_003696215.1). Lineage (GTDB taxonomy): Bacteria > Actinomycetota > Actinomycetes > Streptosporangiales > Streptosporangiaceae > Spirillospora > Spirillospora harenae. The sequence goes on along the minus strand of NZ_RFFG01000003.1, from coordinate 2,441 downwards.
GCCGCGAGGGTCCGCATGAGCGCCGACCGCTGCTTCGGCGAGACGGGCAGGTTGAGCAGGACCTCGGCCACCTGGTCCATCCGCTCCTCCGGCTTCATCTGCCGGGGCGGGATGTGGCCCCAGTCCACGTTCTTCCCCGCGGCCTCCTGCCTCCGCAGCTCCATGATCTCCTCATACGTCAGGTTCTTGATCCCGTCGTCGCGCACCGGGAACAGGAACCTGGCCAGGGCCGCAGGATCGGTCGGCAGGTTCGCGACCTGGTCGGGCGTCGGCTCCACGCCCTTGCCCGGCAGGAAGAACGAACCGCCCTTGCGCTTCTTGTCGGCCGTCCACGGCGTCGTCCCGGCCTTGTAGACGGCGTAGTGGTCGTTCGACCACACCCGGAAGGACGACGGCGAACCGGCGCGCCTCCATGCCGCCTCGTCCTCCGGCGACGCCGGACGCGCGGAGACCTCGCGGCCTATCACGTCCGAACCGCCCTTCTTGTCCACGCTGGTGTACTGGAAGGACTCGTACTGCGCGCCGAAGATCGTGTACGGGCCGGTCGCGGGCCGCTGCGCGTACGCCTGGCCGCTGATCTGGTCGCTGTGCCAGAACCGTCCGCCGGGTTGCAGCTCGGCCTTGGCCGCGACCTGCACGAACGCGTCCTTCGGGGCCTCGGACGACCCGGTCGCGCCGGGCGCGCGGGGCGTCGCCGTCCCGGACGCCATCATCAGCGCCACGGCGGCGGACGCGCCGGCCAGCGCCGTCCCGAACCCGGTGACCAGCGCCGGACGCGGTACGCGGAAACGTCGCCGCGACGGCCTGCGCGCCTCCGCCAGCAGCCGTGCGCGGCCCGCCGCGACGGTCTCGGCGCCCGGTTCGGCGGTGAGCAGGGTGAGGGCGCGGTGGCGGCGCTCCTCGGCGCGGTGGTGCCGCGCGACGAGCCGGGTGGCGATGCCGAACAGCCAGGCGCGCGGGATCCCGCGCTCCGGGTCGTACCGGTCGCGGCCGCGGAAGGCGATCAGGAACGTCTCGGCCGCCAGGTCGTCGGCGGTCTGCGTCCCGAGCCGCGCCGTCAGGTACCGGTAGACGGCGGTGAAGTGCCGGTCATAGAGAAGGGCGAACCGATCGGGATCGGAACGGGAGGCCGCGACGAGTTCCGCGTCGTCGTCCACGACGGGTGAGGCGGTCATGGCATGGAGGTCCTTCCGGTCGGCGTCACTTCTTCTTCGCCGGAGGGACGATCGGGTTCGGCGCCGGAACGAAAAAGATCCGCGCCCCGGAAGCGGGGCGCGGATCCTGTGGCGACGGCTGTCAGGCCGCCGGGACGCGAGGGGCGTAGATCAGAAGGGCAGGTCGGCCGGGGGCTGCGGCTTGGTGTCCGTCCAGCCGGACTGGCGGAGGATCCAGTAGTTCAGCACCGTGCCCGGCTTCAGCTGGGCGTAGGCGCCGCCGGGGGTCGTCAGGACGGTCTGCTCGGAGAGCAGCTCACCCGTCTTCGGGTCGAAGACCAGCTCGTCCCGCCCCACGAAGGTGCCCTGCTCGGCCTTCGGCGCGCCGTACTCCGCCGTCCAGGTGACGCTCTCCGGCGCGGCCGCGAGGGCGATGCCCCGGCGGCCGAGCGGGTCCACGGCGTCCTTCACCGTCTGGATCCCCGGCTGGGCGGCGAGGGCGCGCATCAGTCCCGCGCGCACCTTGGGCGGCAGCGGCATGTTCCTGATGGCCCCTCCCGCCTCGAAGAGCTTCTGGCGCGGGGTCATCTTCCCGGGGGGCTTCAGGTCGAACTTCTTCTTGAGGGCCGGGGCCAGCGGATGCCCGCCCCACCCCTTGTTGGAGAAGAACGCGTTCGCGAGGGCGGACGGGTCGGTCGGCAGGGTGGCGAACTCCTCCTTCGACAGCAGCGTCCCGCTGGGGCCGTAGAACTTCCCGCCCTTCATGGAGTCGGTCTCCCCTCCGCTCCAGGGCTTCGCCTGCGTCGTGTAGGTCCAGTAGTGGTCGTTCGACCAGACTCGGAGGGACGAGGGCGACCCCGCGCGCCTCCAGGCGGCCTCGTCCTCCTTCGTCGCCGGGCGGGCGGGCAGGTCGCGCTCCATGTAGGTCGTGGTCGCCTTCGCGCCCGTGTCGGTGGTGATGTGGGACTCGGTCTGCGCCCCGAAGATCGCGTAGGCGCCGGTCTTCGGCCGCATGACGTACGCCTGGCCACTGACGTCGTCGGAGAACCAGTACCTCCCCGTCGGCGCCAGCTCGGCCTTCGCCGCGACCTCGGTGAAGCCGTGCCCGCCCTGCGCGAGAGGCGGGGTCGCCTTGCCGGACGGTCCGTCCTGGCCGGTCATGACGATGACGGCGGCCGCGGCCGTCCCGGCGGCGAGCAGGCCGACGCCGAGTTTGAGCCGCCAGCCCCCGAACAGGCGGCGGCGCGGCGCGGCGGGCTCCGCGGGCGGGGCGGCGGGCGCGGCGTC